>NZ_JBVAYZ010000006.1:0-256962 GCF_055412865.1 Pseudarthrobacter ribosi | reverse complement strand
CGGACGCCCTGAAGACCGCGGCCGAACCGCTCACCACGGAACTCACCGAGGCCGCCAAGCACGTCGCGGAGGGGCTCAAGGAGCCCGCCCAGGCCGCGATGGAGAACGTCAAGGCCACCGCCGCTGACGCGACCGAGCACGTCAAGGCCGAAGGCCAGGGCGCCGTCGCGGACGTCAAGGACCGGACCGCCGAGGCCAAGGACAACGTCCAGCAGGCCTGACCCGCTGGCACCCGGCCGGCCGTCCCGCGCTCACGCGCCGGGCGGCCGGCTGACGCACTTAACCCCCTGAAGGAAGAACTCCCATGTCCAAGAACCCCGCCGCGGCAGCGACTCCGGCCGACGCCGAATCGCAGGAGAGCAGCACCGCCAAGGCCCGCACGGCGCCCGCACCGGATGACTCCCGCAAACCGGACAGCCCCACCGACGTCAGCAAACCCTCGTGGAAATACGTCGCCAGGAAGACCTTGCGCGAATTCACCAAGGACCAGTGCCCCGACCTCGCCGCGGCACTGACCTACTACTCGGTGCTCTCCATCTTCCCGGCGCTGCTGGCCCTCGTGTCGCTGCTGGGCATCTTCGGACAGCCCGAGAAAACCACCGGGGCGCTGCTGGAGATCGTCCAGGGCGTCGCCCCCGGAGACACCGTGGAAGCCATCCGCGAACCGATTCAGCAGCTCAGCAGTAACTCCGCCGCCGGACTGACCCTGGTGCTAGGTATCCTCACCGCCCTGTGGTCGGCCTCCGGCTACGTCGGGGCGTTTGGTCGGGCCATGAACCGGATCTACGAAATTGATGAAGGCCGGCCGTTCATCAAGCTCCGTGGAACCATGCTCGCCGTCACCATCGCCACGGTGCTGATTGTGGTGCTGCTGGCCGCCATGCTGGTCCTCAGCGGCCCGGTGGCAGAGTCCGTCGGCAACGCCCTTGGCTTGGGCGGGACGGTCCTCACCGTCTGGAACATTGCCAAATGGCCCCTCATCGTGCTGCTCGTCGTGGCCGCGATCGCCATCCTCTACTACGCCACGCCCAATGTGAAACAGCCCAAGTTCCGCTGGATGAGCCTCGGCTCCCTGATAGCCCTGGTGATCTTCCTGCTGGCCTCCCTGGCCTTCGGGTTCTACGTCGCCAACTTCAGCAGCTACAACGAGACCTACGGCACGATCGGCGGCGTCATCGTTTCGCTGCTCTGGCTCTGGATCCTCAACATGTCGCTGCTGTTCGGCGCCGAATTCGACGCCGAAATGGAACGCGGCCGCCAGCTCCAGGCGGGCATCGAAGCCGAGGAAACCATCCAGCTGCCACCCCGGGACACCAAGCAGAGCGACAAGCTGCAGGCCCGTGAAGAGGAAGACATCCACCGCGGCCGCGAACTGCGCGAACGCAGCGGCGGCCCCGGCACGGAGGCCGCGGCGGGGTCCCGGTCCGCCCGGGACGAGTATCCCCTCAACCCGCGGGACCAAAGCCCCTAGCCCTTTCGGGGACCCTGCGTTCTACTAGGGGCAAAGTGCCGCCCGGTGGCGGACTTGGCTGACCGGGAGGACGCATGACGGTACCCGCCGAAGGGGTCGAACGCAGCACGGTGGCAGTGGGCTACGACGGGTCCGAGGCGGCGCAGGCGGCCGTCCGGTGGTCCGCGGAGTACGCGGCCGCCGGAGGGTACCGGCTCCGCGTCGTGCATGCCTGGATCTGGCCCGTATTCACCAAGAAGCTCGGACCGGTCAAGGGGGTCGAAGGCAGCGGGCTGCGGCACGCGGCGGAGGTGGTCTTGGCGGAAGGTGTGGAACTGGCCCGCACGGCCGTCGCCGCCGCCCAGGCACCCGCCGCGGGGTCGGCGGGCGCACCCCGTTCCGTCGTCGAGGGTGTCATGGAGGCGGGGCTCCCGGCTGCCGTGCTGCGCGACGCCGCCCGTGATGCCCGCCTCCTGGTGGTCAGCAGCCGCGGTGTCGGCGGCGTGCTGGGGCACGTTGCCGGGTCGGTCTGTCTCGACCTGGCCGGCTCCTCCCCGTGTCCTTTGATGGTCATCCGCCGGCCGCGCAGCCCCGGCCAGGCCGCCGGCCCCGTCGTCGTTGGCATCGACGGGACGTCCCGGAGTTCCGCGGCGCTGGCCGGCGCCGCCCGGCTGGCGGGGATGCTGGGCACCACCCTGCAGATTGTCCACATCGACCAATCCCGCGGCGGTGCCCGGGAAGGGCACGGACGGCACGGCCCGCTGCACGGCCAGGAACTCCTGGACCACACCGTGGAGGAGGCCCGGAACCTCGCTCCGGAGCTGTCGGTCTCCGGGGTCCTGCGGGAAGGCCACGCGGCGTCCAAGGAACTGCTGGCAGCCACCGATGACGCCGAAGTGCTGGTCATTGGAACCCACAACCGTGAGGGAGGTCCGGGCAACACCGTCTCACGCGTCCTGAACAAGGCGCGCTGCAATGTCCTGATTACGCGCTGACCCCGCCCCACCGGACCACCGCCTTCAGAGGGGAGCTGGAGGTTCTAGCAGAGGAGGACGCCCGTGCGAGCCTGGCGGGTAGGACAGCCCGGGCCGATGAGAAGCGGCCCCCTGGTGGCGGACGAGTGCCCCGACCCCCGGCCGGGCCCGGGTGAAGTCCTGTTGCGGGTCCGAGTGTGCGGCGTCTGCCGCACCGACCTGCACCTGGCCGAGGGCGATCTCGCGCCGCGGCGCCCCGGCGTCATCCCGGGACACGAAGTCGTCGGCGAAGTCGTCAAGTGCGGGGCCCGCGCCACGCGGTTTTCCCCCGGAGAACGGGTGGGCGTCGCCTGGCTCGGCGGGACCTGCGGCACGTGCCGCTTTTGCCTGCGCGGCGCGGAGAACCTCTGCCTCTTCCCCGTGTTTACCGGGTGGGACCGCGACGGCGGCTACGCCGAACTCATCACGGTGGCTGAGAACTTTGCCTACCAGCTCCCGTCTAGCTTCTCGGACGAGGAGGCGGCACCCCTGCTGTGCGCGGGAATCATTGGCTACCGCGCTCTCTGCCGCGCCGACCTGCCCATCGGAGGACGGCTGGGAATCTATGGCTTCGGCGGATCCGCGCACCTGGCGGCCCAGATCGCCCTCTTCCAGGGCGCGCGCGTCTACGTGATGACGCGGTCCGAGGAGGCGCGCGCCCTCGCCCTCGAGCTGGGGGCTACCTTTGCTGGCGGCGCCGACGAGCAGCCGCCGGATCCGCTGGATTCCGCGATTCTCTTCGCCCCGGCCGGCAGCCTGGTTCCGGCGGCCCTGCGTGCCCTGGACCGGGGCGGCACGCTCGCCGTCGCCGGTATCCATCTGAGTGACATTCCGCCGCTGAACTACGCCGCGGAGCTCTTCCAGGAACGCCAGCTGCGCAGTGTCACCGCCAACACCCGGGCCGACGGCGAGGAGTTCTTCCGCGTCGCGACAGAGATCCCGCTGCGGCCCACCACGGTGTCCTATCCGTTCTCGGCCGCGGACAAGGCCCTGCTGGACCTCTCGGAGGACCGGGTCACGGGAGCGGCGGTGCTCCGGATGGACGCTCCCTAACCGGAATGCGCGCCCGCCGGGCGCGACTCCGTCATGACAGCAGCGCGTCCAGGGTGGTGAAGCCGTAGCCGGCCTCGCGGATCCGCTCGATCATCCCGGGCAGGGCGTCGGCGTCGAGGGTGGTCCCGTCGTTGGGGTTGGAGCCGATGTGCATCAGCACGATTTCACCGGGCCGGAGCCCGGCCAGCGCCCGGTCCGCCACGATCTGGGCCGTGATCCCGCCGCTGCGGCCCTTCCAGCCCAGGGTGTCCACCGTCCAGCGGACGGGCAGGTAGCCATAAGCGTTGACGGTGGCGATGGTGCGGGCGTCGCGTTCGCCGAACGGGAACCGAAACAATGGCCGCGGATCCCCTCCGCCGGCCCGGATGGCTTGCTCGGCTCCCGACAGCTGGTCCCCGATCGCGGCGTCGGGGAGCCCGGTGAAGCCCGGATGGGTCATCGAATGGTTGCCCAGCCGGTGGCCGCCTGCCACGATCGCGGCGACTCCCTCAGGGTTCGCGGCCGCCCAGTTGCCGGTGAGGAAGAACGTGCCGCGCACACCGGTGGCGGCCAGGGTCTGCAGGATGCCGGGCAGCCCGGCCGAGTTGGCGCCGGCGTCGAACGTCAGCGCCACCACCGCGCCGGCCCCCGGAATCACCTCGACGTCGCGGCCGGCGAGCGCGGCGGGGAACGGGGCCGGCGGTGCGGGCGGTGGCGCGAGGGGCGCCGGCGGTTCAGATGCCGGCGGAGGTGCGGGCGGTGCCGGAGCCGGACCGGTGGGCAGCGGCGCGGGCACGGCGGAAGCCGTTTCGCTGGCGGCGGGGACCGGTACGTCCGACGGCGACGACCCCGGCGTCGCGCTGTCCGAGGGGCCGGCGGTGGCCGGGATCGTCGGCGAAAGCGGCGCCGTGGGCGACGGTGGCGCCGCCGGTTCGGCCGACGGCGGGACAGTCGTCAGGACGGCGGACAGCACCACCGCGGCGGACAGCAGAAGCACCACCGCCACGGCCGCCAGCCACCGGCGCCGGTCGGAGAGGAACGACCACATGTTTCACGGTGGCACTACCGGCCACAGGCGAACTAGGGCTGAAAGGCCCCCGGGGCCGCGGACGCTGCCGGAATCAGGCGGTCGGCCCGGAACCGGTCGAACAGGCGGGTGAAGGAATCTTCCGTGCGGCGGTACCCGGTAAAGCCGGCCAGACGGCTCTTGCTCATATCGGTGACGACTTCGAGGTTCCGGCCCAGATCACCGTCCGTGTGCCACCAGGAGGCAACCCGTGTGAGGTCGGGTTCGGCGAGCCCGTGGCGGGCGGCGATATCTGCCCAGAGGTCCTCCTTGCCGAGCATCTGTTGTTCTAGCGGGCGGGGCCGGTCTGCATACCCGACGGCTTCGACCCCGAAATAGGCGGCGATCGCAGGCCACATGCGCCGCCAGCGGAAGATGTCGCCGTTGACGATGTTGTAGGCCTCGTCGCCCACCCCGTCGGCGGTGGCCGCCCAGATCATGTGGTCCGCCAGCAGCCCGCTGTCCGTCATGTCCGTCAGGCTGTTCCACTGCGTCTCGGAGCCCGGGAAGATGAACGGCTGGCCGAGCTCCCGGCAGATGGATGCCTGGACGGCGAGAGTGAGACCCATGTTCATGGCATTGCCGACCGCGTGCCCGATCACCGTATGCGCCCGGTGCACGGACCAGCCAAAGCCCTGCTTCCCGGCGGCAGCCCACAACTCGTCTTCCTGGGCGTAGTAGAAGTTGGGCGTCGGCAGCCTCGGCTCGCTTTCCCGGAAGGGAGTGTCCGGCATCTCCCCCGCCGCATACGCTTCAAACGGGCCCAGATAGTGCTTCAGCCCGGTCATGAGGGCCACATGCTTCACCGGATGGCCGCTGAGGCCGGCCAGCAGGTTCCGCAGCATGGCCGCGTTGGTCTCGATGTTTTCCTGTTCCGTGTTCATCCGTGACCATGCGGTGTAGAACACGTGGCTCGCCCGTTCGCCGGCCAGGGCTTCCCGCAGGCCCTCCACCGAATTCAGGTCCGCACTCACATGGCGGACATCGCCGCGCCGGATCGGGCTGCGGGAGAGTGCCACAACGTCCCAGCCCTCATCCGCGAGCCTGTCGACCAGGGCTGACCCGGCAATCCCGCTGGCGCCCACCACCAGGGCAGTCTTGGTCTCAACGGTGTCTGAACTGCTTCGCACGCCATTCCTCCTGGTACTGTCCGCCGAGCCGTCACCGGTCCCGAGCTGCGGGCCGGTTCGGCCGGGACGGGTCTTCCCCCGCCCCGCTCCAGCGTCTCATGCCCGTGAGGGGACCGCCCGCCGGTGCATCGTGGCCTCTGCCCGTACGGACCCCTACGGAAGGGCGCCGCAGTAGGATGCAAATAGTGGAAGACGCGTGAAGACAACGCGAAGCGAAGGCAGGATCCGTGAATCTCTTGCTCCGGTATCCGCTTGTTGCGGGCACCATAGCTGCCCTGCTCGCGGTCCTTATACTGCTCCTGTCCGGGCAGCCGCTGATTGCGCAGATCTCAGCCAGCATCTACGCCCTGGCCGTGGCGGCCTACCTGGCCGTCGGCATGGTCCGCCGGCTGATCGGCGGCCAGTGGGGCATCGACATCCTGGCGGTCACCGCGATCGTCAGCACGGTGCTCGTCGGCGAGTTCATCGCCTCCATGATCATTGTCCTCATGATGGCCGGCGGGACCGCCCTGGAGGACTATGCCGCCGGCCGGGCCAAGAAAGAACTAACCTCCCTGCTGGAGCGCGTCCCGCACACGGCCCACCGCGAACCCGGCGGCAGCTCCGCCGCCGGAACCCCGACAAACGGAGCCGGCACACCCGGCACCGACGCAGCAGGAACCCCCACAAACGGCCAGCAGGAGGACGTTGCCGCCACGGACGTGGAGGTCGGTGACATCCTGCTGGTGCGGCCGGGTGAGGTGGTGCCGCTGGACGGCATCCTGCTCTCGGAATCCGGCAGCTTCGACGAGTCCTCGCTCACCGGGGAGAGCCTTCCGGTGGAGCGGGTTGCCGGCGAGGGGCTGTTGAGCGGCTCCCTCAACGGCGAAGCCGCGGTCCGGATGCAGGTCACGGCCCGGATGGAGGATTCGCAGTACAGCCGCATCGTGGCACTGGTCAAGGAGGCCGCGGACAGCAAGGCGCCGATGGTGCGGCTCGCGGACCGGTATGCCGTGCCGTTCACTGCCCTGGCCTACGTCCTTGGCGCGATCGGCTGGATCGTCAGTGGCAGCCCGGCCCGCTTCGCGGAAGTGCTGGTGGTGGCCACCCCGTGCCCGCTGCTGATCGCCGCCCCGGTGGCCTTCCTGGGTGGCATGAGCCGCGCCGCGCGCGGCGGCGTTATCATCAAATACGCCGGTGTTCTGGAACAACTGAGCCGGATCAAGACGGTCGCCTTCGACAAGACCGGCACCCTCACCTACGGCCGGCCGGCCCTCGTCGCTGTCCGGACCGCGGGGTCCTTCACCGAAGACGAGGTCCTCGGGCTGGCGGCGTCCGCCGAACAGTATTCCTCCCATGTGCTGGCCGCCTCGGTGATGAATGCCGCGCACACCCGCGGGCTGGCCTTCGAAACCGCCACGGAGGCCACGGAATTCGCCACGCACGGTGTCCGGGCCCGCTTCGACGGCCGCGACGTGGTGGTCGGCAAGCCCAACTTCGTGGGCGAATCGGCCCCCGGCGTCGGGGCAACGAAGCTCGCCAGCGGCGAACTGGCCATCTACGTGGGCGTGGCCGGTGAATTCGCCGGGTCCCTGGTGATGAGCGACCCGATCCGACCGGAAGCCCGCCGCACCCTGGCCGAGCTCAAGGAACTCGGCGTCAGCCGGACGGTGATGCTGACCGGCGATGCGCTCGCCACCGCCGAGCACATCGCGGCTGAGGCCGGGCTCACCGATGTCCGGGCCGAGTGCCTGCCGCCGGACAAGGTCGACGCCGTCCGGTCCCTACCCCTCCGCCCGGTCATGATGGTCGGCGACGGCGTCAACGACGCCCCCGTCCTGGCCGTCGCCGACGTCGGGATCGCGATGGGCGCGCGCGGCTCGACGGCGGCCGGCGAGTCGGCCGACGTCGTGATCATCCTCGATGACCTGTCCCGGGCCGCCTCCGCCGTGCGGATCGGGCAGCGCACCGTGAAGGTGGCGCTGCAGAGCATCTGGATCGGCATCGGGCTGAGCGTGGCGCTGATGGTCGCGGCGGCGGCCGGCCATATCCCGGCCATCGCCGGCGCCCTGTCCCAGGAACTCGTGGACCTGGCCACGATCCTCAATGCGCTGCGCGCGCTAAGCCCCGGCAGGAAGGCGGCCGGGATGAAGCTTCCGGGGCACAAAGCCGCTGCTACCGGGCCGATGCCTGTTTCTCGGCTTCCGCGATCCGCGGAACGGTCCTGAGGTAGCTGTCCGGGTCCCGGTCCACGCCCAGGACCAGCTGGGTGAGGTCTCCAAAAACTTCAGGATCCCCACCTCCCAGCGGACGCACGACCGGTTGAGCCAAACGTAGACCATGATGTTTTGAAATTCGAGGAGATCAGATGCGCTGCCCGATCCCGGATGCGTGAGGTCACCCTGCGGGGATGAGGCGCCACGCCGCACCGGGGGCACAGGATAAGACTGCGGCGGTCCGTCGGATCGCCAGTACCCCATGAGAAACGGAGGTCATCAGCATGGCTGAGACATTGGATGAACTAGGGCCGGTGGACTGGCTCGTCGTGGAGTTCCCGGGACCCAACTTCGGTAACGGCCAGATCGCCCCGTTCCTGGAGGACCTGGTCAAGCGTGACCTCATCAGGGTGCTCGACATGGTGTTCCTGAGGAAGACCGAGGACGGCACGCTCGAGACGGCGGAAATCTCCGACCTCGACGCGAGCGAGCTCGGCGAGATCCGCATGGCCGAGGCCGACCTGGCCATGGTGCTCTCTGAGCAGGACGTCATGGACCTGGCCGAGACGATTGAGCCCGGCCACTCCGCCGCGGTGCTCGTCTGGGAGAACCAGTGGGCGGCCCCGTTCGGCGCGGCCGTCCGCAAGGCCGGCGGCCAGCTCGTGGCCAGCGGCCGGATCCCGACCCAGGCCGTCATCGCCGCTTTCCAGGCCGACGCCGAAGCCGAAGCCCAATCGCCCGAAGGAATGAAGGAAGGAGCCTGACATGCCACTGGCAGCACGACGCAGGCGCAGGACCGCCGCCGCCGTCGGCGGGGCCGTTGTCGTCGCCCACGGGATTAACCGCCGCGGTGACCGCCGTGAGGACCGGAGGGACGACCGCGGTGACCGCCGCGAGGACCGCCGCGACTGACACCACGGAGCCGGCTCCCGGTTCCCACAGAGGGGTGCGCATGACCTTTCCGGGCCATGCGCACCCCCTGTGTCTGTCCACCTGATTCAAGACCGCGATGACGGCCTGGCCCGGCGGTCCGACTTAGTCGATCGCCGGTAGCCGGTGCCGTCCCAGCGTCCGCAGGTAGGCGCCGAAGCCATGCGGCGCCCGGGCGTGGGTCCGGCCCGAGGTCAGCACGCGCATGCTGTCCGTCGCCGTGACGGTGAAGGCGCGGTTGCGGAGGCTGTGCACCAGGGTCCGGTCCTCGTGCGAGGAGAGTTTGGGGAAGCCACCGGCGGCCAGGTAGGCCGAGGCCCTGACCCCGAAGTTGGCTCCGTAGATGTGCGGGTGGTCCTCCTCGAAGGGGTGGCGTTCCAGCCAGCGCCGGAGCAGCTCCGGGTCCATCCCGGCCGGGTCCGGCTCCACCGAGCCGAGCACGGCGTCGGCTCCCGCGTCCGCGAATTCCAGCTGCCGGACGAGCCAGCATTCCGGCACCTGCGAGTCCGCGTCCGTGTTGGCCAGCCAGGTCCGGCCCGCCCACGTCGGGGGTGTCCACCGCAGGCCGGGCGCACGGCGCCGGGCTGTGCCGATCCCGGCGGCCCGGATACCGGCCCCGCGGCTGGCGCCGGCGTTGCGGAAGGTCACTTCGAGGGCGCCGAAGCGGCGGTCCGCCGCGGCGTAGCGGGCGGCGATGCCGGCGGAGCCGTCGGTGCAGCTGTCCAGCACCACGGTCACCTGGACGTCCACGTCGGGCCGGACCCGGTGCAGGGCGTCGGCGGCGCGCTGCACGGCCAGCAGGGCGCGGCCGAGGTGCTCGTCCTCATTGTGGGCGGGCATTACGACGGCGATCCGGTCGATGCTGTGGCCGCGGGGCAGCGGCAGGGCGTGGGTGTTCATTTCGTCTAGCCTTCCGGACCGGGCAAGGGGACCGCGGCGGGCCGGGGTTCGCCGCCGACCCCGGGCGCGATCAGGACCTCGAGAATGAAGTCGCGTTCCCGGTAGAGTCCGGCGTCGGCCCAGCCGAGGTGGCGGCGGGCGGCGGCGTGGACGGAGTCGCCGTCGAGCTCCCAGCCGGAGATGGGGTGGCGCCAGTGGCACAGGGCCAGGGTGCCGCCGGGCAGAAGGGCTACCTCGACCCGTGCGAACAGCTCGGCCAGCTCGGCGGGCGCGAGATAATATCCGACCTCGGAGACGACGATCAGGTCGAAGCGGCCGTCCGGCCAGTCCTGCGGGACGGTGAGGTGACTGGTCCGGGCTGCGGGCAGGTGTGCCAGGCGGCGGGCGGCGTGGGCCAGCGCGGCGCTGCTCGCGTCGACGGCGGTGAAGCTGGCGCAGCGCTGCGCGAGGTCCACGCTGAGCGTCCCGATCGAGCAGCCGATTTCAAGCCCTGCCGCGTAGTTCAGGCCGGGCAGTGCCGCGAGCGTGAGGGCACGCTTACGGTGTTCGTACCAGCTGGTGGTGTACTGCCAGGGGTCGTCGGTTCCGGTGTGGACGGCGTCGAAGACGCCTTCCGCGTCGGCGGCGGCATAGGCGACACCGCGGCCGGCGGCCGGGCGCTGCCACGCGAACGTCTCGAACGGACGTTCGAAGTGCTCCAGGATCGCCGGCGGGAGCAGCACCTCGTCCCCGGGCTGACCGGTCAGGGGACGGACCTGCGAGGTGTGGGAGGCCATCGCCGCCGCCTTGGCCTGCCGTTCGGCAGGATCCAGCGGAAGGCGCAGCCAGGACTGCCAGGCCTGGTCCGCGGCGTCCGCCCAGAGCCAGTACCAGATGGGGTATTCCAGCAGCCCGTGGCCGCCGGCGTCGGCAGCCTCGGCCGCGGCGGCGCCCAGCGCCTCGTGGTCGGTGTGGCCGTCGTGCCGGTACGGGGCCACGAGGGTGATGCGCTCCGCGGCCAGTCCCGCTGCGGCAGCGTCAGCGATGGCGTGCTGCAGCGCGGTGTGCACCTCCGGACGGTGGGCGGCGAGCCCGCCGTCGGGCAGGGCGAGGAACCGCCAGTCCGGGTCTCCCAGCAGGTGCGCGAGCGCGCCGCCGAATTCCTGGAGCCGCACGGCGGCGAGCTGTTCCGGCGTCGTGGTGGGTGAGTCCGGGTGGGAGGCCTCCCCCGCCGTGCACAGCAGCACCGTGACGCGGGCGCCGAGCGCCCGGAGCCGGGCCATCAGCCCGCCGGCGCCCAGGGATTCGTCGTCCGGGTGCGCGGCCAGGACAATGAACGCCTGCCCGGCGAGCTCGCCGGTGTCCAGCGGCAGCTCCGGGAGCGCAGCGAGTCCGCTGGCTGCCCAGGCGTCCTCGCCGGTTCCAGCGTCCTGATGGGTGAAGCTCACCATGGGTGGTCTCCCTTGAGCGTGAGGGCACCAAGCTGGGCGTCGTCGCGCATGGCGTGGTGCTGGCGGATGTAGAGCGAGAGGTCGGCCATGCGCTTTCCGTAGACCTCGTCGAAGGCGAGCGGTGCGGGCCCGAGGTTCTGGCTGACCAGCGTCTGGATACGTTCGACGGCGGCGGCGACGGCGCCTCGGACGCGGAGGGCCTCGCTCCACGCGCCGGTGTCCGTGAGTTCCCCGGCGTCGATCCGCCTGGCGGTCCGGGCGAGGTAGCCGGTCAGGGCGGTGAGCGTGCGGTCGATCTCGCCGAGGTGGGCGAGCGCGAGCTGGTCCGGGGCGCGGCCGCCGTCGGCCGCCGTGAGCAGGGACGCCTTGAAGCCGCGGGCCACCGCGACGGCGCCGCCCAGCCAGCAGGCCGCCACTCCCATGCCGCCCCAGGCGAAGCCGGGCCGGCGGTAATACCAGCCGGCATCGCCCAGCGGCACGGCCGGGACGGCGTCGAAGAGCACGGTGCCGCTGGGGATTTCCCGGAGTCCCCGGCTGGTCCACTGCGGATCCTCGAAGCTGACGCCCTGGGCGTGGAGGTCGACGGCGAACGCCGCCCGGCCGCCGTCGTCCAGACGCGCGGTCACGACGGCGTGGTCCAGCTGGGCGGCCAGGGAACACCAGGGTTTGGCGCCGTGCAGCAGGAAACAGCCGTCCGCCGGTTTCGCTTCCAGCCGCAGCCCGGGGGCTTCGGCGGCAAACACACCCCAGGCACCGTCGGCGCCCTCGCCGTCCCGGTCCGGGCAGTCCCGGCCGTTCAGCGCCGGCTGGCCCGCGGCCTGGGTGAGGATCGCCGTTGCGTCCAGGTGGGGTTCAATGGCCCGGCCGGCGGCGACGTCCACGGCCGTGACGGAGGCCAGGATCTCCCAGAGGAACGCCGTCCGCCCCCCGCCGGGCAGCGGGGCAGCTGCTGCGGCGGCTTTGGCCAGCTCCAGCAGCGCCGGGACATCGCCGGCAGCCGCCCGGGCCGCCTCCAGCAGCGGGGTGAGGCCGGCCAGCTGTTCCGGCGCAGAACTGATTCTCACGGCGACCGGCCGCGGGGAATCGGGAGTCCGGTTCATTCGGTGGCCTGTTCCCTTTCGAAGTGCGTCTGGTGCTCCCGGCGTCCATGCCTGCGGGCCGGGCTACTGCTCAGTAAATCTAAGCACACTGAGCACTTTGGGATCTCCGGCGGGCGTCCCGGCGCCGCTGCTCGCCTCCAGCGACGCTACAGCACCCGTGCGAGCGCGAAGCCGTCCCAGCCCTTGGAGCCCACCGTCTGGATGACGGTGCCGTCCAGCCGCGGGTCTTCGCCCAGCATGTGCAGGGCACTGATGATGCCCGGGGCGTTGACGGCGTCCATCGCGGGTTCCAGCACGGCGCCTTCCCAGACCACGTTGTCCATCACGACGGCGGTGCCGGGCCGGCCAAGGCGGACGGCCCAGTCCAGGTAGTGCGGGTTGTTTTCCTTGTCCGCGTCGATGAAAACGAAGTCGAAGGGCTCGGCGCCCTCGTCGGCGAGCGCCTGCAGCGTGTCCAGTGCGGCCCCGACCCGGATCTCCACGAGGTGGCCCAGTCCGGCGGCGTCCACGTTGGCGCGGGCCACCTCGGCGTGTTTGGGGAGGTATTCGCACGTGAGCAGCCGGCCGCCGTCGGGCAGCCCCTGGGCCATCCAGATGGTGCTGAAGCCGGCCAGCGTCCCGATCTCCAGGACGCGGCGGGCCCCGGAGAGCTGCACCAGCAGTTTGAGCAGTTTTCCGGCGGTGGAGGCAACTTCGATGGGCGGCAGGCCCGCCTCGAGGGCGGAGCTGACCGCGCGCTTCAGGGAGCTGTCCGGTCGGACCACAAGCTCGGACAGGAAGTCCTCGACGGCGATCCAGCGGGCGGTGGGCTGATGCTCGAACATGCCCCCAGTCTTCCAGCTGGCCCGTCCCGGCGGTAGGCCGTCGCGGGTCTGGGTCCGGCCCGGACTTCCGGCCCGCGGCACCGCCTGGCTAGTCGCCGAGCGCCTGCTCCAGGCGGTCCAGTTTTCCGGTCAGTTCGCCCGTGAAGCCCGGACGGATGTCCGCCTTGATGACGAGGGAGACCCTGCTGCCGTAACGGCCCACGGCCTCGGTGGCCCGCTTCACGACGTCGAAGACTTCATCCCACTCGCCCTCGATCGTGGTGAACATCGAGTCGGTGTGGTTCGGCAGGCCGGACTCCCGGACGATCCGCACCGCTTCGGCGACGGCGTCGTGGACGGACGCCTCGTCCGCAGGGACGGCCGCGGAACCGGCGGGCGAGTCATCGGCCGTGCGTGCTGGACGGCCTGAGGGTGCGACAGAGAATGCAAGCAACATGGCACCAGTCTGTCACGTGCTCGAAAGCCGTGACGGCGCGGCTGGAGCCCGAATCTGCCCCGCTCCGGGACCGGGCCCCGGCCCGGAGCCGGCGGCCGGCACCGTCACATAAATCAATACCCGGAAGTAACCTCCCCGCCCCGGCTCTGCGTTGCTAACCTAAGCAAATGAACCGGGTAGCAGACCGCAGGCCGCTCCGCGCCGATGCCGCGCGGAACGTGGACAAGATCATCACCGCCGCCCGCCAGTGCTTCCGGGAGCACGGCCCGGAGGTGCCGCTGCAGACCATCGCCGTGACGGCCGGCGTCGGTCCGGCCACGCTTTTCAGGAACTTCGCCGACAAGGAAGAACTGGTCCTCGCGGCCCTGCACCGCCAGCTCGGCCTGCTGGTCGACCCGGTCATCGAGGAGGCCCTCGCCGGGCCGGACGCCGCGGACGGGCTCTTCCTCGTCATTGACGCGCTGATGGGCGTTGCCAGCGAGGAGGCCAACCTGCTGGGAGCCGTCGCCGGCCGGCGCGGACTCCTCACCGGCATCACGGGCGACCTGATCGAGTCCGTGGCCGTGCTGCTGGGCCGCGGACAGGGCCAGGGAACCCTGCGCAGCGACATTTCCATGACGGACCTGATCCGCCTGCTGGCCATGCTGATCGGTGTTGTGGACACCATGGAAGCCGGTTCGGATGCCTGGCGCCGTCCTGTTGCCCTGGTCGAGGACGCCATCCGCACGGAGCGCCCGAACCGGCCGCTGCCGCCGCAGGCGCCGCTGCCGGGCACGGCATTCGACTCTGTCCTCGGCTAGTACCGGTGTCATGGGAAACCGTGGCCGGCGCTGTTGGCGGCGTGCTGCTGGTTTACGCCGTTCTGCTGCTACTCCTGTGGGGTTATGCGCGCCGGCACCCGGAAACGGTCGCGATGAAGGACGCGCTGCGGCTGCTGCCGGACCTGCTGCGGCTCCTGCGGCGGCTGCTCGCTGACAAGACCCTGGACGCCGGGGTGCGGATTCGGCTGGCCCTGCTCCTGGCCTACCTGCTCTCGCCGATCGATATTGTGCCGGACTTCGTGCCCGTGATCGGGTACGCGGACGACGTGATCATCGTCGCCCTCGTGCTGCGCTCGGTGATCGCGCGGGCGGGCGGGGATGCGGTGCGCCGGCACTGGCCCGGAACCCCCGACGGGCTGCAGCTCATCCTCAGGCTCACCGGCCTCGGAGCCCCGCGGTAAGAGCTTAGGCGCTGAAGGCCGTTCCGGCCGGGCTGCTGTCGAACCGCCGGAGAATCTCCTCGGCAATGACCCGGAGCTTGACGTTTCTGGTGTTGGATACCTTGGCCAGCAACTCGAAGGCTTCGGTCTGCGAGCAGCGGCTCTGCGCCATGAGGATTCCGGTGGCCAGGTTGATCACGGTCCGTGACCGCATGGCCTGCAGCAGGTCCCGGTTCAGGCCCTTGGCGGCGTCCAACCGGACAGCGAGCCGCATCACCCTGGCGGCGCGGACCGCGAGCGCCCCGCAGGCTGACACGGCGCCGTCGTCGAACGCCTCGCCGGACGTCGACGAGAAGGTCAGGACGGCCGTTGCGTCCCGGTCCGCCAGCAGCGTTACCGCGAGAATACTGCGGTTCCCACGCTGGGCGGCGGCCCGCTGGTAGCGCCTCCACCGGGGATCCATCGTTGTGTCCGGGACCAGCACCGCCAGCCCGGTCTCCCGGGCCTCCAGTCCCGGGCCCTCCGCCACACCGTCCTGCAGACTGTCCAGTGCCAGCGCCTCCCGGCTGCTGCCGGCCAGGACCGTCGGCTGACGGCGCCGGGCCAGCCGCACCGAGCACCGCACCGGGCGGCCCGTTTCGGCTGCGGCGAACTCGGCGGCCAGGGCCGACAACTGCCGGAGGAAATCCTCCAGCGCGTCGTTGTCCAGCAGGAGGTCCTGCAGTCGCTCCGAGAGCCGGGCTCTAAGCATCAATCGTCCGCCGGCTTCTCTTGGGCCGCCTGCACGTGATGCTGCAGCTTCTCCTCAGCCTCGCGCCGGCGGCGGGCCATCTCCCGCAGTTCCCGGGTGGACTCCGCCCCCGGCGATACGAACGGCTCGTGCGGCTTGGGGTTCCGGCCCTTGCCGGGCGCAGCCGTATCCGGATCCTCGTTGTCGCTCATATCCGTATGCTCCCACGGGGCGTTGGCGGCAAGTAGGGACTAAAGACCGTTACGGAGCGGTGTGGCAGGAGGTAGCGGAGCTGCTAGCCCCAGCCCAGCAGTCTGAGTCCCGCTGCCGCGCCGGCCCCGGCGAGGACGACCACCAGGAACGGCGCCCGTAGCAGCAGGGCGATGCCTGCCGCGGCGAGTGCCCCCAGGCGTGCGTCCAGCGCCAGCGTCTGGCCGGAGGCCACGGTGTTCACGATCGTCAGGGATGCCAGCAGCCCGATGGTCATGGTCCCGGCGATCCGGGACATCCGGGGGTCGCGCAGCACGCTGGCGGGGACCAGATAGCCCAGCAGTTTCCAGGCGTAGGCCAGCAGGCAGGAGAGCAGCAGCCACATCCACAGGCTCATGCGGCATCCCCGGAGGGACGCCCGTGCGGGTGCGGGTGTTCGGCGTAGGGGTCCATGTCCGGTTCCATCCCTTCGTCGCTGCGGCCGTGGCTGAACCACCCGATAGCTGCGGCCACCACCGCGGCTACCAGGATCGGCACCCCGGCGGGAACAAACGGTACGGCCAGCACGGTGGCCAGGGCGCAGACGACGGCGATCGCCACCGGCTCGCGGCCCTTGAGCCGTGGCCAGAGCAGACCCAGGAATGCCGCGACGGCGGCACCGTCCAGGCCCCACTGCTTGGGATCCCCCAGCGACGCCCCGGCCAGTGCGCCCATGGCGGTGAACAGGTTCCAGAGGACGAAGATGCCCAGGCCTGCGGTCCAGAAGCCGCGCTTCTGCTCGAGCGGGTCGGTCTGACCCGTGCTCGTGGCGGTGGATTCGTCGATGGTGACGTGGGCGGCGGCGAACCGCAGCCAGCCGCGCGGCCGCAGCAGGGCGTTGATCTGCATGCCGTAGATCCCGTTGCGCATGCCCAGCAAGGTGGCCGCACCCATCGCGGCGACGCCGGAGCCGCCCCCGGCCACCACCCCGATGAAGGCGAACTGCGAGCCGCCGCTGAACAGCAGCAGGCTCAACGCCATGGTCTGCCAGAAGTCGAGCCCGGAGGTGACGGACAGCGCGCCAAACGACACGCCATAGAGGCCGGTGGCGATGCTGATGGACAGCCCGACCCGGACGGCCGGGGACTGCAGGAGCCTCACCGCGGGACCGGGCTGCGCAGTCTCCACGCCCAGACGATCAGCGGCGCCTGCAGCGGCAGCCGCAAAGTGTGCGCCCGGCGCTGGCCGGGCGTCCCGTCCGGGCCGTACGCCTTGCGGAGGGCGTCGAGGTGTCCGGCGAGGAAAACGGTGAACATCGCCGCGACGCAGCCGGCGGCGGCACGGCGGGTCGCCGGGACCAGGAGCCCGACGGCGGCGCCCGCCTCCAGCAGGCCGCTGAGCGCCACCCACTCCTCCCGGGACAGCACGGCGAGCGGGCTGTTGGGGCGTTCGCCGGTGTCGTCGCGGCAGAGGAAGTCCGGGACCACCGGGTCGAAGAAACCGGGATCCTCGAAGTGCTTCGCGGCGCTGGCCAGCAGCAGGGCGCTCATCGCCGCGGCGGAAAGCGTCTGGGTGTCCCGGCCGGACCAGCGAGAAGGCATGGAACAACTCAATCACAGCCACGGGGTGCCCGCTATCCGCGGCCGCCGGTCTAGCGGCGGCTCTGGGTGCCGGCCGACAGCTGGGCGAGGACCTGCGCGGGCCGGTTCGTGGTGATCTCGTGGATCCCGAGCTCCTGGCAGAGCGCGACGTCGTTTTCCGAGTCCACGGTCCACACCCGGAAGCGGCGGCCGGAATTAAGCCAGCGCCGGATGGTCCGGGAATGCCCGCGGACGTAGTCGATGCCCGGTCCGGCAAGCCCGGTTTGGCAGTCGTCCAGGATCCGCTCGGCTTCGGTTTGCGCTGCCTTCATCAGGTTCGCGAGCGCCCCGCCGGTGATCGCCCCGAGGCCAAGCTCCTCGCGGATCTCCAGGACGCTGACGTCGTCCACGAGCTGGCACACGGCGTCGGACGGGACTGATTTCAGCAGGTGCTTCACCGAATCCGGGCTGAAGCTCATGAAGGACACCGTGATCTTGCCGAGCCGCGACGTCGCCGGATCCCACCCCTGGGACCGGAGGACCTCCAGGACCCGGTCTTCCAGCTTGAGCTGGAAGGGGCTGGGGTGTTTGAGCTCAATCGCCAGGCCGATCTCCCGGCCGGCGGCCTGCAGCAGGACCAGCAGCTCCGGAAGCGTCAGCAGCTGGGTGGACCTGGCACCGTATGCGTCCGGGATCCGGACGCCCTTCCAGGAGGAAAAGTCCAGCTGCCGGAGCTCGTTGAGGGTCCGGTCCGCGACCGGCCCGGTGCCGTCGGAGGTGCGGTCCAGGTTGGCGTCGTGCAGGAGCACCGCGTGCTGGTCCCGGGTGAGGTGGATGTCGCACTCCACGCCGTCGGCGCCGTCGGCGATGGCCTGCAGGTAGGCGGCCCGGGTGTGTTCGGCGAACGCGCCGCTCGAACCGCGGTGGGCGTAGACCAGCGGACGGGCTGCGGTGGTCTCGGCAGTCGTCATGCTGCCACGTTAGCCGACAACCGCTGCCCAAGCGGGACTAGGCTGGGCACATGCAGGTGAAAACTGAGCCAAGTGCCCGTCCGGAAGACCACGGCTACGCCGGAGCTGCCGCGGCCGGCGACGCCGCCCGCCGCCACACCGTGTCCGCCGGCGACGCCGAGAAGGCCGCCGCGCTGCGGAAGATGAAACTGCTGGCGCTCTCGCTGCTGGTCCTGATGGCGATCATCTTTGTGGTCGCCTTCGCCCTGCAGAAGCAGTACCCCTGGCTGGAATACGTCCGGGCCGCGGCCGAAGGCGGCATGGTCGGCGCCCTCGCGGACTGGTTCGCGGTGACGGCGCTGTTCAAGTACCCGATGGGCCTCAAAATCCCGCACACCGCCATCATTCCGCAGCGCAAGGACCAGATCGGCGCCTCGCTGGGCGAATTCGTGGAGACCAACTTCCTCTCCGAGCAGGTGGTCCAGGAAAAACTGGCCTCCGTCGACATTGCCCGGAAGGCCGGGGCCTGGCTCTCCGGGCCCGGCGGCGCCGAGCGCGTCGCCAAGGAGGGCGCCGCCGTCATCCGCGGCGCCTTTACCGTGCTCAATGACGACGACGTCCAGGCCGTGATCGAGGGCATGGTCCGCCGGCATCTGCTCGCCCCGCCGTGGGGTCCTCCGGTGGGCCGGGTCGCCCAGCGGATCTTCGAGGACGGCCACCACCACGCCCTGGTGGACCTGCTCGTGGACCGCACCGTGGACTGGGTGCGGGACAACCAGGAAACGGTCAACCGGCTGGTCACCGACCGTTCCCCGACGTGGGTGCCCTCGTTCGTGGACGGGCTCGTGGGCGACAAGGTTTACGTGGAGATCCTGAAGTTCACCCGCGCGGTGCAGTCCGACCCGCGGCACCAGGTGCGCCTGTCGATCGATAAGTACCTCAAGGACCTCGCGCAGGACCTCCAGCATGATCCGGTGATGATCGCCCGGGCCGAAGGCATCAAGGCGCAGGTCCTGGGCGATCCCGAGATCCGGGAACTCGCCTCCCGCACCTGGGGGACCATCAAGGCCGCGCTGCTCTCCGCCGTCGACGATCCGCACAGCGAGCTGACGGTCCGGTTCAAGGCCGCCGTGCATGACTTCGGCACCCGGCTGGTGGTTGACCCCGAGCTGGCCGGCAAGGTGAACAAGTGGATCGGGGACGCCGCGGGGTACCTCGTGAAGACGTACCGCTCGGACATCGCGGGCGTGATCACCGATACCGTGGCCCGCTGGGACGCCGAGGAGACCTCGGAGAAGATCGAACTCCAGATCGGCAAGGACCTGCAGTTCATCCGGATCAACGGCACCGTGGTGGGCGCCCTCGCCGGGCTCGCGATCTTCACGGTGGCGCATCTGGCCTTCGGCTGACACCCGGTGCTCCCGTCTAGGCGGCGACCTTCGCCTTGGCCCGGCCCGGGACGGCGAAGATCGTGAAGGCCAGCGCGGCAAGCGACGTGACGACCAGCAGCAGCAGCCCGATCGAGTAGCTGTGCGTCGCGGGGTCGTAGGTCGCTCCCATGATCAGCGGCGGGAAGTAGCCGCCGAGTCCGCCGGCGGCGCTGACCACGCCGCTGATGCTGCCGACTTTCCCCGGCGGGGGGAGCACGCCCACCCAGGCGAACACCCCGCCCGCCCCGAGTCCCAGCGCCGCCGCCATGGCGACGAATGTCAGGCCGGCGGGGACCTCGCCGTCGGGCTGCAGGTTCACCACCCAGGCGAGGACCGCGACACCTGCCAGTGAGGTGATCACAACGGGCTTGGGCCCGAACTTGTCCGCGAGCACCCCGCCCACGGGCCGTGCCAGCACCGCCGCCAGCGCGAAGCCGGCGGTGCGGGCCCCGGCGCCGCTCGGGTCGAAGCTGTAGACGTCGCGGAGGTAGGTGGGCAGGTAGGTGGCGAACGAGACGAAGCCGCCGAAGACCACGGCGTAGAGGAAGCACAGCTTCCAGGTGATCGGGGTCTTCGCGGCGTCGACCAGCTTGGGCAGGACGGGGAGGTTGTTGCGGGTCCAGCCCGGGGCTTCCTTCATCAGGAACCAGACCAGGGCCGCCATGACAGCGAGGATCCCCGCGATCAGCAGGTGCGTGGGGAAATAGCCGATCCCGGCGACCAGCCGCGGGTTCAGGAAGGCGGCCAGCGCCGTGCCGCCCATCCCTGCGCCGAAGACGCCGGTGGCGAAGCCGCGCCGGGAGGGCTCGTACCAGGCGCTGACGAAGGGAATCCCGACGGCGAAGACCGTTCCGGCGACGCCCAGCAGCAGCCCGGCGCCCAGCACCAGGGCGAAGGAACCGAGGAGCCCGCCAACCGCCACGAGCAGGATCGGGAGGATGGAGGCCAACAGCACGAAGGTGAACATGGCCCGGCCGCCGTACCGGTCCGTCAGGGTGCCGACGACGACCCGGCCCAGCGAGCCGACGAACACGGGCATGGCCACGAGCACGCCCGTGGCGGCCGGGGTGAGCTGGAGGGTCTGCGTGTAAAACGCGCCGAGGGTGGCCACCGAGTTCCAGGCCCAGAAACCGACTACCGACGCCGAGGTGGCGAGCACGAGGTTCAGGGTCCGCCCTGCGGGGGCGGCCGACGGAAAAGGCTCGGATCCGGCCACTGGTGGTCCTCTCAGTTCGACATCTATTGCGCGCCGGGCTGCGGCCCGGATCAGCGGTTCCGGGTGTCCCGGTCGCGGGTTCCGACGGCGGACCAGCCGCGGCGGGCCGCGACGTTGGAGGCCCGCGCGGCCGGGGCGCCCGCCTTGCTGCCGTCCCGGTCCCGGGAGCGGTAGACGATGTAGGGACGGAAAAGGTAGTGGAACGGGGCGGTAAAGGCATGGACCAGCCGGGTGAAGGGCCAGATCACAAACAGCGCCATGCCCACGAGGGTGTGCAGGTGGAAGGAGAACGGCGCGGCCGCCATGGCCGCCAGGTCCGGCTGGAAGACGAACAGGGAGCGGAACCACGGGGCCACCGTCTCGCGGTAGTTGTGGCCGTGCCCGCCCTCGAAAACACTGGCCAGGGTGGTCCACAGGCCGAACACGATGGCGGCGGTCAGCACCACGTACATGGTCTTGTCGTTCCTGGTAGTGGCCATAAAGACCGGCCCGGTGGTGCGGCGGCGGTAGATCAGCAGGAGGATCCCGCCGAGTGTGCCCACCCCCGCGATGCCGCCCACGAAGAGGGCGTTGAAGTGGTAGAAGTCCTGGCTCATTCCCGCTGCCTGGGTCCAGGCCATCGGAATGACCAGCCCGAAGAAGTGGCCGGCGATCACGGCGAGCAGGCCGAAGTGGAACAAGGGTGAGGCGATCCGCAGCAGCCGCGATTCGTAGAGCTGGGACGATCGGGTGGTCCAGCCGAACTGGTCGTACTTGTAGCGCCAGATAAGGCCGCCGACCAGCACAACGACCATGATGTAGGGCAGGACGCCCCAGAGCACGATGTCCAGGGCGGAGAGTTCGACGGCGGATCCGGGCCCGGTCTCGGACACCAGCATGGTCAGGCCCCCTTCACGGGCAGCAGTCGCGGATCGTACGGATCCAGGCCCACCGCTTCGGCGGGCGGGCCGTAGCCGGCCATCCGCATCACCGCCTGCTCGTCGGCCGGCGACTTCCCGGGCAGCGTGGCGCAGATGGCCTGCAGGATCCGGGCGTGCGGAAGCTCATCCCGGAGCAGCCCGAACCGGAGCATCTCCAGGCTCGCCCGGAAGCGGGTCAGCAGCTCACGGCCGGCGGCGAGGTCCACGAGCGCGGCGTATTCCAGCACCATCGGCAGGTAGTCAGGCAGTTCCCCGTGGGTGTCCACCAGGATGTCGCTTTGCCGGTAGGTTTTCTTGAAGTTGCCCAGGACTTCGCCGCGGCGCCGGGTGTCCCCGTCCGTCCAGTAGGACAGGTGCAGGGCGTGGCGCTTGCCGAGGTCGAACTCGCGCACGTACCGGGCCTGGCTTTCCATCGGCGGTATGGATTCCAGCGAATCCAGCACCTCCTGGAAGTCCGCGGCCGCGCCGCGGAACTCGGCCAGCGCGGCCCGCATGAGCGGCACCTTGCCGATCAGGTCCTCGTCCGGGTAGGACAGGCACCAGGACGCCGCCAGATAGACCACCTGCTCGCGGCGGCTCATGACCGCTCGCCGCCCGCCGGGGTGCCGGGGCCCGGCGCGGTTTCCGGAAGCAGCGGCTTTTCCGGAAAGAGCGCCTTTTCCGGGAACAGCCCGGAGGGGGCCCCCGTCCCGTCCCAGTTGAGCAGGTTCACCCGGCCGCGCAGGGTCGTTTCGCCGGGCGCCGCGTCGGAGGTCTGCCGGTCGCGCAGGGCGTTGAAGGTTTCCACCGCCACCGGGACGGGCCGGCCGCTGGCTTCGCCGAACGGGGCGGAATCCTGCATGCCCGGGCCGCCTTCGAAGTCCAGCGAGCAGCCCATCTCCTCCAGGTCGTGCGCCTGTTCCACATGGGCCTTGGGGATGACGTACCGCTCCTCGTATTTCGCGATCGCCATCAGCCGGTACATCTCGTACATCGTCTGGCTGTCCATGCCCACGGCTTCGGGGATGGAGTCGTCCGGGTCGTTGCCGAGGCTGATGCCGCGCATGAAGGAGCGCATCGCCGCGAGTTTCTTCAGCACCGCGGTGACCCGGTCCGCGTCGCCGGCGGTGAAGAGTTCCGCGAGGTATTCCACCGGGATGCGCAGCGCGTCGATGGCGCCGAAGAGGTTGCCGGCGTCCTCGCCGTCGTGCCCCTGGTCGCGCAGCAGGTCCACTACCGGTGAGAGCGGCGGCACGTACCAGACCATCGGCATGGTCCGGTATTCGGGGTGCAGCGGCAGGGCCACCTTGTAGACCTTGGCGAGGGCGTAGACCGGCGAGCGCCGGGCGGCGTCAATCCAGTCCTCCGGGATGCCCTGCGCCCGGGCTTCGGCCTGGACGGCGGGGTCGTTCGGGTCCAGCAGCACGTCCATCTGGGCGTCGTAGAGTTCCTGGGGGTCCGTGACGGACGCCGCGGCCGTGACGGCGTCGGCGTCGTACAGGAACAGCCCCAGGTACCGCAGCCGGCCCACGCAGGTCTCCGAGCAGACCGTCGGCAGCCCCACCTCCACCCGCGGGTAGCAGAAGGTGCATTTCTCGGCCTTGCCGGTCTTGTGGTTGAAGTAGATCTTCTTGTACGGGCAGCCGGTCACGCACTGCCGCCAGCCGCGGCATTTGTCCTGGTCCACCAGGACAATCCCGTCCTCCACGCGCTTGTAGATCGCGCCGGAGGGGCAGGAGGCCATGCAGGAGGGGTTCAGGCAGTGTTCGCAGATCCGCGGCAGGTAGAACATGAAGGTCTGCTCGTAGGCGAACTTGATCTTGTCTTCGGAGTCCCGCCGGACCTTTTCCACGATCGGGTCCAGGTGCCCGTGCTCGGTGGAACCGCCCAGGTCGTCGTCCCAGTTCGCCGACCAGGTGATTTTGGTGTCCTTCCCGGTGATCAGGGACTTGGGCCGGGCCACCGGGAAATCATCGCCCAGGGGCGCGTCCACGAGGGTCTTGTAGTCGTAGGTCCACGGCTCGTAGTAGTCCTTGAGTTCGGGCTGGACCGGGCTGGCGAAGATCCCGAAGAGCTTCTTGACCCGGCCGCCGGCCTTGAGGACCAGCTTGCCGCGTTTGTTCAGCACCCAGCCGCCCTGCCACTTGTCCTGGTCCTCGTACCGGCGCGGATACCCCTGGCCGGGGCGGGTTTCGACGTTGTTGAACCAGACGTATTCGGTGCCGGCACGGTTGGTCCAGGCCTGCTTGCAGGTCACGGAGCAGGTGTGGCAGCCGATGCATTTGTCCAGGTTCATGACCATGCCCATTTGAGCCATAACACGCATCAGTACTGCACCTCCTGGGAACGACGGCGGACGGTGGCGACCATGTCGCGCTGGTTCCCGGTGGGGCCGAGGTAGTTGAACGCGTAGGCCTGCTGGGCGTACCCGCCGATCAGGTGCGAGGGTTTGACCAGCAGCCGCGTCACGGAATTGTGGATACCGCCGCGGCGCCCGGTGGCCTCGGACTTCGGCACGTCGATGGTGCGTTCCTGCGCGTGGTGGACGTAGACCACCCCGGCCGGCATCCGGTGGCTGACGATGGCCCGGGCCACCAGGACGCCGTTGATGTTCAGGCACTCCACCCAGTCGTTGTCCTTGACCTGGATGGCGTCCGCGTCGGCGGGGCTCATCCAGACCGTCGGTCCGCCGCGGGAGAGCGAGAGCATCAGCAGGTTGTCCTGGTATTCGGAGTGGATGGACCACTTGGAGTGCGGGGTCAGGTAGCGGACCACCACCTCCATGGCCCCGTCCTGGCCGAGTTTGGGTTCGCCGAAGAGCTTGTGCATGTCCAGCGGCGGCCGGTAGATCGGCAGGGCCTCGCCGATGTCGATCATCCAGTCGTGGTCGAGGAAGAAGTGCATCCGGCCGGTCAGGGTGTGGAAGGGCTTGAGCCGTTCGATGTTGATGGTGAAGGGGGCGTAGCGCCGCCCGCCCGTTTCGGAGCCGGACCATTCCGGCGAGGTGATCACCGGGACGGGGCCGGCCTGGGTCTGGGCGAAGGTGATGAATTTTTCCTCGGACCCCTCGGACAGGTCCGCAAGTTTCTTCCCGGTGCGGAGTTCCAGGTCCTTGAAGCCCTGCACGGACAGCGCGCCGTTGGTGGTGCCGGAAAAGGCCAGGATGGCCTCGGCCATTTTCGCGTCGGTGTCGATCGCGGGACGGCCGTCCGCGGCGCCGCCGAGCATCACGCCGTTGGAGCGGCTGAGCCGGTCCAGGGGTCCGGCGAGTTTGTAGGTGACGTTCTTGACCGTGAAGCCCAGTTTGTCGGCCAGCGGCCCGACGGCGGCCAGCTTGTCCGCGATGGCGGTGTAGTCCCGCTCCACGACGGAAAAAACGGGCATGTTCTGCCCGGGGACCGCGGGGATGGACGTGTCCCGCCAGTCCCGGACGATCCCGCCGGGCTGGGCGAGCTGGCCGGGCGTATCGTGCTGCAGCGGCACGCTGACCAGGTCCCGGCGCACGCCCAGGTGCGTCCTGGCCTGCCGGGAGAACTCCTGGGCCAGCAGGTGGAACATGTCGAAGTCCGTTTTGGTCTCCCACGGCGGGTCGATCGCCGGGGTGAAGGCGTGCACGAAGGGGTGCATGTCGGTGGAGGACAGGTCGTGCTTTTCGTACCAGGTGGCCGCCGGGAACACGACGTCGGACAGCAGCGTCGTGGAGGTCATCCGGAAGTCCGCGGAGACCAGCAGGTCCAGTTTCCCTTCGGGCGCCTGGTCGTGCCATTTCACGTCCCGGGGTTTGAGGCCTTCGGCGTGGTCCTTGCCGAGGACATTGTTGTGCGTTCCCAGCAGGTTCCTCAGGAAGTACTCGTTGCCCTTGGCGGAGGAGCCGAACAGGTTGGAGCGCCACAGCACGAGCGTCCGCGGCCAGTTCTCCGGGGCGTCGACGTCCTCGATCGCCGGGTTCAGGGTGCGGTTCTTCAGCGCGTCCGCGATGTAGCCGGGCGTGTCCGTCGCGGTGCCGGCGGCGACGGCGGCCTCCGCCTCGTCCGCGAGGTCCAGCGGGTTGCGGTCGAACTGCGGGTAGAAGGGCATCCAGCCGAGCCGGGCGGACTGGGCCAGCGCGTCGGCGGTGTGCATGCCGTCCATGGCCCCGGTGGACAGCGGGGACTTCAGCGCGTCCGCGGAGTAGCCGTCCTGCCGCCACTGGTCCGTGTGCATGTACCAGTAGCCGGTGCCGATCATGGTCCGGGGCGGCCGGGCCCAGTCCAGGGCATTGGCCAGCGATAGCCAGCCGGTGACCGGCCGGGTCTTTTCCTGTCCCACGTAGTGCGCCCAGCCGCCGCCGTTGCGGCCCATGCAGCCGGTCAGCATCACCAGGGCCAGCACCGCCCGGTAGGTGGTGTCGCCGTGGAACCACTGGCAGATCCCGGCGCCCATGATGATCATGGACCGGCCCTTGGACTGTTCGGCGTTCCGGGCGAACTCGCGCGCCACCCGGATGCAGGCCCGCGCGGGGACGGACGTGATTTCCTCCTGCCAGGCCGGGGTGTAGGGCGTCGCGGCGTCGTCGTAGCCGGCGGCCCACTCCCCCGGGAGCCCGGCGCGGCCCACGCCGTACTGGGCCAGCATAAGGTCGAACACGGTGGTGACCAGCTGGCCCTCCACCTCGATGACGGGCACCCCGCGGCGGAGCACGCTGCCGGTGCCGTCGGCCTCCTCGAAGCAGGGCAGCAGGATCTCGGCGCTCGCAGCGGAGACTTCGCGCAGCGACAGTGCCGCTTCGATCCCCTCCAGGTCCAGGTTCCATTTGCCCTCGCCGCTGCCGGAGTAGCGGAACCCCATGGAGCCGTTGGGGACGGCGGGGCGTCCGGACGTCTTGTCGAACAGCACGGTGCGGAACGCCGCATCCTCGGCCAGGGACTCGGCCGGGATGTCCCGAGCGGTGAGGAACTTCGACGGGGTGAGGGTGCCGTCGTCGCGCCGTTCGAGCCGGACCAGGAACGGCAGGTCCGTGTACTGGCGGACGTAGTCGGAGAAGAACGGGACCTCACGCTCAACGAAGAATTCCTTCAGCATGACGTGGCCCATCGCCATGGCCAGGGCCGCGTCGGTTCCGGCCTGGGCGGGGAGCCATTCGTCGGCGAACTTCGTGTTGTCCGCATAGTCCGGGCTGACCGTGACGACCTTGGTGCCGCGGTACCGCACCTCGGCCATCCAGTGCGCGTCCGGCGTCCGGGTGACGGGGACGTTGGAGCCCCACATCATCAGGTAGCCCGCGTCCCACCAGTCGCCGGATTCCGGGACGTCGGTCTGGTCCCCGAATACCTGCGGGCTGGCCACGGGCAGGTCCGCGTACCAGTCGTAGAAGGAGGTCATCACCCCGCCGATGAGCTGGATGAAGCGGGTTCCGACCGCGTGCGAGACCATCGACATCGCGGGGATCGGCGAGAAGCCGGCGCAGCGGTCCGGACCGTAGGTCTTGATCGTGTTCACGTGGGCGGCGGCCGCGATTTCGATCGCTTCCTGCCAGGAGACCCGGACCAGGCCGCCCTTGCCGCGGGCCAGCTGGTAGCGGCGGCGGCGCTCCGGGTCCCCCACGATGTCGGCAAAGGCCAGCACCGGGTCACCCAGCCGGGCTTTGGCCTCGCGGTACATCTCGACGAGGACGCCCCGGGCGTAGGGGAACCGGACACGGGTGGGCGAGTAGGTGTACCAGGAGAAGGCCGCGCCGCGCGGGCAGCCACGCGGCTCGTATTCCGGGCTGTCCGGGCCGACGGAGGGGTAGTCGGTCTGCTGGGATTCCCAGGTGATGATGCCGTCCTTGACGTACACCTTCCAGGAGCACGAGCCGGTGCAGTTCACCCCGTGCGTGGAGCGGACCACCTTGTCGTGGCTCCACCGGTCCCGGTAGAAAATGTCGCCCTTGCGGCCGCCCTCCCGGAACACCGCCCTGCCGTCGTCGGTCTGGTCCCATTTCGTGAAAAATCGGCCCAGCTTCAACATTGCGTCCGAGGCGGGTCCGTCTAACCCCGCGGAGCCTCCGGCAGTCATGACCCCAAGCTAGGTTGCCATTTTCGGCCCGGATAGGGCCTTACGGCACTGTGCAGATCCCGCCGAGCGGGAGCCGGGCGGCGGGATCCGTCAGGCAGGGGTCAGGCGAAACTCTCCAGTTCGACGCCGGCGCTGACCAGGGCCGCGCGGATTGCGGTGGCCGTGGCGATGGAACCGGGGGTGTCACCGTGGATGCACAGCGACTGCGGTTCGATCCGGAGCACGGTGCCGTCAACGGCCTCGATCTCGCCTTTGGTGGCGAGGCGCACGGCGCGTTCGGTGATCCGGTCGACGTCGTCCAGCATGGCGCCGTCCTGCGAGCGCGGCACGAGGGTGCCGTCCGGCAGGTAGGCGCGGTCGGCGAAGGCCTCGGCGAAGATCGGGTGGCCGGCTTCCTGGGCGATGCCGAGAAGGGCGGAGCCCGGCAAGCCCAGGACGGGAAGTCCCGGATCGTAGGCCTGGATGGCGGCGACGACGGCGGAGGCCTGTTCGGCGTCGCGCACCGTCCGTTCATAGAGCGCCCCGTGCAGTTTGACGTAGTCCACCGAGGCGCCGACGGCATGCGCCACCCCGTCCAGCGCGCCGAGCTGGTACAGCACGGCGCCGTAGAGGTCATCGAAGGTGATGTCCATGGCCCGGAGGCCGAAGCCGGCGAGGTCCGGGTAGCCGAGGTGCGCGCCGACCCGGACATCGAGCTCGTAAGCAGCCCGGCAAGTGTCCAGCATGGTCACCGGGTCCCCGGCATGCAGGCCGCAGGCCACACTGGCGCTGGTGACCAGCGGGAACATCGCGGCGTCGTCGCCCATGGTCCAGTTCCCGAAGGATTCCCCCAGGTCAGCGTTCAGATCCAAAACGTGCCGCCTTCCTGCGCTGCTTTGTCCTTGCTGCCCAGCACCGCGGCCGGGCTGTCGGCTGCTGCTGCCGGGCCGGCGGGTGCCGCCGGGCCGCCCAGTTCGCCGGGGATGACGAGGGGCATCGGACCGAACGCTTCCTTGGCGTTCGCGACGACGGCGCGCCCCATCATCCGGTTGCCCACGCCGCCGACGACGGCGCCGATGCCGAACGGCAACGCCCGTCCCAGCAGGGCCGTGCCCTGCTGCTTGAGCAGGGTCCGGAGGAACATTGTCTGGATCCGTGCCCGTACTGTTCCGAAGCCGGAGAGCGGAACCCGGCGGGAGAAGAGGGATCCCCAGGCCTGGGTGGGGCCCTTGCCCTGTCCCGCGGCCTGCCCGCCCAGCGAGCTCAACAGTGCGGTGCCCTCCTCGCCCAGCATGATGGCCATGACCAGGGTGCTGGCTTTCTCCGGGTCCACCAGCCGGACGCCGTGGAGTTCGGCGAGGGAGGTGGAGAACAGTGCGGTGGCTTCGAGGAAACCGATGGTCGCGGCGGCCGAGAGGCCCAGCGCGGCGGCCGTCCCGACGCCGGGAATCACGGCCGCGCCGCCCACCAGCGCGCCGCCGCCGGTGACGGCGATGAGGTAGTCCCGTTCCAGGGTCGCGGCGAGCTGCGCCGCGGTGGCCTGCGGGTGCCTCCGCTGGAGCCGGCGGAGGTTCGCCAGCACCAGCGGGCGCTGGACTTCCACGGCCCGCAGGAGCACGTTGTGGACGCCCGGCTTGGGCTTGCCCTCGGCGTCGAACATCGCGCTGTGTGCTGACTTCTGGGCAATTCTCATTGCCGGGTTGCTGCGCTTGGCCATCATCGCCTCTCCGTGAACTATAAGGGTGCTGAGCTTCGTCTGGTGTTAACACTAGGCCACGGGCCCCCCGCTCCGCGCCCCGGCCCCGTCGGGCGGGGCAGTTAGAGCGCCCACGATTCGGCGACGGCCACAAACGCCGACGACGCCGGGCCCCGCGGCCCGGCGTACACGCTGGCGGCGCCGGGCCATTCCACCCCGAACTCCACGAGCCGGCCGGTGCCGCACGGCAGGTACACGTTGCTGAGCGAGGCGCTGGAGCCGCCGAGCTGGAAGTCGGGGGCCGCGAACTGCCGGCGGTCCAGAACACCGCTGATCTCCAGCTCGGCCTTCCGGCCGGTGGCGCGGAGCCCCTGCCCGGCGTCGAGCCCGACGTCGAACTCGTCGTCGGTGTGGGTGATGGCGCCCAGCGGGAACCGGGCGGCCTCGGGGAAATGGCGGGTCAGTTCGGTCGCCAGGGACGCGGCGAAGAATTCGCTCGTACCGTAGCTCCGCCAGCCCTGGAGCGTGGCGACCAGAAGGGCATTGCCAGCGCCCCAGCGCGACCAGTCGACCATCCAGAAGGACGCGAAGCAGCTCGCCGGCTCGCCCGGCAGTAGAGTTCCACCGGGGCCCACCGGGTGCAGGGCGAGCCCCGCGTTGGCGCCGATGAGGGCCAGGGTACGCCGCGCCGTCGCGGTGGCCGATGTATTCATGACAGGAGCCTAGCCGGGGCGCCTCCGCGGCGCGGAAGCGCCCCGCCGACACCGGGTTTAGCGCGGGGTCCGGATGAGCTTCTTGTTGACGAACTCATTCATGCCGAACCGTGCCAGTTCGCGCCCGACGCCGGAGCGCTTCACTCCGCCGAACGGCAGGTCCGCCTGCGTTTCGGCCACGGAATTGATGAACACCATGCCGGTGTCCAGCTGGTCAGCCACATCCTTGGCCTGCTCGGCGTCGGCGCTGAAGACCGCGCCGCCGAGGCCGTACGGGGAACCGTTGGCCAGCTCGATGGCCTCCTGGACGGTGGCGACCTTGTAGATGACCGCCGCCGGGCCGAAGAGCTCTTCGGAGAACGCCCGCATCCCGGGCGTCACGTCGGTCAGCACCGTGGGCTCGACGTAGGCGCCGGGGCCCTCGACGTGGTGTCCCCCGGCCCGCAGCGTGGCGCCTTTGTCCACGGCGTCCCGGATCTGCTCGATGAAGCCGTCGGCGGCACCCTGCGAGGAAAGCGGGCCAAACCGCGTGTCGGCCAGCAGGGGGTCGCCCGGCTTGATCGCGGACATCCTGGCGGTGAATTTCTCCACGAACGCCTCGTACAGGTCCTCGAGGATGATGAACCGTTTCGAGGCTGTGCAGGCCTGCCCGGCGTTCCCCATCCGTCCGCTGACCGCGGCCTTGACGGTGGCGTCGAGATCGTCGGAGTCCAGGACAATGAAGGGGTCGCTGCCGCCCAGTTCCAGCACATACTTCTTCAGGTTCCGGCCAGCCACCTCGGCAACTGCCGAACCTGCCCGTTCACTGCCGGTCAGCGAGACACCCTGGACGCGGTCATCGGCGATTACTTCTGCCACCTGGTCGTTGCTCAGGAACAGGTTGATGTAAGCCCCCTCGGGGAGCCCGGCATCCTTGAAGATCTGCTCGATGGCGAGGGCCGACTGGGGGCAGCTGCCGGCGTGCTTGAGCAGGATGGTGTTGCCGAGGATCAGGTTGGGGGCGGCGAACCGCGCCACCTGGTAGTAGGGGTAGTTCCACGGCATGATCCCCAGCAGAGGCCCGACGGGCGCGGACCGGACAATGGCCTCGCCGCCGCCCTTGACGTCAAGGAGTTCGTCCTTCAGGAAGGACGGGCCCTCCTCCGCGTAATAGGAGTAGATGTCGGCCACGAGGCCAACTTCGCCGCGGGACTGGGCCAGGGGCTTGCCCATCTCCGTGGCAATCAGCCGGGCCAGCTCGTCCCGGCGCTCCCGGTACAGTTCGGCCACCCGGGCAATCACCTTGGCGCGGGCCTCCACCGGCGCCACTTGCCAGGCCCGGAAAGCAGCCTTCGAGTCCGCCAGCGCGCGCTCCACCTCGGCCGCAGTGGCGAGCGGGAATTCCTTCAACGTTTCTCCGGTCGCGGGGTTCACTGTCTTGTAGGCAGTCATTAGTCCACCATCTCCGTTTCTGAGTAGTCCAGCTCAATCGGGCCCTGGCCGACGCCGCGTTGTTGCGGCAGAGCAGCCATCCGGGCCCTGTGCGTCGGAACGGGCCGTCCCGATGAGGTCGCCCGTCCCACTAGGCGGCAACCCGGGGACCCGTCCGGCTATTCCATCCGCCCGGCGGGAGCGGCACATGATCCTGCGGACTGGGACGGGTCCGGACCGGGCCCCTAGACTGGAGCCATGCGCTCACTGAGGGCCCTCCGCCCGTTCGCGCACCGGGAATACCGTGTGCTGATTGCTGCCCTGGCCATCTCCATTTTCGGCTCCGGAATGTGGGCCGTGGCGATGGTCTATGAGGTGATCCATCTGGGCGGCGGCCCGCTGGAGCTCTCCCTCGTGGCGGCGGCGGGCAGCGTGGGCCTCGTCGCGTTTGTGCTCGCGGGCGGCATCGCGGCGGACCGCTTCCCGCAGCGGCTCCTGATCATCGCGGTGGAGGGAGCCAACCTTGCCGTCATCGCCGTCGTCAGCGGGCTGGCCCTGCTGGGCTTGCTGCAGCTCTGGCATCTCGCGCTCGGCGGGTTTGTGCTGGGCGTCGGGGCCGCGTTCTTCTTCCCCGCCTACTCCGCCATCCTCCCCCGGATCCTGCCGCCGGAGGACCTGCTCGCGGCCAATGGCATGGAGGGGACCATGCGTCCGATGCTGCAGCAGGCCGCCGGTCCCGCCGTCGCGGGCATCCTGGTCGCCGCAATGTCCCCCGCGCAGGCCGTAACGGGGGTGGCCGTGTGCCACCTCCTGGCTTTTTCCATCCTCAACCTGCTCCACCGCCAGCCCCGGCCGGGCGCGGCGGGGCCGGCGGGACCGGAGGGCGGCGCCGCCGGGTCCGGCGGACCCGCCAGAACGTCCGTGCTGCACGACCTCCGCGAGGGGGTCAGCTATACGGTCCGCACGCCCTGGCTGCTGTGGACCCTGCTCTGGGCCTGCATCTCCGTGTTGTTCCTGATCGGACCGATTGAGGTGCTCCTGCCGTTCGTGGTCCGCGACCAGCTCGGCGGCGACTCGCGCATGTTCGGCTTCCTGCTCGCGATCGCGGGCGTCGGCGGCGCGGCGGCCTCGCTGGCCACGGCGTCGTTCCCGCTGCCGCGCCGCTATCTCAGCGTCATGATGGTGGGCTGGGGTGCGGGCAGCCTGCCGCTGGCAGCGGTCGGCATCATGGACAGCTTCTGGGCGCTGGCTGCCGCGCTGTTCATCTTCGGCGCCACCGGCGGCATGGGGATGGTCATCTGGGGGACGCTGCTGCAGCGCCGGGTGCCGCCGCACCTGCTGGGCCGCGTGTCCAGCCTGGATTTCTTCGTCTGGCTGGCCCTGATGCCGGTCTCGATGGCCCTCGCCGGACCTGCCTCGGAGGTGCTGCCGATCTGGCTCATCTTCCTGGTCGCCGGGACGGTGTGCCCGGTGATGGCCGCCGTCGCGATGGCCGTCGCCCGGATGCCGGCCGACGAACTCGCCCACCCGCTGGACGACCGCGGGCTCGACGGCCGCGGGCCGGACGACCTCGCCGACGCCACTGCCCCGGCCGAAGCCTCCGGACCGGGCTTAGACCGCCGCGCGCACGATCGGAATTGACGCCGTCGGGAGTCCGCTCGGGAAGATCGTGGGCTCCGGAACCGCGACCGGAGCCAGCGGAACCCGGGCCGTGTCGCCGTCGACCGTGAGCCGCTCGCCGCGCACCTCAACCTCCAGCGGTGCGCCCTCGCGCACGGTCAGGCTGATGGAACCCTGTTCCAGTTCGATCCGCAGCAGCCGGCCCTGGATCTTCAGGTGGAAGGACAGCCCGTCCCATTCGGCCGGCAGCCGCGGGTCGAAGTACGGCACCGCACCCTGGTCGCGCAGGCCCGCGAAGCCGCTGACCAGCGAGCTCCACACCCCGCCGGTGGAGGCGATGTGCACACCGTCGATCGTGTTGCCGTGGGTGTCGTCCAGGTCGATGAACAGCGCATGCGTGAAGTGCTCCAGCGCCGCGCCGGCGTAGCCGACCTCTGCCGCCATGATGCCCTGCACGCAGGCGGACAGGGTGGAGTCGCCGGTGGTGATCGGGTCGTAGAAGTCGAAGGCGCGGCGTTTTTCCTCGGCGGTGAAGTCCTGCCACTGCAGGAACATGGCCAGCACGCTGTCGGCCTGCTTGAGGACCTGGTGGCGGTAGATCACCAGGGGGTGGAAGTGCAGCAGCAGCGGGTACTTGGACCGGGGCGTGCTCCAGTCCCACGGCTCCAGGGTCATGAAGTCGTTGTCCTGCGAGTGCACCTGGAGGTCCTCGTCGTAGGGCAGCTGCATCCGGTTGGCGGCCTGCTCCCAGAGCTGTCGTTCGGCGTCGTCGATCTCCGCGTGGTCCAGCGCCGCCGCGGCGCGCAGATTAAACCGGGCCATGACGTTGGTGTACAGGTTGTCATTGACGACGGCGGTGTACTCGTCCGGGCCGGTGACACCGTGGATGTGGAAGAGCCCGTCCTTGCCGAAGAAGCCCAGGGAGACCCACATCCGTGCGGTCTCGATCAGCAGCTCCGAACCGAGGGTTTCCTGGAACGCCTGGTCGCCGCTGGCCCAGATGTAGCGGTTGGTGGCGAAGGCGATGGCCGCGGCGATGTGGAACTGGGCCGTGCCGGCGGCGTAGTAGGCGCTCGCCTCGAGCCCGTTGATGGTGCGCCACGGGAAGAGGGCACCGTCCACGCTGAGCTCCTTGGCGCGGATCTTGGCCTCGGGGAGCATGTTGTGGCGGAACTCGAGGACCTGGCGGGCGTTGCCCGGGCTGGTGTACGTCAGGTACGGCATCAGGTACACCTCCTGGTCCCAGAAGTAGTGGCCCTCGTACCCGGAACCGCTGACGCCCTTGGCCGGGATGCCGGCGACGTCGGCGCAGGCCGTGGCCTGGGCCAGCTGGAACAGGTTCCAGCGGACGGCCTGCTGGAGTTCGGTCTGGCCGGCGAGGACGATGTCGCTGGTGGTCCAGTACTCGCGGTAGTGCGCGGCACTTTCGGCGAAGATCTCCGCGAGCGGCCTGAGGCCCGCTTCGGCGTCGTCGGCCAGGTCCTCAGAGGCCTGCCCGACGGCGTAACTGACGCTCTTTTCCAGCACGAACGGCGCGTCGGCGCCGACGGCCAGGACATAACGCACGCTGCTGTCGTCCTCGTGCACCTGGGTGTCGAAGGGCTGCACCCCGGCGTTCGTCCAGTGGTCGACGGCCAGGCCGATGCGCTGCTTGGATTCGGCGGTCTCCCAGGACAGGCGCAGCGAGCCGTCGCCGCCGTCGAGCCGGACGGGAAGCAGCACGCGCCCGGCGTGCCGGCCGGCGCGGCGCGGGTCATGGGACGAGTGGTCCTCGACCGGCTGGTCCTGGCGGTTGATCACGGAGGAGGTCACGTCCGCGGAGATGTCCCGGTCCGCGGCCAGTTCCAGCGAGATGCCGAGCGCACCGCGGGACTCGTAGCCGACGGCGCGGCGTTCGGTGGTGGTCACGGTGGCGCCGGAGCGGCACTGCCAGGTGATCCGGCAGTCGTAGACGCCGGTGGCGAAGTCGACGCTGCGCCGGTAGTCCAGAACGGTGGATTCGTCCAGGCTCAGGGTTTCGCCGTCGATGACCACGGTGAAGTTGTTGGCGTCCGGGATGTACAGGATCCGCTGGCCGGTGCGGGCGAAACCGAAGGCGTTCTCCGCGTGCTTGATGTCCCAGGTCTCGTGGAAGCCGTTGATGAAGCTGCCCGGCAGATCGGCGTCGGGAGCTGACCAGTGGGCGCCGCGGATGCCGAGGTGGCCGTTGCCCAGGCTGAAGAGCGTCTCCAGGGTGCCGGCGTTGCCGGGGAGGTGGACGGTCTCCACCAGCTGCCAGGGGTCGTTGGGGAACCGTGCGCGGTCCGAAGTGATGAGGGCCATGGATTTTCCTTCAGGCGGTAAAGAGTCAGGTGGCGAAAGTCTGTGCGGGACCCTGCCGCGCGGAAACGGAGGGCTGAGACGGGGGGCGGAAACGGAGGCTAGACGAGCTCGTCGAGGTCGTTGACCACGAGGGTGGCTCCGGCGGCGAGCAGGGTCTGCCGGCCGGCACCGCGGTCCACGCCGATCACCGAGTGGAAGTCCCCCGCGTTTCCGGCCTGGACCCCGGAGACGGCGTCCTCGACGACGACGCACTCCTCGCTGGGCAGGCCAAGCAGCCGGGCGGCGTACTCGTAGGTCGCCGGGCTGGGCTTGCCGGGCAGGCCTTCGGCGACGGCGACGACGCCGTCGACCACCACCGGGAAGTAGTCGGAGAGTCCGGCGGCTTTGAGCACTGCCGGGGCGTTCCGGGAGGAGGAGACGACGGCGACCTGGAGCCCCCGGGCCAGCGCGGCGTCGATGAAGCGCACGGAGCCTTCGTAGGGCTTGACGCCGCCGGCCTCGACGATGTCGTTGAAGACCTTGTTCTTGCGGTTGCCGAGCCCGTGGACGGTGTCGTGCGCCGGGTCGTCATCCAGCGGGCCTTCGGGCAGGACGATGTTGCGGGAGGCCAGGAAGTCGCGGACTCCGGCGAACCGCGGCTTGCCGTCGATGTGGTCGAAGTAGTCGCTTTCACGGTAGCCGGGCGCCTCGGGCACGGTCTTGAGGAAGCCGTCGAAGAGCTCCTGCCAGGCGCGTTCGTGCACGATCGCGGTGGGGGTCAGGACTCCGTCGAGGTCAAAGAGGATGGCGGAAGCCCCGGTCCAGCTCGAAGGGGTGCTGTTGGAAAGCTCAGTCATGGATCGGTTGTCCTTTCAGACGGCGGTAACAAAATCGGTGGACACGCCATTCGGCGGGCTTGCGGGCACGGCGCCGTGGCGGGAATCTCTGTAGGGCCAACGCCGGAGGAGTCAGGCCGCCGGGGCTCAGCGCCGGTCAGCGCCGGCGGCGGGTGCTCTTGCGCGTTATGAGTTTGGTTTCCAGCACGTGGCTGGTCGGGGGGTTCGGCAGCCCAGAGCGGTGGAGTCTTTCCATCAGCAGGCTGGCCGCGAACGCGCCCTGGTCCGCTACCGGCTGGGAGATGGTGCTCAATCCCAGGAACCAGCTCATCTGGTGATCGTCTATTCCTATAATGGACACGTTTTTCGGTGCAGACAAACCGAGGTCCCTCAGGGCCATGAGGGCTCCGAAGGCTGTTTCGTCGCAGCCGGCCAGGATCGCGGAGGGCATCCGGCGGTTTTCGATCAGCTCGATCATGGCCAGCCGGCCGCCTTCAATGCTGGACCCGGCCGCCAGGACCAGGTCCGGATCGACCGTCAGGTGATGGGCGCCGAGGGCCTGTTCGAATCCCTGCAGCCGCTCGTTGGCGGTCACCAGGGAGGGTTCGCCCGACTCGCTGCCGGAGAGCATGGCCAGGTCCCAGTGGCCCAGGCCCAGCAGGTGTTCGGTGGCGGTGCGCGCCGCTGCCTCGTTGTCGATCCCGACGTTGTCCCACGGCACGTCGTGCATGCCCACGCTGGCAATGGTCAGCCCCGAGCCGGCGAGGGCTGCCAGTTCGGCTTCGCTGAGGGCAATATTGAGAAGGAGGATGCCGTCGACGCGCTGGGACAGCCCGGCGAGGTCAGCGAGCAGCCGGTGCTGCACGCTGGGCCGGTTGCGGAGGCTGATCAGGACGGTGTCGTAGCCGCTGTCGGCAAACATTTCCTCCGCCGCTTCCACGGCCTGCGCGAAGAACCAGGCGGTGGCGGTGGGGACGATGATGGCCACGGAACCGGTGCTTCCGCCGGCCAGCCGGGAGGCTGCCGGGGAGGCCCTGTATCCCAGCTTGGCGGCGGCGTCGCCGACTTTGGTGCGGGCCTGGTCGGAGACGTTCGGGAGGTTCCGGAGGGCCCGGGAGACGGTGCAGATGGAGAGTCCGGAGAGGGCGGCGACGTCCTGGATGGTGACGCGCGGCGTTTTAGCCTGCAGCACGGGGCCCAGCCCTTTCTTCCCCCAGAAGTAGTGGGCCGTGAACGTGGCCAAGGTCGAGTGTAAGCGCTTACAAAATCGGCGCGCAAGTGGATAAATGAATGAAAGGTCGTTTGGCCCTGTTGCGCCGGCGCCCCGGGGGCTAGCTGGTGCGCTGCGACTGGCCGTCTGGGCGCAGCACGTAGTGGCGGAGGAACGCACTGACGTCTACGAGTTCCGCCGCCGAGATTGAGTGCCCCATTCCGGGGTACGTCCGCGCCGTGAGCTGTGTGTGCTCGTGGAGCCATGCCTCGGTGTGCTCCGTGGCGGCGTCGTTGATCACCAGGTCGTCCCGGTCCCGGCCCCAGAAGAAGGGCGGGCGCGCCTCGAACGATTCGCTCATCGCCAGGAGCTCGTTTTCCAGGACAAAACCGGACAGCCCGACGACGGCCCGGAACTGCGCGGGCCGCAGCCGCAGCAGGGTGGTGGCCATGGCCATGCCCTGCGAGTAGCCGAAGAGGCTGATGCTGCTGTGCTGGGCTTTGACGGATTCGATCCAGCTGAAGACGGCATTAGTGGAGGCGATGACGTCGGCGAAGTCATGGGTCAGGAAGTAGTCCAGCAGGAACCAGCCGTGGCCGTCCCCGATCTCCTTGGGACCCCGCAGCGCGGCGCAGGTAAACCCGGACGGCAGACTCTCAAAGAGCTTCACCATCCGGGATTCGTCCCGGCCGTAGCCGTGCAGCATCACCAGCAGCGGCGTGCCGGCGCGTTCGTGTTCCGGCTTGGACCAGACGACTGTCTCCATCGGAACAGCCTAGCTTTCAGTGATCACCAGCGCGGTGCTGTGCCCGCCGAATCCGAAAGCGTTGGCGATGCCCGCACGGGCCGGCTGGCCTGCCACGGAGTCACGGAGGAGGTGGAGGTCGATCCCGTCGTCGGGCTGGTCTAGGTTGCCGGTGCCGGGGAATTCCCCGGTCTTCAGGGCCTGGATCATCACGATGGCTCCGAGCGCGCCGGCCCCGCCGAGGAGGTGACCGGTGAGGGATTTCGTGGAAGTGACGGGAACCTGGTTTCCGAGCACCGCCCTGATCGCGCCGGCTTCCAGGCGGTCCCCGACCGGTGTGGACGTCGCGTGCGCGTGGACGAGGCCGATGTCCCCGGCGCTAAGGCCGGCGGCCGCGATTGCTTTTTCCATCACCCGGCGCTGCATGGCCGGATCAGCAGCGACGATGTCGACGGCGTCGGACGTGACCGCGGTTCCGGCCACGACACCCAGGATTTCCGCCCCGCGGGCGCGGGCGTGGTCCTCACGTTCCAGGACCAGGATCGCGGCGCCTTCGGCCATCACGAATCCGTCCCGGTCCCGGTCGAAGGGCCGCGATGCGGACTGCGGATCCCCGTTGCGGGTGGACAAGGCGCGGATTTGCGCGAAGCCGCTGATGATCAGGCCATTGAGGCAGGAATCCACGCCGCCCGCAATCACCACGTCCGCCGCGCCGGCCCGGATCATGTCGGCGGCCTGGGCGATGGCCTCCGCCCCGGAGGCGCAGGCGCTGACCGGAGTGCGCGCCCCTCCCTTGGCGCCGACGTCGATGGAGACCCAGGCCGCGGGGGCATTGGTCATGATCCGGGTGAGGGTATGCGGGGAAACCCTGCGCGGGCCGCTGGAATCCAGCGTCCGGGTCTGCTCCAGCGTGGTGTCCAGGCCGCCGTAGCCGGAACCGATCACCACTGCCAGTCGCTCCGGATCAGCGTCCGGGCGGCCGGCCTGCTCCCACGCTTCCCGGGCGGCGATCAGCGCCAGGTGCCCGCACCGGTCCATCCTCTTGTATTCGGGGGTGGTGAGCAGCGAGGCGACGTCAATCTTCACCTGGCCGGCCATGCGGACGGGCAGCACCTGCGCCCAGTCCTCCTCAAGCGCCGCGATTCCGGAGCGCCCGGCCAGCAGCGAAGCCCGGGTCTCGGCGGCGGTCCCGCCTACAGGGGTCACGGCGCCCAGTCCGGTGACAACGACTCTGGGGGAAGCTTCAGGCATGGGTACCGGCATTTCTGTGAGGCACACCGTGGGCCCGCGGCAGTGCGGGGCAGGTGGGCGGGCGTAGCGGGGTCAAACGGGGGCGGCAGGCATGGGGCTGCCGTTGTGCACCCTTTAAGAATACGTGCGATCCCCACCCCCGGACCGCCCGGGTTTCCCCCGCAGCCGTTCCGTTACGGAATAGGACAACCCGCACACCGGCCGAGCGCCGGTGTCCGGAGCCGCCGGGGCGGGCACGATGCCGCGCGAATACTGGCCGGAGTGGCGCCGCGCCGGTCGCCTGTTGCCTCATTGCAATACCTCCGGGAAGACTGATTCGTTGCCTCATTTGAAAACCTCCGGCTAGCTGGAGTCGCTGCGGCGGCGAAGGTGCGTCGGGAAAGTGGGGTTCCAGGCGGTGTTGATCGGTCTTGCGGGCGCGGTCTTCTTGGCCAGGGCAAGGACTTCCAGTTCCGACGTGAGGGCCAGGATGTGTCGTGAGAGGGCTGCCGGCCTGATCCGTTTGAAGGCGGCGTTCATCCGAATAATCGGCCGTTGCGGCATCCGGACGTGCCGGATCGCGCGTTGGTGCGGTGTTGCCGGCGCGTCGTGTTGTTTGGTGACTTTCGCACCGTGCCTCTGTTTGCCGATGAGCTTCTGTTGGGGCAGCAGGTAGTTGGTGAAGATGCGGTCCAGTTCCCAGATCTCATTGAGCTTCTCCAGCTCGGCGACTGTGTCATAACGGAGGTAGCCGACGAGTTCCCGGACTCTTGCCCAGTTCTTCTGCTCCACATGGGCACCGTCATTCTTGTTCCCGGGCCGGGACCGGGTGAACGTGATCTGGTGGGCGTGGCAGTAGGCGAACAGGTGATCGTTGATGAACTCCGAGCCGTTGTCCGAATCGATGCCGATGATCGGGAACGGGAACACCGCGGTGACGTGTTCGAGAGCCTCGAGGACCCATTTGGCGGCCTTGTTCCGCACCGACCGGTTCACCGTCCAGCCGGTGGCAATGTCGGTCACCGTCAGGGTGAAGCAGAACTCACCCAGGCTGTTGCCGCCCTCATGGCCGACCAGGTCGATCTCCACAAACCCCGGGACCGCGTCGTCCCACTCCGCCCAGGTGCGGACCGGGATCTGGGACTTCAGCAGCGTGCCCGGTTTGGTATGGGACCGTCCCCGCGGGATGAGCTTCGCCCGCTCGCCTGCGAGTCTGCGGTCGATCGTTGCTCCGCTCACGCGGCACAACAGGCGAGCCTCTTCATCGCTGAGCATCAGCTCCCGCTCCGTCCGCAACATCGGCACCAGCACGGGCAGCATCGGGGCCAGCAGCTTCCCTGCCGGGGCCCGCAGCACGGCCCAGCACTTGATCAAGGCCGGCAGCAGCTCGGGCCCGTACACCGGTGTTCGGCCCGGCCGGGGTCTGGCGATCTTCAAGACCAGGGCATCCCGCAGGGCCGCACGCGCGTAGTCGCGGTGCCACCCGGTCAACTCGACAAGTTCATCAAGGATCCGGGACTTCCCCTTCCGCGACGCCGCCTGATAGGCGAGGGCTTTCTTCTTCGTCACAGCCTGGCGCTGGGCCATCGTTAGCTCCATGAAAACGGGCATAGCTGGCATGCGGCACCGACACCGTCAACCACGCCGCTACGCGGAGGTTTTCAAATGAGGCAACGTATCCGGCCACGCGGAGGTTTTCTATGAGTCAATGCGGGTCGTTGAAACAACACTCAACGGACTGTAGCCTGACGCTGGACAGCATGCTTAGCAGTACTTATCAGTCCCACCGGACACAAGGAGCAAGTCATGAGAGTCGGTTCCGCCATTTTCCTCATTGCCCTCGGCGCCATCCTGGCCTGGGCGATCACCCCCGGACTGATCCCCAACGTCGACCAGACCATGATCGGCTACATCCTGATGGGCGTGGGTGTCATCGGGCTGATCGCTTCCCTGGTGCTGGCATCCCCGGGCCGCAGCCGCACCCGCCGGGTCAGCGAAACCCGCTCCGTCATCGACCCGAACACCGGCGAGACCATCACCCGCAATGAGAGCCGCGACGCCGGCATCTAGCCCCTGGGCGCTACTTTGCACAATGGTGCGCCGCATGAACGACCCGGACGCCGGGCCGGACCTAAGGTCTGGCCCGGCGTCTGGCGTTTTCGGGCACCCCGCCCCGAGGACATGCCCAGCCTGCGGAGCCACCAATGGACATAAACCCAATGTGCCCATGCCCCGGCACAAAGACTGGACATGTCCCCCGGCTCACCCACGCCGCGGACTGCGCATGCCCGGCCTGCGCTATCAGGGGTGGACATAGTGCCAATATGCCCAATTTGCGGCGCGAAGACTGGACATGTCCCCCGGGAGGCGGACTGAGCATTCTGCGTTCATGTTGTTTTCCATTGACAAAGCCACAGAATCAAAGATAAAGTCAATCAACTCCACTACCTGTGATGGCTATCACTGAGGTGGCGGAAGGTCCGCAGTACTGACGCAAGGGAGAGCCAGTGTTCGCCGAGGAACGCCAACAGCTGATCGTTGGGCTCATTACTGCCAGCGGCCGCGCCAGCGTCACGGACCTTGCCGAGCGCTTCAGCATCACCACCGAGACGGTCCGCCGGGACCTTGCCGCCCTCGAAGCCGCCGGCAGCGTGCGCCGGGTCCACGGCGGCGCGGTGTCCCCGGACCGGTTCAGCACCAACGAGGAAAGCATCCTGGTCCGCACCGACCAGCGGCAGCCGGAAAAGACCCGGATCGCCGAGGCCGCCCTGGCGCTCATCCCGCAGGACCGCACCGGCAGCATCCTGATCGACGCCGGATCCACCACGGAGGCCCTCGCGGAACTCCTGGCCGCCCGGACGGCAGCAACCACTGCCATCTCGGAGCCCGCCGCGGAACTCGTGGTCATCACCCACTCGCTGCCCGTCGCGGCAAAGTTGTCCGGGGAACCCGGCATCGCCCTGCACCTGCTGGGCGGAAAGGTCCGCGGAATCACGCAGGCCGCCGTTGGCCAGTCCACCGTGGAAGCCGCCCGCCGGCTCCGCCCGGACATCGCCTTCATCGGCACCAACGGCATCAACGCAGCCTTCGGGCTGAGCACTCCCGATCCTGAAGAAGCCGCTGTCAAGGCTGCCTTCGTCCAATCAGCGCGCCGCATTGTGGTGTTGGCTGATGCCTCCAAGCTGGATACCGAAACCCTGGTCCAGTTCGCCTCGTTGAAAGATCTGGACACCTTGATCACTGACACGAAACCCAGCCAGGACCTGGCTGACGCCCTCGCGGACGCCGGAGTGGAGGTGGTGGTCGCGTGATTGTCACCCTGACCGCCAACCCGAGCCTGGACCGAACCGTGGCGCTGCCGGGCCCCCTGCTCCGCGGCGAAGTCCAGCGGGCCGTTTCCGTCCGGCAGGAATCCGGAGGCAAGGGAGTCAACGTCTCCCGCGCCCTCGTCGCCTCCGGCCTGACGACGGTCGCGGTGCTGCCCGGAGGCGAGGCGGACCCCGTCCTCGCCGGCCTCCGGGACGGCGACGTCCCGTTCGCCGCGCTCCCGATCGGCGAGCCGCTGCGCAGCAATGTGGCGCTCACCGAACCGGGCGGCGTCACCACAAAGATCAACGAACCCGGCCCGGTGCTGAGTGCGGACCAGCAGGAGGCCCTGATCGGGCTGCTCCTGGACCACGCCCGCGGTGCCAGCTGGGTTGTCCTGGCCGGATCGCTCCCACCCGGGGTCCCGGCCGACTTCTACGCCACCGTCACCCGGCGGCTGCGTTCCATGGATCACGGCAACGAGGCCCCCCTCATCGCCGTGGACTCCTCCGGCGAACCGCTCGCCGCCGCGATCTCCGGCGACGCGCTGGGGAAACCGGATCTCCTGAAACCCAACGCCGAGGAACTGGTGGAGCTGGCTGCCGCAGCCGGGTTCGCCACGCACAAGTCCGCCGAAGAACTCGAAGCGGATCCGGAGGCCGCCGCGGTGGCCGCTGCCGCCGTCGTGCGCTCCGGGGTGGGTGCCGTGCTCGCAACGCTCGGCTCCAAGGGTGCGGTACTTGTGACGGCCGACGGCGCGTGGCTGGCCACGCACCCGCCGGTCACTGCGGTGAGCACGGTGGGCGCCGGTGATTCCTCACTGGCCGGCTACCTGCTCGCCTCCTGCCAGGGCGCCGCCCCGGCCGATTGTCTCCGTCAGGCTGTGGCCCATGGTGCCGCCGCCGCTTCGCTGCCGGGCTCCACAGTCCCGGCGGTCCACCAAACCACCCCTGATGCCGTAACCATCACGGCCCTCCGGAAGGATTGACAGTGACTCAGCTCATTACGACCGAACTGGTCGAGCTCGACCAGAACCTGGGCAGCACGCCCGAGGACGTGATCCGGCACCTGGCAGGCAAAGTTGCAGCCAACGGACGCTCCACCGAAGTTGAGGGCCTCTTTGCCGACGCCTTCGCCCGGGAACAGAAGACCGCCACCGGCGTCCCCGGCGGCATCGCCATCCCGCACTGCCGTTCGACGGCGGTCACCGAACCGACGCTGGTCATGGCCCGGCTCTCCCAGCCGGTCGACTTCGGCGCCAAGGACGGACCCGCGGACCTGATCTTCTTTATCGCGGCCCCGGAAGGTGCGGACCAGGAGCACCTCAAGCTGCTTTCCAGGCTGGCCCGCTCTTTGATCAAGAAGGACTTCACCGCGTCCCTGCGCGCCGCCGGCTCCGAGGCCGAGGTTGTCGAGCTCGTCGAGGGCGCCCTCGCGGACAAGCCTGCCGCCGCAGCCCCGGCAGCGGGAGCAGCCGCTGCGGCAGGCTCAACCGAGGCCGGCTCAACCGCCGAGCCCGCAACGGCCGGCGCACCCCGCCCCAAGCGGCTTGTCGCTGTCACCGCCTGCCCCACCGGTATCGCCCACACCTACATGGCCGCCGATTCGCTCGTGGCCGCGGCCAAGGAGGCCGGCGTGGACCTGCAGGTGGAGACTCAGGGATCCTCGGGCGCCAAGGCACTGGACCCCGCCGTGATCGCCGCCGCCGACGCCGTGATCTTCGCCGTGGACGTCGACGTGCGCGGCAAGGAGCGCTTCGCCGGCATGCCGGTCATCAACGCCCCCGTCAAGCGCGGCATCGACGAGCCCGACAAGATGGTCCAGGAGGCCCTCGCGGCGGCGGACAACCCGCACGCCCGCCGCGTCCCGCACTTCGGTGAGGATCAGGCCGAACAGGAGGCCGAGGAAAAGGGCGAGCACTTTGGCACGAAGCTGAAGAAGGCGCTGCTCACGGGTGTCAGCTACATGATCCCGTTCGTGGCCGGCGGCGGTCTGCTGATCGCCCTCGGCTTCCTCCTGGGCGGCTACGACATCACCGCCTTCGCGGACAAGATCCTGGCGGAGAACAGCCTCTTCAACCTGCCCACCGTATATCCGGAGCTGGCCTGGGGCCCGCTGGGCGCCTATCTGGGTGCCGTGATGTTCAAGATCGGCGCCCTGTCCCTGGGCTTCCTCGTGCCCGCACTGGCTGGATATATCGCCTACGCCATCGCGGACCGGCCGGGCATCGCCCCGGGCTTCGTTGCCGGCGCCGTTGCCGTCTTCATGGGCGCGGGCTTCCTCGGCGGCATCGTGGGCGGCCTGATCGCCGGCTACGTGGCGCATGCGATCGGCAAGCTCCATGTGGCCCGCTGGCTGCGCGGCCTGATGCCGGTGGTCGTCATCCCGCTCGTGGCATCGCTCGCGGCGTCGGGCCTGCTGTTCGTGTTCCTGGGCGCCTACATAGCCCAGATCACCGTCGGCCTGAACAATTTCCTGTCCGGCCTGACGGGCGCCAGCGCCATCGCCCTGGGTGTCATCCTGGGTCTGATGATGTGCTTCGACCTCGGCGGTCCGGTCAACAAGGTTGCCTACTCCTTCGCCGTCGCCGGCCTGGGAGCCGCCTCCATCGCCAACCAGGCCCCGTGGCAGATCATGGCAGCCGTGATGGCCGCCGGCATGGTCCCGCCGCTGGCCATGGCACTGGCTGCGACCGTGCTGAACAAGAAGCTCTTCAGCCTGGCGGAACAGGAAAACGGCAAGGCCGCCTGGCTGCTGGGAGCCTCCTTCATCACCGAAGGCGCCATTCCCTTCGCCGCCGCGGACCCGCTGCGCGTCATCCCCGCCAGCATGCTCGGCGGTGCCGTGACCGGCGCCATCTCGATGGCGGCAGGCGTGGGGTCCAAAGCCCCGCACGGCGGCATCTTCGTCTTCTTCGCCATCGATTCCTTCCTGTGGTTCGTTGTCGCCATCGCGGCCGGAACCGTCGTCAGTGCCTTCGCCGTGATCGCGCTCAAGCGCTGGGCAGTCAAGAAGCCGGTTGATACGGTGGAAACTGTTCCCGTAGCCGCCTGAACCACACTCCACCAACACCAACACCCGGCTGATATTTCCCAAGCTGAAACCAAGGAGCAAAAATGACCGAACGTAACGCCACCATTGCCAGCCGCGTCGGGCTGCACGCCCGCCCGGCCGCCATCTTTGCCGAGGCTGCAGGCGAGTTCGATCTCGAAATCACCATTGCCCGCCTGGGCGAACCCGTCGATGAGGCCATGGATGCCGCCAGCATCCTGTCCCTTATGAGCCTGGGCGCCTCCCACGGCGAAGTTGTGGTCCTGCGCGCCGAGGGCGACGGCGCCGACGCTGCCCTGGAACGCCTGGTCCAGATCCTCGAAACGGACCACGACGCCGAATAGCGTCACCGTCCGGCGGTACCGCCGCCGGTTCAGAGGCCCGGTCGCATCCCCGAACAGGGGTGCGGCCGGGCCTCTGCGTTCCCCGGCTCCGCGGAAAACCCCTCAGCAAACTTAGTAACTGCTTGTCACGGTCCGGCGGCGCCGCTAGTTTGGAATCCGCGGCACCACTCACGTGGCCCGCCGCAGGACGATTTCCAGCAGCCGAGGTAGCCATGCCGACGAAGAAGAATGCCCCGCGGGGCTCCGAGCGCCCCAGCATCAAGGATCCGGAACTCTACGAAGAGCTGCTGGAGGACGGCGCGTCGAAGCAGAAAGCCGCCCGCATCTCCAATGCCGCAGCCAGGGACGGCCGGCCAGCCGTGGGCCGCAAGGGCGGGAAGGCCGGCGACTACGACGACTGGACTGTCCCGCAGCTCAAGCAGCGCGCCAAGGAAATCGGGCTCAAGGGCTATTCGGCCAAGAAGAAAAGCGAGCTCATTTCCGCGCTCCGGAACTCCTGATCCCGGTGTCCACGGGCCGGACAGTCCGCTCAGGCTTCCTTCCGCGCGCTCCGGGCGGCCGTTTTCGGGGCGGCAGTCTTCGCAGCGGCGGTCTTGGGCGCTGCCTTGGCGGCGGCCCGCGTAGCGGTCTTGGGCGCTGCCTTGGCGGCGGTGCGCGTAGCCGTCTTGGGCGCGGCCTTGGCCGGCGTCGACTTGGCGGTGGCCTTGGCGGGTTCGTCCGCGGACGCTGCCCCTCCGCCGCGCTTCTTCTCCAGGCTCCGTTTCAGGGCCTCCATCAGGTCGATTACCTCACCGCTGCCGGCCTCGGCCGCCGGGACGCCAAAGGTTTCCTCGGTGTCCAGGGATTCGCCCTTCTCCAGCTTCGCCTCGATGAGCTGGCGCAGCTGCAGCTGGTAGTCGTCGGTGAACTGGTCCGGTTCGAAGTCCGCCGCCATCGAATCGACCAGCGCGGCGGACATCTCACGCTCCTGGGCGGAGATCCGGATCGTTGTTTCGAGCGAGGGGAAACTGGCCTCCCGCACCTCGTCGGCCCAGAGCAGGGCCTGCAGCACCAGCACGTCACCGCGGATCCGCAGGGCTCCCAGCCGGGTTTTGTCCCGCAGGGCGAACTGGACGATGGCCACCCGGTCGGTATCCTCAAGCGCCCGGCGCAGCAGGACATAGGCCTTGGGCGACTTGGAATCCGGCTCAAGGTAGTAGCTCTTCTCGAACATCATGGCGTCGAGCTGCTCTGCCGGCACAAACTGCACCACGTCGATCTCGTGGCTGTTCTCGGCCGGAATGGACTTCAACTCCTCCCGGCTGAGGACCACCGTGCGGCCGTCGTCCTCGTACGCCTTGTCGATGTCCTCGTAGTCCACGATCTTGCTGCAGACCTCGCAGCGGCGTTGGTAGCGGATCCGTCCGCCGTCGGCGTTGTGGACCTGGTGCAGGCTGATGTCGTGGTCCTCGGTCGCGCTGTAGACCTTGACGGGCACGTTGACCAGCCCGAACGCTATCGCGCCTTTCCAGATGGCTCTCATGGATCAAGTGAACATCACAGTTGCGTGGAGGTGAAGCCCCTTGGCTGAACGGACCTCCGGCAACAAGAGGGAACGGGTCCGGGTTGGGGGCCGCGAACTGGTGGTCACCAGCCTGGACAAAGTGATTTATCCGGAGACCGGCACCACCAAGGCCGATGTGCTGGCGTACTACGCTGCGGTCGCGCCCGTCCTGATCCCGGCCGCAGCGAACCGCCCGGCAACCCGTAAGCGCTGGGTGCACGGCGTCGGGACGGCCGATGCCCCCGGCGAGATGTTCTTCCAGAAGAACCTGGACCATTCGACGCCAGGGTGGGTGCCGCGGGCCTCCATCACACACAAGGAGCGCACCATCCAGTACCCGCTGGTCAACGACCCGGCCACGCTGGCCTGGCTCGCCCAGATCGCGGCCCTGGAGATCCATGTGCCGCAGTGGCGCGTCGACTCGCACGGCAACGCCCTCCCGCCGGACCGGCTGGTGCTGGACCTGGATCCCGGCGAGGGGGCGGGGCTGGCCGAGTGCGTCGAGGTCGCGAAGCTCGCCCGCACCATCCTGCAGGACGTGGGCCTGGATCCCGTGCCCGTGACCAGCGGCAGCAAGGGCATCCATCTGTACGCCGCGCTCGACGGCGCGCAGAGCTCCGAGCGGATCTCCGAGTTCGCCCACGAACTGGCACGCTCGCTGGAAGCCGATCACCCGGAGCTGGCCGTCAGTGACATGAAGAAGGCGCTGCGCACCGGCAAGGTCCTGGTGGACTGGAGCCAGAACAGCGCCGCAAAAACCACCATCGTCCCTTATTCCCTGCGCGGCCGGCTCCGGCCCACCGTGGCGGCGCCCCGGACCTGGCGCGAACTCAGCTCCCCGTCCCTTCACCAGCTCGACTACCAGGAGGTCCTGAAACGGGTGAAGTCCGGCAAGGATCCTTTCGCCGTCATCTCCGGCGGAGGGCGGCCGGGGGCCCAGCCGGACGGCCCTCCGGGCGGCGCAGCCGGGGCAGCGCACGGCGATGGCGGCGACACCGACCCGCGGCTGAAGAAGTACCGGGCCAAGCGGGACGCGGCCTCGACTCCGGAGCCTTTTACGGCGGAACGGCACCGCACGGGGACAGAAAACGCGGGGTTGGAAAGCGCACTGACGGCAGGCGGCACCCTCCGGGAGAAGTTCGTCATTCAGGAACACCACGCCAGCCGGCTGCACTACGACTTACGGCTGGAGCGCGACGGCGTGCTGGTGTCCTGGGCGCTGCCCAAGGGTGTCCCTTCCAGCAAGACACAGAACCACTTGGCGGTCCAGACTGAGGACCATCCGATGGACTACGCGGACTTCGAAGGCACCATTCCCAAAGGCCAGTACGGCGCCGGGACCATGAGCATCTGGGACCGCGGCTACTACGAGTGCGAGAAGTGGATTGCCGGGAAAGAGGTCATCGCCACCCTCACCGGCCAGAACGACGGCGGTCTGCGCGGCGCGCGCCGGTTCGCACTGATCCACACCGGCCGGGGCGATGACCAGTGGCTAATCCACCTAATGGACCCGCCGGGCGCGAAGAAGGGCCAGGCGCCCCGGCCGGCGGAGGAGCCCGCGCCGGAGCCGGCACCGGATCAGAAATCCGGTGCCGCAGCGCCCGATAGTGAACCGGCGGCCGCCCCGGACAGCGCGGCTTACACGCCGATGCTCGCCAGCTCCGGGACCGCCGCGGACCTGCCGGACAAGGACTGGCAGTTTGAACTCAAATGGGACGGGGTACGGGCCCTGATCGTCGGGGACGCGACGAAGATCCGCCTGATCAGCCGGAACGGCAACGACATGTCGGCTGCCTATCCGGAACTGACGGACCGTTCCTGCTGGCCGGAGGGGGCTTTCGTCGCCGACGGCGAGATCATCGCCGTCGGCCCGTCCGGGCGGCCCGACTTCGGGCTGCTGCAGGGGCGGATGAAGCTCACCAAGGCCGCCGACGTCGCGAAGGCGCAGGCATCGACGCCCGTGCGGCTGATGCTCTTCGACCTCCTGTCCGAGAACGGCACCGACCTGCGCCGCCTTCCGCTCCGCAAGCGGCGGGCCCGGCTGGAAGCGTTCTTCACCGCGTCCGGCTGCCCGGTGGAACTGTCACCGCTGATCGACGGCGACGTCCGGCACATCCTGGAAAGCGCCGAGGAGCTGGGGCTGGAGGGCGTGATGGCCAAGCGCACGGACGGCCGCTACGTCGGACAGCGCAGCAGGTCCTGGCTCAAGCTCAAGTTCGAGCGCACCCAGGAGGTGGTGGTCGGCGGCTGGAGGCCGGGCAAAGGCGGGCGGGGGCAATCCGTCGGCTCACTCCTGCTGGGGATCCCGGCCGGATCCAAACTGCGCTACGTCGGCCGCGTCGGCAGCGGCTTCAGCACTCGGGAGCTCAAGGAACTGCGCCTGCAGCTCGATGCCCTGCCCCGGAAGACCTCACCATTCGAGGACGTGCCGGCGGCCGACGCCTCGGACGCGCACTGGGTGAGCGCCAAGCTTGTCGGGGAGGTCACCTACGGGGAATGGACCAGCAGCGGCAGGCTCCGGCACCCGGTCTGGCGCGGCTGGCGGCTGGACAAGAGCCCGGCGGACGTGGTGATGGAATCGGAGTGAAGGCGGAGAAAAGCCCGGGCGGCCTGCAGGCCGTCCCGGGCTCCTTGCCGCCGGCGCCGGGGCGTCCGGCGAAGCTTCAGGAGGAGTGCGGGGTGTCCGGCGGGGTGATCCGGTGGACCGCGTTCACCGCGGCCTCGTGCCCCAGCCGGCCGTGCTGGACGTCGTTGTCCTTGGGATGGCGGTGTTTGCCGCTGCCGTCCGGCCATTGTTTCCCGTCTGCTGCGGTGGGCGGGGCGGGGCGCTTCGTTTCCGGACCGGGCGCCTCGTCCATGGACTCCGCCAAATGACTGGCAACTTTAGGATTGATGTCGTCTCCGAACTGGTGTTCCGCCATTGCTCTTCCTTCCGCTCTCGATTTACGCTGTCGACTTACGTCGTCGAAATACGTTGTGAAACGAAGTGTCCAACCATCGTAGGTCGGCCGGGGTGCGATGTCTGCAGGGTTACCAGCGGACCTTTTTCTCCGCCGGGCCCTGCTTGCCGCTGACGTGGGTGGGCTTGTGGCTGTGGCCGACACTCTGTGAGGCGGCGCCGCCCCGGGACTTGCTCTCGAGCATCTCCCGCTGGGCGTCCGTGAGGCGCGACTTGACGCCCTTAGCCTGTTGGGCCGGGGACTTCTCGTCGCCTTCGGCCCCGCTGTTGTCGCTCTTCTTGGTCTCTTTGCCAGTCATGGACTGTTCTCCTTGGGTGGCTCGTGATCAGCACTGCGCTGATGTCAACCCTAAGCGCATTCCGGATCCCTTGGGTACCCCCTTTTTTGCGGTGCGGCGGGGCCTCCCGAGGGATGGACCGTCCGGGCCCCAATAGCGCCGTTTGGCCCGGATTTCCGGTCTCCGGCGGCCCCGCGGCGAAAAATTTTCCGAAGCCCCCGGCGCGGACCGGGGTTTCCCTGCAATGGCGCGGTGAAACCGCGGAAAAGAAAACCGCGAACGGGACCCGATCCGGGCCGAAACACCGGATCATACGGCACCAAACTCGGAAACACCATGGAAATCGCGTAAAATTGAAGGTCTGCCCAGAGCGGGGCAGCTACAAGTCGCAAGCAAATGACCTCCATAGGAGCGGCCCAAATGCCCAAAGACCGAAGCACGACCGACTCTTCAGCAGGCGTTATGAACGCCAGCGGAACCTACCCAGTCGCACCCACCGGTGCGAAGAAACCAAAGCTACGGACGCGCCGTCGACTCAAAGAGTCCGACGTCAACGTCGTCGACAAGCCGATGCTTAAGAAAGCCCTCGGCGGCACCATCGTGGGTAACACGATGGAATGGTACGACGTCGGCGTGTTCGGCTACCTGATCACCACCATGGGACCGGTGTTCCTGCCGGAAGCGGACAAGTCCGTGCAGACCCTGTTCCTGCTGGGTACGTTCGCCGCCACCTTCATTGCCCGCCCGCTGGGCGGAGTCATCTTCGGCTGGCTCGGCGACAAGGTAGGCCGCCAGAAGGTCCTCGCCTGGACCCTGATTCTGATGGCAGCGAGCACGTTCGCCGTCGGCCTGCTGCCCGGCTACGCGCAGATCGGCATGTGGGCTGCTGCCCTGCTGGTGCTGCTCAAGCTCGTCCAGGGCTTCTCCACCGGTGGCGAGTACGCCGGTGCCACGACGTTTGTGAGCGAATATTCCCCGGACAAGCGCCGCGGCTTCTTCGCCAGCTTCCTGGACATGGGCAGCTACCTCGGCTTCGCCCTCGGCGCCGCCCTCGTCTCCGTGCTGCAGCTGACCCTGGGCCAGAGCGCCATGGAGGAGTGGGGCTGGCGGATCCCGTTCCTTCTTGCCGGCCCGCTGGGCCTGATCGCGGTCTACTTCCGAAACAAGATCGAAGAGTCCCCGCAGTTCCAGGCCACCCTGGACGCCCAGGAGGCCAACGCCAAGGACGCCACGTCCTCCGATGTCACCGCCTCCAAGGGCCCCCTGGGCATCGTCAAGGCCTACTGGCGTTCACTCATTGTCGCCATGATCCTGGTCGCAGCCGCGAACACCGCCGGCTACGCCCTGACGTCCTACATGCCGACGTACCTCACCGAGTCCAAGGGTTACGATCCCGTGCACGGCACCCTGCTGACCATCCCCGTGCTGGTCGTCATGAGCCTGTGCATCCCGCTGACCGGCAAGCTGTCCGACCGGATCGGCCGCCGCCCCGTGCTGTGGATCGGTGCGCTCAGCACCGTGGTCCTGGCCGCCCCGGCGTTTATGCTGATCGGCATCGGAGAAATCTGGTCCACCCTCCTGGGCCTAAGTTTGATCGCCTTCCCGGTGACCTTCTACGTCGCCAACCTGGCCTCGGCCCTGCCGGCACAGTTCCCGACGGCGAGCCGGTATGGCGCCATGGGCATCGCGTACAACTTCTCCGTGGCCATCTTCGGCGGCACCACGCCCTTCATCGTTGCCGCCCTCATCGGCGCCACCGGAGATGACATGATGCCGGCCTACTACCTGATGGCCACCTCGGCGATCGGTGCCGTCGCGATCTACTTCCTCAAGGAATCGGCCCAGCGCCCGCTGCCGGGCTCCATGCCCAGCGTGGACACCCAGGCCGAGGCCAAGGAAATCGTCGCGAACCAGGACGAGAACCCGCTGATCGACCTGGTGGAAATGGACATGCCGTTTACCACGGGGCCGGCGGATTCAGTTGCCGGTTCGACGGCGGCCCGAGACGCCGAAAAGGTCCCAGCCGGAGCCTGAGCTTGCCCTCTGGCAGCCCGGCCGGGTTCATCCTGAGCCCAGCCGGCTAATCCGGATTCTGTAGCGAAGTCCCGCCCATTGAGGCCTGCCTTGCGTGATTACCCGTTGGGGGAACCACACAGGGCAGGCCTTAGGCGTGTCCGGCGGCTGCGGCGGCTACTGCGGTTCTGCGGTTCTGCGGTTCTGCGGTTCTGCGGTTCTGCGGTTCTGCGGCCAGGCTATGGGCTGGCTATCCCCAGATGGCGTGGCGGAGAGCTTTGCCTTCCGCCCGGGCCGCGACGGCTTCCTCCATGGTCACCGCGACGAACCTCGTCTTGGTGCCGGGGGCGCTGCGGGCAAGCTGGTCCATGTCGGCACTGATGACGGTGGCGACCATGGCGTAGCCTCCCCCGGACACGGCGTCGCGGTGCAGGACGATCGGTTCGTTGCCGCCGGGGATCTGGATTGAACCCACCGCATAGCCGGCGTCGACAATGTTGGAGGGATCGGAGCCCGCGCCGAAGGGCTGCTCCCGCGCCTCCCATTCGATCTGCGGCCCGCTGTAACGCAGGCCGGTCCTGTCTGCCACCGGGGTGAGGGTCCAGGTCGAATCAAGCAGGGTCGCGAGCCCTGACTTGGTCAGCCGGTCGTCGTAGAGGCCCAGCAGGACCCTGATCTCCGTTTCGGCCGGAAACGCCGGCCGAAGCTCCGGGGCGATTCCGGCGAGGACTTCCCCGGAGGCCTTGTCACCGACCGGGACTTCGTCCCCGGCGGCGAGCTTGCGCCCCAGATGGCCGCCCAGGGCGCCAAGCGCGTACGTGGAGCGGCTGCCGAGCACCAGGGGCACGTCGATGCCGCCGCGGATTGCCACGTAGTAGCGGGTGCCGCCCTGGAGGAAGCCGAAGGACACCTCGTCGCCGGCGGCCAGTTCGATGGCTTCCCATTGCGGGGCGGTGGCCCCATTGACTTTCACGTCCACCGGGGCCCCGCCCACGGCGATGACCGCGGGTTCGGAGGTGCGGAACTTCGGGCCAAGGTAGGTGCACTCCAGCACCGCTTCCTCGAGGCTGTTGCCCACCAGGGCATTCACGATCTCCGCGGAGAGCTGGTCCATGGAGCCGCCCTGCGGGATTCCCACGTTGTAGTGGCCGAATCGTCCCCGGTCCTGGACCGTCGTCGACAGGCCGGGTTCCAAGATCTCAAGAGTCATTGAGGTTCTCCAATAGCTTCGTGTTGTAGCTCTCGGGGTCGCCGAGGGCCTCGGCCAGGTCGAACGTGACCGGCACTTGCTTGTAAACGAAGGTGCCCGCTTCCACCTGATCCTTGATGACCTTGTATTCGTCCTCATCGATGGGCCGGAATTTGACGATGTCGCCGGGTTTGAAGAAGACCATAAAGTCCTTGAAGTCCGCCAGGGACTGCGCCGGGTCGAAGATGGGTGCCGCCGCGATGCCGAACATCTGGTAGCCGCCGGCGCCGCGGACGGAGTAGATACAGGCGAAGCATCCGCCGTGGCCGACGGTGAGCGGAGGGGTGTCCGTGCGCGGGCTGAGGTACTTCGGTACCTCCAGCTGCTGCTCGCGGGGCACCATCTGGAACATAAACGGCAGACCGGCGACAAACCCGACCATGGAAACCAGCCAGGGGCTGCTGTGATGGCGCCGGATGAACTCCCCGGCGCCGGGGAGATTGTTGACCTCGGCCGCAAAGTCCAGGTCGGTACCCTCGGGCCGCTGGTGGCCGCTGCGGAAGCGTGCAGCGGTTTCCCTCGTAAACGGGTCGTCGTACCAGACCGGCACTTCGATCAGCCGGGTGTTCAGCACCGGGTGGGAGGTGTTGTCCACTTCGACTTCGATCTCCCGGGTTGCCGCTTCCAGTTCCGCGGCGCTCAGCACATCGGGGTCGAAGCGGACCAGCAGGGACGCGTTGGCGGGGCAGATCTCGGTCACGCCGGGCAGCGCCCGGCCGCCGAGCCTGGTGGCCATCGAGTTGGATTTGAAGTTGGCGGCCAGGCTCATCGCCTCCGAGATTTCCACGAAGAGGAACTCGTCGCCGCCCCAGGTGTAGCGTGCCGTGCCCTTCAGCGAGTCGGCGCTCAGGGTTTCACTCATGACAGGTCCCCCAGGATCTCCGGGCAGGTTTCGATGAACTTGGTGTGGTGTTCCACGGTCTTCAGTTCCGGCCTGTGCAGCACCGCGCTCAGCAACGGAATCGTGGTGGAAACGCCTTCGATCGTGATCTCGTCCAGGGCGCGGATGGACCGGCCGATGGCTTCGTCCCGCGTCTCGTCCCAGACGATGATCTTCGCCAGGAGCGAGTCGTAGAACGGCATCACCGTGGATCCGGCGACAAAGCCGGAGTCGATCCGGACACCGGGCCCGCCCGGCCAGTCGAGGCGTTCCAGCAGCCCGGGGCTGGGCATAAAGCCCTTGGCCGGGTCTTCGGCGTTGAGCCGGAATTCGAAGGCGTGGCCGCGGAAGACGACGTCTTCCTGCCGCATCCGCAGCGGCTCCCCGGCAGCAATGAGCAGCTGTTCGCGGACCAGGTCCAGGCCGGTGACCATTTCGGTGACGGGGTGCTCCACCTGGAGTCGGGTGTTCATTTCAATGAAGGACACCTCGTGGTTGACGGCGTCATACAGGAATTCGACCGTGCCCAGCCCCTTGTATTGGCACTGCCGGGCGAGCTCCACGGAGGACTCCAGCATGTGCTGCCGGACGGCGTCGGGCAGGTCCGGGGCGGGTGCTTCCTCCAGGATCTTCTGCTGCCGCCGCTGCATGGAGCAATCACGGTCCCCGAGATGGACCACGTTGGTGCCGTCGCCGAGAACCTGGACCTCCACGTGCCTGGCGCGTTCGACGAACTTCTCCAGGTAGACGGCGGCGCTGCCAAACGCGGCGGCCGCTTCGGCCTGCGCCACTTCGACGGTCGAGGCCAGGTCTTCCGCCCGTGTCACGAGCCGGATTCCGCGCCCGCCGCCGCCTGCGGCGGCCTTGACCACCAGGGGATAGCCGATCTCGGCCGCGATTTCCAGCAGGGCGTCGCCGGTGGGCGCCTCGCCGTGTGTTCCCCGCAGAGTGGGGACTCCCGCCGCCTCGGCGGCCTGCCGGGCCCGCGCCTTGTCCCCCATCAGCTCGATGGCTTCCGGGGACGGGCCCACCCAGATGAGGCCCGCGTCGATGACCGCCCGGGCGAACACGGCGTTCTCGGACAGGAACCCGTAGCCGGGATGCACCGCGTCGCAGCCGAAGTCCGCTGCCGCTTTCAGGACCGCGGCATGGTCCAGGTAGCTCTGGCTGGCCGGGGCGGGGCCAATGACCGCGTGTTCGTCCGCAAGCCGGGCCGCCAGTCCGTCGACATCGGGTTCGCTGGCCACCACCACCGTGCGGATCCCCAGTTCCCGGGCTGTGCGGATAATCCGTACCGCGATCTCCCCGCGGTTGGCTATGAGCAGTTTCTTCATGGTTGTTCCTCTATCACTGCAATGACGTCACCCGGGTTGACCGTGCCTGAATCCGACACCTCGAACTTGACCAGATTCCCGGCCACTTCAGTCTTGACCTCACTGAACTGCTTCATGATTTCGACGACGCCGATGGTCTGGCCCGCCTCGACGCGGTCGCCTTCCTGCACGTAGGGATCCTTGTCCGGGCCGGGCTTGCGGTAAAAGACTCCGGGAAGCGGCGAGGTGACTTGGTGTGACATGGGGTGCCTTTCAGTTGCGATGAGTGGGCAGTGCATGACAGATCATTGGCTACCGGCGTCCAGGGCCGCCCGGACGGCTTGCGCCACGTCCGGGGAATTGGGGGCATCGGAATGGACGCAGATGCTGGTGAAGTCGATGCTCACGGTGGAACCGTCGGAAGTTTCCACGAGTCCGTCCTCGAGGACCCGGCGCACGCGTTCAGCGGCCTTGGCGGGGTCCGTGGCCTCGGGCCGGCGCTGGATGATGAGCTGGCCGGCGGGGTTGTAGTTCAGGTCCACGTAGAGTTCCGCGACGAACGGCACCCCCATTTCCACGCAAACGCTTTCGTGCGCGGTTCCGGCGAGCCCGAACATTGGGACTCCATAGAGCGCCGCGACGTTCGCGGCGGCCCGCATCAGCTCGGCGTCCCGCGAGAGCATCCCGTACAGGGAGCCGTGGGGTTTGATGTGGTTGAGTTCCAGTCCGGCCTTCTTCAGGAAGCCCACCAGGGCACCGGTCTGGTACAGGATGATGGACTCGACTTCCGCCGGGGTCAGTTTCATTTCCCGGCGCCCGAAGCCGGTCAGGTCCGGCAGCCCCGGGTGCGCACCGATCCGCACGCCGTGCGCCTTGGCTGCCGCGACGGTTTCTTCCATGGTGTCCGGGTCCCCGGCGTGGAAACCGCAGGCCACGTTGGCGACATCGATGATTTCCATCAGCGCCAGATCGTTGCCGAAGCTGTGCAGCCCGAACGCTTCGCCCATGTCCGAATTAATCTGGATTTCGGCTGTGACATTGGCCACATTAACATTCTTCATGCATTCAACAGTAGGGACTGCCCCACGCCTTACATAGTGGGCAGATGTCCACTAACTTTGTCACCAGGTGTGCTCTTTGCACACCGCTCCTGATCGACGGCGCACCGGGAGGGCATCATGAGAGTGCAGGATCTCTTGGCGGAGGACTCGCTCCAGCTCAGGCTGCACACCCCCTCCACGGCGCAGAGCCTGGCGACGTCCATCAGCTACACCGCACCGGCGGAGTTCCTGGACCCCACGCCCTTCCTGGGTGCCAATTGCCTGCTCATCACCCACGGAATCGGCTTCAACTTCTTCGACCAGCGGACCTGGGACGCCTACGTCGAACGGCTTGCGGGCGTCCCCGTCTGCGCCATCGCCTTCGTCACGGGCGTGGCTCACCGGCTGATTCCCACGCCGCTGGTGGAAGCGGCCAAGGCCCACGGGATTCCCCTGCTGGAGGTTCCCAGCGTAGTTCCGGCGCTGCAGCTGCAGCGCTTCGTCACGAGCGTCCTCGAGGCCGAGCGGTTTGCCCTCACCCGGCAATCGTGGGAGCTGGCCGACCTGTGCGCGAAGGCCGCGCGGTCCGGCGGATCACTCAAGGCCGTGCTGGCGGAGGTGGCCGCGGCTGCAGGAGGCCAGTGCGCGATCTTTGACACTACCGGCGCGCTGATCAGCTGCTGGCCGGCCAGTTCACGCTGGACAGCAGAGGACCTCCGCCGCGACGGGCGCGGCACCGCCGGGTCCAGCTTCGCGCTCCCCACCGGCGGAACGGACCATTTCCAGCTGGTGATCCGGGGCGGGACCACCGGGGAGCCGCTCGCTACCCTGATCGGGCCGGCGTCGTCCATTCTTGCCATGCAGCTCAACAGCGCCTTCAAGGCCAGCGCCCCGCACCAGGCCAAGCTGGAGCGGCTGATGCACCAGCTGGAGGACTGGCAGGGTGTGGCCCTGAAGGAGCTGACGCGGACCTTCCGGGCCACGGGCCTGGACCCGCACGCACCCACCTTCCTGGTGGTGGCCGAGCCGGAGAAGAGCCAGCTGCCGCACGCCTGGCGGATTCGGCTGGCAGTGCAGGAGCATCTGAACAATGCCCATGTCTTCACCTATCGCGGTGCGTTTTATGCCCTCGCGCAGGCCCGAACGGACACCGCCGCGGACTGGGATGTGATCCCGGACCGGCTGCTGGACTCGCTCGGGCGGATGGTCCCCCGGCTTCCCCTGGTGATCAAAGGGCCGCTGCGCAGCGTGGATGAGGCGCGGCTTGGCCTGGCCCATGCCCAGCGCCTGGTCCGGGAGGTCAAGGGCCCCTCCATCGCGGCCCCGATGAGCATCGGGTCCCTGGTGGTGGCGACCGCGGGCAGCGGCGCCCACGCGGCTGCGGAGAACCTGCTCGCTCCGCTCCTGCACTACGACCGGGCGAGCAACGGGCAGCTGCTGCCCACGCTCCGGGCCTACCTTGAGCACGACGCCCAACCGTCCAGGGTCTGCCAGGCGCTGTACATCCACCGGAATACTTTGAGCAAACGGCTGGCCCTGATGTCGCGGCTGTTGAACGTCCGCCTCGACACCTTGGACGGGCTGACCACCTGTATGCTGGCGGTCCGGATCACCGAGGATACGCCCTGAACCTCCGCGCCTATTTGGCGCGGCGGGCTGGCCCTGTCACGAGCCGGGCGGGGAGGACTCGGGTGGCCGCGGTCAGCACCTTGTAGCGTTTGGTCGGGATGGAGACGGCCTTGCCCTTTGCGTTGTCAGCGAGGCCTTCCCGCACCACGCGCTCGGCCTGCAGCCACATCCAGCGCGGGGCCACCGTCTTGTCCATGCCCATCCGGTCGTGGAATTCGGTGTGGGTAAATCCTGGGCAGACCGCGGTCACGTTCACGCCCTGCTTGGAATAGGCGAGGTTGGCCCAGCGGGAGAAGCTGACAAGCCACGCCTTCGCCGCGGAGTAGCTCCCCCGGGGAAGGAACGCAGCCACGCTGGCGACATTGATGATCTTGCCGGAGCGCCGGCTGAGCATGCCCTGCAGGGCGGCATGCATCAACTCCATCGCCGTCTCGACGTGCAGCTTCAGGTGCCGGGCTTCCTCCGCGATGTCGTTTTCCTCGAAGGAGTGCAGCAGGCCCATCCCGGCGTTGTTGACCAGGATGTCCACCGGACGGGCCGGATCCGTAAGCCTGGCGACGACGGCCGCCACCCCGGCATCGTCGGCGAGATCGGCGGAGAGCGCCTCGGCGCGCACGCCATACCGGCTCTCCAGTTGCTGCGCCGTGGCCTGCAGCCGGGCGGTGTCGCGGGCCACGAGGACCACGTGGTGGCCCTGCGCGGCGAGCTGGCGGGCGAATTCCGCACCGATCCCGGCGGTTGCTCCGGTGATCAGGGCCGTGGTGTCAGCCGGCGTCGCGGCTTGTTCAGTCATGGCGCCAGCTTAGCCCCGCTCCCCGCCCGCGTCAGGCCAAGCCCGCGGCCAATTCATCTTCCGCGGGATCGGCCGCGACGCCCAGGTGGCGGTTCTGCAGTTCTTCGGTGGCCAGCTCATACCAGGTGTGGGCGCCGAAGGACGGGCTGCTGGTGTCGAGGTGCCGGTACAGGGCATCGGCCAGCTGGCACAGGGCCGCGTCGGACAGTGCCCGGACGGTGGCGGCAGGGTCAAGGGTCCCCTCGAAGTATTCGGCGAGTTCCAGGCCGTTGACGGTGTTGAGCTCGGCGGGCATCGGGCTGCAGGCCTCGTCCAGCCCCGAGTCCAGCTGCCCCCCGCTTACAATGCCCGCGGAAAGGCCGATCCGGCCCTCGGGGAGGGACCCGGTGGAGCCGTGAAGGGGTACTACCGCCGCGGGCACCCCCGTAAGCCCGGCGAGGACTTCGCCCTCCGAGCCCACGTGCAGCAGGCAGATCGGCAGGTCCGCGGGTTCCGCCAGCGTCACCCGGAAGGGCTGTTGTCCGGCAGCAGTCCCGGCCCGGGCCTCGCCGCCGGGCCCGGCGGCCACGCTGGCGTCCGCGATGGATCTCAGCTGCAGGAGGATTTCCGAGTCCAGATGGGACGAACCGTGAAGGTCGACGAGGACGTCGGTCCCTGCGCCGAGACGTCCGGCCCGCCGCATGATGTGCAACAGGGAAGGAAAGTCTGATTGGGTCAGGCAGCCGGTGACTTCGAGGGTCACGAGTCCGGGATCGACGTCCACACGGACAAGCACACGCAGTTTATGGTTCACGGGGTTCTCCAAAGGGACACGTCCAAGAGCCAACTGCATAACTCTGCTAAAACCTTACGAGGTTGTAGCCACGGTCACAAGCGGTCCCGCCACCACGCCCACTGCCGTTCCGCGTTTCAGGCTCCGGCCGGGGGCTGCTCCGGCCAGTCGATGTACTGGGTGTAGGAGTCGTGCCGGCGCAGATAGCGGTACATGAACGGGCAGTTCGGGATAATCCTCTTACCGGCCGCCACCACGTCGTCGAGCGCGAAGTGGGCCAGCACCTTGGCGAGGCCCTGGCCCTGGAATTGCTCCGCCGTATCCGTGTGGATGAAGTCGATATGGCCGGGCTCGTCGATGAAGCGGATCTGGACGGCCAGTTTCTCGCCGACGTGGAGCTCGTAGCGGTGCAGCTCATCATTCCGGGTGGTGGATACGTTCGGGCTGAACGTGTCTTCAGTGGCTGCCGAGTTCTCCGTCATGGTTCGACATTGGCACTTAATGGCGGGCGTGGCAATGGCGGGCCCGATCCGCCGGAGCCCGGATCGGCCAGGAACCGGGCCGGGATCCGCCCCAGCAGCAGGACGGCGAGCGCGAAGCAGGCCGCGCCGCCGCCGAGCAGTCCCAGCGTCAGCCCGTTCAGCGCGGCGTCGGCTACCGGAACGTAGACGACGACGGCGGCCATCAGCACGGCGGCCGCCGGGCGGGACCGGGCAGTGGCGGGCGCCGTCGGGCGTTCTTCGAGCCGGCCGAACATCGCCAGCACGGGCAGCAGCAGGCCGATCAACGCCAGCAGCACGAGCGGCCGCCCCCACCACCAGGCGGCGGTCCCGCCCGCAGGCTGCGGAAAGTCGGTCAGCAGCAGAAACCCGGACAGCGCGGCGAGCAGGGGCAGGTGCCAGAGGTAGACGGTCATCGACCGCCGTCCAGCGACTCCAATGAACCGCCGCACCCGCCGCCGGGACGCGAGTCTTGAAAGCACGGGCCGGAGGAGCTGCAGGGTGGCGGCCTGCGAAACCCCCAGGAGCAACAGCGTCAGATTAGGCGGATTGAGATTCACCAGCATGTTCCCGGAGTACAGTCCCAGCCACACGAGCAGGCCCAGGACCAGGTTGCTGCCCAGGATGATGACCACCAGCGCGAGGCGCCCGAGTGCCAGCCGTCCGCCGTCGGCGAGGAAGAATCCTAACTGCTGCACGGCGCACCACAGGAAGACCATGTTCAGGTACGCCAGCGCCGGCATCGTCCCGCGCAGGCAGTCCACCGCCACCACCAGCGAAGCAAGGCCCGCCAGGGTCAGCCAGGGCGCCCGAGCGTGCAGGCGTGCCAGCAGCGGAAGATTCAGCTGCGCCGCGAGATAGGCGGCCAGGAACCACAGCGGCATCCCCGCTCCGGAAACCAGCAGCTCGACGACCTGGGGGTCCACCCCGCCCAGCCGCGCCGCCCAGAGACTGGTGAACATCATCGCGAGCAGGACGGCGGCAGGGCGGAGGAGCCGCAGCATCCGCGCCTGCATGAAGTCGAAAGTCCTGCCGCCCCGGGCGCGCAGGCGGAGCCACGACTGCAGTCCGGTCATGCCCCCGACGACGAAGAAGAGCGGCATGACCTGCAGGACCCAGACCGCCGGTTCGAACCACTTCTCATTGCCGAGCGTGTTGTAGGTGGTCGCGGTGCCGTCCGGGTGCAGCTCCGGGCTGACCATCATGGTGTGCGCCACCACCACGAGCGCAAGGCAGAAAAACCTGGCCAGATCAATCACCAGGTCGCGGTCCGGCCCCGGGGTTGGGCCGCCCCCTGCACGCTGCCCTGGAACCATGAAGCCCCCTCGGGACCTGCCGACGCGCCCGCCTGGGCTGTTGAGCGTCGACGCTGCTGTATTTTGCCACCATTGTCGGCCTTGTCCGGGCCAGCGGCCAGTGCCGTCGGTCCCGGACTTTGCTGCCGGCCCGGACATCCGGCGGTCAGCCCGTCGGCGGTCAGCGCGAGAGCGTCGCCAGCGCCGTGGCAGCGAAAGACCCGGCCGCGGTGTCCCAGTCGGCCAGCAACCCCTGGAGGTTCTCGCCGTCCGCCCGGTGCGCCGCAGTGCGTGCCTCTAGGGTCTGAAGAACACCGGTACGCAGCTCGGTGTTGAAATTCACCTTGCCCACGTTCATGGCGGCTGCCTTCACGAGCTCGGCGGCAGGGATTCCGGAGGCCCCGTGCAGCACCAGGGGAATGCGGGTCCGCACCGCAATGTCCTGCAGCACGTCCCAGCGCAGCTCCGGCTCGCCCTTGTACCTGCCGTGGACGTTGCCCACGGCCACGGCCAGCAGCTGGGCGCCGGTCCGTGCCACGAAGTCCTCCACTTGGGCGGAGTCGGTGAGCCCGGCCGTGCCGGCCGCCGGGGCGTTGCCTGCGGCGTCGGTCCCGAAGGCCCGGTCCTCGTCGCCGGCGAGTCCCCCGAGTTCGGCTTCAATTATGACGTCGGCTCTGCCCTGCGCCGCCAAGGCCGCCCGGACGCCCTGGACCAGGGCGATGTTGTCCTCGTACGGCAGCGAGGACCCGTCGACCAGCACCGAGTCGGCCCCGGCGGTGACGGCGTCGGCGATCACCTGCTGGTCGGTGGCGTGATCGAGCTGCACGGCGATCGGAACGCCGGCGGCGTCGGCGAGTCCGCGGAGGGCGGCGATCAGCCGCAGCCCGTTGGGCGTGGCCGCGGTCTTCGGCGCGACCAGCAGGATGGCGCCCCGGCCGGATTCCTCGGCCGCCGCCACAACGGCGAGCGCGGTGGTGAAGTCGTAGCAGGTGAACGCCGGTACGGCCGAGTCTTGCTGCAGGGCGCCGGTGACCAGCGTGTCGAGTTGGGTACGCATCAGGCGCTCAGGCCTCCCACCAGGATCCATGCGACGAACGTCAGTGCGAAGCCGGCGAGCCCGAGAACAGTCGTCAGCACCGTCCAGGTCCTGAGGCCGTCGGAGACGGTCAGGCCGTAGTAGCGCACGACGGTCCAGAATCCGGCGTCGGTCACGTGGGACAGGCCGAGGGCACCGAAGCCGATGGCGATCACGATCACGGCGATCTGGGCCGGCGAGTAGCCGCCGCCGGCAACGGCGGAGGTCAGCAGGCCGGTGGTGGTGACGATCGCAACTGTGGCTGAGCCCTGGGCGGCGCGGAGGGCAAGGGAAACGATGAAACCAAGAACGATGACCGGCAGGCCCAGCTGGTCCAGAGTCTGGGACAGCGCTGCACCGATACCGGAGGTCCGCAGGACCTCGCCGAACACACCGCCGGCCGCGACGACCATGAGGATGGATGCGATGGGAGGCAGCGCGCCTTCGAAAATTTCGCCGGTTTCCTTCAGTGACCAGTTGCGGCGGACGGCCAACAAAAAGAAGGAGAGTGCCACGGCCACCAGCAGGGCGAAGAACGGGTTGCCGATGAAGGCGGCCAGGCCGTACCAGCCGTTGTCCTTGGGAAGGGTGAGGGTACCTAGGGTGCCGATCAGGATCTGCACGATCGGGGCAGCAATGAGGAAGATGATCAGGGCCGGACGCGGCGGGGCAACGGCCAGGGCACCTGGACCGTCGTGGCCGGCCCGCACCAGGGAGTCTGAACCGTACTCGTCCACCTGGGCTTTGACGGCGGGCAGCAGCTCGTAGTCCCTGCTGTTCATGATGCTGGCAACCCAGTAGGACAGGAAGCCGAGCGGGATGCAGATGAGCAGCGAGATGAGGGTGATCAGTCCGATGTCGGCGCCGAACACCCCTGCACCGGCCACGATGCCCGGGTGCGGAGGGACAGCCACGTGAATGGACAGCATGATGCCGGCCATGGGGAGGCCGAACTTGACTGGGTGCACGTTGGCGATCTTCGCGAAGGCGTAGACGATCGGTACGAGCACGATGATGCCCACCTCGAAGAACACGGGGATGGCCACGAGGAAGCCAACCGCAGTGAGGGCTACAGCCACCCTCCCGGCGCCGAGCCTGGCGGTGAAGTGCGCCGCGAGGGACTGCACACCGCCGGAAACCTCAATCATCCGACCCAGTATGGCGCCGAGGGCGATCAGGAGAGCGACCTTGCCCATGGTTCCCCCCACGCCGTTGGCCACCACGGTGAAGACGTCCTTGAGCGGGATCTGGGCAGCCACGGCCACCAGGATGCTCACGGTCAGCAGCGCCACGAAGGCCTGGATCTTGAAGCGGATGATCATGAGCAGTAGCAGGGCCACGCCGGCGGCGGCGATGGTCAGCAGCAGCGGAGTTCCCAGCTCCACGGCAGGCTTGATGACGGGCGCGTCGGCCGCGCGCACCATGAGGGAATTGAGCAGGGGGGTCATGACGAGGTGTCTCCTTTGACAGGAAAGTCGTCCGACGATTCAACCGTGAGGTAAAACTGGCGGATCAGTGGCGGGGAGGGGCCCGGCGACGGCGGAGGGGGGACCGCCGCCGTCGGGGGTGCGGTGGCCTGTTAGGCCGTGCGCTTGGTGGGCGCGACGACCTTGATGACGGCGGAATCGTCGGCGGCGCCGAGGCCCTGGGCCTGGCCGAGGAGGTAGAGCTGCTCGGCGGCGGCGGCCACCGGCGCGGCGAGGCCGGCAGCGCGGGTTGCCTTGCCGACGATGCCCATGTCCTTGACGAAGATGTCCAGGCGGCTGAGGACTTCCGCGCCGTTTTCCGTGTAGGCCTCGAGGATGCGGGGGCCGCGGTTGGACAGCATAAAGGACCCGGCGGCGCCGGCTTCCAGAGCGGCGAGGGTCTTGGCCTGGTCCAGGCCAAGGGCGTCCGCCAGTGCCATGGCCTCGGCTGCCGCGGCGATGTGGATGCCGCAGAGCAGCTGGTTGACGGTCTTGAGGGCCTGTCCGTCGCCGGGCTTGTCCCCCACGACGGTCAGGGTGGAGGCCAGCAGTTCCAGGACCGGGCGGGCCGCTTCCAGCGCCTGCGGTTCGGCCCCGACGACGATCAGCAGGTCGCCTTCGCCGGCGCGCTTCGGTCCGCCGGAGAGCGGGGCGTCAACGAGGGCGACGCCGGTTTCCGCCAGCCGGGCAACGGTGGCGGGAATGGCTTCGGTGCCCACGGTGCTGCCGAGGATTACGACGGCGCCCGGCTTCAGCACGGAGGCGACGCCGTTCTCGCCGAAGAGGACGTCGTCCAGCTGCTCGCCGTTGCGTACGGCCAGCAGCAGCGCGTCGGCGCCCTCGGCCGCTTCACGGGCGGAAGCGAACGTGCGCACGCCGGCGGCCTCGGCGAGCGCCAGGCGGGGCTCGGCGATGTCGAAGCCGTGGACGGTCAGCTGGGTTGCCAGCCGGGTGGCCATGGGCAGTCCCATGGCGCCCAGGCCGAGGACGGTGACTTTGTAGTTCATGGTTTTCTCCATTGAAATGTGGTTTGGGAGGTGGGGATTAGAACGTGTTGCTGAGCTTGCGGGTGACCTGGGCCAGGGACTCGTCGTCGCCCACGTTCCCGGCGAAAACGATGTATGGGATGCCCTTCGCGGGCCCGTCCACCGGCTCCCACAGGCTGACGATGCCCGGCAGCATAGGGCCGCGGACGATCGCGTGGCGGATTTCCAGGCCGTGGGCGGCCACGTCCGAGGAGGTGATGCCGCCCTTGGCGATGACAAAGCGCGGCGGGAACGTCTTCAGGGTCCGGTTTACCACTGCGACGACGGCGGCGGACACGGTGCGGGCAATCCGCAGGCTCTCGGCGGCGTCGTCGGCCTTGATGAGGAGACGGCTGGTGTGGAGGATGACGTCGGCGCTGTGCAGGGACTCCACGACGTCCCGGACGATATCGCCCAGGTAGCCCTCGGAGTCTCCGCCGAGCAGCTTTTCGACGTCGATTTCCACGATGCGCGCGGCGCTGTGCTGTTCGACGAGGGCCTTGAGCTGGCGGGTCGTGACACCGACGTGCGATCCCACCACGATGAGGCCGCCGGCGTCGGAGGGGGTGTTGCCCGCGTAGGCCTCCTCGCCGCTGAGTTCGGTGCGGATTTCCTGGCCGATGCGGCCCCGGACGAACGGCGGGCCCACCCGGTAGAGCAGCTTTTTGCCGCGGCGTTCGGCCTCCTCGAGGCCCAGTGCGAGGGCCCGGAAATCGTTTTCGGTCACGATGTCGGCCACGATCGGGGTGGAGTCCGTGGCGGAGTCGATGGCGTCCGCTATGGCCATCGCGGAGATCTGGGGGTCGCCGTCCGGACCCGCGGCGCGGATGACGTCCAGGGTCAGCACGATCACCGAGTCTGCCCGGAAGCGGCCCTGGGACTTTTCTTCGACGTACTTGGCCAGTTCGGAATTCGCGAAGCCGAAGCTCGCGTCCCGGGCGAATTCGGTGTCGGCCACCGGGGTGAGCTTGCCGGCGTCGTCGCCGGTGCCGCGCATGAAGTGCACGCCGCCGATTGTCACGCGGCCGGCGTCGGGAAACGCCGGGACGATCACGACGCCGTCCGTCGGCTCGCCGCTGACCGCCGCGATGGTTGCCGCAATCGTGTCCGGTTCCAGCGGGTAATGGCCGCGGAGGGTGGAGTCGCTGCGGCTCACAAACCCCAGTCGCAGCCTGGTACCGGCACTGTCGGTTTCGAGGGCGGCGGCCGCGAGGGCGTTCCGGACCACCTCTTCGTTGCGGGCGGCAGCCTCGATGGGGTCCAGGCTCCGCGTGTTGGTCAGGACATAGACGGCGTCCTGGCGACGGCCGTTGATGCGGTGGTTGAAGGCCCAGGTGAAGTCGGCGACATCCCACCGGGTGAGAACCGGCAGGTCAGCGACGGATTGTGTGCCCGTCGGGTCGTCGTCGAGCACTACCAGGATCCGGGGGGACGGCACGGACGAGGCCGCGAGGGCGTCGGCGACGGTCCGGGCGGGGATCTGGACCTCCGCCGGGAAGGCGGCCAGCACTTCGGCTTCGAAAAGCTCTGATTCAAAAGGCACGTGCACTCCATTGTGATGAACTCTGCTGCGGAAAAATTGTGATGAACTCTGCTGCGGAAAGAATTTGTAAGATGTCTGACATCTAGCATTTGAATGCTAGTGTGGCACACAGCACAAAGACGCGCAAGTAAACTTGTTCCTCAGGCAGGTCCGAGACAGCGAATGGGGAAAATTGGCTAGGAAATCGCTGGTCGGCGTCGTGGCAGACGAGCTGCTGGACCGCATCATCGCCGGCGAATTCCCGCCAGGGGCATCCGTCCCCGGCGAGCTGGAGCTGAGCGCCCGCCATGAGGTGAGCCGCATGACGGTCCGCGAGGCGATGAAGACCCTGGAAGCCCAGCAGATCCTCAGCGTCGAACGCGGCCGCGGGACCTTCGTGAACCCGTTGAGCCGCTGGGCCTCGCTGGAGGCCGTCCTCCGGGCAGCCTCCGAGGGGAAGAACGACGCGGCGGCCGCCGTACAGCTGATCGAGCTGCGCCGGATGCTGGAGTCGGGCGCCTGTGAGCTCGCCGCGGGCCGGATCAGCGACGCAGACCTCAAAACCCTTTACGGGGAGCTGGACTCGATGCGCGAGGCGCACGAGAAGCACGATCTCGCCGCGTTCGTGGCGGCGGACCTGGCCTTCCACGACCTCATCCTGCACGCGTCGGAGAATGTTTTTGTGGCCGTGCTGTTCGCGCCGCTGCACCGGGTGCTGGAAAAGCGGCGGACCCAGACCTCCAAGGTGCGCGAAATCCAGGCGCACGCGATCGGCCATCATCAGAAGATAGCGGATGCGCTGGCCACACGGGATCCGCACCAGGCCCGGGACGCCATGGACGCGCACATGCAGCAGACGCTGGATGACCTCAAGACCTACGTCCTGGCGGACCGCCCGGCCTGACTCTCCGGCCGACACCCCGAACGCGCAGGCTTGCGCGGCGGTGCTCAGGCGAGCGAGAGGAAGAGCTTCTCGAGTTCGGCCCGGTCCAGGCTGGGGTCCTCCTGCTGCATGCACTGCTGCAGGCCGGTGGCAATGATCGCGAATCCGGCCTTGTCCAGCGCGCTGGAAACCGCGGCCAGCTGGGTGACGACGCTCTTGCAGTCCCGGCCCTCCTCGATCATTCGCGTGACGGCGGCGAGCTGCCCCTGGGCACGGCGGAGTCGATTGATGACGGGCTTCATGTCTGTGGGATCGAGTTCCATTTCTTCCTCCAGGATCAACGGGGCTACCTGCCACAATATACCCCCCTGCGTATCAGGGATGCCCGGCAGGGTATGTTCCCCCTCGCTCTGCTAGGGACCTAAGTACCTAGTGAAGCCTGCAATTTCGGCGTATTTCTGGGAGTGTGAACGCCGCCGGTTTCCTGGATTCTGGCGCCGGCCAGGCCGGCGCAGGGGGCCCCGCCCCGCGACGGGGCCTGGACCGGACTTTGAGCCCGGCCGCGGGGTCCTGGGATGCGGGGCTGTGGAGCCGCTATGTCGCGATGGGGGACTCTTTCACCGCGGGCATCGGGGACCCGGAACCCCTGAGTCCGGGCGGCATGCGGGGCTGGGCGGACCGGATCGCCGAGGAGCTCAGCGAGGGAAGGCCGGATTTTCGGTACGCGAACCTCGCTGTCAGCGGCCTCCTCATGCGCGAGATCCTGGACCGGCAGCTCGGTCCGGCGATTGCGCTGAAACCAGACCTGATCACGCTCTCGGCCGGCGGAAACGACCTTGTCTTCCACCGGAGCGATCCCGACCGGCTCGCTGCCACCCTAGACGCCGCGGTGGGCAGGCTCAGTGCCACCGGCGCCACCGTCGTCCTGTTCACCGGTCCCGACTGGCGCGACACACCGCTGCTGGGACACAACCGCGGCAGGGTCGCCGTCTTCAATGAGAACATCCGGACTATCGCCATTCGCCATCACGGTGTGATCGCTGATCTCTGGGCCCTGCGGCAGCTCTCGGATCCGCGGATGTGGGACCCGGACCGTCTGCATTTCTCGCCGATGGGGCACCACACCATCGCGGCGATGGTGTTGGAATCCCTGAGCGTCCCGCACAGCCTCAGTCCGCTGGAGCCCAAGCCCATGCCGGCCGGAAGCTGGCGCGAAAGCAAGGCCGGTGACCTCGCCTGGTTCACCAACTACCTGCTTCCCTGGATGGTCAGGCGGGTCCGGAAGCGCGCTGACGCCCCGCCGCTGACGCCCAAGCGTCCCGAGCCGGGGCCGGTCTCCGGATCCTGAGGCATGGCCTCCGGCCCCTAGTCCCGCTGCGATCTGTCGGCTAATCTGCAGGAACGGCCCACCGCCGGGTATCGATGGCGATCACGAGGAGCGAAGTTGTCTAATCACACTTACAGCATTTCTGAAATTGTCGGAACGTCGAACGAAGGCGTTGACGCCGCCGTCCGCAACGGCATCGCCGAGGCGGCCAAGACCCTGCGGAACCTCGACTGGTTTGAAGTCAAGGAAGTCCGCGGACACCTCGAAAACGGCGCGATCGCCGACTGGCAGGTAACCATCAAGCTCGGGTTCCGGCTGGAGCGCTAAGCCGCGAACGTCTACGGCGGCGCCGGCCACCGGGGCCACACCAAGGAAATCGACTTGAACCTGCACTGACGGGTCCGGATGAGCCCAGTTATATGCCGCGCGGCCCAATGTATCCGGTCCCGGAGTGGCTCTTTTATGCTAAGCATGATTAGTATTAGGGCTGAAGGATGAAGCGCACTCGGCAACCCGGGTGTCTCCTCAATGAAAGAAGAAGGAACGACAAAAATGGGTTTTATCGCATTTCTGATTCTGGGCCTTATCGCCGGTGCAATCGCTAAGGCTATCCTCCCGGGCAAGCAGGGCGGTGGCATTTTCATCACCTTGCTCCTCGGCGTCGTCGGCGCCATCCTGGGCGGCTGGATTGGCGGACTGCTGTTCGGCACTGGCATCAACGAGTTCTTCTCGCTCTCGACCTGGCTCCTGGCCATCGGCGGCGCGATCATCGTCCTGCTCGTTTACGGCATGATCACCAAGCGCTCAGCCCGCTAAAGCTGACGCGACCGAAACCGGTCCTGGGATTCTTCCCGGGGCCGGTTTTTTGGCACACGGCCTCACCGCAATTTATCGACCCCACATTTAGAGCACCACCGAGGAGCAGGAGTACAGCATGAAAGGCAAAGTTCTTTTTGGAGCCGGAATCGCCGCAGGCTACGTTCTTGGATCACGGTCCGGGCGGGCAGCCTACGAGAAGCTCAAGGCCCGCGCGGCGGCCCTCTGGGAAAGCCAGCCGGTCCAGGACAAGGTGACCGCCGCTACCGCAGCCGTGAAGGAAAAGGCCCCCGAGGTGTCTGAACAGCTCGGCGAGGCTGCCCGGCGCGCCGGGACAGTCATCGGTTCAGCCGTCCGCCGTGACAACTCCCCCACGGGGACACCGGGAGGCGGGAAGTCGAACGACGACGCGGCAGCTGGCGGCATCCCCGCGCACAGCGCGCATCCGGAAACTGTGAACCTTGGGACCTCGTCCGCGTCCGCCCCTTCTGCTACTTCAGCTGCTGCCGACGTCGAGTCCGACCCGGCGCTGAACGACCAGCACGGACAGGACTGGTCCGACGAGGGCGGCGCCACCCCGGCCGGAGCCGCGACCAACGTCGATCCCGACAAGGTCTCCTAGCTAAACCGGTCTGCCGGCCAGTCCGTCGCGCCAGGCACGGCAGTTCCGATCACCACCGTGGCGTCCAGGTCCCCGGAGCTGGACACCCGGGCAGTGAGTCCGTTGCGGATGAACAGCTCGGCCGTCCGCGAAGCCTGCCGCCGGCTCGTCTCGATCAGCAGGTGGCCGCCCGGCGCCAGCCATTGCGGCGCCGCGGCGGCCACCCGCTGCTGGACCTGGAGCCCGTCTGTGCCGCCGTCGAGGGAAACCCGCGGCTCGTGCAGGCGGGCTTCGCGCGGCAGGGTGCCGAATTCCGTGGAGGGAACATACGGGGCGTTGACCGCAAGGATATCGACCCGCCCGCGCAGCCGCGCCGGGAGAGGCTCGTAGAGGTCCCCTTCGTGGACGGCACCGCCGAGCGGAGCGATGTTGCGGACCGCGCAGCGCACCGCGGCGGGGTCGATGTCTGCGGCGTGGAGCTCCAGGGGGCCGGCCAGCGCCGCCAGTGCGGTGCCGACCGCCCCCGAGCCGCAGCACAGGTCGACGACGACGGGCGCGCGCCGCGGACCGCGGGTGCCGGCCAGGAGCCGCGCGGCCTGCCGGACCAGGAATTCGGTGCGGCGCCGGGGCACAAAGACACCCGCGTCCACTTCGATCCGAAGTCCGCAGAATTCCGCCCAGCCCAGGATGTGCTCAAGCGGCAGTCCGGAGGCACGACGCTCCACGAGGGCATCAAGCTGCTCCGGGGTCGCGGCGGCGGCGGCCAGCAGCCGGGCTTCGTCCTCGGCGAAGACGCAGCCGGCCGCCCGCAGCCGTGTGATGACCGAGCGCCGGGGCGCGGGCAGCGGCCCAGGACAAGCTTTCATGCGCCCCCCGTTCCGCTTATTGGTGCCGGAATCCCATGCTATCGAAGTGGCAGGATGGCACCATGGCCACTCCACGAACCGCCGACGCGTCCTCCCTTCACGTGCCGCCGGATGCTGTCCCGGCGCATGAGCTGCTGTGGACCGGCTGTTACACCGCGGACGGCGGCGGCCGCGGGACCGGAATCGGGGCGCTGCGGGCCGGCACCGACGGCACGCTGCGCTGGCTGGGGGTCGCCGCGGCGGCGGACTCGCCGTCGTTCCTCGCCGTGCACCCCACCCTGGACGTGGTCTATGCCGTGGGCGAGGCGGCCCGGACCGTCACGGCGTACCGCCGGTCCGGTGAATTCGGCCTGGAACCGGCCGGCCGTCACTGGCCGGCCGGTGACGCCGCCTGCCATGTCGCCGTTGACCCGCAGGGCCGCTTCCTCGTGGTGGCCTGCTGGGGCGACGGCCAGGTCCTGCTGTACGAACTGGACGACGACGGCGGCATCTCGGCACGGTTCGCTGCGGCCGCCTCGACGCTGGCCGGGCGTCCCGGCCGCGCCCATGCCAGCCTGATGCTCGACGACGGCAGAGTGATGACCACCGACCTCGGGCATGACCTCCTGCGGGTCTGGAACTACGTGCCCGCCCAGGGGCTTCGGCTGGACCATGAACTGGCCCTCCCCCGGGACAGCGGCCCCCGGCATCTGGTCCAGCATCCCGGCGGCAGCGTGTTGGTGGTGACCGAGTACTCGGTCGAGGTCGCCGTGGTGCATCGGTCCCCCGGCAGCCCCGGGACATTCAGCCTGGCCGGCGTGGTTCCGGCGACCGCGGCGGGCGCCCTTCCCGGTGACTCCGCGGCGGAGATTGCCCTCGCCGCGGACGGCAGGCACGCCTACGTGGGGGTGCGCGGCTCCAACCGGATCGGCGTGCTGGAGGTGGACGCGGGCGGCAGCACGGTCCGGCCCGTGGCCGACGTCCCCAGCGGCGGCGACTGGCCGCGGCATCATCTGGTCCGCAACGGCTGGCTGCACGTGGCGCACGAACGCTCCGGGGATGTGGTGACGTACCGGCTGGATCCGGACAGCGGGCTTCCCGGCGAAGCCGTGGACAGGGTCGAGCTGGCTTCGCCCACCGCGCTGGTCCCGGCGCGGGACATGCCCAGTCCCCGCACCGAACACTGGGCATAAGGGCACCACTTCCAGCCTTCCCCGCAGCCGTAGGGCATGTCCCGCGGCCCAGACCCGAAAATTTTCTGACCATTCGCTGGAATAACTCCCGCGTAAGCGTTTACAGTTGTGACTTGGCTCTCAGGAGCCTCTCTCCGCATCGCCCTTCGCCGAGGCAACGTCGCTTACCGGAAGGTCTCCATCGTGTTAATCCGCAGTACCAGCACGGGCAAAACGCCCGCGTCCCGCCACCGGGCGTGGCATACCGTATTCCTCCGCAGCGGAGCCGCCATTACGGCGGCGCTCGTGACCGCGGCAGCTGCCGTCGTCGCCCCGATACCGGCAGCCCAGGCCGCACCGGACCCGGACGGTGCTTCGGCCGACCACTCGCTCCGCGGCCCGGTGACGGACGAGCGTTTCTATTTCGTGATGGCGGACCGCTTCAACAACGGCAGCACCGCCAATGACGACGGCGGCCTCGGACAGGACCCGATGGTCTCCGGCTTCGACCCGACCAAAAAGGGCTTCTACAACGGCGGGGACCTCAAAGGCCTGCGGGAGAAGATCGACTACATCCAGGGCCTCGGAACCACTTCCATCTGGCTCACCCCGAGCTTCAAGAACAAGACGGTCCAGCAGGAGGACAAGTCGGCCGGCTACCACGGCTACTGGATCACCGACTTCACCCAGATCGATCCGCACCTGGGCACCAACGAGGAGCTGAAGGCGCTCATCGACGAGGCCCATTCCCGCGGCATGAAGGTCTACTTCGACATCATCACCAACCACACCGCAGACGTCATCAGCTACAAGGACGGGGACGAGTACAAGGACCGCGCTACCTACAAGTCCAAGGACGCCGCCCCCTACCGGACCGCCGCCGGGGCCCCCTTCGACGACCGCGACTACGCCGGCACGGAGGACTTCCCGGCCCTGGATGCGGCGACGTCCTTCCCCTACACGCCCCTCCTGGCGCCCGGGGAAGAGAAACTCAAAGTTCCCGACTGGCTCAACGACCCGACGCTCTATCACAACCGCGGCGACACCACCTTTGAAGGCGAGAACTCCTTCTACGGGGACTTCTTCGGCCTCGATGACCTCTTCACCGAGCACCCGAAGGTGGTCGACGGAATGATCAACATCTACAAGGACTGGATCCGGGATTTCGGCGTGGACGGCTTCCGGATCGACACCATGAAGCACGTCAACGACGAGTTCTGGCAGAAGTTCGGTCCGGAAGTCCTCGACTACGCCAAGGCCCAGGGCAAGGACGAGTTCTTTATGTTTGGTGAGGTCTTCGACACCTCCAAGAGCTTCACCTCGCAGTTCACCACCCGCAACAAGATGCAGGCCGTGCTGGATTTCCCGTTCCAGGACGCAGCCCGCAACTTCGCATCCCGGGGCCAGACCGCGAAGGGCCTGGAGACCTTTTTCGCAGGGGACGACTGGTACACCGACGCGGACTCCAATGTCTACCAGCTGCCCACCTTCCTCGGGAACCACGACATGGGCCGGATCGGCAGCTTCATCACCGCGGACAATCCGCAGGCGGACGACGCCGAACGCGTCGCCCGCGACCGGCTCGCCCATGAGCTGATGTACTTCTCCCGCGGCAACCCGGTCGTCTACTACGGCGACGAACAGGGATTCACCGGCCCGGGCGGGGACCAGGATGCGCGCCAGACGCTCTTTGCGAGCCGGGTCGCGGACTATCTCGACGACGACCTTCTCGGCACCGACGCCACCCACGCGACGGACAACTTCGACCCGGCCCACCCGCTCTACACCGGCATCAGCGCCCTCGCCGCGCTGACGTCCGAGCACCCGGCGCTGCGGAACGGCGCCCACCAGAACCGCTACGCCTCCGAGGAGTCCGGCGTTTACGCCTTCACCAGGATCGATGCCCGGGACCAGCGCGAGTACGTGGTCTCGGTCAACAACAGCGAACAGCCCCAGACAGCCGCCGTGCCGACCTATGTGGGCAAGCGGACGTTCAGCCGGATCTACGGGGATGCCTCGGCGGAATCCAGGACCGACGCGGCCGGCAAGCTCACCGTGACGGTGCCGCCGCTCTCCGCAGTCGTGTACGAATCCTCCGGCCGCATCCCGCGCTCCAAGGCGGCCCCCGCCGTCGCGCTCCAGGATCCGGCTCCGGCCGCCGGGGACAATGGCCGCCTGCGGATTGGAGCCGACGTCGGCGGCAGTTCGTTCTACGAGGTGACGTTCCAGGCACGCAGCGCCGGCGGCGCGTGGGCGTCGATCGGCACCGATGACACCGCCCCGTACCAGGTCTTCCACGACGTCGCCGGACTCAACGCCGGAACTGGCCTGGAATACCGTGCGGTGGTGCTGGACAACGGCGGGCACACCTCCGTGAGCCCGCCCCGCACGGGTACGGTCCCGGCCCCGGTGCTGAGTCTGGTGGCCCCCAGGGAGGGCAGCAGCGTCAACGGCAAGGTTGAGGTCAGTGCGGTTGCCAGCCCGGAAAAGGCCGACCACGTCGTCCGCTTCGAACGCAGCATCAGCGGCGGCGAATGGTCGAACGTCGGCGAGGATAGCTCCTCCCCCGCCTACACCACCGTCGATGATCTGGGCGCGCTGGCCGTGCCGGACGGCACCCAGCTCCGCTACCGGGCGCTGATGAGCGTCCCGGGCGCGGGTGAGGTGGTCAGCGAGACCCGCACCGTCGTGGCCGGGGAGCTTCCGCAGCCGGCGTCGGTCTCCGTGGCCGGCAGCCTGAACTCGGAAATGGGCTGCCCGGGTGATTGGCTGCCCGATTGCCAGAGCGCGTTCATGACCCTGGATCCGGCAGACAGTATCTGGCGGCTGACCGCTGATCTGCCCGCCGGCAGCTACGAGTTCAAAGCCGCCCTCAGCGGATCGTGGACCGAGAACTACGGTGCCGGCGGAGCGTTGAACGGCAACAACATCACGCTGAGCCACCCCGGCGGCCCGGTCACCTTCCGCTATGACAACAGCACGCACCTGCTCGGCGCCGTCTACGCCTCGCAGCAGCCGGGGGCCGTCGCGGCGGCGGGCGACATGAACTCGGAACTCGGCTGCACGGGTGACTGGATGCCGGAGTGTGACCTGGCGCAGCTGGCCCTGGATCCCACGGACCTGGTCTGGAAGCTGACTACCACCCTGCCGGCGGGAGGCTACGGGTTCAAAGCGGCCCTCAACCGCTCGTGGACGGAGAACTACGGGGCAGGCGGCGCACCCGGCGGCGGGAACGTCAACATCACGCACGACGGCGGGCAGATCACCTTCCGTTACGACCACGCCAGCCACCTCATCCGCGCCGGCTAAGTCATGGCCTCCGGGGCCGGGACGCACCTCGGTGCGTCCGGCCTTCGGTTCTTCAGCAGCGACCCTGACCGCGGGACATGCCCAGTCCCCGCGCCGAACACTGGGCATAAGGGCACCATGTCCAGCCTTCCCCGCACGCGGAGGGCATGTCCCCCCGGGTAGGTCAGCGCTTCGACGCCGCCCATTCCAGCAGGCGCTCCAGGGGCCAGCTGGTGATGATCCGCTCCGCCGGCACGCCGTTGCGGTCCGCGCGCTCGGCACCGTACTGCAGGAAATCGAGCTGTCCCGGGGCGTGGGCGTCGCTGTTGATGCTGAACAGGCAGCCGGCATCGAGGGCCACCTCAATGAGGGCACCCGGAGGGTCCTGGCGTTCGGGCCGGGCGTTGATTTCGACGGCGACGTTGTGCTCCGCGCAGGCAGCGAAGACCTCCCGGGCGTCGAATTCCGACGCCGGACGCGTTCCCCGGCCGCCCTGGATAAGCCGGCCCGTGCAGTGGCCGAGCACGTTCATGTGCGGGTCCGCGATCGCGCCGAGCATCCGCCGGGTCATGGTGCGTTTGTCCGCGCGAAGCTTCGAATGCACGCTCGCGACCACGACATCCAGCCGGTCCAGCATCTCGGGGGTCTGGTCCAGGCTGCCGTCCTCGAGGATGTCGGCCTCGATCCCGCGCAGGAGGCGGAAACCGCCGTCGGTGCGGTCATTGATCTCCGCGACGATGTCGAGTTGCTCGGCGAGCCGCTCGCCGCTCAGCCCGTTGGCAATCTTGAGGTTGGGCGAATGATCGGTCAGTGCGAGGTATTCGCGGCCCAGCAGCCTGGCGGCGTCGACCATGGCCTCGATCGGGGATCCGCCGTCGGACCAGTCACTGTGGCTGTGCAGGTCGCCGCGCAGCACGGCGAGCAGCTCGTGCCCGCCGGGCACCAGCGGCCGGGCTCCCCGGCTACGCAGTCCGCTCAGGTACTCCGGCACGCCGCCGTCGAGCGCCTCCTTGATGACCTGGTACGTGCGGTCGCCGATCCCCTTGGTCCTTCTGAGCCGGCCGTCCCCGGCCCGTGCCGCAAGCTCCTCCGGCCCGAAGCCGGCAATGATTCCGGCGGCTTTGCGGAACGCCTGGATCTTGAACGTCGGGGCGAGCTCGCGTTCGAGCCAGAACGCAATCTCGTTGAGGGCGTCGACAGCATCCATGCCACCATCTTGCACCCCGGCCGGCCGCTAGGGGGACCCCGGCGGCGTCCCGATGTCGCGCCGCTGCGGGCGGCGGGGGCGGCGTTCTGAGAGACTGGTCCCGGCCGGGGCCTGAACCGGTGGGGAACTACGCCGCCGGTCCATGGGGAGGGCCGCTCCAGCAGCAGGGAATCTTCAAGTTATGGTGCTTCTCGACCGGTCAACACTCATGGTGGTTTTCGCCGTGATGACGCTGACGATGCTGGTCCTTTTCTACTTCGACACCTACCGCCCGAGCAGGGCTCCCTTTGCCGGCTGGTGGTGCGCGGCTGTCGCCTCGTTCTTCCTGGCCGCCGCGTTCTACTTCATGGGCGAGGTCCGGGACGTGACCTGGGCGACCAGCGTGGGCAACGGTGTGATGGTGCTGGGCTCCGGCTGCGTCTGGGCCGGGACCCGCTCGCTGGCCGGCCGGCGGGTCCGGCCCTGGCTGTTGGGGATCTCGGCAACGGCGGCCTACGCCATCGACGCCTCGGTCCGCTACTCAGGCACGGCCCGGATCGGCAGCATTGTCCTCCTGGCACTGATGGGGGCCGCGATCGGTCTCGCGTCCGTGGAGCTGTGGCGTGAGCGGGCGGATTCCTGGCATCTGGTCCGGTCCCTCGCGGTCGCAACGGCTGTCTGCGCCGGGTATTACCTGAGCCGGATGGTGGGGCTGGCGGTGCTGGGTCCGGAGGATCCGCTGTTCCAGGTGCTGTTCGGCACCGGTGTGACGCTGCTGATGGCCATGGTCCTGCTGGTGGTCGTCTCGTCCAGCATCACCTCGCTGAACTACGCCCGCCGGACCGAGGACCTGCAGGAGCTGGCCCACCGTGACGGACTGACCGGGCTGCTGAACCGCGGGGAGTTCATGCACCAGGCCCAGCGCAGGCTCCGGGCCAACTTCGCGGCCGGCGTCGACACCGTGATTGTGATGGCGGACCTGGACCGCTTCAAAGCCATCAATGACCGCTTCGGGCATGACGCGGGCGACGGCGTCATCCGGGCTTTCGCTGATGCCTGCCGTTCCGCCGTGCGGGACGCGGACCTGGTGGGCCGCTACGGCGGGGAGGAATTTGCGCTGCTGCTCGACGGCGTCGACGCCGAAGAAGGCGTCCGAATCGCGGGCCGGATCAATGCCTCCCTGGCCGAACACCCGTCCCTGCCCGCCGGCGTGGACACGCCGACGGCGAGCTTCGGCGTCGTCGGCACTCGTGACCGGAACGCGGGGCTCCAGCGCCTCCTCCGGGATGCCGACCGGGCGCTGTACGACGCCAAGGCGGAAGGGCGTAACCGGGCGGTGGTCGGGTAGCGGGCGGGGTCACCGGCTGAGCCCGGACAGGAGTCCGGACGGGCGAATGATTCCGTCCAGCTGGAAGCCGCAGCCGCAGCGCCAGAGCGGCGGCAACTCTGCCGCGGCATCGGCCGGCGCGAAGGAGTACAGGGACATGGTGGCCGACGCCGGCGGCTTCCACTCCATTGGCAGCCCGCAGTGGACCGGCGCGGCCAGGGACTGCACGGCAGGCACGGAGGCGGGGGCCAGTTCAGTCACGGCGCCGCCGGGAAAACACATATCAGACATAGTTAGTAAGCATACATATAACTAGTCAGACTAGCTAGTTTCCGGTCGCTAGTCAGCGGAGTGGTGCGGGGGCTCCGTGACGGCTTCACTCATCCGCCGCAGGAAGCTGACCACGGTCCGCGCCTCCTCGGCGCTCAGGGCCTCCGCGACGGCCATCATCCGCCGGTGCATGTCCCCCAGCGTGGCCCGCACCGCCGCATCCGTGGCCACCGTTGGAACGATCACCAGGGAGCGCCGGTCCGTGGGGTGGGGCTCGCGCCGGACGTGGCCGCTGCCCACGAGACGGTCGATCAACGACGTGGTGGAGGCCGTGGTGATGCCCAGGACGCGGCTGAGGTCCTTGGGCCCCACCCGCTCGCCGCTGGCCTGGGCGCGCAGCAGGTACCTCAGCGCCAGCAGGTCCGTCTCGCCCATCCCCATGGAATCCCGCGTGGAGCGCCGCCGGGCGACCTCCGCATTGCGGTATTCACGCAGCGCCTGCAGCACGGCGCCGGGCGCGTCGAGCCTGTCGTCGGGGCCGTACCAGTACCCGGAACCGGAGGGGCTGCGCGCGTTCATCCGGCAATCCTAGCTGAACTGATAACTAGTCCATCGTGCGTTCTCCCTCTGGCCGGGCGCCGGATGAGGCCCGGAGCGGGACCCGTTTCGCGGCCTCTGCACACCGCAACCCCATGTTCGCTCCCGTCAGTTCTCAGTAAACTGGGACGCATGACCGAGCAGGACCCGGCCCCGCCCAGGGCCGCTGCCATCGACACGTCCCTGCGGAGTCCGGCGCAGCGGTTCCGCACCTTCGCCGGGATCCTGGTGAACACCGCCCTCGCCAACATCACGACCAGCTACCTGTGGTTCGCCCTGACGTTCTGGGTGTACCTGCAGACGCGCAACGTTATCGCCACCGGAGTGATCGGCGGCGCGTACATGCTGTTGATCGCCCTTTCCAGCATCAGCTTCGGCACTTTCGTGGACCGCTACCGCAAGCTGGCCGTGATGCGCTTCGCCGCCGGCTTCACCCTGGCGATGTTCGCCCTGTCCGGGGTCATGTTCCTGCTGACACCCACCGCCCTGCTGCTGGACCTGACAGAGCCGTGGTTCTGGGTCTTCGCCCTGGTCATCCTGATCGGTGCCGTGGTGGAAAACATGCGCAACATTGCCCTCTCCACCACGGTCACCATCCTCATCGAACCGGAGCGGCGGGCCAACGCCAACGGACTGGTGGGCATGGTGCAGGGACTGATGTTCATCATCACCTCGGTGCTCTCCGGGCTGTCGGTCGGGCTGCTGGGCATGGGCTGGACGATCGCCGTCGCCATCGTGCTCACGGCGCTGGCATTCGCGCACCTGCTCACGCTGCGCATGCCCGAGGAGGTGCGCGCGGCCGCCACGGACGCGCACGGCGGATTCGACCTGCGCGGCTCCCTCGCCGCCGTGCTGGCAATTCCCGGGCTGTTCGCGCTGATCCTTTTCTCCACGTTCAACAACTTCATCGGCGGCGTCTACCTGGCGTTGATGGATCCCTACGGCCTGGAAATGTTCCCCGTGGAGCTGTGGGGGACCTACTTTGCGCTCGGCGCCACTGGGTTCATCGTGGGCGGGGCGCTGATCGGCAAGTTCGGACTCGGGTCCAACCCGCTGCGCACCATGCTCCTCGCGGTGATCCTGATGGGGGTCCTCGGCGCGGTGTTCACCCTGCGGGAGTGGGCATGGCTGTACATCGCGGGGATCTGGCTGTACCTGGTCCTGGTGCCTTTCGTGGAGGCCGCCGAGCAGACGATCATCCAGCAGGTGGTGCCTCTGCAGCGGCAGGGCCGGGTGTTCGGGTTCGCCATGGCGTTCGAGTCCGCGGCAGCGCCGATCACCGCGTTCCTCGTCGCGCCGATCGCCCAAGTCTGGATCATCCCGTACGCGAGGTCCGCCGAGGGCGCCGCCCAGCTGGCCCCGCTGCTGGGCGAGGGCACCTCCCGCGGGATCGCTTTGGTGTTCCTGATCGCTGGGATCATCATGGTCGCGGCCGCGCTGCTGGCCTTCCTGACCCCTGTGTATCGCCGGGTCTCGGCGACGTATGCCGAGACGGCAGCAGCGGCGTCGGCGGAGGCGAACACCACCTCCTCGTCCCCTGGCTGAGTCCGGACGGCGGCCGGGGCCACCTGATCCCCGGTGCGCAAATGCGGGCATGGCCCCGCTCGGCCCGCGCAGCGCTTAAAACAAAAGCAGGCCAGAGGCAAAATGCCTCTGGCCTGCTCCGCGGGTGGGCCCTGTGGGGATCGAACCCACGACCCACGGATTAAAAGTCCGATGCTCTACCAACTGAGCTAAAGGCCCCAGCCAAGGCCCCGAAACAACGGATAAATCCGCTGTCCAAGGGCTGATCAGCCCAGTCCATTTCTGAACGTTAACACTGTACCCCAGACCGGGGCGGGTTTTGCGCACCGGGCGGGGACGCCGCCGTCGCGCGCGGGAGCCAGGGCCCCGAACAAGCCCTGCGCGGCCGGTGCCCACGCTCGATTCCCCGACAGCACTGGAGTAGCGTGGTGGCATGAGCGAGCAAGCAGGATCCAGCGCCCCCGGACCGCACCGGCACCACAAGCCGAAGCCCTTCGCCCCGATTGACTTTGAGCCCTTCGCGGGCGGGGCCGATCCTGCCCGCATCTCCGAGGCCGCCCATCTCGCCGCCCAGGCCCTCGTGCGCCGCGGACGCGACAGCGACGACCCCGTGGTGACCAAACGGCTCGTGAAGCTCGCCGACGAGCAGGGCCTGGAAGCCATCGCAGAGATGTGGGCCGAAAGCCCGGCACGCTCGCTCCCGGGGGCGCTCTGGCGCCTGTACGCCATCCGCGCCGCCACCATCCAGGACCCGGAGCGGATTTCCGTCTACTTCAAGGCCGGCAAGGACACCGCGCAGGTGTCCCACGTGGTCGCCGGCGCCGCCGAGCCGCCCGGGGCGGACGAGATGAAGTCGATGGCGGACGCCATCCTGTCCGGAGCGTTCGACGGCGAGTTCGACGTCGCGCTGGAACGCTCTGCCGCGTTCTGCCGCGTGGTGGCGCTGGGCCAGGCCACCCTCGCCGACGGCGCCGAGCACAGCAACGAGATCCACGCGAGCAAGCTCACGCGCAATTCGCACCTCCTGGTCAAGACCGCCGAGGACCTCGAGCATGCCGCCAACGCCTGGCGCCTGGGCGAACTGGACTGAGTCCTCGCACGCCGCCGTACCCCCGGCAGGCACGCCGCCCGCGGACTGTCAATGTTGACTTGTCCCCGGTCACGTAGAAAACTAAAGGCGGTGCCGAACCGCGAAACCCCCGGGCTTCAACATCTAGCCGCCTAGAGCGGCCTACCGCCGAGAGGCGTCTCCGGTTCGGCACCATTTTCATGCCCACAGTCAGTTCCGGGTGAGTTCCGGTCAGTTCCGGGTGAGCTCCGCATGCAATTTCTGGACGCGGGCCCTGATGTCATCCCGGACCAGCCGCATCCGTTCCATGCCTTCGATGCCGCGCTCGGACGGCTCGTCGGTATCCCAGACCTCGAGCCGCTTGCCCTCGGGGGCTTGGACCTTTGCCTCGTTGCCCAGGACGATCACGACGTCGACCCCGTCCAGCAACTGGTCGGTGACGGGCTTGGGCTGTTCGCCGGTGATGTCGATGCCGAGTTCGGCCAGCGCATCCACGGACTGGGGGTTCAGCGACTTGCCGGGTTTGGTCCCGGCGGAGTGCACCGTGACGGTTCCATTAGCGAGCTGGTTCATCATTCCGGCGGCGAGCTGGGATTTCCCACCGTTCTTGCTGCAGACGAACAGGATGCTGGGGGTTTTCGCGGTCTGCGTCATGCGTTTGCTTCTTCCTTGTCTGCGTGGGGGCTCAGTCCGCGGCGGGATTCGTAACGGGGTTCGTGTGGTTCAGTCATCTCAGCCTCCAAGGGAAGCGATCAGGGCCTCGACGCGGGTCTTGATGTCGTCGCGGATCGGGCGGACGGACTCGACGCCCTGCCCGGCCGGGTCCTCGAGTTCCCAGTCCTCGTAGCGCTTGCCCGGGAAAATCGGGCAGGTGTCGCCGCAGCCCATGGTGATGACGATGTCGGAGTCCTTAACGGCCCTGGTGGTGAGGACCTTGGGGATCTCGGCGGACATGTCGATACCGAGTTCGGCCATGGCCTCGACGGCGGCCGGGTTGACCTTCTCGGCGGGCTGGGAGCCGGCGGAGCGGACCTCGATGGCGCCCTGGGACAGGGCGGTGAGGAACGCGGCGGCCATCTGCGAGCGGCCGGCGTTGTGGACGCAGACGAACAGTACGGAGGGCTTCCTGGCGGTTGCGGCGGTCATGCGGGTCTCCTGGAAACAGTTCGGTGACGGGTGATGGCGGGCATCGGGGATACGTTAGGCAGCGAGCACGCGGGGTGCGAGGTCAGTGATCCGGTGGGCAATGTCATCGAAAGCCTTCTCGAAGGCTTCCTCGGTACCCAGGCGCAGCGGATCCGGCACCGACCAGTGCACGCCGCCGAGTCCGCCCAGTTCCTCGTGCGCGTTGTCGCACACGGTCACCACCAGGTCCCCCGCCACCTGCTCGAGCCTGCGCGGAGGAAGATCTGCGAGGTCCACGCCGTGGCGGCGGGCGACCTCGATGGCACCCTGGGCGACGCGGTCCGCGGGATGCGTCCCGGCCGACGTCGAGGGGATGTCGCTGACCTGCTGCCAGAGCGCGGCGGCCAGCTGGGACCGTGCGCTGTTCCGCGTGCAGACGAACAGGAGCCGGCGGGCCCCGTGTTCGGCCCCCGGCACCAGGCCCTCCAGGGCGCCGGCAGCAAGCCGGATATAGCTGCGGCGCCTATCCGCTTCGGAGCGGTGCCGGATCACCAGTCCGGCTTCTTCCAGGGCGCGCAGATGGTGCGAAAGTAGATTCGACGGCATTCGCAGCTCCGCCTGCAGCTCCGTCGGGGAGAAGTCCCCGAGGGTCAGCAGATCAACCATGCGCAGCCGCGCAGGGTCGGCGAGGGCCGCGTGCTTGGCCACCCGCGTCCGAAACCCGTCTACTTGCTCAATGTTCATTGATTCAATTTTGACTGAGTTACTTCCTTCGGTCAAGCTGTTGCCATGACTTCCAACCCGCCGCTGTGGCGCCGTGCCATCGCCGAACTGCTCGGCACCAGCCTGCTCGTTACCATCGTCGTGGGCTCCGGGATCGCCGCCCAGCAGCTCTCCCCCAATGACGTTGGCCTGCAGTTGCTCCAGAACAGCACCGCCACGGTGCTGGGCCTGACGGTCCTGATCCTGATGCTCGGGCCCGTGAGCGGCGCGCATTTCAACCCCGTCGTCTCCATTGCAGACTGGATCCTGGGCCGCCGCAGCGGCACCGGGCTGACGCTGCCGGAGCTGGGCGCCTATGCAGTTGCCCAGACCGTGGGTGCGGTCAGTGGCAGCGTGGTCGCGAATGCCATGTTTGAGGTGGGTACCTCCATCTCCACAAAAGAGCGGGCAACCGCGGGGCACCTGCTGGGCGAGGTCATCGCGACCGCCGGGCTGGTCCTGCTGATCTTCGCCCTCGCAGCCACCAAGCGTGGCGCCCTCGCCGCACCGGCGGTGGGCGCGTACATCGGGGCCGCGTACTGGTTCACGTCCTCGACGTCATTCGCGAACCCGGCCGTGACGGTCGGCCGCATCTTCAGTGACACCTTCGCCGGCATCGCACCGGCGTCCGTTCCGGGATTCGTCCTCGCTCAGCTGGTCGGTGCGGCAGTGGGCCTTGGCCTCCTCCTCATCCTGTTCCCGTCCGCGGCCCGCGCCGCAGACGACGTCGTCCTGCCACACAGTTCCGAAAGGACCAGCTCAAGGTGACGCTGGCGGTAAAGTAATCCTCAGGCGCGGGTCACCCTCACCACACATGCCCGGCCGCCACCGCCCGTGCACCTCCCTCCCGAAGACCGGTAATCACACGTGAAGCTGCGCCTTTTCCCCCAGGAGCCCGCCGGGCTGAATCTCCTCGCCCAGCTGGCAAGCCAGATTGTGCTCGCCACGGGCACCCTGTCGGAGATCCTTGGCGCACCGGCCAGTGAGAATGCCCGGCTGGTGGAGGACATGCACAACCATGAGGCCAAGTCCGCGGAGCTGCACTTCGCGCTGCTGACCCACATGCGGACCTCGTTTGTGAACCCGCTCCCCCGCGAGGACATGTATGCCCTCTCGCGGTACCTCAACGAGGCGATGGAAAAACTCGACGCCGCCGCGGACCTGGTGTCGCTCTACAAACTGGACCGGCTGCCCAAGCGCGCCGCGGACCAGCTGGAAATCATCAGCAGGCAGGCCGAACTCACCGTTGACGCCATGCGGCGGCTCGACAACCTGGACGATCTCGAGGACTACTGGATCGAGGTCCTCCGCCTGTCCAAGCGCGCCGAGCGCTCCCACCGGGTCTGGGTGGCGGACATGCTCACCGAAATGAAGTCGGCGCGGTACGCACGCACCCGGGACATCGCCGAGCAGCTGGTCGACGTCACCAGGGACCTGCGGAAGGTCGCGACACAGGTGGGCAGCATCATCGTCAAGGAATCCTGACGTGATCATCTTCCTGTTTGCCCTGGTGGTGGTCTTCGCCGGGGCATTCGCCTTCCTGAACGGCTTCAGGGACGCTTCGGCGGCGGTGGCACTGGCCGTCCGTACCCGGGCCCTCACGCCCACCGTCGCGGTGCTGCTGGCCGGCTTCTTCAACTTCATCGGCGCCGGGCTGAGCGCCGTCCTGGCCCTTGCCATCAGCCAGGCCTGGGTGCAGCTCCCCGCCGGGGCGAACGGGCTCACCATCCTGCTGGCGGGACTGCTCAGTGCCGTGATCTGGGGCATCTACGCCTGGTGGCGGGGCATCCCGTCGTCCTCGACACACGCCCTCGTCGGCGGGCTGGCCGGCGCCGGGGTCGCGAGCGTCGCTGTCGGCGGGAACGGCGTCGGGGGCGTCGACACGTCCTTGCTTTTCCAGGTGGTGCTTCCGCTGCTGCTCTCCCCGCTGCTTGCCTTCGCGGGCGCCTACCTGCTGGTCTGGCCCGCGACGTGGGCCGCGCGGTACACGCCGCCGAATGTCGTCAACTCCCGTTCCCGGAGGGCCCAGAGCATTGCCGCGGGCGCCGTGGCGTTGGCCCACGGCCTGCAGGACGGCCAGCGCACCAGCGCCGTCCTGCTCCTGGCGCTGCTGGCGGCGGGGCTGTCCGACGGCAGCGGGATGCCCATCTGGGTGGCGCTGTTCACCGCGGTCCTGCTGACCGCCGGAACCCTGGCCGGCGGCTGGCGGATCTCCTACACCATCGGCTACCGGATGATCCGGATGGATCCCCTGCGCGGCTCCGTGGCTCAGCTGTTCAGCTCGGCCATCCTGCTGGTGGGCGCCGTCGGACTGCACTGGCCCATCTCCACCACACACACGGTCACGTCAGCCGTGCTGGGCGCTGGCGCCAATCAGAAATTCCCTGCCACCAACCGGAAGGTGGTGATCCGGGTGCTGCTGTTCTGGCTGATCACACCGGTGGTCACCGGGGCGCTCGCGTTTGTGCTGGAGCTGTCCCTGTCACCGCTCGCGGCGCTCTAAAGACCCGTCGGTTGCTCCACAGGTGCCCTTTTGAGGGTTCAAAACGGCACCTGCGGAGCAATCGATGGGGGTTATCCGAAGCGGCCGGAGACGTAGTCCTCGGTGGCCTTCTGGGTCGGGTTGCTGAACATGGTGTGCGTTTCGCCGTATTCGATCAGCCGGCCCGGCTTTCCGGTGCCGGCGATGTTGAAGAACGCCGTCTTGTTCGAGACCCGGGCGGCCTGCTGCATATTGTGGGTCACGATCACCACGGTGTACTGGTCCTTGAGCTCGTTGATGAGGTCCTCAATGGCGAGCGTGGAGATCGGGTCCAGCGCGGAGCACGGCTCGTCCATGAGGATGACCTGCGGTTCCACGGCGATGGCCCGGGCGATGCACAGCCGCTGCTGCTGGCCGCCGGACAGCCCGGAGCCGGGCTTGGCCAGCCGGTCCTTGACCTCGTTCCAGAGGTTGGCGCCCTGCAGGGAGCGTTCCACCAGCACGTCGGCCTCCCCCTTGGACATCTTTTGGTTGTTGAGCTTCACGCCGGCGAGCACGTTGTCGCGGATGGACATCGTGGGGAACGGGTTGGGCCGCTGGAAGACCATGCCGATCTGCGAGCGGACGGTGACCGGGTCCACGCCGGGGCCGTACAGGTTGTCGCCGTCGAGCAGCACCTCACCCTCGACCCGGGCGCCGGGGATCACCTCATGCATCCGGTTCAGGGTGCGCAGGAAGGTGGACTTCCCGCAGCCGGAGGGCCCGATGAAGGCCGTGACGGACTTGGCCTCGATGTTGATGTTGACGTCTTCGACGGCCAGGAATTTGCTGTAGTAGACGTTCAGGTCCTTGACGTCGATGCGCTTAGACATGATGTTCCTTCACTTGCTGGAGGTACGGGCTGAAGATTTGGGTCCCCGGGCCGGGCTAGCGGCCGGTCTTGGGGGCGAACATGCGCGCGATGAGGCGGGCGCCGAGGTTGAGCACCATAACCAGGATGATGAGCACCAGGGCGGCTCCCCAGGCGCGCTGCGAGGACGGATCCGGGTTCGACGGCGAGGTCGGGTTGAGGATCTGCGTGTAGATGAACGTGGGCAGTGAGGCCATCCAGCCGCTGAAGACGTTGTAGTTGATCGAGGTGGCGAAGCCCGCGGTGACCAGGATCGGGGCCGTTTCGCCGATCACCCGGGCGATCGCGAGGGTGACGCCCGAGGCGATGCCGGAGATCGCCGTCGGGATGACCACCTTGAGGATGGTCCGCCATTTGCGGACGCCCAGGGCGTAGGCCGCCTCGCGGAGTTCGTTCGGGACGATCTTGAGCATTTCCTCGCTGGAGCGGACCACCACGGGGATCATCAGCACGGACAGCGCGACGGCGGCGACGGCCCCGGTTTTGGTGCCCGGCCCGACGATGGCGAAGAAGAACGCTGCCGCGAACAGGCCGGCCACGATCGAGGGGATGCCGGTCATGACGTCCACGAAGAAGGTGATGGCGCGGGCCAGCGGGCGGTCGTTGCCGTACTCCACCAGGTAGACGGCGGTGAGCAGGCCCACCGGCACGGAGATGATGGTCGCCAGCACCGTAATCAGCAGCGTGCCGATCAGGGCGTGGAAAATGCCGCCGACCACCGGGGCGCCTTCCTCGACGGTCTTGTTGTCGAAGGCGCCGGTGACGCCGTTCATCGAGGTGGTGAGGAAACCGGGGTCCATGAGCCCCGGGAGGCCGTTGACGAGGACCGTCCAGATCACGGAGAACAGGGGCAGCAGCGCAACGAGAAACGCGCCGACAACCAGGCAGGTGGCCAGTTTGTCCTTGGCGCGGCGGGAGCCTTCCACGGCGGTGCTCCAGCCGACGAGACCGATCGCGAAGATGATTGCCGAAACGAGTCCCCAGCCGAGGGCGTGGAAACCGATCAGGGCCAGGATCGCCGCACCGAGGATCAGGGCGATGCCGAGAACCAGGTAGGGGGCCCACTTCGGGAGTTGGCCCTTGGTGAGGGCCGAACGCTTCTTGACGGGGGTCAGGGTGGCGGTCATTTAGTTGGCTCCCGAAAATTCTTTGTGCCGGCTGATAATCCAGCGCGCGATCATGTTCACGCCGAGGGTGATGACAAACAGGACCAGGCCGGCGGCAATCAGCGTGTTGACCTTCAGGCCGCTGGCCTCGGGGAAGTTCAGCGCGATTTCGGCGGCGATGGTCTGGTTGCCGGACTGGATGAGGCTCGCGGTCAGCGCGCCGGAGGAGAGCACCAGCGCGACGGCCATGGTCTCGCCGAGGGCGCGGCCCAGGCCCAGCATGACGGCACTGATGATCCCGGGGCGGCCGAACGGCAGCACGGCCATCCGGATCATTTCCCAACGGGTGGCCCCGAGGGCCAAGGCGGCCTCTTCGTGCAGCTTGGGGGTCTGCAGGAAGATTTCGCGGCTCAGCGAGGTGATAATGGGCAGGATCATGACGGACAGGACGATTCCCGCGGTCAGGATGGTCTTGCCCGTGGCCGAGGCCGGGCCCTGGAAGATCGGCAGCCAGCCCATGTTGTTGGCCAGCCAGTTGTAGGCCGGTGAGATTTCCTTGGCCAGGAACGCGGCGCCCCAGGCGCCGTAGACCACGGAGGGGATCGCGGCCAGCAGGTCGATCACGTAGCCCAGGCCGGAGGCGAGCTTGCGCGGGGCGAAGTGCGAGATGAACAGCGCGACGCCAATCGCGACCGGTGTGGCGATGAGGAGGGCGATGACGGCTGCGATCAGGGTGCCAATGACGATCGGCCAGATGTAGGCCAAAAAGCCTTCGCCGCCCTGGATCTCCTCCGGGGAGGCCACAAGGGCGGGAAAGGCCTGGATGAGCAGAAAGAGCGCTACTCCGAAGAGCACGGCCAGGATCAGGCACCCAGCGGCCAAGGTGGCTGCGGAAAAGACCTTATCTCCGGCGCGGCCTGCGCCCCGGGACGTGGTCAGGGAGGTGGTGGTCACTTCACGATCCTTCAGATCTTTGTGTACTTCGGACAAACACGCTGGTTCCCTGCCCCGGGGTGGCCGTCGTTGACAGCCGGACCGGGACAGGGAACCAGTTGCAGGCTGGTGTTTCCACTATGCCTGCCAGCGCTAGGGATCCCTAGGACTTGACCTTGATGGACTCAATGGACTTGAGGGCCTTGTCCTGCAGGTCCTTGGACAGCGGCGCGGACTTGGCGGCATCGGCGGCCGCGGTCTGACCGGTGTCGGAGACGACGTAGCTCTCGAAGGCCTTCACGAGGTCGACGGTCTTCTGGTCAGCGTAGGCGCTGCAGACGACGTGGAAGGAAACCAGGACGATCGGGTAGGCGCCCTCGATGGTGGTCGCGCGGTCCAGCTTGATGGAGAGGTCGTTGGCGTTGCGGCCCTCAACCGGCTTACCGGCGTCGACTGCCTTGGCTGCAGCCTCGGCGGAGATCTTCGTGTAGGACTCGCCCACCTTGATCAGCGCGACGCCCAGCTTGCCGCTCACGGCAGAGTCATCAGCGTAGGTCACGGCTCCCGGGGTGTCGGTGACGGTCTTGACCACACCGGAGGTGCCCTTGGCGTTCTCGCCCTGAAGGGTTGCCGGCCAGACCCCGGAGGACTTGTCGGTCCAGGCCTCGGGGGCGGCGGCGGCCAGGTAGTCGGTGAAGTTGGACGTCGTGCCGGAGTCATCTGAACGGTTCACCGGGGTGACCGCGAGGTCCGGGAGCGTGGCGTCCGGGTTCTGGGCTGCGATCGCGGGGTCGTTCCAGGTGGCGATCTCGCCGCGGAAGATCTTGGCGACCGTGACGGCGTCGAGGTTGAGTTCCTTGATGTCGGGCAGGTTGAATGCCACGGCGATCGGGGAGATGTAGACCGGGATGTTGAGGGCGCCGTCGGGGCCGCACTGGGTAGTGGAGGAAGCGTACTCGTCGTCCTTGAGGTAGGCGTCGGAGCCGCCGAACTGGGCGGACCCGTCCAGGAGGGCCTTGCGGCCTGCGCCGGAACCGTCCGGGGAGTACTGCACGGTAGCGCCCTGATTCGCGGAGGCGAAGTTGGTCTTCCATGCGTCCATGGCGGCACCCTGTGCGGAGGAGCCGATGCCAGTCAGCGTGCCCGTAACCTGGGCGCCCGAAGCGGCAGGGGTGGCGGGAGCGGTGCCCGTTGCGTTGTCCGAGCCACAGGCGGTCAGCGCGAGAGCGCCGGCTGAGATGACAGCGATAGCCGCGTGGCGGCCGAAGCGGAGTGCCTTCACTTAGATGTACCCCTTCCAGGGATTTTCTGAATGCGTGCCGGGCCGGAGAAGACCGGGCAGGGATGCGTACGGTTTGTACCTTCATTGAATCTAGGTGCCCCAGATGAAGACAATGGCCGACCAAGATGAACGAAGGGTTAACGACGCCGGGACATTGGCTTACATCCGCCGGCGCCCCATTGCGTCAGGCACGTCACAGCCGTAGGGCCTCCCGCTGACGGGTCCGCCGGCCCGGCGGCCAATAGACTGGAGCGCATGGCCCCCGCTATTGGACTTTCCGTAAGCGCCCGCTTCGTGCGCGGCCGCGTCCGCACGGGCCTGGTCCGGAGCCGGAACTCCCTGGGGCCGGCCATCCAGATGACCGGCTGCGCCGTCGGCGCCTACGCGTTTGCCGAGTATGTGCTGGGCCACAGCGGCCCGCTCTTCGCCGCCACGTCCTCCCTCATCTCCCTGGGCTTCTCCCGGGACCCGCGGCTGCGCCGTGTGATCGAGGTCGGCCTGGGCTGCACCATCGGCATTGTGGTCGGGGACCTGCTGCTGCACTGGCTGGGCGCCGGGATGTGGCAGGCCGCCGTCGTGCTGCTGTTCTCGATCCTGCTGGCACGGTTCCTGGACAGCGGCACCATTTTCACCACGCAGCTGGGGCTGCAGTCCCTACTGGTGGTGCTGCTGCCGGCGCCGGCCGGGGGGCCGTTCACCCGCAGCATCGACGCTATCGTGGGCGGCGTGTTCGCCCTGCTGGTGACGGTCCTGATCCCGAAGGACCCGCGCCGGGAACCCCGCAACGACGTCAAGAAGCTCCTGCACGAACTCGCCGAGGTCCTGCGCGAATGCGCCTCCGCGCTGAGCTACAGCGACTCCACCCAGGCCTGGCATGCGCTGATCCGCGGGCGGAACTGCCAGCCCCTCATCGATGTCATGCGCCAGTCCCTGCGGGCCTCCGGCGAGGTGGCCACCCTTGCCCCGGCCTACCGCCGGCACCGGGACGAGCTGGACCAGATGGAGCAGTCGCTGGACTACATCGACCTTGCCCTGCGTAACAGCCGCGTCTTCGCCCGCCGGCTGACCAGCGCCATCAACCATGCGGCGCTATCCGACGAGGCCACCCAGAACATCGCCGACGTCCTCCAGGACACGGCCGACGCCGTCGACGAGCTCTCCCTGGGCCTGGCGGAAGTGCACGACGGCGTCCGCCGCGCGCACCTGCGGACGGCCCGGACGGAGCTGCGCGAAATCGCCGGCCGGCTGCACCCGCGGCTGCTGGACGTGCAGCGGCTGGAGGGCGAAACGGTGGTTATGCTGTTCCGCCCGCTGATGGTGGACCTGCTGGAGGCGGCCGGCGTCGACTCCCGGGAAGCCCGGGACATCCTGCCGCCGCTGTAGCTGCCGCGCCAGCTACCGCGGTAGCTACCGCGGTGCGGGAGCGTTGCTGTCGCGTTTGTTGTCGCTAGGCGCGGATAGGGTGGAGCAATGGCTACCAAGACTTCCCGGGCTACCAAGGCGCCGGGCTACAAATGCGCCGAGTGCGGCTGGACCGCGGCCAAGTGGGTGGGCCGCTGCGGCGAGTGCCAGGCCTGGGGCAGTGTGGAGGAAACCGGCGGCGCCGTGGCGCGGACGACGGCGGCCACCACCGTGCTGGAGCCGGCCCGCCGGATCGCGGAGGTCGATGCCACCACCGCGGCGTTTCTGCCGACCGGCGTGGACGAACTGGACCGTGTGCTCGGCGGCGGGCTGGTCCCGGGCGCCGTGATCCTGCTCGCGGGCGAACCCGGGGTCGGCAAGTCCACCCTGCTGCTGGACGTCGCGGCCAAGTTTGCCCGCACCGCGCAGGACGTCCTGTACATCACGGGCGAGGAATCCGCCGCGCAGGTCAAGCTCCGCGCGGACCGGATCGACGCCGTCGCCGAATCCCTGTACCTCTCCGCCGAAACGGACCTCGGCCAGGCCCTGGGCCAGGTGGAGAAGCTCGAACCGCGCCTGCTGATCGTGGACTCCGTGCAGACGCTGAGCAGCGCCGACGTGGAAGGCAGCGCCGGCGGCGTCTCGCAGGTCCGTGAGGTCGCCGCGTCGCTGATCGCCGCGGCCAAACGCCGCAATATGACCACCCTGCTGGTGGGGCATGTGACCAAGGACGGCTCCATCGCCGGCCCCCGGCTGCTCGAGCACCTGGTGGACGTCGTGTGCCAGTTCGAAGGCGAGCGCCACTCCCGGCTGCGGCTGCTGCGGGCCGTCAAGAACCGCTACGGCCCCACCGACGACGTCGGCTGCTTCGACCTGAACGAGGACGGGATTGTGGGCCTGGCCGATCCGAGCGGGCTGTTTGTCTCCCGAACCAAGGAACCTGTCTCCGGCACCTGCATCACGGTGACCCTGGAGGGGCGCCGCCCGCTGCTGGCCGAGGTGCAGTCCCTGCTGGCCGAAAGTTCCAGCTCACAGCCGCGGCGGGCCACGAGCGGGCTGGACAGTTCCCGTGTGGCGATGCTGCTGGCCGTGCTCCAGCAGCGGGCCGGTTGCCTGCTGAACAAGGACGATTCCTACGTGGCAACCGTGGGCGGCGTAAAGCTCAGCGAGCCCGCCACGGACCTCGCCGTCGCGCTGGCCGTGGCCTCGGCGAAGGCCAGGAAACCCTTGCCGGAGCGGCTGATCGCCTTTGGCGAAGTGGGGCTCGCCGGTGAGGTCCGCCCCGTGCCCGGCATCAACCAGCGGATCCACGAAGCCCACCGGCTGGGGTTCACCCATGCCGTGGTGCCCGCGAGCCCGAACGGCCCGGGCCCGGTGCCGGCAGGCTTCTCCGTGCGGGAAGTCGGGCACCTGACCGAAGCGCTGAGCCTGCTGATCAGCTGAGGCTGCCCCGTTATCCCCGAGCCCGGGGTTCCAACCCCCTGCAGCCGATCCTTCCACAAACCCGGCTGCCCGAATGGCGACTTAGGACCCTAGCCCGGCCCCGGTGTCCGGCGGAAAATTGGCGGCAGGGACGGCCACGGGCGAAGGGATCGGGCCATGATGGGACGCTACGGAGACGGCTTCGGCTGGATGTGGCTCTGGGGCCTGCTGTTGCTGGTCGGGATCGCAGTGCTTGTGCTGCTCGCGGTCCGCCTCTTCACCGGCGGAACCAGCCGCGGCCGTCCCGAACGCTATGGACCTGCCGGGCCCTACGGCGCCCCACCCTACGGCCCGCCGGGGAGTCAGCCGGGCGGCCCGGGGTATCCGGGCGGCAAGAGCCAGGCACGCCTGATCCTCGAGGAACGCTTCGCCAGAGGCGAGCTCACCGCGGAACAATACCGCGAGAATGTGAAAGTACTCGGCGAGGATCCGTAATGCGGCCGATCAGCCGCCGCGACGCCCTGCTCCTGGGCGGCCTAGGCACAGCGGCCACGGTGGCGGGCGGCGCAGGCCTGTGGTGGTCCCTGAATTCCACACAGCAGCCTGCCGGCGTCGTCGGCGGGGGCGCCGGCGGGGGCCCCGCGCCCGTGCCGGGCTCCGAACTGCGCGCTACCGCCGAACTTCGCAGCGCGGACGGCCTGCTGCAGCTCACCCTTGACGCCGCCCCCGGACCGGTGGAACTCGGCGGCCGCCAGGTCGGCGCCCTCTGTTACAACGGCACCATCCCGGGCCCTACCCTGCGCCTGCGGCAGGGTGATGAGCTCAACGTCAGGCTGGAGAACGACCTTAACGAACCGACCAACCTGCACGCCCACGGCCTCCATGTGTCCCCGCAGGCCGACGGGGACAATGTGTTCAGGACGGTCCTGCCCGGAGAGGGCTTTGACTATCGCTACCGGCTGCCCTCGGACCACCCGCCGGGTGTGTACTGGTACCACCCGCATCACCACGGCATGGTCGCAAACCAGATCTTCGCGGGGCTCTTCGGGGCCATCATCGTCGAAGACCCCGATACCATCCCGGTGAGCACGGAACGGGTCCTGCTGGTCTCGGATACCACCCTGGACAGCGCCGGGAACATCGCGGCCGTCTCGCTCATGGACCGCATGGCGGGCCGGGAGGGTGAACTGCTCCTGCTCAACGGGCAGAGCAACCCGCTGCTCACGGCCCAGCCGGGGGCCCGGGAGCGGTGGCGGATCATCAATACCTGCGTAGCCCGCTATCTCCGGCTCCGGCTCGATGGCCAGCAGCTGCAGCTGCTCGGAATGGACTCAGGCCGGTCCCCCGAACCCGAAACCGTCGACGAACTCCTGCTGCCGCCGGGCAGCCGGGCGGACCTGCTGGTGACCGCCGCCGCCGGCGAAGCCGTGTTGCAGGCTTTCCCCTACGACCGCGGCGCCATGCCGGCGATGATGGGGCAGGGGCCGTTCCCGGTCAGCGGGGCGGGCGCGCTGGCGACCTTCCGGGTCAGCGGCGCCTCCGCAACCCCGCCCGGCGCCGCCCCGTCCCGGCCGGCCCAAGAGGACCTAAGGACTGTCGCCGTCGCCGCACGCCGGCAGCTGGTCCTCTCCATGGGCGCGGGGCAGGGACGGAGGGGCGGCGCGATGGCCGGCATGATGCGGTTCACCATCAATGGCCGTGAATACAGCGAGGCCCGCACGGACACGACCGTCGCGGCCGGCACGGTGGAGGAATGGACACTGGTCAACACCAGCCCCATGGACCACCCCTTCCACCTGCACGTATGGCCGATGCAGCTCATCAACGACAACGGCCGGGCAGCCGGTTCCGTGGTCATGCGGGACGTGGTGAACGTGCGCGCGAACGGCCGCGCCACTGTCAGGATCGCGTTCCGAGACTTCGGCGGCCGCTCGGTATACCACTGCCACATCCTGGACCACGAGGATCTCGGCATGATGGGCGTGATCGAGGTCCGCTGAGCCGGAAACCCCTTGTCAGGCATACCCCCCAGGGGTATGGTGTTGCTGAATCGGAATTCGCGAGGAACCTCCCTTAGGAGCGCAACATGGAACACCGGCACAACAGCCAGACCGTCGGCGGCCAGCCAATGAGCCACCCCCACGAGGAGCACAGCGGCAAGCAGCCCCACGGGGCAAACGGCACGCACGGCGCCCGGCCGGACGAGGAGCACATGGTCCACAGCCACGGCCAGCACGCCGGGCACAGCGTGGCGATGTTCAAGAACAGGTTCTGGCTGACGCTGGCCCTGGCGGTGCCCGTGGTCTTTTTCAGCCCCATGTTCGGGCACCTGCTCGGCTACCAGGCGCCCGTGTTTCCCGGCTCCGCGTGGATTCCGCCGGTGCTGGGAACCGTCATCTTCTTCTACGGCGGCCAGCCGTTCCTCAAGGGCGGGCTGAATGAGCTGAAGAGCCGCAAACCGGGGATGATGCTGCTGATCGCAATGGCCATCACCGTCGCATTCACGGCCTCGTGGGTGACCACGCTGGGGATCGGCGGATTCGACCTCGATTTCTGGTGGGAACTTGCACTGCTGGTCGACATCATGTTGCTGGGGCACTGGATCGAAATGCGCGCCCTCGGCTCGGCCCAGGGCGCCCTGGACGCCCTCGCGGCGCTGCTGCCGGACGAGGCGGAACGCCTCACCGCGTCCGGCACCGAAAAAGTCAGGGTGTCCGAACTCAGGAGCGGCGACACCATCCTGGTCCGTTCCGGCGGCCGAATGCCGGCGGACGGAATCGTGATCGAGGGGCGGGCCGACTTCGACGAATCGATGATCACCGGCGAGTCCAAGACCGTCCTTCGCTCCCCCGGCGACCCCGTGGTCGCAGGAACCATCGCCACGGACAACAGCCTCCGCGTCCGGGTGACAGCCGTCGGCGACGACACGGCCCTCGCCGGCATCCAGCGGCTCGTGGCCGAGGCCCAGGCCTCCTCCTCGCGGGCCCAGGCCCTCGCCGACCGCGCCGCCGCCCTCCTGTTCTACTTCGCCGCCGGGGCGGGCGTCATCACCTTTATCGTGTGGACACTACTGGGCAGCATGCCCGACGCCGTGGAACGCACCGTGACGGTGCTGGTGATCGCCTGCCCGCATGCCCTGGGCCTGGCCATCCCGCTGGTCATCGCGATCTCCACGGAACGGGCCGCCCGGGCCGGCGTGCTGATCAAGAACCGGATGGCGCTCGAGCGGATGCGGACGGTCGACGTCGTGCTGTTCGACAAGACGGGGACCCTGACCAAGGGCGAGCCGGAGCTCAAGGACCTCGCCGCGGCCGACGGGATGGACCGGGACGACGTGCTAGCGCTGGCCGCTGCGGCGGAGTCGGACAGCGAGCATCCCCTGGCCCGCGCGATCGTGGCGGCCGCCCGCGGGCGCGGGCTCCTGGTCCCGCTGGCGAGCGGTTTCACTTCCCTGACCGGGCGCGGCGTCCGCGCCACGGTCGGCGGCCGGACGGTCCTGGTGGGCGGTCCGGCCCTGCTTCGGGAAGTCGGCGCAGAAGAAACCCCGGCACTGGCCGCCACCACGGCTGTCTGGCGGGACCGCGGCGCGGCGGTGCTCCATGTGGTGGACGGCAATACCGTGCTGGGCGCCGTGAGCCTCGAGGACGCGGTGCGCCCGGAATCCCGCCAGGCGGTCGCGGCCCTGCAGCACCGCGGAATCAAGGTTGCCATGATCACCGGCGACGCCCGCCAGGTGGCCCGGGCCGTGGCCGCCGATCTCAACATCGACGAGGTCTTCGCCGAGGTTCTCCCGGCGGACAAGGACAAGAAAGTCGCCGAACTCCAGTCCCGCGGCCTCAGGGTGGCCATGGTGGGTGACGGTGTGAACGACTCCCCCGCCCTGGCCCGGGCCGAGGTGGGAATCGCGATCGGCGGCGGAACCGACGTCGCAGTGGAGTCCGCCGGCGTGGTCCTCGCCGGGAACGACCCCCGGGCGGTGCTGTCCATGGTGGACCTGTCCCGTGCCAGCTACCGGAAAATGTGGCAAAACCTCGTCTGGGCCACGGGCTACAACATCGTTGCGGTGCCGCTGGCTGCCGGCGTCCTGGCCTTCGCCGGGGTGGTCCTCTCCCCCGCCGCCGGCGCGGTGCTGATGTCCGCCTCCACGATCGTGGTGGCCCTTAACGCGCAGCTGCTGCGGCGGCTGCGGCTCAACCCCGCCGCCGTCGGCTGACCGGAAGGATGCCATGCCAGACGCAATCGATCACATTCCCTCCTTCGGGCGGCGCTTCGCCCGGATAGGTCCACGGATGGACGCCCGCGGGGCCGCGGACCACCGCCGGCGCCTCCTGGAAGCCGCGCTTGGCACCGTCGTCGAGATCGGTGCGGGCTACGGCGCCACCTTCCCGTTCTACCCCTCCGCGGTGACGGGCCTGTTGGCCCTCGAACCGGACCCCACGCTCCGGGAGCTGGCCCGGGCCGCCGGTGCCGGTCACCGTGGTGAACGGCGTGGCGGAGGCGCTGCCGGCGGCGGACGCCTCGGTCGACGTCGTGGTCTCCAGCCTGGTGCTGTGCAGCGTGGCGGACCAGTCCGTTGCCCTGGCGGAGGTGGTGCGGGTCCTGCGGCCGGGCGGCCTGCTGCTGTTCTATGAGCACGTCCGGTCGGAACACCGCGTGCTGGCGGCCGCCGAAGACCTGGTCGCGCCGCTGTGGCGTCGGATGGCCGGCGGATGCCATCCGAACCGTGCCACCGCCGCCGTGATCGCCGGGGCGGGCCTCACCTTGCAGAACCTGGAGCGCTTCGGCTTTTCCGCGCTGCCCGGCAACCCGCGCGTGGCCCATGTTCTGGGCGCGGCCCGCAAACCCTGACGCCGCCGTCGCGTGGCATTCCCCGGACCCGGGCATCAACGCGTCCCCTGCGGATCAACAGCTCTCGCATCAGGAGAAGGCCGCCTGCACCCGCTAGAGGTAGTCGCCGACATGTTCGCGGGCGATTTCCAAGAGGGTGGAGTGGAACGCGACCTCTGCCGGGGCGTAGACCTTGTCCTGGCGTTGGGCCAGCAATACCCGCCGCATCGGCGCGGCAGCACCGAGGCTGATTACCCTTACGTCGGGGTGCTGAAGTGCCACGGCGGTTTTGGGCACCATGGCCACGCCCATCCCGACGCTCACCATTGCCTGGGCTTCTTGGTAGTCGTTGGCCAGGAAGCCAATGGTCGGCTCGAACCCGGCGTCGTGAGCGGAGCGTTGCAGAACTTCGACCACCGGGTGGGCCTCCGCGCGAACTATCCACGACTCCTTACGCAGATCCTCCATCCTCACCTCATCCCGGCCGGCGAGTGGGTGCCCGCGCGCCACCAGGATTACGGTGCTCTCCTGGAAGACTTCTGTTACCCGGATGGAATCGTCGTGGAACCGATTCCAGGGGTAGTCCCAGAGCAGGCACAGTCCGGTGACTCCTGACTCCAGGTCAGACACAAGTTCGTCGAAGCGTGCGCTGCGCACTGAGAGGCCAATTGCGGGGTATCGCTTCTTGAAGGCGCGGATGACGATGGGCAGAAATGATCCGGCGATGGTGGGGAACGTACCGACAGTCAAGGAGCCGCGTCTTAGACCGGCAATCTGATCCAGATCGGACTGAGCTGCCCGCATCTGCCCGAGGATCTTGCGGGCATGCCCCGCCAGCACCTGACCAGCCTCTGTGGGCGCAACCCCACGGGACCGACGATTGAGAAGCGGCTGCCCGACTTCCTGTTCGAGCTTCCGTAGCTGCTGCGAAACTGCGGACGGGGTGTACATCATCAGCTCGGCCGCAGCGGTGATCGATCCCTGCTCGACGACCTCCACCAGCAGAGCCAATCGACGGATATCGAATAAATCCTGACCTTCGTCGTTAAGCAATGGTTAACCCTTCTGTCCGTTTAGTTCATTCTATGCAATCGGGCAGCAGCTCACGGTGGATTCTCGGGAAAATCCTGCCGATAGCCGCGGAAAGCGGAGCCCTCTTGCCTCTATAACACAATGAATTAAGCATCCCTACATCCCCCCTCAAGTATTGAACATTGTCTTCATTTGTGATCCGGCTCATTCTTTTATCAGGCCCCTGAACATGCGGCACTAAGAGATGTAGGGAAGACGATGAAAATAGAAGCTGAATGGATGCGCGGAGGCACCAGCAAGTGCTGGGTCTTCGAAACCGAGCACTTGGACGAAACCCGCACGAGTTTGGATGAGCTGCTTCCCCGGCTGTTCGGAAGTCCGGACTCCAGGCAGATCGATGGTGTCGGGGGAGCAACTTCGACAACCAGCAAGGCTATGATCCTTCGCCGGCTCGCCGACGGGGACGTCGACGTAGAGTTTACGTTCGCCCAAGTCGGCATCGAAGAGGCAGCAGTGGACTGGGGCAGCAACTGCGGGAACTGCTCCGCGGTTGTCGGCCTTTATGCGATCGAAAAGGGTTGGGTAATCCCCCAGGGCGATAACACCCGCATCGTCACCCGCAACACAAACACCGGTCAGATAATCATCCAGCGCGTGGCCACTCCCTCAGGGGCGCTGCCCATCGTTCCGGATGCGCAGATGCCTGGGGTCGCTTTCCCCGGCTACCGGGTCGGGCTTGGCTTCCAGGATCCAGCCGGCAAGACCACTGGAAGTCTGCTGCCTAGTGGTGAAGCGACCGACACGATGCTTGCTGGTGGGACACGTTGGACCGTTTCACTGGTCGACGCAGGAGCGCCAGTAGTCATCGTCCGCGCCGAGGAGCTGGGTTTGGATGCAGCCCGGTACGACAGTTGGGTCGCTGGCGTGGACTTGCAGCTGGAAACTTTGGAGCACATCCGTCGGCAGGCGGCCGTCCGAATGGGGCTGGCACCAACAATCGCCGAAGCTGCACGCGCCATCCCCAAGCTAGCGATCGTCGCCTCCCCCAGCCAGTCGGACCCGGACTGCGACGTCAACGTCATGATGCTCTCGATGGGCAAGCCCCACCCCGCCCTGGCCATCACCGGCAGTATCGCCCTGACTCTCGCCGCCCGCACCCGGGGCACCGTCCTCAACAACATCACAGGCGACATGCCGCGTTCCGCCCTGAGACTACGCACTCCTGCGGGAGTAATCGAAACCTGGAGCGAGGAACGCGACGGGACCGTGCTGGTCGGCGTCGACCGAACGGCCCGCACGATCGCCACCACAATCATCCATCTCCCGGAGGCTCTCGGCAGCGATGTCGAAGCCTCGCTAGCATCAGCCACTCAATGAGGAGCCACGATCATGACTAAGACTATTTACCAACCTGCTCCCCAAGCAGCGAGCGAAATCAGGGACGACCGTTCCAAGCGCCCCAACCGTCGCCGCCGTATCCTGCTGATAACGGTAGCCGCGATCGCGATCCTTGGTCTGGTCGCCCTCGTTCTCGGGGGTGGCATCTTCAACCCGGCGGCCGCCTCGGAATCGGAGCCGCCCATGACCGCTACCCAGATCATCCCGCTGGTCATACTTGTCGTGATGTTCGTCGTCGCCACAAAATGGCCACTGAACATCGGGGTGATGGGGCTGGTCGCATCCTTCGGCGTCGGCTACTTCATGCTCGGAATGACCGACAAGGAAATACTTGCCGACTTCCCGGCCAACATCGTTATCACCATCATCGGAGTCACGTACTTCTTCAGCATGGCGCAGAGGAACGGGACCATCGACATCATCGTCCAGACCTGCGTGCGCCTCGTCAGAGGTAAGACACTTTTGTTGCCCTGGGTGTTCTTCCTTCTGGCAGCCGCGCTCACGGCACTGGGCACTTTTTCCCCGGCCGCCGTCGCGCTGCTGGCCCCCGCTGCCATCGGGCTGGCCTACGAATCACGCATCCACCCCGTACTGATGGGCGCGTTCATCATTAACGGTGCCCACGCCGGTGGTTTCTCCCCGCTGTCGGTGGCCGGCGTGCTGGTGCACGACATCGCGCTGGACAACGGCTTTCCGATCTCCCAAGGCGCCCTTTTCGCCGCCAGCTTCGCCCTCAACCTCATCCTTTCGATACTGACCGTCGTACTGTTTGCCCTCTTGGGCAAGCTGCGTGATGGTGAGGGCGGCCAGCACGCCGATCTTGACACGACCCGATCCAGCCGTCCGCACGGCCAGCAGATCCTCACGCTCGCGCTGATCGCCGCGATGCTGGTGTGCACCCTGGGCTTCCACATGCCAATCGGCTTTGTCGCCCTCTCCGCCGGCCTCGTGCTGGCACTGATCAACATCAAGGAACACCGAACGTTCATCGGCGGCATCTCCTGGTCCACGGTCCTGCTGGTGGCCGGCATGATCACCTACGTCTCCCTGCTCCAGCACGTGGGCGTCATCGACACCCTCGCCGAGCGGGCCCTGGCACTGGGTGCACCGCTGCTGGTCGCACTGGTCCTCTGCTACGTGATCGGCGTCGGCTCAGCGTTCGCCTCCTCCACAGCCTTGCTGACCGCGTTCATCCCGCTGGCCGGTCCGCTGCTGGCCACCAGTTCGCTCAGCGCCTCCGGAACGGTCGCGGCACTCGCCATTGCAGCCACCGTCGTGGATGTTTCCCCCTTCTCCACCGACGGTGCGCTCATTGTCGCCAACGCCAGCGAGAACGACCGCCAACGCGTCTACCGGCAGCTGATGATGTATGCCGGGGCAGTGGTCCTGGTGGCCCCCGCGCTGGCCTGGCTACTGCTGGTGCCCACCGGCATCATGTGACCGGCCCCGCCTCGTAATCTGACCCTCCTACAACGGCCCGCCAGCACCAGCTGACGGGCCGTTGCCTGGGTTCACGAACTAACGCGCAGGTGTTCCCGTGCCGACACAAGGCCTCATCGCGGGTGTGGCTGACCGCCGTCGTGAAGTTCCCGCCCGGTTACTTCAGGTCGCCGGACCTCAGCGGCGCGGATTTCCGCGGTTTCCACTGCCCGGGGGACGTCGCGGGGCAGGTAACCGGGCGGGAGCACCCCTCCGTGTGGCGTGCGTTCCCGCCGGGCACGCAAAAGGGGCGCCTGCCACGATGGCAGACGCCCCTGAAGTCAAATCAGTCAAACCCGTTTGAGCCCTGGCGCTTAGGCCTTCTTGGGCGGCAGAGCCAGCTTGAAGACCTTGGCCCAGGTGGAGCCGACCTGCTTCCAGATCGGGCCGGTGGTGTACGGCAGGCCGTAACGCTTGCAGATCTCCTGCACCTTGGGCGCCACCTCGGCGTAGCGGTTGGACGGAATGTCCGGGAAGAGGTGGTGCTCGATCTGGTGCGAAAGGTTGCCGGTCATGAGGTGCATGAACTTGGAACCGGAGATGTTGGCGGAGCCGATCATCTGCCGCACGTACCAGTCCCCGCGGGTTTCCCCTTCCACCATTTCCTCGGTGAAGGTGTCCGTCCCGTCGGGGAAGTGCCCGCAGAAGATCACCGCGTGCGCCCAGACATTGCGGACAGCATTCGCGGTCAGGGTGCCGTACAGCGCCTGCTTGCCGGAGCCGGTCAGCATGGCGACGGCGGGAGTGGCAGCGTAGTCCTTGGTGAACTGCGTGAGCGCCTTACGGCCAAGGGCCTTGAGGTCCTTGGTCAGGGCTTCCTTGGACTTGTTGCCCTCTTTGTAGTCGTTCAGCTCGAGGTCATAGATCGCGATGCCCCACTCGAAGACCGGGGCCAGCAGGGCGTTGTAGAGCGGGTTGCCCAGGTTGAACGGCTTCCACTCCTGGTCCGCGTCCATCCGCAGCAGGTTGTATCCGACGTCGTTGTCCTTGCCGATGACGTTGGTCCAGCGGTGGTGCAGATCGTTGTGGGTGTGCTGCCAGGCGCGCGCCGGGGTAACGAAGTCCCATTCCCAGGTGGTGGAGTGGATGTCCGGGTCCCGCATCCAGTCCCACTGGCCGTGCAGGATGTTGTGCCCGAGCTCCATGTTTTCCAGGATCTTGGCGAAGCTGAGCAGGGTGGTCCCGGCAACCCAGGCCGCCTTGTGCTTGCTGACCAGCAGCGTGGCGCGGCCGGAAATCTCCAGTCCCCGCTGGATCTTGATCATGCGGCGGATGTAAGCGGCGTCGGATGCTCCGCGCTTGGCGAGGATGTCGTCCTTGATGGTGTCGAGCTCACGGCCCAGTTCGGCGACCTGCTCGTCGGAGAGATGCGCGGCAGCCGGCGGCCGAAGGGTCGGGCTGCCCGTCTCGGCGAGGGCGCCGGGCCGCGACTTCACGGCAGCGGGCGCCTCACGCTGGGGAGCGTCCTCGGAAAGGTCAGGCTTGTCGGAAACAGTCGTCATACTGGTACTCCTCAGAGGTCGAGGTTAACGGGTCCGGCGGCTGCCGAAACACACGTCTGGATTAGTTGGCCGGGCTCGCCGTGAACTTCGTCCGTGCGCAGGTCACGAACCTGGCCGGCCCGGAGGGGGATAAGACAGCTGTGGCAGATGCCCATGCGGCAGCCGCTGGGCATCAGGACGCCGGCGTCCTCGCCGACGTCGAGCAGCGGGGTGTCGCCGTCGGCTTCGACTTCGCGGTCCGACGACTCGAAGGTGACCAGGCCGCCGTCGTGCCCTGCGCCGCCGGCCAGCTTGGTGCTGAAGCGTTCGATCGTGAGGGTGGCCTCCGAGACGGGCTCCGCGGTTGCGGTCTCCGCCTCCCACAGGGCCTCCGCGTCGTCCAGGAAACCTTCCGGGCCGCAGGCGTACGCCGCGCGCTGGCGCCAGTCCGGGCAGAGCTCCTCCAGCCCGGCAACGGAGCTGAAGTCAATCCGCCCGCGTTCCCCGGTGAACCAGTGGATAACGCGGAAGTTGGGAAACTGGTCCGCGAGTTCGGCCAGTTCCTCGCGGAAGATGGCGTCCGCGGGGGTCCGGGCGGTGTGGATGAGGACGACGTCGGAGTCCGGGCGGTGCGGGACGAGCGTGCGGATCATCGACATCACCGGGGTGATGCCGCTCCCGGCGGTGAGCATCAGCAGGGGCCGCGGGTGCTCCGGAAGGACGAAGTCGCCCTGCGGCGGCGCCAGGAAGAGCACGTCGCCCGGCCTGGTGTTGCGCACGAGCGTCCCGGAGACGGCCCCCATGTCACTAACGGTGATGGCCGGGTCCTGCCCGGCGGGGGCGCTGAGCGAGTAGGACCGCCAGTGGCGGACACCGTCGAGCTCGACGCCTATACGGGCCCACTGGCCGGCAAGGTGTGCTTGCCAGCCGCGGCCGGGACGGAAGAAAATGGTGGCGGAATCGGCCGTTTCTGGAACCACCCTCGTTACCACGCCGCGCAACTGGCGGGCGGAAAACACAGGATTGAAAAGCGCCAGAATGTCTTCTGGAGCAAGTGGGGTGGTCAGTAGAGATGCGGCGCGCGCCAGCTTACGGAGCCGGATCATTCATCAATCTTATGTCAGAGAGGGTCATAGTTCTTCACCCAAGGCATACGATCGACGTAAAGAAACTATCTCCCCGCAACAACTTTGGAAGAGCCTCATGAACGCTTCCCCGACGGCGACGTCCGCATCCCCCGCCTACGACCCTCCATGGCTCGCCCTGCCGCGCGAGGTCAGCGACGTGCTCCGGCCGAGGATGCCGGGGATTGTCGAGGCCATCATCGACGCCGTGCCACAGCTCGTGCCGGCCTACGCCCGGCCGATCGAAGGCCGCTTCGGGCGGGGGCTGCGCCGCGGCGTGGCAGCCGCACTGGAGCGCTTCCTGCAGCTCCCGGGAACCCGGCTGCCCGCCCTCTCGGAGGAAAGCAGGCAACTCGTGGCAGGGCTGGGGAGCGGCGAATTCCGCCAGGGCCGGAGCATGGATGCGCTGCTGAGCGCCTACCGGATGGGGGCCCGCGTGACCTTCCGCGAGATGTCCCGGGTGTCCGTGGAACACCACCTTGGCCAGACCGTGGTGGTGGACCTGGGCGAATCGATCCTGGCCTACATCGACGAGCTGTCCGCGGTCAGCGCCGAGGCGTACGCCTTTGAACAGTCCGAACGGGCCGGCGCGGTGGACCGCCGGCGGACCGAACTGCTCGATCTGCTCCTGCTGGGGCAGGCCGATGAGGCGGCCCTTCGCCAGACGGCTGCCATGGCGGACTGGTCCCTGCCGCAGCGGATGGTGGTGGTGACCCTGCCGGTGAACCGGTCCGCCGGGCTGCGGATCCGGCTGGGGCCAGGAACGCTGGTTATCGAACGCGAGACCGACGCCGTCGCCCTGGTTCCGGCACGGCAGTCCCGGGCCGCGCGGGCGGACCTGGAAAAGGCGCTGCGCGGACGCGGGGCGGCCGTCGGGCCGGCCGGAGGCTGGGAAAAGGTCCCGGATTCGCTGCGTCTGGCAGTGCTGGCAGCCTCCGTGCTGCCGCCGCGGGACGGCCCCGAGGACCCGCCGATCTGGGCTGACGAGCACCTGGCCGAGGTGATTCTCGGGGCGGAGCCCTCTGCGATCGCGGAGCTCGCCCTCCGCCGGCTGGCGCCGCTGGAGGGGCTGCGCCCGGCCCAGCGCGAACGGCTCGCGGAGACGCTGCTGTCCTGGCTGCGCCACTGGGGCCAGCGGGCCCCGGTCGCGGCAGAGCTCGGCATCCACCCGCAGACCGTGGGTTACCGGGCGGCACAGCTGCGCGAGCTGTTCGGAGACACCCTGGAGGACCCGAAAGCGCGGTTCGAACTGGAACTGGCGCTCCACGCCGGCAGGCGTTGAACAGGGCAGGCGTTGAACAGAGCCGGCGTTGAACAGAGCAGGCGCTAAACAGAGCAACCGTCAGACACCGCAGAGCTAACCGGCGACGGCGGCGGCGCCCCGCCGTCGACTACGCCTGTCGGGTGAGCGCTTCCCGGCTCTGCAGGCGCAGCTCAAGGTCGTTCATCACGATCGCGGCCAGGTCCTGCAGCGTCCGGGTGTCGTCGGCGCTGAACTCCCGCGGTTCCCGGTCCAGGATGCAGAAGGTGCCCAGGTTGTAGCCGTCCGGGGTGCGCAGCGGAACCCCGGCGTAAAACTGCAGGCCGAATTCGCCCGCCACCAGCGGGTTGGCGAGGGTACGGGGATCCTGGGCGGCGTCCTCAACAATCCAGGCCTCATCCTGCAGGATCGCGGAGGCGCACAGCCCCGGGTCGCGGCCGATCTGCGTGACCTCGGTGCCGTGGTGGGCCTTGAACCAGATCCGGTCATGATCCACCACGCTGACAATCGCCACGGGTACCGAGAACATCCGCGCCGCGAGGCCCGCTATCCGGTCGAAGGCGCCGTCCGCCGGGGTGTCCAGGATCCGGTAGCGCTCGACCGCTCGCATCCGGCCTTCCTCGTCCGAGGGCGCGGCCGCCGGCGCCGGGTCCATGCGGTGGCGCGCGGCGCTGTTGATGACTTCCTGGCGCAGGGCCAGCGACACTTCCCGGGCCTGCGGGCGCTGTGCCGGGTCCCGGGCCAGCATGGAGGACAGCAGCGCAGCCCACATGGGCGCGAGCTCCTCGGGGATCTGCGGGTCGTTGAGCAGCCGCGCGACGGCGGACTGGATGGGCGCGCCGGGGTATGCCATCTTTCCGGTCAGCCCCTCGAGCAGGACCAGGCCGAGCGAATACACGTCGCTGAGCGGGCCGACCGGCTCGCCGGCCGCCTGTTCGGGGCTGAGGTAGGCCGGAGTCCCGGAGGTCCCGCCGTCGTCCGACACCGGGCAGCTGCGGGTGAAGACCGCGACGCCGAAATCCGTGAGCTTGGCCCGCGGGCGGCGGTCATCGTTGCTGTAGTTCACGAGCAGGATGTTCGCGGGCTTGACGTCCCGGTGCACGATGCCGTGGTGGTGGATGTAGGAGAGCCCGTCCGCCAGGTCATAGCCGATGTGGGCCATGTGCGCCGCCGAGAGCGGACCCTGGGCACCGCGGTGGCGCAGGTCCTGCCCGCGCACCAGCTCCATCACCAGGTAGGTGAGCCGGTGGGCCGGGTCGCTCAGGTCGGCGCCCGCGTCGAAGAGCGTCACGAGGGCGTGATGGCTCATACCGGCCAGGATGCGGATTTCCTCGCCCTGCCGGCGGGCTTGCTCCAGGTCGTCCGCGTCGTTGCGGAAGAGCTTGACCGCCACCTCGCGCTCCAGGAGTTCGTCGTAGGCCCGGAACACGGTGGATTGGCTGCCGCGGCCAATAAGGTCTTCGATCCGGTACCGGCCGCTCAGCAGGTATCCGGATTCCATCCGCTGCTTCGGGGTGGCCGGCGTGGGACGTGCCGGTTGTGAAATGAGCTCAGTCAAGTGGTGTTCGTGGTCCCTTATAGGGGGTCCGCCGGGGGCGCCGGGCAGATCAGTCCAAAACCGGCAAACGTTCAGATCCGGCGCCCGCATAATTAGCAAGGCTACTTATGATAACCCGGTTTACCGCTTCGGGAAGACCTGCGGACAACCCATTTTCACGGCCCGCGGGCGGGCGCCGGCCGCTACTTGGCGGGGTTGTGCGTGCCGATCGGCAGCAGCGTCAGGTCGGGGTGGTTCTTCTCGATCCGGCGCAGGGCCCACACATCATTGAACAACGCGAGGTATTCGCCGTCGGAGCGCAGCAGCACCTCGGCGCCGGGCACGTTGGCCAGCGCCGGCATGGCGTCCGCCGTCGAGATCCTGGCGATGGAGTACGGCAGGCGCTCCAGGCGCATCGGCGCGCTGAAGTCGTGGGCCATGCGGTCCTCCACCACTTCGAACTGCATGGGGCCGACGGCGGCCAGTACCGGGGCCTGGTCGCCGCGGACGTCCGAGCGGAGCACCTGGATGACGCCCTCGTGCTCGAGTTGTTCGATGCCGCGGCGGAACTGCTTGAAACGGCTGGGGTCCTTGGAGCGTGCCACCTGGAAATGCTCCGGCGCGAACAGCGGGATGGCGGGGAACTCCACCGCATCCTCCAGGAAGAGGCTGTCGCCCACGCGCAGCGAGGAGGCGTTGACGAGTCCCACGACGTCCCCGGGGAAGGCCTCGTCGATGACCTCCCGTTCCCGCCCGAAGACCTGCTGGGCGTACTTGGTGGCGAAGGACTTGCCGGTCCGGCCCTGGGTCACCACCATGCCGCGTTCGAAGATGCCCGAGCAGACCCGGATGAAGGCGACGTGGTCGCGGTGTGCCTTGTTCATGCCGGCCTGGACCTTGAAAACGAATCCCGAGAAGGGCGCGTCGACCGGCCGTGCGGCGCCGTCGACGTCGGGCCGCGGGGCGGCCGGCGGGGCGAAGTCCACGAGGGCGTCAAGGATCTCCTTCACGCCGAAGTTCAACGCGGCGGAGCTGAAGAGGATCGGGGTGGCCTTGCCGGCGTGGAAGGCGTCGACGTCGAACTCAAGGTTGGACTCGATGACCAGCCCGGCCTCGTCGACGGCGTTGGACCAGTCATCTCCCTGGCTGGCGGCGGCCTGCTCCGGGGTGAAGTACTCGGTGAGGGCGATGTTGGCGCCGGCGTTGTTACGCTTGAACTGCGCGAAGCGGTCATTGCGCAGGTCCCAGACGCCGCGGAAGTCGCCGGAGATGCCGACGGCCCAGGTCAGCGGCATCGGCTGCAGGCCGGTGCGCTCGGTCAGCTCGTCCATGAGGGCCAGGGCGTCCAGGCCGGGCCGGTCCCACTTGTTGATCACGGTGATGATGGGCAGGTTGCGCTGCTTGCAGACCTCGAAGAGCTTCATGGTCTGGGTTTCCAGGCCCTTGGCGGCGTCGACGAGCATCACGGCGCAGTCGACGGCGGCCAGCACACGGTAGGTGTCCTCGGAGAAGTCCGCGTGGCCGGGGGTGTCCAGCAGGTTGATCACGGTGTCCCGGTAGCCGAACTGCAGGGCCGCGGAGCTGATGGAGATGCCGCGGTCCTTCTCCATCTGCATCCAGTCCGAGACCGTGTCCTTGCGGTTCGACTTGCCGCTGGAGGCGCCGGCGGTGCCGATGACCTTCGCGTGCAGCGCGAGCGCCTCGGTCAGCGTGGACTTGCCGGCGTCAGGGTGTGAAATGACCGCGAAAGTCCGACGCCTGGCCGCCTGCTTGTGAATCTCCTGGACTCGGGCGGGGCTGAGGACGTCTTGGGACACGGTGCTACTTTCGCTGCGGCGTTGAATGGTTGCGCTCCCGGGTTGGCGGGATCGGGCTGGCCCGGTGGGATCGCGCGTTGTTCTGCGTGGCTGTGCGGGACTGCTGTGGAGAAATGCTGGGGCGCGGCGCCGGGTAGCCGACGGAGCACCCAAGGCTCCCAGTTTATCGCAGCCCGCACCGCTGCCGCGAAGCGGGAGGGATGCCGGCGCGATGCGGGACAGCGGCCGCTCGAAAAGTGGGCGGCCGGGCCTCCGCCCGCAGGGCCGTTCCGGAGGCGCTCCCGCGGACGTCCCTATGGACCACTTTGGGGCTTGTCCGTGCGGAAGTTGGCCCGCTTTGCCTCTACTATGGGGAGAGCGGGGAACCGAGTACTTTTGATCCTGCCGGCAATCACCGGAAACCGGCGCACTTGCGGGCTGCGGCCTGCACCTTTGAAGGGAACGTCTATGGCTCGGAGCCCTGAAGATTCACTCAAGGCGACCCTGGGCCGAGTGGCACCGGGCACCGCTCTCCGCGACGGCCTGGAGCGCATCCTCCGCGGACGGACCGGCGCCCTGATCGTCCTGGGCATCGACCGGACCATCGAATCCATCTGTTCCGGCGGCTTCGACATCGGAATCGATTTCTCCCCCACCCGGCTGCGGGAACTTGCCAAAATGGACGGCGCCATCATCTGCGACAAGGACGCCAGCAACATCCTGCGCGCGGCCGTCCAGCTGGTCCCCGATTCCAGCATCGAGACCCAGGAGTCCGGCACCCGGCACCGGACCGCGGAGCGTGTCGCCATCCAGACGGGCGTTCCGGTCATCTCGGTCAGCCAGTCCATGCAGATCATCGCCCTCTACGTAAACGGGCTGCGGCACGTCCTGGAGGGTTCGGAAAAGGTCCTGGCCCGCGCCAACCAGGCGCTGGCCACCCTGGAACGCTACCGTTCACGCCTGGACCAGGTGACCAGTTCCCTCTCGGCCCTGGAAATCGAGGCCATGGTGACGGTCCGCGATGTCGCCGTCACCCTGCAGCGCCAGGAGATGGTCCGCCGGATTTCCGAGGAGATCTCGCAATACGTGCTCGAACTCGGCGAGGACGGGCGGCTGCTCTCGCTCCAGCTGGACGAACTGACCGTGGGCCGCGGTCCCGGCAGCGACGTCATCATCCGCGATTACTCGGGTCCCGACGCGACCGCCGACGACATCGACAAGGCCGTGAAGGCCCTTGTGAGCCTGGGCCCCACCGAGCTGATTGATCTGGGCAAGATCGCCGGGATCGTCGGCTTCGCCGGCGGCGAGGCCAACCTTGACGCCGTCGTCCAGCCGCGCGGCTACCGGCTGCTGTCCGGGCTGAAGGCAGTGCCGAAGGCCGTCGCGGACCGCCTCGTGGACAACTTCGGCGGTCTGCAGTTCCTTATGGCGGCCACGATCGATGACCTCATGACCGTGGATGGCATCGGCGACCAGCGCGCCCGGACGGTCCGTGAGGGCCTGAGCCGGATGGCCGAGGCAAGCCTGCTGGACCGCTTCCTCTAACGCCGTCGATTGCTCCGCAACTGCCGTTTTGGAACCCCAAAACGGCGCCTACGGAGCAGTCGATGGGAATTGGGTGAGGGGATTGGTCGATTTGGATTGGTCGATGGGGCTCAGTTGAGCTGGAACACGGCCTTGGGGCTGGTCTTGTTCGCCAGCCGCGCGGTGAAGACGTAGTACGCGCCCCCCGCCCCCGGTTTCGCCTCAACCGGGGCGCAGCCCTGGACGGTGCGGTTGCGCTGCCAGGGGAAGTTCGCCGTCTCGCTTTGCCCCGGCGCGATGGTTTTAATGAGCTCGGTGGCGTCGGTCTGGCAGTCAGTGGACGAAAAGATCCGGTCCGAGCCGCTGGTAATCAGGAATTCCATCTGCGACGTCCCAATATTGACCTGACACGGCACCTTGTTGCCGTTTGTCACCTTGAGAGTGAGCACCGGGTTCTCGCCGTCCGCGTAGGCGGCCTTGTCCGTGGCGGCCGTAACGGACAGGAGGTTCTGCTGGCAGCCGTTCCCGGTCGGCGTTGCCGAAGGGGAAGGCGTGGTTTCCGGGCTGGCGGCCGGTAACGTTTCCTCGCCCGAGGGGGCCGCTCCCCCGCCGGAATTGGACTGCCCATCAGTGACAACGCTGGAGACGGCGGCGAAACCGCCGAAGGCGAGAGCGATCACGAGCAGCAGGGCAGCGCCTACGAACAGCCGGCGGCGGCGGTGGACGGGGCTGGCCGGTTTCCGCGCAGCTTTGCCCGTGGGCTTGCTGGCGGGCTTGTGCGCAGGCTTGCGCGCCGGTTTCCCGCCCGGGGTTGCTCCGCTGCCGGACCCCGGGCGGGAACCGTGAGTTCCTGAATTGCCTTGCCTGCCCATCCTTCTAGGCTAGAGAACCGCGCCGGGTATGGGGACCTCCCACGCCGCAGGCGGACTGTGGCCCTCGTCTATTACGCTGGATCCCATCAAAGCTCTAACTGATTCCCTCACCGCTCCGGCCGCCGCGCGCCCGGTCGACCTTCCCGCGGCCGCTCCGCTGACCGCCCTCCATGAGGCCCTCGACACCTGGTTCGGGGCCAACGCCCGGGACCTGCCATGGCGGGCGTCGGAATGCACACCGTGGGGCGTGCTGGTCAGCGAGATCATGCTGCAGCAGACACCCGTGGTCCGCGTACTGCCGGTCTGGGAGGAATGGCTGCGGCGCTGGCCCGCGCCTGCCGACCTGGCCCGGGAGCCCGCCGGCGAAGCGGTCCGGGCTTGGGGACGGCTGGGCTATCCGCGGCGGGCACTGCGGCTGCACGCGGCCGCCGTCGCCGTCGGCGCCAGCCACGGCGGAAACGTTCCCGGCACGTACGCGGAACTGCTCGAGCTGCCCGGGGTGGGCAGCTACACCGCGGCGGCCGTCGCCGCCTTCGCCTTCGGGCGCCGCGAAACCGTGGTGGACACCAACATCCGCCGCGTGCAAGCGCGCCTGTTTTCCGGCGCGGCCCTGCCGTCGCCGGCGCTCACCGCCGCGGAGATGCGGCTTGCAGCAAAGGCACTGCCCGACGACGCCAGCCCCTCCGTCCGCTGGAACGCCTCCGTCATGGAGCTGGGCGCGCTGGTGTGCACGGCGCGGTCGCCGAAATGCGGGGAATGCCCGGTCAGCGGCTCCTGCGCCTGGCTCGCAGCCGGGGAGCCGCCGCCGACCTACACGCCGAAGGGACAGGCGTGGCACGGCACGGACCGCCAGGTGCGGGGGGCGGTGATGGCGGTCCTCCGCATCGCCGAGTCGCCGGTGGCCGCGGAGCTGTTCCACCGGGCGCCGGCCGACCTTGGCTTCGAACCGTCCGGGGTCGGCATTCCGCTGGCCGCCCTGCACCGGCTCGGCTGCGCCCCGGAACAGCTGGAACGCGCGCTGGCCGGGCTGCTGAGCGACGGGCTGGCCGAGCTGCATCCCGCGGGGTTCCGGCTGCCCGCCTGATCCTCTCGGGACGCCGGACCCTAGCTCGGCCGCGCTGCCGGAACTACCCTGAAACATGCGCACGTTCGCAGTACTCGTGGGCCTGGGTTGCACCGCGCTGCTGGCCGCCGGGTGCCAGCCCCAGGTGGCGTGCCCGGCCATCGCCCAGGCATCGGTCGTTGCGCTGACGGTGGCCAGCGAGTACGCCGGTTCTGTGAAGACACTCCGGCTCAAGGCCTGCCAGGACGGGCGGTGCACGGAGGCTGACCTTGAGTTGTTCCCGGGCAGCACCACCGTGGATCAGGGCTGCGAACCGGGACCGGACGGCAAGGACCGTCCCTGTTCCGCAACCTCCACGCCGGACGGCACGCTGACCGGGATGCTCATGCTGGATCGGCTCACTGAATCCCCCATCGAGGTGACGGCGGGCGGCACCGGCGCCGGCGGCCTCCCCCTGCCTGTCCGGACCCTGACGTTCTCGCCACGGGTGGCATACCCGTACGGCGAGCAGTGCGGCAGGTTCATCTCAGCCGGACTGCTACTGGATTCGGACGGCCTTCGGGCCGCCTAAACCGCGCGGAGAAAGGCGGACACCGTGAACGCACAGAACATCAGCCGCTGGATCCGGGCCGGGCTGTGGGCACTGCCGGTGTCGTGGCTCGTCACTGCCTGGTCCACGCTGGAGCCGCAGCCGAACCAGGAGAGGGATCCGGATGCCTGGGCGCAGTTTGTCAGCGCCGACACTTACCAGTTCAGCCACCTGTTCGGCAGCACGCTGGGCACAGTCCTGGCGATCTTCGGCGTCTTCGCACTGGGCTGCTGCCTGGCGAACACCCGGGTGGGCGGCCTGGCGCTGGCAGCAATGGTCACCGCCGCCGCCGGCACGGCCCTGCTGCTCGTGCCGGCCGCGATCTCCACCTTCGCCATTCCCGCCATCGGAAGGGCCTACCTGGCCGGAAACAAGGAGGTGATGCAGCTGGAATTCCCGGGGTCCATGACAGGGGCGTTCCTGATTGGCCTCCTGCTCGCCTTCCTCGGCAACATCCTGCTGGGGGTCGCGGTGTGGCGTTCCCATGTTTTGCCGCGCTGGGCCGGGGCGCTCTGGGCGGCCGGAGCCGTCGTGTTCTATCTCCTGGGCGTCGTCCTGGGGCAGGCGACGACGGGGAGCAGCCTGCCGACCCAGGCCGCCGGTGCCCTGCTGATGGCGGTTGCCGGCGGGTGGATCGCCTGGAGCGGATCCCGCCACGCCACCGCCTCACCGGACCTGACCGCGGCCGGTGCGGCCTGAGACCAGACCGCTAGGGTTCGCCGAAGCCCGCCGTGATCAGTCCGCGCAGATAATCCACGGCTTTGCCCGCATCCGGGCCGCTGGCTTCAACGTGCAGGACCGTTCCCTTCGCTGCCGCGAGCATCATGAGTTCGGTCATCGACGCGCCGTCGGCGCCGTTCACGGTCACCTCGGCGTCCATGCCGGACAGCCCGCCGGCAATCTTCGCGGCCGGACGGGCGTGCATGCCGGCCTGGTTGATGAGTTCAAAATCCCCTGTCGCCTCCGGCGGCCGGTGCTCGTGAACGTGCTGCGCGGCGGCCGGGGGCCGGTAGACGGCCTCCGCTGCTTCCTTCACGGCCGCGGAATCCGCCCCGGCCTGCGCGGCCACGGCGGCCGCGACCAGACCTTCGACCAGGGGCGCATCGGCCAGCAGCACGGAGGAGGGGTCCGCCAGGAACTCCACCGCGGACTCGGCCGTCATCACGGCCGAGCCCAGATCCGTCAGGACCACGATGCCGTCGCTGTTGGCATCCCCGGCCTGCTCCAGCGCCGCCATCACGCGCTCGAGGCTGGTGCCGATCCGGCCGTCGTCGGTGCCGCCGGCGGGAAGGATCAGCACGTCGGGCGCCATCTGGGCGGCAAGCTCGGCGGCGCCGTCGGCGATCTTTGCGCTGTGGGAGACGACGACGAGCTTGACCGTCATTCAGCTGCCCCGACGGCTGCGCGCAGGATCAGTGCGCTGGAGACGGCGCCCGGGTCCCGGTGGCCGATGCTGCGCTCCCCCAGGTAGCTGGCTCGTCCCTTGCGGGCGAGCATCGGGTCGGTGGAGACGGCCCCGGCCTCTGCCGCCTCCGCGGCGGCCACCAGGACCTTGAGCACATCGCTGTCACCGGCCGCGGCAGCGGCCGCGTCCACCGCCGGGGTCCAGGCATCAACCATCGTCTTGTCGCCCGGTTCCGCCTTCCCGCGGGCCACGATCCCGTCCCTGGCGGCCTGGAAGGCTGAGGCGAGCGTGGCGGCGTCGACGTCGGATGCCTCGCCCAGCGCCGTGCCCGCCCGGAGGAACGCCGTGCCGTAGAGCGGGCCGGCGGCCCCGCCGACCTTCGACATCAGGGTCATAGCGGTCAGCTTCAGGGCCGCCCCGGCGGTTTCCGGCGGCGCCTCGGCAATCTTCACCATCACCGCCTTGAAGCCGCGGTCCATGTTCTCGCCGTGGTCCGAATCCCCGATCGGCCGGTCCAGCTCGATGAGTTCCTCCCGGTGCTCCGCCATGGCCTGGGCCGAGAGGGTCAGCCACCGCAGGGCCCAGTTGACGTCCAGCCCCACGGTCAGGCGCCCCAGCGGAGGGCCGGCGTGTGGACGGGTGCATCCCAGAGGGCCGTCATTTCATCGTCGAGTCGCAGGACGGTTAGGGAACAGCCCTGCATTTCGAGCGAGGTGATGTAGTTGCCCACAAGTGACCGTGCGACGGTGACGCCTTGAGCGGCCAACTGCTGCGCGGCGCGGCGGTAGACGATATAGAGCTCGCTCTGCGGGGTGCCGCCCATGCCGTTGACGAACAGGAGGACTTTGTCCCCGGACGCCAGGCCGAGGTCGCTGACCACCGGTTCGAGCAGTCGGTCGGTGATGCCGTCGGCGTTTTCCATCGGGATGCGGTGCCGGCCGGGCTCGCCGTGGATGCCGATGCCGATCTCGATTTCGTTTTCCTCCAGTACAAAGCTGGGCGACCCGGCATGCGGGACGGTGCAGGCGGTCAGCGCGACGCCCATGCTGCGCACGTTTTGATTGACCCGGTCGCCGATGGCTGCGACGGCGTCGAGGTTATCCCCGCGCTCGGCGGCGGCACCGGCGATTTTTTCCACCAGCACGGTTCCGCCCACGCCGCGCCGTCCGGCCGTGTACAGCGAGTCCTGCACGGCCACGTCGTCGTTGACCAGCACGGTGCGGACCTCAACGCCTTCGGCCTGGGAAAGCTCCGCCGCGGTCTCAAAGTTGAGGACGTCGCCCGTGTAGTTCTTCACGATGTGCACGACGCCGGCGCCTGAGTTGACGGCGAGCGTCGCCGGAAGGATCTGGTCGGGTGTCGGCGAGGTGAACACGGCGCCCGGGACGGCGGCATCGAGCATACCCAGGCCGACGTAACCGCCGTGCAGGGGCTCGTGCCCGCTGCCGCCGCCGGCGACCAGCCCGACTTTACCTGCCACCGGCGCGTCTTTGCGCACGATGTACTTGGGGTCCGCAAAGACGGTGACGAGGTCGGCATGGGCTAGCCCGAAGCCCTCCACTGACTCGTCAACCACGGCGCGGGGATCATTGATGAGCTTCTTCATGGCGTGCTCCCTGGATGGTGTCCTGGCTGCTTGGTTAGACCCTACTACCGGGCCCCTTCCAGCGGTAGGCTCCTGGTTTCGCATCCCCCGGCGCGGAATCGGGCTGCTGCCGGACGGCCGCTTTCCCCTGATCCGCGGGTGCCTCAGCTTGGTTTGTCCGCCCACAGCGGGAAGTTCGGCCAGGCGTCGCTGCCCAGCCAGGAGAACGGCGGCGCGTTGAGCCGTCCCTGATCGGTTCCGGGTGCCGGCCCGGGGCCGGATTCAAGGTCCGGGCGACTACCTGGCGCCGGACTCTCGGCAGAGTCGTCCCCGGTGTCCGGATCCGTGGTATGCCGGGCCCCGGCCCCGCCGGGGATCGACATTTGGAATGCAGAGAAATCTGGAAAAGTCACGCGATCGTGCAATTTCTTGCCTCCGGATGTCGGGTGGTCCACCCCCTGGACCGGGCTCAGTTTATCCATCAAATTGATAGATGGGAAGACCGTGCCCCTGGCGCCCCCTGCGGGCACCGTTTTACAGGGTTTTGATCATCCGGGTATTGCCGAGCGTGTTGGGCTTCACCCGGGCGAGGTCGAGGAACTCGGCAACGCCCTCATCGTGCGAGCGGAGCAACTCCGAATACACGACGGGGTCGACGGCGGTCTGGTCGGCCATGACCTCGAAGCCGTGCTTTTTGAAGAAGTCCACCTCGAAGGTCAGGCAGAAGACGCGGGAGACCCCCAGCGCCTTGGCGTCCTCCAGCAGGCGCTCGACCAGCAGGTGGCCCACGCCTTTCCCGCGCCAGGCATCCGAAGCCGTGAGGGTGCGCACTTCGGCGAGGTCCTCCCACATAACGTGCAGCGCCCCGCAGCCGATCACCTCGCCGTCCGGTGACTCGGCGATCCGGAACTCCTGCAGGCTTTCGTAGTAGGCCACGGTTTCCTTGGCCATGAGGACCCGCTGCTCGGCCAGTGGCGCCACGAGCGTCTTGATCGCCCCGACGTCGCTCGTGCGGGCAGGGCGGATGCGGATTGTCTCAGTCACAGCCCAATCTTACGGGGACCACTTACCCTTGGTCCTGAAAATGGCGCCGAACGCACCAGCCGCCGAGCCGGCCGACGGCGGCCTACAGGCCCAGTTCGGCGGGCACCGGCAGATCCTTGTCCAGCAGGTTCCTGGCGAGGAAGTGCTCGACCACGCCGTACCAGACCTTGGCATGCTGCGGCTGCAGGATCCAGTGGTTCTCGTCCGGGAAATAGAGGAAACGGTGCTCGGTCTCGCCGTTCTCGTCGGCGGCGAGCCGGGACTTGGAGAGGAGCTCGTACCAGAGCCGCAGGCCCTCACCGATCGGGACGCGGTAGTCCTTGTCGCCGTGGATGACGAGCATGGGGGTGCTGATGTTCTCCACGTGCAGGTGCGGGGAGTTCTCCAGCGCCATCTGGGCTGTCATCTCCTTGAGCCAGTATTGCGCGGCGTCCGTGGTGGGGCCGAACTGGTCCAGAGCCCAGAGGCTGGCGTGAGTGACGATTGCCTTGAACCGGTCCGTGTGGCCGGCCACCCAGTTGGCCATGTAGCCGCCAAAGGAGCCTCCCATGGCGGCGGTGCGGGTCTCGTCGATGTCCGGCCGCTGCACCACGGCGTCGGTGATGGCCATCAGGTCGGTGAACGGGGCCCTGCCCCAGGCGCCCCAGCCGCGCTGGATGTGGTGCTGGCCGTAACCGGTGGAGAGCGCCGGGTCCGGCAGCAGAACGGCGTAGCCCCGGGCCACGAGCAGCCAGGGGTTCCAGCGCCATGTCCAGGCGTTCCAGGACCCGAGCGGGCCGCCATGGATCCATAGCAGCAGGGGCGCTGGGCTGCCGGCCGAGGCGCCGTCAGGGAGCGCCAGGTACGCCGGAACGCGGGTGCCGTCTGCCGCCGTCGTCTCCACCCGCTCCAACCAGCCCTGGTAATGCGGGCGCTCAGCAGGGGCAGGGAGCCGGACGGTGTCGCCGCCGGCGAGGTCGATGCGCACCGCTTCCGGCGGGAATTCGTAAGAGCTGCGCAGCGCATAGGCAGTGCGGCCGTCCGGAGCCAACACAACGTCGGTGTAGGCGGCGGTGTCGGCGGTCAGGCGGGTGATCTGGCCGGCGTCGCCTCCGCTTACGCTGACCCGGAAGACCGGCGAGGCGCCGTCCTCGTCGGCGGTGACGAGCAGGGCCGATCCGTCCGGGAGCCAGGCGGCCGGGCGCGGCCAGCGGTCCCAACCGTGCGCCAGCGGCACCAGCGTGGCCTCGCCTGCCGTACCAGCTGCGGATGCCGGGCCGGAGACGTCGAGCAGATGCAGCCTGACCTGCGGGGCCGCCTCGGGCGTGGTGTCGCTCTCGCTGAGCACCACAAGGGTGCGGTTGTCGGGGCTTACCGGACCGGGGAAGTAGCTCATTCCCTCGGTGTCCAGCAGGACGGTCCGGGTGCCGCTGGACACATCGATCCCGACGAGGACGGACCGTGAATTCGCTCGCGCGAGCGGCTTTGCGAAGCTGCTGTAAATGGTCTTGCCGTCCGGACTGACGACTGACTCTGCATCGCGAAGGCCGGCACCGGCGTCGGGCGTCAGGTTCCGGAGCTGCAGCGGCGCGGTGGCGTCGACGGTTGTGGGCTTGCCCGGTTCCTGTTCCTCGCCGGGTTCGACGGCGAAGAGCCTCGGCTGGGCGGGCCCCAGATCGGCGTCCCAGTAGCGCACCGGATAGCCGCTGTGCAGGATGGCGGCGACCTTGTTGTCCTTGCGCGCCGTGCGGCGTTCCTCGTCGTCGTCCTCGTCCGTGGACCCTGCCAGCACGGCGGCGCTGACGAAAAGGGCGCCCGTGTCCTTCGCGGCCAGGAGCGTGCTGACTCCACCCGCCCGGGTGAGCACGACGCGGGCCTCGCCGCCGTCCGCCGGCAGCACCCACAGGGCTTTGACCGGGTCCGCTTCGGGGGATTCCGGGTCCGGGCGCGCTGAGCTGAAGTACAGCTCGCCGCTGGCGGCGAACACGGCGCCGGCCTCGCCCTTGGCGCTGCGGGTGATGCGGCGGGCCTGCTTCTGCCCGGCCGGATCCAGTTCCCACAGGGCAGTGCCGTATTCGGTGCCCTTGGCGTTCAGCGAGGCCACGGTGGTGACGAGCCGCCTGCCATCCGGGCTCAACGCCAGTCCCGCCACCCTCGGAATCGCGAGGTAATGGTCCAGGTCGTGGAAGGGTGTGTCGGGTTTTTCGCCCAGGGTCTCTGCATCGGGGGAAGCCATGCACCGATTCAACACCCCCTATGCCCTGGATCACACCAATTTCACCGAGAGTGAAACGGTACTTTCAGACCCGGCGGCGGCGCAGGCGCAAAAGGCCCCGCCTTCCTTTTCGGGAAGTCGGGGCCTTCGAGCCGATGCCTAGACGCTCGGAGCGATCTCCGGGATGCGCGGCTTCGTGTTGCCTGCGAAGGTGAACTTGGCGTCGTCGCCTTCGCCGTCCACATCCACTACAACAATGTCGCCGGCGTGGATTTCGCCGAAGAGGATCTTCTCGGAGAGCTGGTCCTCGATCTCGCGCTGGATGGTCCGGCGCAGCGGCCGGGCACCCATGGCGGGATCGTAGCCGCGGGTTGCGAGCAGGATCTTGGCCGCCGGCGTGAGCTCGATGCCCATGTCCTTGTCCTTGAGGCGCTTCTCCAGCCGGCCGACGAACATGTCCACGATCTCGATGATCTCGTCCTGGGTCAGCTGCGGGAAGACCACAACGTCGTCAACACGGTTCAGGAACTCGGGACGGAAGTGCTGCTTGAGCTCCTCCGTGACGCGGGCCCGCATCCGGTTGTAGCCGGTCTGCGTGTCCGTGCCGGACTGGAAGCCGGTGGCAACACTCTTGGAGATATCCCGGGTGCCGAGGTTGGTGGTCATGATGATCACGGTGTTCTTGAAGTCCACCACGCGGCCCTGGGAATCGGTCAGGCGGCCGTCTTCCAGGATCTGCAGCAGCGAGTTGAAGAGGTCGGCGTGCGCCTTCTCCACTTCGTCGAACAGGACCACGGAGAACGGACGACGGCGGACCTTCTCGGTCAGCTGTCCGCCTTCCTCGTAGCCCACGTAGCCCGGAGGGGCACCGAAGAGACGCGACACCGTGTGCTTCTCCGAGTACTCGGACATGTCCAGGGTGATCAGGGCGTCTTCCTCGCCGAAGAGGAATTCGGCCAGGGCCTTGGCGAGCTCGGTCTTGCCGACGCCGGTGGGGCCGGCGAAGATGAACGAACCGCCCGGACGCTTCGGGTCCTTCAGGCCTGCACGGGTGCGGCGGATCGCCTGGGACAGGGACCTGATGGCCTCGTTCTGGCCGACTACCCGCTTGTGCAGCTCGTCTTCCATCTTCAGCAGTCGCGAGGATTCTTCCTCGGTCAGCTTGAAGACCGGGATCCCGGTGGAATTCGCCAGAACTTCAGCGATCAGGTCCTCATCAACTTCGGAGATGTCGTCCATGCCGCCGGTCTTCCACTGGCGTTCCTTCTCGGCACGCTCGGCAATGAGCTTTTGCTCCTTGTCGCGCAGCGAGGCGGCACCTTCGAAGTCCTGCGCGTCTATCGCGGATTCCTTCTCCAGCTTCATGGCGGCGATCTTCTCGTCCATGATCTTGAGCTCCGGCGGGGCCGTCATCCGGCGGATGCGCAGCCGTGCACCGGCCTCATCGATCAGGTCGATCGCCTTGTCCGGCAGGAAGCGGTCCGAGATGTAGCGCTCGGAAAGACTCGCTGCCGAGGCGAGGGCGCCGTCGGTGATGGTGACCCGGTGGTGGGCCTCGTACCGGTCGCGAAGGCCCTTGAGGATCTCGATCGCGTGCGCGACAGAGGGCTCCTTGACCTGGATCGGCTGGAAACGGCGTTCCAGCGCGGCGTCCTTCTCGATGTGCTTGCGGTACTCGTCCAGCGTGGTGGCACCGATGGTCTGGAGCTCGCCGCGGGCCAGCATGGGCTTCAGGATCGAGGCCGCATCGATGGCTCCCTCGGCGGCACCGGCACCCACCAGGGTGTGGATCTCGTCGATGAAGAGGATGATGTCGCCGCGGGTGCGGATTTCCTTGAGCACCTTCTTGAGGCGCTCTTCGAAGTCACCGCGGTAGCGGGAGCCGGCCACGAGGGACCCGAGGTCCAGCGTGTACAGCTGCTTGTCCTTGATGGTCTCAGGAACATCGCCGCGGACAATCGCCTGGGCGAGGCCTTCGACGACGGCGGTCTTGCCGACGCCGGGCTCACCGATCAGCACGGGGTTGTTCTTGGTGCGGCGCGACAGGACCTGCATGACGCGTTCCATTTCGGATTCACGCCCGATGACAGGGTCCAGCTTGTTCTCGCGCGCGGCCTGGGTCAGGTTGCGGCCGAACTGATCCAGGACGACGGAACCGGCAGGAGTGCCCTCGGCCTGGCCCGGACCAACACCGGCTCCGGTGGATTCCTTGCCCTGGTAGCCCGAGAGCAGCTGGATGACCTGCTGGCGGACGCGGTTGAGGTCCGCACCGAGCTTGACCAGCACTTGGGCGGCAACACCTTCACCCTCGCGGATGAGGCCGAGCAGGATGTGCTCCGTGCCGATGTAGTTGTGTCCCAACTGCAGGGCCTCGCGGAGCGAGAGTTCCAAGACCTTTTTGGCGCGGGGGGTGAAGGGGATGTGTCCGGACGGGGCCTGCTGGCCCTGGCCGATGATCTCCTGTACCTGCTCGCGGACGCCGTCGAGCGAAATGCTCAAGGACTCAAGGGCTTTGGCAGCAACACCTTCACCTTCATGGATCAGACCCAAGAGGATGTGTTCGGTACCAATGTAATTGTGGTTCAGCATGCGTGCCTCTTCTTGGGCAAGCACAACTACGCGACGGGCACGGTCCGTAAATCGCTCAAACATTTCGCCACACTCCTAGCTACGACGTACTTTGATGCTACGTGGCCGGGTTCAAGATTTGGGGCTTGTTCGCCACAGGGGAAACCGGGACGCCGCCGCCGCGTCACATCGGGGCGCAAACGGCGCCCCGCCGGACGTCCGACAGGCCCGCCGGACGGGCGGCAGCAACGGCGGAGGGCCCGACGGCGGCCAGCTCTCCCGCGCGATGGCGGCTCCTTGGCGACGACATCAGCGTCCGAACCCACATACGACAAAGCCCCCGACCCAAGCGGGGGCAGAGTCATCGTTATTGCGCCGCAGCGCTGTGTCCAACGTCGTCGCGGGGTCTTGCCTTGACGGCTAGGAATTCGCCTTTTGGTAGGCTTCCTGAATTTCCGCCTGAATACGTCCGCGGCTGTTTACCGCATAGCCGTTATCTCGGGCCCATTGCCGGATCTGGGCGGAGTCCTGGTTCCGGCCGGATGAAATTTTGGTGCGGGTTGCGCGGCCGCTTGACGTCTTGCGTGCGTGGCCTACAAACCGCTCAACAGCAGACCGCAGTTCTGAGGCATTCTCCGATGACAGGTCGATTTCGTAACTGACGCCGTCGAGTCCGAACCGAACGGTCTCGTCCGCGGATCCGCCATCTAGGTCATCAACAAGGATGATTTTTACTTTCTGTGCCATTAAGACTCTCTTTTCCAAAAGGGATGAGTATTTACGAAAAGCAGGATCTATCTGCTTAAAAGTATCCTCCGCTTTATGGCAACGAGTCAAAGCGAAAAAGAGTTTCCGAAGGAAAACCCAAGGTCGAATAGCTCGCTATTAGTTCAGGCCGTTGGAATGGCCGCGGTGGCGGAGCGTATCGGGCGCCTGGGCCTTTTCGTCAGCTTCCGCCTGGGCCCGAGCTTCGGCCTGGCGTTCGGATTTGTCCGCATTGAAAATCGATTTCATGGCGAACCAGAAAATCAGGCCGACGACCACGGAGGGAAGCAAGACGGCGATGTACTCCATGGTCAGTGTCCTTCGGGCTTCAGCAGCGGGAACAATATTGTCTCGCGGATGCCGACGCCGGTGAAGAGCATAACGAGCCGGTCGATGCCCAGCCCGATACCACCCATCGGCGGGGCCCCGTACTCCAGGGCACGCAGGAAGTCCTCGTCCAGCTGCATGGCCTCCACATCGCCGGCGGCGGAGCGGCGTGACTGCTCGGTGAGCCGTTCGCGCTGGATCACCGGGTCAATGAGCTCCGAGAACGCCGTACCGCGCTCCATGCCGCCAATGATGAGGTCCCACGCCTCGATCAGCCGGCCGTCCTCGCGGTGCTGGCGGGCCAGCGGCTGGGCGGAAGGCGGGTAGTCGTAGACGAAGGTCGGGTTCAACAGCGTCGGTTCGACGAGTTCGCCGAAGAGTTCCACCACGAGCTTTTCGGCATCCCAGTTGGCATCGACCTTGACCTCGTGCTTGGCGGCGAGTGCCAGCAGATCCGACGCCGGAGTCTCCGGCGTGATTTCCTGGCCCACGGTTTCGGAGAGCCCCGGGTAAACCGCCAGCCAGGCCCAGTCGCCGTCGAGGTTGATCTCCCCGGCCTCGGTCTGCAGGACCCGGCCCACGCCGGCGGCATCGGCGGCGTCGAGGATGAGTTCCTTGATCCGGTCCGCCATGACGAACTGGTCGGCCCAGGCCTCGTAGCTTTCCAGGGTGGTGAACTCCGGGCTGTGGGTGGAGTCCACGCCCTCGTTGCGGAAGACGCGGCCCATGTCGTAGACGCGGTCGATCCCGCCCACGACCGTGCGCTTGAGGTACAGCTCGGTGGCGATCCGCAGCGTCATCTTCTGGTCGAACGCGTTCATGTGCGTCTCGAACGGACGAGCCGTGGCGCCGCCGTGGACCAGCTGCAGCATCGGGGTTTCCACCTCGACGTAGCCCTGGCGGTGCAGGGTCTCGCGGATGGAGCGGGTGATCGCGGCGCGGGTGTAGACCATTTCGCGGGCTTCGTCGCGGACAATGAGGTCCACGTAGCGCTGGCGGACCCGGGTCTCCTCGTTGAGCTCGGCGTGCAGCACGGGCAGCGGGCGCAGCGCCTTGGACGCCATCGACCAGGATTCGGCCATGACGGAGAGCTCGCCGCGCCGTGAGGAGATGACCTCGCCCTTGATGAAGACGTGGTCGCCCAGGTCCACGAGGGCCTTCCAGTCGGCGAGCGCATCCTCGCCGATGTTGGCCAGGCTAAGCATGACCTGCAGCCGGACGGCCTTGCCGTCCACGCCGCCCTCCTGGAGCGTGGCGAAGCAGAGCTTGCCGGTGTTGCGGATGAAGACGATGCGGCCGGTCACCCCGACGACGTCGCCGGTGGTTTCGTCGGCCTGGAGGTGCGCGTACTTCTCCCGGATCTCACCCAGGGAATGGGTGCGCTCAACACCGACCGGATACGCCTCGACGCCGCGCTCGATCAGCTTGGCGCGCTTCTCCATGCGGATGCGCGTCTGCTCGCTGGCTTCATGGGAATCGGCGGCGGTATTCGGGGCGGAGGTGTTTTGGGAAGTCACAATCCCCAAGTTTACCGGGGATTGTGCCCGGGGCGGTCCCTCACGGCTATGGCCTGCTGCGGAATAGACTCAGGGCTGTGGAGACGCGGATTATCAGCACCGACGACGGCGAGGGGCGCCTCGAACTGCACTCCTTCCGTCCGGCTCCCGGCCTGCCGCCCGGCCCGGGCATCGTCATCGTGCACGGCACGGCGTTGACCGACGCGCTGTACCGCCCGTTCGCGCGGAACATCAGCCGCCTGTTGGGCCGACCTGTGCATTGCTACAACCGGCGCGGGCGCGCAGGGTCCTCCCCGCAACCGGCCAGCTACTCGGTGGCCATGGAGGTCGGTGATCTGGCTGCCGTGATGCGGGAAACGGGATCGAGCGACGTGGTGGCACACAGCTATGGCGGCTTCTTGGCCCTCCAGGCGGCACGGACGCTGCCGATCCGCAGGATGGTGACCTATGACGCGGCTGTATCCCTCTCCGGGAACCTCACCCACCGCTGGCGGCCCGAGCTGGAGCGTTCGATTGCTGCCGGGCAACTCGACGACGCCTGGGCCCACCTGGTCCAAGGCATTGAGGTCGGCGGGCCCGTGTCCAAGCTCCCGCTCGGCGCGCTGCGATTGCTCAGCATCCTCTCCGCACGGACCCCCAAGGGCGCCGAGATGCGCAGGCTGCTGCCCACCGCCGTCGCGGAGATGCGGGCAGTGCTGGACGCCGACGCCGAGCTGGCCGACTTCGCGGCCGTCACGATCCCCACCCTGATGCTGAGCGGGAGCTGGAGCCCGGAGTACTTCACCGAAACGAGCCGGCAACTCGCCGCCGCCATCCCTTCCATCGAGTTCGCCGTGTTGCCGGGTCAGCTCCACGAAAGCCCGCTCCGGCCCGGAATCCGGCTGCCCCGGGCCGCTGCGCGGTTCCTCCTTGCCGACGAAGGGAGCCTGCACCGCCTCCCGGCGCGCAGGCGGCGGCTCAAGCTGGGCCGCTGAGCGGCGCGCCTTTACAATCGGTGGGCGACCCTTTCGAAAGGACCCCCTTGGCCAAGCTCTACTTCCGCTACGGCGCGATGAACTCAGGCAAGTCAACGGGGCTGCTGCAGGCCGCCTTCAACTATGAGGAACGCGGCCAGCGGGTCCTGCTGGCCAAACCGGATGTCGACACCAAGGGCGACGCCGACGTCGTGTCCCGCCTGGGCATGACCCGGTCGGTGGACTTCCTGATCCCGGCCGGGGCGTCCGCCCGGGAGCTGTTCACCGCCCACGCCCACGGGGACGACCCCGACGCCCTGCTGGAGCACGTGGACACCCAGCCGGTGGCCTGCCTGCTGGTGGACGAGGCGCAGTTCCTCGAACCGGCCCAGGTGGACGACCTCTTCCGGATCGCCGTCCTGGACAACGTTCCCGTGCTGGCCTACGGCATCCGCACCGACTTCCGCACCCGGGCGTTCCCGGGTTCGCTGCGGCTGCTGGAAATCGCGCACACGCTCGAGGAACTCAAGACCATCTGCCGCTGCGGCCGCAAGGCCATCTTCAACACCCGCCGGGCCGGAGACCGGGTGGTGTTCGACGGCGACCAGGTCGCGATCGACGGCCAGGACGTCTGGTACGAGTCGCTGTGCGGCTCCTGTTACCTCGACGTTTCCGGCGGGCGGCTGGGCGGCTAGGCCGCTGGGCCCGGCGCCCTACTGCGCCGTAGCTGCAGCCTCGGCTAGGCTCTGACCATGACCCGCGAGAACATTAGAACCCCCGACGGCGGAACGATCGAGCTTTTCAGCACGGGTGCCGAGCTGACCTCGGCGGGCTCCGGCGTCGTCGTTGTTGCGGCCTCCATGGTGACCGCCGCCGACTACACCCGCTTCGCCCAGAAGCTCAGCGCGTCCCTCGGGCGCCCGGTGCACACCTTCAACCGGCGCGGCCGCGGCTCCTCCTCCCCGCAGCCGGAGGATTACACCCTCGACGTGGACATCAAGGACCTCGCCGCGGTGATGAAGCACACCGCCAGCACGGACGTTTTCGGGCACAGCTTCGGCGGCGCGGTGGCGCTGCACGCCGCCCGCACCCTGCCGGTGGAGCGCCTCGCCGTGTACGACCCGGCCGTCTCCGTGAATCACAGCGTCACCGCGGACTGGACCACCGAATACGAAAAGGCGACGGCGGCCGGCGACGACGACCGCGCCCTCGCCGTCCTGCTCCGGGGCCTCGAGACCGGTAGCGCCCTGTCCCGGATGCCGCTGTCGATGCTGACGCTGGCGAACAAACTGGCCGCCGGCACCCCGCTCGGCAAGCAGATGCGCGAGCTGATGAAGACCGGGGTCCGGGAGATCAAGGCCATCATCGCCGCCGACATGCCGGCGGAGCCGTTCCTGGAGCTGCCGCTGGAGACGCTGATAATTGTCGGCGAGAAGAGCCCGGCGTACTTCGGTGTGGCCTGCGCCCAGATCCACGAGGTGCTCTCCGGCTCCAGCTACACGATCCTGCCGGGCATGGGCCACGACGGCGTCAACAAGGCACCGGACAAGCTCATCTCCGCACTCAGCGAGTTCTTCGCCAGCTAACCACCCCACCGCAGCACAGCAACGCGGGGTCATTGAGCGTCCCTTCCGGCCCGCCGGATGGGCGCTTAGTGACCCCGCGTTGGTTTAAGCAGGTCGGGATCGGGTTAGTGGGGGGCGGGAGCGGGGTGGTCCGCTGCGGCGGTCTTGCGCATCAGTGCGGACAGGACGACGGCGGCGACGGCGATGACCGACGCCGTGAGGAACGCCGCGTGCATGCCCGCGACGATTCCCGCGCTGGCGGACACCACCGCGTAGATCGAGACGAGCAGCGCCGTTCCGGCGGCACCGGCGACCTGCTGCAGGGTGCTCATGATGGCCGAGCCGTGGGAGTACAGGTGCGGCGGCAGCGGGTTCAGCCCGGTGGTGAACGCCGGGGTGAAGATCAGGGCCAGTCCCAGGCTGAGGCCCACGTGCAGGGCGATGATCCACCCGACCGGCGTGCCCGCGTCGAGCAGGGAGAACTGGAACAGCGCCACCACGAGCAGGGACGAGCCGGTGACAGTGAGCGGCAGCGGGCCGACCTTGTCGAAGAGCCGCCCGATGAACGGGCCCAGGAGGCCCATCGCGAGTCCTCCGGGCAGCAGGGTCAGCCCGGTTTCCAGCGACGTCAGACCGCGGACCTCCTGCAGGTACAACGGCAGGAGGATTACGGCGCCGAACAGGGCGATCATGGCCACGACGAGCAGCAGCACGGACACCGTGAACATCCGGAAGGTGAATGCCCGCAGGTCCAGCAGGGGTGCCGCGGACTGCTGCAGCCGCAGCTGGCGGAGAACAAACGCCACCATGGCAATGGCGCCGACGGCCAGGGCAATGACGGCGGGCGAGCCGGGGCCGGACTCGCCGCCGCCGATCTGGCTCAGGCCGTAGACGATCCCGCCGAACGCGGGAACGGTCAGCAGTACGGACGCGACGTCGAGCCGGGTCTTTTCCGTTTCACCGATGTTGGTCAGGAACCGGGCCCCGATGGCGAACGCGGCGAGGGCGACCGGCAGGACGAAGACGAACATAAAGCGCCAGGAGAAGTGCTCAAGGATCAGCCCGGACACCGTGGGGCCCATGGCCGGCGCCACCGAGATGGCGATGCTCACGTTGCCCATCACGAAGCCGCGGCGTGCCACGGGGACCAGGGTGAGGATGGTGGTCATCAGCAGGGGGAGCATGATGGCCGTGCCCGCGGCCTGGACGATCCGTGCGAGCAGGAGAATCTCAAATCCGGGCGCCAGCGCCGCGAGCAGCGTGCCGCCGGAGAACAGGCCCATGGCCAGCATAAAAACGGCGCGGGTGGACAGCCGCTGCAGGATGAAGCCCGTCGTGGGGATCACGATGGCCATCGTGAGCATAAATCCGGTCGACAGCCACTGCACGGTGGGCGCGGTGACGCCGAGATCCACCATCAGGCGCTGCAGTGCGACGTTCATGATGGTTTCGTTCAGGATCACCACGAAGGTGGCCACCAGCAAGGTGGCGATGACGGTGACCGATTCCCGGGACATCTTTGCCGGCGGTGCGGCAGCCTCCGCGGCGGCCGGGGCCTGCGCGGGATCGCCGGCGGGCTTTGAAGAGACGTCAGTAGACATAGGGATTTCCCTCAGGGTGTTTCGAAGTGGGGTCGGCGAGCATCGTCGCTACATCAGGTGCCAACCTGCGATGCGCCCCGGTAATTCCCGGCGGCGGAGATATTTTCCGGCGGCCCGCCGGGCCGCAGCGCATGGTGCCCACGAGGTGCCCGGCAGGACCTTTTGCCCTACTCCGGGAGCGCCCGGCGGCGTTCCCTGAGAGCAGGGCGCTCCGCCGTTCAGGCCCAGCGCTGCCCTCAGCGCATGTTCAGAGGAGTTTTCGATGGGCCACATCCAGCACAGCATCCAGATCGACGCCCCCGTGAACCGGGTCACGGGGATCGCCACCAATCCCCACCATTGGGCCTCCTGGTGGGTGAATCTCAGCGAGGCCAAAAATGTGGACGGCGACGGCACCGCCGGAACCGTCGTCAAGCACAACTACCTGATGGCCGGCGTGCCGTTCCCGGTCACCACCCGCGTCGTCGAGTACCTGCCGACCGGGTCAGGGGGGAAGCACGTGCGTATCGAATTCGAAGGGCCGCTGAAAGGCTGGCAGACCTGGGACTACGAGCCCCAACTTAACGGCACCCGGGTCTCCGTGGAGATCGAATACAACGTTCCCGGCGCCGCGATCGGGAAATTCGCCGACCGCTTGCTCGTGGAACGGCTGCAGGAACGGGCCGGGGAACAGACCCTGGAGAACCTCAAGCTCATGGCCGAGAGCGGAACTGGCTAGGAATCCAGCGGGACGTTGTCGATCAGCCGGACCGGGCCGACCGTCGCCGCGATGATCGCCAGCCCCTCGCCGCGGAACGGGGTGTCCCGGCAGTTCTCGGCCAGCGGGTCCAGGGTGCGGGGATCCACCACCTCGAAGTAGTCCAGGTCCACGAGCGGCTGGGACTCCACGAGGGCCCGCGCGGACTCAAGATCCAGGGGCTGGTGGGCGTTGGCCCGTTCCTCGACCAGCCGCAGCGCCCGCGAGAGCACCAGCGCCGCCTCGCGTTCCTCGGCGGAGAGGAAGCGGTTGCGGCTGGACAGCGCCAGGCCGTCCGCGGAGCGCACGATCGGCACGGGGACGATCTCCACCGGGAAGTTCAGATCCGCCACCATGCGCTGGACCAGGGCCAACTGCTGGGCATCCTTCTGGCCGAAGTAGGCCCGGTAGGCCGGCAGCTCTGGTCCCGCCGCCGCGCCGGGCGTCCCGAAGTGCAGCAGCTTGGCCACCACGGTCAGGGCGCCGTCGAAGTGCCCGGGGCGGGACGCGCCCTCCCACTTCTCGGCCACCGGGCCCGCGCTGATCCGGACGCGGGGTGCCCCGCCGGGGTAGACCTCGTCCACGTCCGGGGCGAACACCAGGTCCACGCCCACGGCGTCCAGCAGCGCCAGGTCCGCCTCCAGGGTCCGCGGGTAGCGCTCCAGGTCCACGGCCTCGCCAAACTGCAGCGGATTCACGAAAATGCTCACCACCACCACGTCGTTCTGTTCGACGGCGGTGCGCGCCAGCTCGGCGTGCCCCTCATGCAGGGCGCCCATGGTGGGCACCAGGCCCTGCGAAGTGCCGCCCTTCTCCTGGAGCAGGCGGGCGCTTTCGGTCCGGAGCCGGGCAGCCGTGGTCACGAGTTGGATCGCCAAGTTAGGGACCTTCCTTAGGTTTGCGGGCCGTCGAGGTCCGGGCCCTCGAGTGCCTGCGTGATGTCGCCGAGTTGCTCCGGCTTCAGCAGTCCCCGGCGTCCTGCCCGGCGGGCGGTCGCCCGGGCCATGGCCAGGTACGCCTCCAGAATATCGCCGTCCGCGCCGGCGTCGTGCTCCCGCAGGGACTCGGCGTGCGCGGCAACGGTGCCCACGTCGCCGCGGGCCACCGGCCCGGTGAGGGCCGATTCGCCCGAGGCGAGCGCGTTCTCCAGGGTCGCCCGCAGCAGCGGTCCCAGCATGCGTTCGGGGGCCTCGACGCCGACTTCCCGGAGCAGCTGCGAGGCCTGCGCCACCAGGGTGACGAGGTGGTTTGAGCCGTGCGCCAGGGCCGCGTGGTAGAGCGTGCGGTCGGCCTCGGCGATCGCGACGGGCTCCGCGCCCATCTCCACGACGAGGGCCTGGGCAATGGGCAGCATCGCGGCGTCCGCTGTGACGCCGAACGTGCAGTCCAGCAGCCGGGTCAGGTCCAGGCTCATCCCGGTGAAGGTCATCGCGGGGTGCAGCGCCAGTGGGATGGCGCCGGCGGCGCGGACAGGATGCAGGATCCCGACGCCGAAGCGGCCGGAGGTGTGTGCGACGAGCTGGCCGGCCTGCCAGGCGCCGAGCTTCGCCAGGCCCTCGATGAGCGGGCCGAGCGCGTCGTCGGGGACGGCCAGGAGCACGAGTTCGGCGCGCTCGACGATGTCCTGCACGTCCAGCACCGGGACACCCGGAAGCAGGGTCTCCGCGCGTTCGCGGCTGGCGTCCGAGACCGCGGAAACCCCGATGATGGCGTGCTCCGCGCCGCGCAGCGCCGCCCCCAGGACGGCGCCGACCTTGCCGGCGCCGATAATTCCGATGCCGAGTCGTCCTGGTTTAGCCATGCTGAGAGTCTTCCTGACTGTTGGGTTCTTCGGTGTGGGAGGTTCCAGCCACGAGCGGGCGGACCTGGTCCAGCCAGTGCTCGCTGGTCTGGCGTTTGCGCGCGGCCCGGGCCCGGGCCGCCTGTGCATCCAGCAGTGCCCGGCCCTCGTCGAGGCCCGCCTGGATCAGCCGCGGGGACACCGGCCCCGGGGTGGTGTGCAGCACCAGGTCCGCCACCCGGAAGCGCCGGGCCAGGGGGCCCTGCTCCAGGGCCATGGACTGGGTCCGCTGGTGCGGGACGACGACGAGGTGCCGCCACCAGCGGCCCGAGCGGATCAGCAGAGCCGTGTCGGTGGCGGTGAAGCCGTTGCGGCGCCAGCCCAGCGGGGCCAGCAGCCGGGCCCGCCGCGGGGTGGTGACGAAGCCGCCGTCGTACGTCCCGGAGCCCGACGCCTCGGCAGGAACGCCCGCCGGTCCCTCCGCGGACGCGGCAGGGGCGAGTCCGTTGACGCCGGCGGTGAAGAGCCGCACCGGGTCCGTGGTGCCCGGATCGGGCAGGACCAGGGAGAGCATGGTGAGCACATCGGGGAAGGTCCCCACCGGCAGGAGCGTGGCCCGGGAGGAGGCCTCGCCGTTGCTTTCCGCGGCGCCGTAGCCGGCCACGTTGACCTGGATCCGGTACCAGCCCAAGATCCGCCACAGCGGCGGCTGGCTGACCCTCAGGGCCTGGATCCGCCCCGGCGGCAGGGTCTGCGCCTGGGTGTCCAGCAGCCCGTAGCGCAGCCGGATGCCGTCCGGGGAAATGGCCGCGGTGAAGTTGTAGCCCCTGTTGATGGCGTTCCAGTAGGCGGCCACCATGCCCAGCGCGGCCGGGATCAGGAACAAATAGAAGCTGCGGTTCTCGGTGGCGGCGGAGAGCACCACGGAGGCCAGCCCGCCGACGACGACCACCACGCTCTGCTCGCTCAGCAGCAGGGACCCGATGAGGCGCCCGGGCGGGACGGTGAGCACGGCGTGCTCCGGGGCCTCCGCCGCGACGGCCCCTGGCTGCGCGGGGTCCGGCACGACGCCGGCGGCGCTGGCCAGGATCGCGGCCCGGAGCTGCCGCGCCTCGTCCATGCGAAGGTACGCGAGCCGCACCGCGGACTCCCCGGCGTCGGCGACCTCGAACTTGAGCTCGGCCAGCCCGAAGATCCGCGCGAGCAGCGGCTGCACGATGTCGATCGCCTGGACCCGGTCCAGCCGGGCCTGCCGCTGCTGTTTGAAGAGGAACCCGGTGTTGATCCGGACATAGCCCTCCGCCACCTGGTAGCGGGTGAAGTACCAGCTCAGGGCGAAGCCCACCCCGGTGAGCAGCAGCAGCACGCCGCCGCCGAACAGCAGCCACGGAGCCCGGCCTGCGAACTGCTCATCGACGAGGGGGCCGCCCTGGAGCATTCGCTCGAAGGTGTCCCGGAAGAAGAAGAAGACAATGGCGGCCAGCGCCACCCAGCCGCGCACGAACGGTGAGGCCGGGTGCACGCGCAGCCACGCGCCGTCGGGCGTTCCCGCGTCGGCGCCGGCGGACGCCTCCGGGGCCGCGTCCGGCTTCACTGAGTTCCCCTAACGGAGGACCTCACAGCGGGCCCGTCACAGTCCGGCCAGCCGGGCTTCACCACGGGCGGAGAGCTGCTCGCGGAGCCGCGCGCCCTCCGCGGCGGGCAGGCCCGGGATTTCCGCGTTGGTGCCGGCGGAGGCGGTGTGCAGTTTCAGCGTGCACAGGCCCAGGCCGCGTTCCACCGGTCCGGCGCCGATGTCCACGTACTGCATCCGGCCGTAGGGGACCACGAGCGTGCGCTGGAAGAAGATGCCGCGGCGGACGAGCAGGTCATCCTCACGCTCGGCGTAGCCGATGGCGCGCACCTGGCGGGGAATGAGCAGGAGCCGCCACAGGGCCAGGACCAGCATCACGGCCGGGAGGGCGACGGCCAGCCAGCGCGGGAAGTTCTCCCACCGGCCGTTGGCGATAAGGATCAGGGGAACGCACAGCAGCGCCACGACGACGAGGTTGGCCAGCGCCCAGCTGGCGAGCCGCACCCTGACGTATTTCGGCGAGACGCGCAGCCACGTGATGCCCGGGGGGTCAATCGCCTCGGTACGCATATTCGCCTTCCGATTTGGGTTTGCGCTTGTCCTGGAGGCCCGGGGCCGATTCGCCCTCTCCGTCCTCGGGCGGTACCCGGCAGAACCGTTCCACCATCAGGCCGACCCCGACCATAGCCAGGCCGCCGCCGGCCATGGCCAGGGCCTGCCAGGCGAGGGTCTGGTCGCTGCGCAGGTTCCAGAGGCGCAGCTGGTCAACGAAGATCCCGGCGTGCCAGCCCAGCAGCACACTGCCGGTGTAGGCGCAGGCCTGGGCGAGGACGAGGGTCCAGGCGGCCAGGATCGGGTTGAGCATTTTCTTCTTTTTGCCGTTCCGCCAGCGCAGCACCCGGATGCCCAGCACGAGGGTGAGCACCATGATCACGCCCATCGTGATGAGTCCGTTGAGCGGCAGCACGGGGGTGTTCAGTCCGTAGCGGGTGGTCAGCAGGGCGGCGAGCCAGCCCAGGATCCCGACGGCCACGCTGATCAGGAGCAGCAGCAGCGGGCTGGTCAGCTTCATCACTCGACCGCTCCGGCCACGCCGTGGAGGTTTTCGAAACCATCGAAGGGCACGAGGTCGGCGAAGTCGGCGGCCTTGGCGGCGAGCTCGCCGACGCGTTCGCCGTTGAGCTCGGCGGCAGGGTCGATCAGCGACCACGGGTAGAGCACGAATGCCCGCTCCGCTGCGCGCGGGTGGGGCAGGGTCAGCTCCGGGTCGGAGCTGGCCAGTTCCCCGTACGTGATGATGTCGACATCGAGGGTGCGCGGGCCCCAGTGCACGTCGCGGACGCGGAGGTGTTTCTGCTCCACCGCGTGGCAATGCCGCAGCAGCTCAAGGGGCGCCAGCGTGGTCTCCACGGCGATCACCATGTTGAGGAAGTCCGGCTGGCCTTCCGGCCCGCCGACGGCCTTGGTCTGCACGATCGGCGAGATGGCCAGGAGGCGGACCTCCGGCGGGTCGACGATGTCCGCGACGGCCGCCGAAAGTGTGTCGCTGCGCGCCCCCAGGTTGCTGCCGAGCGCCAGCACGGCCCGGGTGTAGTTCATGGCTGTTCCCGCCGGGTCCGCCGGACGCTGACGGAGACGTCGCCGAATTCGACTTCGATCGGGGCCTTGGGCTTGTGCACGGTGATGTCCACGGCGGCGACAGGGAACTTTGACAGCACGTCCTCGGCGATCCGCACGGCCAGGGCCTCGATCAGGTTCAGCGGCTCCCCCGTGATCCAACCCCGGATGCATTCGGCCACTTCACCGTAGTGCGCAGTGTCGAGCACGTCATCAGAGGCGGCGGCGCTGCTGAAGTCCAGGTGGAGTACGGCATCGACGACGAACGGCTGGCCGTTGCGCCGCTCGAAATCCAACACCCCGTGGTGGCCGACGGCGGTGACGCCGCTCAGCGTGATCTGGTCCATGGTGGCCTGTCGGTTCAGTTGTCGCCGGCGGCGGCCGGGGCGGCTGCTGCCGGCGCCGGGGTCATGCGGGCGGCGACCTTGACGGCGTCGAGGCTGGGGCCGACGTCGTGCACGCGGACCGCCCAGGCACCCCGGTGGGCACTGATGGCGGTGACAGCGGCGGTGGCCGCGTCGCGTTCGGCCGGCGGGGCGGCCTTGCCGGCCACGGTCAGGAGGCTGCCGAGGAAGCGCTTGCGGGAGGCTGCGACGAGCACCCTGTGGCCCAGGGCCTGCAGGACGTCCAGGCGGCGGAGCAGTTCCCAGTTCTGCTCCTCGTTCTTGGCGAAGCCCAGGCCGGGGTCCAGGATGATCTGTTCCGGGGCGACGCCGGCCGCATACAGCTTGTCGCGGACGCCGGCGAGTTCCGCGGCCACGTCTTCCGCGACGTTCCCGTACTCGGTCAGGGAGTCCATCGTGGTGGCGTTGCCGCGGCGGTGCGTGAGGATGTACGGGGCTTTGCTGCGGGCCACCAGTTCGGCCATCTCGGGCTCCAGGGTCAGCCCCGAGACGTCATTGATGATGGCGGCGCCGGCGTCCAGCGCCGCTGCGGCGGTGGCGGCGTGCGTGGTGTCGATGCTGACCAGGGCACCGGCCTTCACCAGGGCCTGGATTACGGGTAGCACCCGGCGCTGCTCCTCCTCGCCGCCGACCTCGACCGCTCCCGGGCGGGTGGATTCGCCGCCGACGTCGATGATGTCGGCTCCGCCGTAGAACATCCGCAGGCCGGCGGCGATGGCGGTGTCCGCGGCGGCGTGCTTGCCGCCGTCGCTGAAGGAGTCCGGGGTGACGTTCAGGATCCCCATCACAAGGGTCCGGTCCGTGGGGAGGTTCCCGAATTTGGCGGCCGGGCGGGGCTTGCGCAAGACGGGCAGGGGCGAAGTCGCGGGTCCGGTTCCGGGGGCTGCGGCTAGGGAGTCCATAGTCTGTGTAATTACCTTCCGATGATGAGGCTCATGGCTTCGGCACGGGTGGCCGGGTCATGGAGTTGCCCGCGTACCGCGCTGGTGACGGTCTTGGCGCCGGGCTTGCGGATGCCGCGCATGGACATGCAGAGGTGTTCGCATTCGACGACGACGATGGCGCCGCGGGGCTTGAGATGGGTGACGAGGGCTTCGACGATCTGGGTGGTCAGGCGTTCCTGGACCTGCGGGCGGCGGGCGAACATGTCCACGAGCCGCGCCAATTTGCTCAGCCCGGTGACCTTCCCGTCGTGTGAGGGAATGTAGCCCACATGGGCGACCCCGTGGAACGGAACGAGGTGGTGCTCGCAGGTGGAGTAGAACGGGATGTCCTTGACCAGGACGAGTTCCTCGTGGTCCAGGTCGAATTGGGTGGCCAGGATTTCGGCCGGATCGTGGTGGAGTCCGGCGAACATCTCGGTGTACGCCTTCGCGACCCGCTTGGGGGTGTCCAGGAGGCCGCTGCGGTCCGGATCCTCGCCAATGGCCAGGAGAATTTCACGGACGGCCGCCTGGATGCGGGGCTGGTCCACGGCATAGGGGCCGGGGACGGACCCTCCCGCCGCCAAGGAATCTGCGTCGGGAGCGTCGTCGTCATCATTGAAGAAAGAAGTCACGGAAGAAGCCTAGCCGGGATGGCCATCGGGCCCGAGGTCCGTTACACCGCCTTGGAACGACTCCTGTCCGGCGACGCCCTGGGCGTGCGGCGGCATGGCGTCGAGCGGTTCCTCCAGCCGGGCCTCTGTGGCTTCTTCCTGCGCTTCGCGTTCGGCCTTCTCCCGACGGGATTCGACCGGGCCGGCCGACAGGATCGGCCGGGTCTCCTTGGACAGCCAGACGTCGCGGAAGTCGCGCTTGCGGATGTTGGTGAAGATTTGCGCGATCTCGCCCTGGTTCAGGGTTTCGCGTTCCAACAGCTCAAGAGCCAGCTCGTCCAGGACGTCGCGGTTCTCGATGAGGATGGCGTAGGCCTCATCGTGCGCGCCGTCGATCAACCGGCGCACTTCCTCATCGACGATGTAGGCGATCTGGTCCGAGTAGTTGCGCTCGTGGCCGGCGTCGCGGCCCAGGAAGGGCTCGCCGCCGCCCTGGCCGAGGCGCACGGCGCCTACGCGCTCACTCATGCCAAACTCCGTGACCATCTTGCGGGCAATGCTGGTGGCCTTCTCGATGTCATTGGACGCACCCGTGGAAGGGTCGTGGAAGACGAGTTCCTCGGCCACGCGGCCGCCCATGGCGTACGCCATCTGGTCGAGGAGTTCGTTGCGGGTGACGGAGTACTTGTCGTTCTCCGGAACCACCATCGTGTAGCCCAGGGCGCGGCCGCGGGGCAGGATGGTGATCTTGGTGACCGGAGCCGAATTCCGCAGGGCAGCAGCCACCAGGGCGTGCCCACCCTCGTGATAGGCCGTGATCTTGCGCTCGTGTTCCTTCATGACGCGGCTGCGCTTCTGCGGGCCGGCCATCACACGGTCAATGGCTTCGTCGAGGGCGCGGTCATCGATCAGGTTGGCGTTGGAGCGGGCGGTCAGCAGGGCGGCCTCGTTGAGGACGTTGGCCAGGTCCGCTCCGGTGTAGCCGGGGGTTTTCTTGGCTACGGCCTTCATGTCGACGTTAGGAGCCATCGGCTTGCCCTTGGCGTGGACCTTCAGGATCTGGTCGCGGCCGATCAGGTCGGGGGCCTCGACGGAGATCTGGCGGTCGAAGCGGCCGGGCCGCAGCAGCGCCGGGTCGAGGACGTCAGGGCGGTTGGTGGCGGCGATCAGGATGACGTTCGTTTTGACGTCGAAGCCGTCCATTTCAACCAGCAACTGGTTGAGGGTCTGCTCGCGTTCGTCATTGCCGCCGCCGATGCCGGCGCCGCGGTGGCGGCCGACAGCGTCGATCTCGTCAACGAAGATGATGGCGGGGGCGTTCTGCTTGGCCTGCTCGAACAGGTCGCGGACACGGGAGGCGCCGACGCCGACGAACATTTCGACGAAGTCCGAACCGGAGATTGAGAAGAAGGGCACGCCGGCCTCGCCGGCGACGGCGCGGGCGAGGAGGGTCTTGCCGGTGCCGGGAGGGCCGTAGAGCAGCACGCCCTTGGGAATCTTGGCCCCGACAGCCTGGAACTTCGCCGGTTCCTGCAGGAATTCCTTGATTTCTTCGAGTTCCTCGACGGCTTCGTCGGCTCCGGCGACGTCGCTGAACGTTACCTGGGGCATGTCCTTGTTGACCAGCTTGGCTTTGGACTTGCCGAACTGCATGACCTTGGAGCCGCCGCCCTGCATACGGGAGAGCAGGAACCAGAAGAGGACACCAAGGAGCAGGACCGGGATCAGGAGGGAGAACAGTCCGGCGAACCAGTTGTTCTCGACCGGCTGGTCGGTATAGCCGCTCGGGGGCCGGGAATCCGAGACAGCTTTGACGACATCGTCCGCGCGGGCATTGACGTAGTAGAACTGGATGTTCTTGCCTTTGTCCTGGCCGTCAACCTGCAGGTTTTCCTTCAGGACCAGGTCCACGCGGTTTTCCGCGTCGAAGATCTTTGCCTGTTCGACTTTGCCGCCGGCGTCGGTCAGCAGCGCGAGACCCTTGTCCGTATCGATTCGGGCGGCGCCGCCCGGGGACAGGGTGGCAAAGGCCAGCAGGAGCATGCCGATAACAACGACAATCCAGATGCCCGGGCCCTTGAAGAAACTCTTAGCTTTCATCTGTTCGGGGCAGGCCCCGTCCCTCCTGGTAGTGCTGCACGGCGACTGTTCTGCGCGCGTGTGGTGCTGCGTCAGTGTCTAGCTATACACCGTCGCCTTAGCTCACGCACGGTGAAGTCCAAAAGTTCCCTGAGGGCGTAGCGGGGCCGGGCGGGGCCGGCACCCCTGCCGGGCCCGCGCCGGGCCTGTCCTGCCGGACGTAGCGGCGGTGGGCTACTCGTAGACGTGCGGTGCCAGCGTGCCGACGAAGTCCAGGTTGCGGTACTTCTCGGCGTAGTCCAGGCCGTAGCCGACCACAAACTCGTTGGGGATGTCATAGCCGACGTACTTGACGTCGATCTGGACCTTCGCAGCCGTGGGCTTGCGGAACGCGGTGCAGATTTCGACCGAGGCCGTGCCGCGGGATTCCAGGTTGGTCTTGAGCCAGGACAGGGTCAGGCCGGAGTCAATGATGTCCTCGACGATCAGGACATCCTTGCCCATGAGATCCGTGTCCAGGTCCTTGAGGATGCGGACCACGCCGGAGGACTGCGTGCCGGACCCGTAGGACGAGACGGCCATCCAGTCCATGGAAACGTGGCTGTGAAGGGCACGGGCGAGGTCGGCCATGACCATCACGGCGCCCTTGAGCACGCCGACGATCAGCAGATCGCGGCCCTCGTAGTCCTTGTCGATCTGGGCAGCGAGTTCGGTGATCCGTGTCTGGATCTGCTCCTTGGAGTACAGAACGTGCTTGAGATCTGCCTGGACGTCGTTTGAATCCACCAATAACTCCTGTGTAGATGCGGGGGCAACTATATTTCGGGCGGTTTTTGAGGCCGGAATACAAGCTTCCCACAGCGGGCCGCTTCGCGGGGAACACCGCCGGGGCCGGACTGCCCTTCGGCCAGGAGCTCGGCGAGCGAGAGCCGGTAGACACTGACCCCGCCGGGGAGCTCCACAGGGCCCGCCGATCCCTGCCGGCGGAGCAGTGCCTCCGCGGCGAGCAGTCGCTGGTAACTGGGCTGCTGGCCGCCGACGGCGGCCGCGGCCTTCGCGATGACCCGGAACCGTACGGCCGGTGCCAGCTCGCGCAGGGCTTCCTCCGGGAGGCTGATGGCGCCGCCGGACTGTTCCCGCAGCCGGACAAAGGTGTCGTTGGCCACGTCCTCGAGGAAATCTGCGTCCAGCTGCAGGATCGCGGCAGTCCGCGCGAGCGATTCGGCCACCCCCGGGCCCAGCTTCTCCTCCAGCAGCGGCAGCACCTCCACCCGGGTCCGGGACCGCGCAAAGGCCGGATCCGCATTGCTGGGATCGTGCCAGGGGTCAAGGCCTTCGACCTCGCAGATCTCAAGCGTGTCCGCGCGGCGCAGTCCCAGGAAGGGGCGCAGCAGGCGGTCGCGGGCGGGCCGCATGCCCGCCAGGGAACGGGTTCCAGAGCCGCGGGCCAGCCCCAACAGCACCTGTTCGGCCTGGTCATCAAGGGTGTGGCCGAGCAGGATGGCCTGGGCGCCGGTGCTGTCGGCGGCGGCTTCCAGGGCGGCGTGCCGGGCGTCCCGGGCGGCCGCCTCCGGACCCATCCCGGCGGAGGCAACCTCGACCGTCCTGACCTGCACGGGCGAAAGTCCCAGTTCCTGCAGCGTCACGGCGGTGGCGGCGGCGACGTCGGCGGATCCGGGCTGCAGCTGATGATCCACGACGACGGCGCCCACGGAGACGGGGTGGCCGTCGACGTGTCCGCGGCGGGCGAAGTAGGCGGCGACGGCGGCGAGGGCCAGTGAGTCGGGCCCGCCGCTGCAGGCGACCAGGATCCGTTCCGGGTAACCCGCTCCGGCCAGCGCGTCCTGCAGCATCTTCCGCGCCGTGCCGACGACGGGCGCCAGCCGGCCGGGCCGGCGTCGTCCGCTGGAAAGCCGTCCGCTGGAAACGGGACCGGAAGTCACGGGACCTAGTGCCCCATCCGCTCAAGCCAGAGCCGGGAATTGTGAATTTCGGCCTCGGTCGGCAGGTGGTCCGCGGACTCCCAGACCCGGTTGAAGCCCTCCATTCCGGCCACGTCCACGACTTCGCGGACAAATTTGGATCCGTCGCTGTACTGGCGCATCTTGGCGTCCAGCCCGAGCAGGTTGCGGATGAACTTTTCGATCACGCCGCGGTCCTTGGCCCGGGAGTTGAAGCGCTGCCGGATGGTCTTCACGGAGGGCACAATGCTGGAGTCGACCGCGTCCATGACCACGTTGGCGTGCCCTTCGAGCAGGCTCATGAGGGCGGTCAGGCGCGAGATCGCGGCCTTTTCCTCGGGGTTCTGCAGCAGGTCGAGGATGGCGCCCCGGCTGGGGGCGGAGCCGGACGCGGTGCGGTCCCTGAGCGACTTCGCGGCAGCCGAGGCCCGCTCCATCAGGGAGTCGACGTTGCCAAGCAGCTGCCCGCTGAGGCTGTCGATCTCATCCAGCATGTGGTGCCGCAGCCAGGGTGCCGCGGCGAACTGCACCCGGTGGGTCTGTTCGTGGAGACAGACCCAGAGCCGGAAGTCTTCGGGTTCGACGTTGATTTCACGCTCGACGGAGATGATGTTCGGCGCCACGAGGAGCAGGCGGCCGCCGGCGGGGGCGGTGGAGTTCTCGGCGAGGGCGGAGAAGGGGTCGTACTGGCCCAGGACCTTGCTGGAGAGGAAGGCGAGGATGGCGCCGAGCTGGCTGCCGGTGATGGCGCCGCTGACGCTGGCCGTGCCGGGGTTCAGGGTGCCGCGGCGGCTCTCAAGCACCTTTTCCATCGCGGGCTGGAGCATGACGGCGAAGCTCTGCGTGTTGGCCTTGGACCAGGAGGCGCGGTCCACCACCAGGACCGAGGAATCCCGCAGGTCGCGGGCGGCCTCCAGACCGGTGATGTCATGGACGTGGGGCACGGAAAGGTCGGCCATCAGCCGCAGGTTGTCGACGGCGGCGCCGATCTCCGCCGATCCCAGAACGGGGCCGGCGGGCGTCAGCCGGGCGGCGGTGGAGGCGGCAAGCTCCCAGTTGATCAGGGCTTGGGCTTGGGCTGATGTCTCGCGGGAAGAGGACTCCATAGGCTCCATCAGATCACAGCGGGCCGACATTGCGCCTTAATTCGTCGGGCGGCGAACGGCCGCCCGCGGCGGTGAGCCGAGGCGGTCAGCGGCAGCCGCAGCCGGCAAGGACCGAGGCGGTGCGGTCCAGCGCGGTCTTGTTCCCCGCCCCCGGGGTGAGTCCGTTGCCGATAAAGGAAAACACCAGGAGCCGGCCGTCGGCGTCCACGACGTAGCCGCTCAGGGCGATGACGGTGTTGAGCGTGCCGGTCTTGGCACGGACCAGGCCTGCACCGCCGGCCGTCTCCGCGTCGTCCACGTACCGGTCCCCCAGCGTTCCGGTGAGCCCGGCGACCGGGAAACCGGCCAGGCCGGCGCGCAGCCGGGTGTCCGCGCCCGAGGTCATGGTCCGGACCACTTCGGAGAGCTGCCGGGCGGAGACCTGGTTTGTCAGGGCCAGCCCGGAGACGTCTGCGGCGCGCAGCGTGGCGGCAGGGATTTTCAGGTCTTTCAGCTGCTGCAGCACGGCTGCGACGGCGCCGTCGTTGCTGCCGGGCTGGCCGGCCGCGAGCGCCGCCATGCGGCCGATCGCCTCGGTGAGGTAGTTGTCCGAGGTGCGCAGCATCAGGTCGACCTGCTGGCCCACGGTGGCGGACTGGACTTCGGCCAAAACCCTGGTGCCGGCGTCGTCCGTTCCGGCCGGGACCCGCGCGACGCCGGGCGCCACCGTCAGTCCGGCCGCGTCGGCCGCCGCCGCGAGCTGGCCGTGAAACGCCTCGGCGGCGCCCATCGCGGCATCCTGCGGGCGGGGGCCGGTGGTCGTGGCCGGGTCGAAGCGGGCCGAGTTCAACGCGAGCGGGAACAGCGGGGCCATCTCGCCGGCCGCCACATCCTCCAGGTTCCAGGCCGGGTTCAGCGCGGGGCCGGTAAACAAGGAGTCGTCCAGCTGGACCGTCAAGGGGGCGGAGACGCCGTCGTCCTGCAGGGCCCGGACGGTCGACTGCGCCAGGCTGGCGAGCCCGGCATGGCCCAGCACGGCGCCGGGCACCGATTCGCCGGCACCGAGGAGCACGTCCCCGCCGCCGGTGAGCACGATTGACCCGGGGGCCGCCCCGGCCACGGCCCGGGTGCTGAAGCGGCGTTCCGGGCCGAGGGTGCGCAGGGCCGCGGCGGCCGTGAGGAGCTTCATGTTGGAGGCCGGGACCCGGACCTCGTCGCCGGAACGGTCGAAGAGGACCTCGCCGGTGAGGGCGTCCTGCACGACGCCGCTGAAGTTCCCGGCGCCGTCGGCCTTGAGCGTTTCGTTGAGCCGGGCCGCGAGCGGACCGGGTAGCGGGACGGCGGCGGCTGCTGAGAGCGGTTCAATGCCGTCCGTGGCGGCGCCGGACCCCGCGCCGCCACGGGCGGCCAGCGTGCCGGGGGCCTGGTGCCAGGGCGGTGTGGTCTGCGCGGCTTCCGGGGGGCCGGGCCCGAGGAAGGCGGGGGCGACGGCAAGGCCGGCGGGGAGGGCGAGTGCCGCGACAAGCAGGGTCTGGAGCAGCAGCGGGAGGCTCCGCCGCAGCGGCCCGGTCACCGGGTCAGCGCCCGGGGGGCTCGTTCTGCGTTTCATGCCGGTACTGGTCCTTTAGTCCTGAAATGTCCCCGCAAGTTCCTGAAACCTGGGCCTCTCGCTATATCCTCAATAGTAGTCGGCGGCACCGGCAGCCTCTTGTGCGTGCCGCGCACCCCCGAAAACCGCGCATCCCCTAAATTTCTCAAGGAGCAGTCCATGAAGCATGACGTGACCATCGAGATCCCCAAGGGATCACGCGTCAAGTACGAAATCGACCACGAAACGGGCCGCGTCCGCCTGGACCGCGTCCTGTTCACCTCGATGCAGTACCCCACGCACTACGGTTTCTTCGAGAACACCCTGGGCGAAGACGGCGATCCGCTGGACGCCCTGGTGCTGCTGCAGGACTTCGACCTGCACCCCGGCGTCATCGTTGAGTCCCGCCCCATCGGCGTGTTCAACATGACCGACGACGGCGGCGGAGACGCCAAGGTACTCTGCGTGCCGGTCGACGCACGCTTCGATCACATCAACGAGATCAGTGACGTCAGCGAATTCCTGATCAAGGAAATCGAGCACTTCTTCACCCGTTACAAGGACCTGGAGCCGGGCAAGTGGGTCAAGGCCGAGGGCTGGGGCGACCGCGCCGCCGCCGAGGCCGAGCTTGAGGCATCCATCAAGCGTTACGTTCCCCACACGCACTAACGTCTGCCTACGCCAGCGCGGGGTCACGTACCGTCCATCCGGCCGCCGGATATGGGCCGTAACTGACCCCGCGTTGCTGTTTAAGGCGCGGTCTGGGCCCATGGTCCGCTGTCAGTGACGAGTCAGAAATGTATGAAATTGTGGGCTTATGAACGCCGAGCCTGCCTTTAGTCCTCCCTGCGGTCCGGTCACCGGCTGGCGTGACGGCGACGTCGTGCGGGCCACCGGAATCCCCTATGCCGCCGCGGGACGTTTCCAGCCCCCGGTGAGCGCACCGGACCGGACCGGAGTCCTCGCGGCCACGTCCCTGTCCCCGGCGTGCCCGCAGGCCCCGGTGCCGTTCCTGGACGACATCCTCGGCACCCGCTACGGGGAGCTCCCCGGCAGTGAGGACTGCCAGCGGCTCTCCATCACCATGCCGCCCGGCCTCGCCGCGGACGACCGGGTCCCCGTGATGGTGTGGCTCCACGGCGGGTCCTACACCTCCGGCTCCGGCGACCTGGCCATCTTCGACCCCAGGGCCCTCGTCGCCGAAAACCGGGTCATCGTGGTGTCTGTTACTTACCGTCTGGGCCTGTTCGGCTACCTCGCGACGGGCACCGGCCGGCCCGCGAACCTCGGGCTGCTGGACCAGCTCGAGGCGTTCCGTTGGGTCCAGCGCAACATCAGCGCCTTCGGCGGCGACCCGGGACGGGTCACCGCGTTCGGGCAGTCCGCCGGCGGCGACGCCGTCGCCCACCTCATGGCGACGCCGGAGGCCCCCGCCCTGTTCCAGCGCGCCATCATTCAAAGCGCGCCCCTGGGCATCACCCGGGGCCGGGAAAAGATGAGCACCGCCATGGGCATCGCGGCGGAGCACGTCACCGAAGACACCCCCGCGATGGACGTCGTGGAGGTCGAAGGGCACGTGTCGCAGGTGGCCCGGAAGTTCGGGCTGATCGCGGCCATGCCGTTCGGCACCCAGTACGGGCACTCCCCCTTGCCGCCGGAGTCCGGCATTGAGGCCGCCTGGAACGCCACGGCTCCCGGGATTGAGGTCCTGATCGGTCACACCTCCGAGGAAGCCCGGCTGTTCCTGCCGCGCAACCCCGTCGTTGGCCGCCTCGCCAAGGTCCCGGTGCTGGGGACCGCCGTCGTCAAGGCCATCAACTGGGCCGTGACCGAGGCCGTGTACGGCCGGGCCGCCAGGAAGTTCGCCCGCCGGCACGCCCGGGCCGGCGGCACCGCCTACAGCTACGTGCTCTCCTGGGCGGCGCCGGGCAACTTCTACGGGGCCGCCCACACCGTCGACCTGCCGCTGCTGTTCGGCAACGAACAGATCTGGGCAGGCGCCGGGCTGCTCGCGGGCGCCAGCTGGGAGGACATCAACGCCCAGGGCCGGGCCCTCCGCGCGGTGTGGGCCCGCTTTGCCGCCGGGGAGGGCCTGGACAGCCGGGGCGGGCTGCCCGGCGCCCTGCGGTACCGCTCGGTCAGCGCGGGATGAACCGGACCCTAGGGCCTGCCGTCCCGGGCGGGCCGCGGTGAGGACCCTCGGCGTCGACCTCGCCGCGGCCACCCGGAAGACCGCGGCCGCCGTCATCGACTGGGGCAACGGCACTGCCCGCCTGGCGCACCTGGCCCTCGACGTCGGCGACGAGGAGATCGTGCGGCTCTTCGGCGCCAGCGACATGACCGGGATCGACTGCCCGGTGGGCTGGCCGGACGCCTTCCTGCCTTTCCTGGCCGGACACCTGGCCTTCGAGCCACACCCCGTGCTGGACTATGACGGCATCGAGGGACGCCGGCTCCTGGCCTACCGGGACACCGACCGCTTCATCACCGCCCAAACGGGGCTGATCCCGCTCAGCGTCTCCGCCGACCGGCTGGCCCACCCGGCGATGCGCTGCGCCGTTATCCAGGCCAAAATCTCCCGGGACCACGGCCCGCAGGCCCGGGACGGCAGCGGCATGCTCGCCGAGGTCTACCCGGCGGCGTCGCTGAAATCCTGGGGCCTGCTGGCCCGCGGCTACAAGGGCCGCGGCGGGGCGGAAACGCAACAGCTGGCCGGGGTCGTCGACGCGCTGCAGCAGGCAGCACCCTGGCTGGACCTGGCCGGCCACGAGGACCGGCTGGCCGGCTCCGATGACATGTTCGACGCGGTTATCGCCGCCCTCACCGCGCGGGCCGTGGCCCTCGGCCTGACACTCCGCCCGGATGCCGCCCACGCCAGGGCCGCTTTGACCGAAGGCTGGATCCACCTGCCCGCCGGCGGGCTGGACGGGCTCGCCGGCACCGCGCGGTAGCGTGGGCGGCTGCCGGCACCGCGCGGTAGCGTGGGCGGCTGCCGGCAGCGGGGCTACTTCCGGCCGAGGGTCCAGCCGCTGATTTCCTCCGAGTCCTCGCCGTGGTCCCGGGTGTGGTTGTGCGCCCGGATCCGGCTGTCCTGCAGCGCCTGCCGCAGCAGCGAGTGCTTCTCCGCCAGGCCCGGGACCCGGTCGATCGCGTCGATGGCGAGCTGGAAGCGGTCAATCCCGTTGAGCATGGCCATGTCGAAGGCCGTGGTGGTGGTGCCCTCCTCCTTATACCCGCGAACGTGCAGCCCGTCCTGGTTGGTCCTCCGGTACGCCAGCCGGTGGATCAGGGACGGATACCCGTGGTAGGCGAAGATGATGGGCTTATCCGTCGTGAAGATCCCGTCGAAGTCCCGGGACGTCAGGCCGTGCGGGTGTTCGCTGGCGTCCTGGAGCCGCATCAGGTCCACCACGTTGACCACCCGGATCTTCAGTCCGGGGGCACCGGCCTTCAGCAGTTCCGCGGCGGCGACCGTCTCTACCGTGGGCACGTCGCCGGCACAGGCCAGCACGACGTCGGGTTCCTCGCCGGGGACTTCGGAGCCGGCGAACTCCCAGATTCCCAGGCCGCGCTGGCAGTGGTGCGCGGCATCGGCGGGGCCTAGCCAGGTCGGCGAGGGCTGTTTGCCGCTGACCACGATGTTCACGTAGTCCCGTGAATCGAGGCAGTGCTCCATCACGGAGAGCAGCGTGTTCGCGTCCGGCGGCAGGTAGACGCGGATGACCTCGGCTTTTTTGTTCACGGCGTGGTCGATGAAGCCGGGATCCTGGTGGGAGAAGCCGTTGTGGTCCTGCTGCCAGACATGCGAGGACAGCAGGTAGTTGAGCGAGGCGACCGGCCGGCGCCAGGGAAGTTCACGGTGCACCTTGAGCCACTTGGCGTGCTGGTTGAACATGGAATCCACGATGTGGATGAACGCCTCATAGCAGCTGAACACGCCGTGCCGGCCGGTCAGCAGGTACCCCTCCAGCCAGCCCTGGCAGAGGTGTTCGCTGAGGACCTCCATGACCCGTCCGGCGCGGGCCAGGTGCTCATCGAGTTCCTCGATCCGGTACTGCCACACCTTGTCCGTGACCTCATAGACGTCCTGCAGGCGGTTGGATGCGGTCTCGTCCGGGCCGAACAGCCGGAACGTCTCGGGGTTCTGGCTGATCACGTCGCGCAGCCAGGACCCGAGGGTGATCATGGCGCTGACCCGCTCGACACCGGGTTGCGCCACCGGGACGGCATGATCCTGGTACTTCGGCAGTTTGAGGTCCCGCAGCAGCACGCCGCCGTTCGCGTACGGGGAGGCACTCATCCGGAGTGCGCCCCCGGGCGCGTTCGCCGCGACCTCCGGCCGCAGGTTCCCGGCGTCGTCGAAGAGCCCAGCCGGCCGGTACGATTCGAGCCACTCCCCCAGCTGCGCCAGGTGCTCCGGGTTGGTGCGCACTTCGGACAGCGGCACCTGATGGCTCCGCCACGTTCCTTCCACCTGCAGCCCGTCGACGACTTTGGGCCCGGTCCAGCCCTTCGGCGAACGCAGCACGATCATGGGCCAGCGCGCGGCCGGGGCGCCGGCTGTTGCATCATCCCCGGCTGACGCGCCGGCTGTTGCATCGCCTTCGGCGGGTCGCGCCGCACCGCCGCCTGCAGTTCCGCTCCTGCGGGTCGACTGGATCGCCCGGATCTCCGTGAGGCAGTCGTCCAGTACGGCGGCGAAGTCCCGGTGGGCGGCCGCCGTGTCGTCCGGACGGCCCACGGTCACGAAGTGCGGCTCGTGCCCGTAGCCGCGCAGCAGCTGTTCCAGCTGGGCTTCGGGCATGCGGGCCAGGATGGTGGGGTTGGCGATCTTGTAGCCGTTCAGGTGCAGGATGGGCAGCACCGCACCGTCATGGACCGGGTCCAGGAAATTGTGGGAGTGCCAGCTCGCCGCCAGCGGCCCGGTTTCGGCCTCGCCGTCGCCGATCACGACGGCGGTGATCAGGTCCGGGTTGTCGAAGACGGAGCCGTAGGCGTGCGCCAGGGAATAGCCGAGCTCGCCACCCTCGCTGATGGAGCCCGGGGTTTCCGGGGCGGCGTGGCTGGGGATTCCGCCCGGGTAGGAGAACTGCCGGAAGAGCTCAGCCATGCCCTGCTCGTCGTCGCCGACATTGCTGTAAATCTCAGAGTAGGTGCCTTCAAGCCAGGCGTTCGCCACGACGGCGGGGCCGCCGTGGCCGGGTCCGGCAATAAACAGCATGCTCTGGCTGTCCCGGCGGATGACCCGGTTCAGGTGGGCGTAGACGAAGTTCAGTCCCGGGGTGGTGCCCCAGTGGCCCAGCAGCCTGGACTTGGTGTCGCCGGCGCTTAGGGGTTCGCGCAGCAGCGGGTTGGAGCGGAGATAGATCTGCCCGACGGACAGATAGTTGGCGGCCCGCCACCAGCGGTCCACGAGCTCCAGTTCGGCGCCGCCGGGCTCCCGGGAGGCGCTTTCCGGCTGCGCGTCGGGCGCCCTGCCCGGTGTGCTGCGGCCGGACGGATCGGCGTCGGTGTTCAGGTCGCTGGTCAACTCGCTGGTCAATGGATTCCTCGCTTTACAGGGGCCTGGGGCGGTACGCAGGCTCCATCGCAACACGTCCCCGGACCGGATACAAGCCCGCGCGGGCGTGTCCAGGGGCCGCTCTTGCCAGCCCCTTACCACCGGGTAGTGTGGATCCAGAATGTTCACGCTGACGATCAACCAAACCGACAGCCGGCGCGACGGCGACTGCGTGCCGCAGCTCCTCAAGGACCTGCGGCACATCCCGGCGCGCCTGGATTTTGACCGTTCGGTGGAGGACGAGGTCCAGGGCATTGTGGACTCTCCGCAGCAGGCCGTCGAAGCAGCGATGATCGCGCTGCGGACCGGCAGCTGGTACGTCGGTATCGGCGTCGGGCCCGTTAACGAACCCCTGCCGAACCAAATCAAGGACGCCTCCGGCCACGGGCTGATCTACGCCCGCCGCGCCGTCGACCGGCTGCGCAACGGCAAGGACCGGATCCCGGTGGCCGTGGAGGGCCCGCTGGCCGACCTCGCCGCGGAGTCCGAGGCCGTGCTGCGGCTGCTGGGCCACATCGTGCACGACCGCAGCCCCGCGGAATGGCGGGTCCTGGACCTGCTAACCCCCGGGGTCCGCGGACAGCAGAAGGCAGTCGCCGAGGAACTCGGGATCACCACCCAGGCCGTCAGCAAGGCCGTGGCGCGGGCGCAGTGGAATGAGGAACACGCGGCGCGGCCCGCCGCGGCCAGGCTCCTGGGCCTCATCCTCGAGGTGCGCTGAACGCACGCACACACCGCAGGCAGGCCCCCGGCGTCGTCCGAGCCTAGAGCAGCAGGCTGCGCAGCACGTGGGCGGCGCCGTCGTCGAACACGGAGTGGGTGACCTCGTTCGCGGCGGCGATGACTTCCTCGGGCGCCTGTCCCATGGCCACACCGCGGGCGGCCCAGGTGAGCATCTCGATGTCATTGCGGCCGTCGCCGACGGCGACGGTGCGGTGCGCCTCGATCTCCAGCCGGCCGCGGAGGTGCTCCAGGGCGCTGGCCTTGGTCACTCCGGCCGCGGCGATGTCCAGCCACGCCGTCCACCCCACCGAGTAGGTCACGCCGGCCAGTCCGATGTGCCGGATGGCGGTGTTGAACTCCTCGGGCGTGTTCTCGGCGCTGAAGACCACGACGCGGACCGCGGTGGCTTCCAGCATGGTCTGGAAGTCGACGCCGATGGCCTCCACCCCGAAGCTCATGTCCTGGAAGCGCTCGGTGGAGAGGAAGTTTCCGTCCTCGTCCTCGAGCGCGTACTTGGCCGAGGGCAGCCGCTTGCGCAGTGCCCGGAGCGCGGGGCCCGGGTCAAAGGTGGCCTTGTGCACAATCTCGTAGCCGTCCGGCAGGCCGGAATCCAGCCGCAGGGTGACCCCGCCGTTGGAGCACACGGCATAGCCGTTGTCGATGCCGATGTGCTCAATGATCGGCAGGGTCGCGTTCAGTGAGCGGCCGGTCGCGATGGTGACGTGGTGGCCGGCGGCCACGACGTCCCGGGCGGCTTCGCGGACGGGAACGGACATGTGGCCGTCGTGGTCCACGAGGGTGCCGTCGACGTCGAGCGCCACCATCAGCTTGTGGGCTGCGGTGTTCTGGTTGTTCCCGTTGTTCCGGTTGTTGTCTCGCCGGTCATCGTTGCCGGCGACTGAGGATTCAGTCAATGTTGTCATCTCACAAGTAGAGCAGACACCCCGGACAGCCGCTAGGACGCAGGCCACAGCGTCCGGTGAACCCGGGGTGAACAGCTGTTGACGCCCTTGGCCCCGCGGCATTCCGCGGGGTCAAGGGCCGGGAAACGGCGGCTCAGATGACGGGGAAGACCGTCATGCCGCCAAGGTACTTCTGCAGGGCCGGCGGGATGTTGACGGAGCCGTCCGGGTTCTGGTGGTGCTCCAGGATGGCGACGATCCAGCGGGTGGTGGCCAGGGTGCCGTTGAGCGTGGCGACGGCCCGGGTGCCCTTGGGGGCCCCGTCCTCGTTGAGCACGCGTTCACGGATGTTGAGCCGGCGCGCCTGGAACGTGGTGCAGTTGGAGGTCGAGGTCAGCTCGCGGTAGGCGCCCTGGGTCGGAACCCAGGCCTCGCAGTCGAACTTGCGGGCCGCGGAGTTGCCGAGGTCCCCGGCGGCGGTGTCAATGACCCGGTAGGGCAGTTCACACTTGGCCAGCATCTCCTCTTCCCAGGCCAGCAGCCGGGCGTGCTCGGCCGCGGCCTCCTCAACCGTGGTGTAGATAAACATCTCCACCTTGTTGAACTGGTGGACACGGATGATGCCGCGGGTGTCCTTGCCGTGCGAGCCGGCCTCGCGGCGGTAGCAGGAGCTCTGCCCGGCGTAGCGGACCGGGCCGGCGGAGAGGTCCAGGATCTCGTCCGCGTGGTAGCCGGCCAGGGCCACTTCCGAGGTGCCCACGAGGTAAAGGTCGTCCTCGGCGAGCCGGTAGATCTCGGCGTCGTGCTTGACGTCGAACCCGGTGCCCTGCATGGTCTCCGGACGCACCAGGGTCGGGGTGATCATCGGCACGAAGCCGGCGTCGATCGCCTGCTCCATGGCCATCTGCAGCAGTGCCATTTCCAGCCGGGCGCCGGCTCCGCGCAGGAAGTAGAACCGGGACCCGGAAACCTTGGCGCCGCGCTCCATGTCGATGGCGCCGATCAGCTCACCGATTTCCAGGTGGTCCCTGGGCTCGAAGTCGGTGAATTCGCGGGGGGCGCCGACGGTCTTGACCACGATGTAGTCGTCTTCGCCGCCCGCGGGAACGCCGTCCTCGATGAGGTTGGGGATGGCGCGCAGCAGTTCCTCCTGGGCGGTCTGGGCGACGTCGGCCTCGGCGGAAGCGGCCTTGACCTCGCCGGCGAGGACCTTGACCTCGGCCAGCAGGGCCTGCTTTTCCTCGCCCTTGGCCTGTGCCACCTTCTTGCCGAAGGCATTCTGCTCGGCCCTGAGGTTTTCGAAGCGGATCAGGGCGGCGCGCCGGGCCGAGTCCGCGGCGATGATCGCGTCCACCACGGATTCGTCGGCGCCGCGGGCGCGCTGGCTGGCCCGGAACTTGTCCGGATTTTCGCTGAGGTCTTTTACGTCGATCACCTGACAAGAGTATCCAATCAGGCCGCCGTTCCCGGGCAATCAAGCCGCCCGCCACCGGCGGGATAGTGTTGGAGCACTATGCGAGACTGGCTGCTCTACCTCATCATCGCTGGAGTCCTGGCCTTTGCCGTCTCCAGTTGGTGGGGAGTACGCAAGCTCAAGGCCCGGCACACGCGCAGCGCCGTGTGGGAGGAAACGCACAGTCCGGGCTCGGGCCAGCAGAAGGTCGCCGTCGTGATGAACCCGATCAAGGCCCGGTCGGACGAGGCCCGCACCCTGATTGAAGGCGCGTGCGCCGCGGCCGGCTGGGTACCGCCGCGGTTTTTCGACACCACCGCCGAGGACCCCGGATTCTCGCAGGCGCGGGCAGTCGTCGAGTACGGCGCCGACGTCGTCCTCGTGGGCGGCGGTGACGGCACGGTGCGGGTGGTGGCGGACGTTCTCGCGGGCACGGACATCGCCATGGGCCTGATCCCGCTCGGCACCGGCAACCTGCTGGCCCGCAATATCCACCTCGACGTGGGCGACCTGCACGGCAACGTCCAGACCGCCCTGTTCGGTCACCAGCGCTTCATCGACACGGCCCGGATGCGGGTGGAGAACTCACGAACCAAAGAGTCCTCGGAGCACACCTTCCTGGTCATTGCCGGCATCGGCATGGACGCAGAGGTAGTGGGCGACACCAGCGACGGGCTCAAGAAGGCTGTGGGCTGGCTGGCCTACACCGAGGCGGGCGTGCGGCACCTCCCCGGCCGGCGCAAGAAGGTGTCCATTTCGCTGGACGACCAGCCCGAACAGAGCCGGAAGATCCGCAGCGTCCTGTTCGCAAACTGCGGCCTGATCCCGGGCGGGATCGACTTCATCCCCCAGGCCATGATCGACGACGGGATGCTCGACGTTGTGGTGATGAGTCCGCGCAGCGCGATCGGCTGGCTGGCGATGTATTGGAAGATCGTGATGAAGCACAAGAGACACCTGCCGGTGATGACGTACTACCGCTCCGGGAAGATCGTCATCAGCTGCGCTGAGCCGGTGCCCACGCAGGTCGACGGCGATCCGAGCGGTGCGGCCACGAAGGTCACCGTGCAGGTTGCCCCCGGCTCGCTGCTCGTCCGGGTCAAGGACGGCACCGAAGGAGATTAGGCGCTGGCTTCCTTCGCGGCGGCTTCCTTGTGCGCGTCCGCGGTCTTTTTCGCTTCCGCGGCGGCCCTGGCGGCGCGTGCCTCGGACTGCTCGCGGATCATGGCCTGCTCCTCTTCAAAGCGGAGCCGGTCGGCACGGTCGGCGTCGTCGCCATCCCAGTCCTGGTTTTCCGCGGTCGGCTTGGGATTCACGATCATTCCCTGGCCGTCATTTTCAAGGCTGGTGTCTGCCATGACCTGCTCCCTCGGTAGAGGACTTCCCCAATATGGATCAGGCAAGCATACGCACAGTTCCCGAGGGGCGGAAGTGCCGGATGTGGCATTTGTCTACGCTGTGGGCGAAGCCTTGGACATATATTCCGGCACCACAGATGCCCCCGACAGTATGGCTTTTACCCAGGCATGCGCGGCGCGGAAGGCCTGGTCCGAGGTGTGCGGCTCCACGAGTGTCCGGTTCCCGTCGGCGCGGCCGTAGGAACCCAGGAAGCGGGTGGCCGGGCTGATCCGGTGCAGGCCCGCCAGGGCATCCGCCACGCGCGCGTCGGCCACGTGGCCGTCGGCGTCGATGCTGAAGAAGTAATGGCCCAGGTACTGGCCGGTGGGCCGTGACTCGATCCTGCTGAGGTTCACGCCGCGGGTCGCGAACTGGTCAAGAATCTCCATCAGGGCGCCGGGGCGGTCTTCCGGCAGCGGAACGACGACGGTGGTCTTGTCCGCACCGGTGGGCTCCGGCAGCGCGCCGGGCCGGCCCACCAGCACAAACCGTGTGACCGCGCCGGGGTTGTCTCCGATGTTCTCCGCGAGCACGGCGAGCCGGGGTTGTTCGGTGGCCACGATCGGGGCGCAGATCGCCGCGTCGTAGTGCGTGTCGCCCTCGAGGAGCCCCATGGCCGCGGCGGCCGTGGATGAGCCCGGGATATATTCCGCCTTCGGAATGTTCTTCTCGGCCCACAGCCGGCATTGCGCCCAGGCGTGGCCGTGGGTGGAGATCCGGCGGATGTCCTCGATCCGGGTCCCTGGCCGTGCCACCAGCACGAAGCTGATCGGCACGAGGGCCTCGCGCAGGATCCGCAGCTCCTGGCCGGTAGCGATGGCGTCCAGGGTGGCGGTGACGCCGCCCTCCACGGAGTTCTCGATCGGCACCATTGCCGCGTCCGCCGAGCCGTCGCGGACCTTGTCCAGCGCCGTGTTGACGTTCGTCGACGGAACGCGGTTCGCGTCCGCCGCACCGGGAACCTGCATCAGGGCTGCCTCGGTAAAGGTGCCCGCGGGTCCGAGGAAGGTGTACGTGAGGGGTGATGCGGGCATCGGTGCTTCTTTCTTCAACTACAGGATGACCGGCTTGAGTCCGTTGTCGGACACCAGTGGCATTCCGGTTTCCAGCCACTGGTCCATGCCACCGGCCACGTTCAGGGCGGAATACCCCTGACCGCTGAGCCACTGGGCCGCCCGGAAGGAGCGTCCCCCGGTGCGGCAGATAACGTAGAGGTCCTCGTCGGGATCGAGGTCCTCGAGCCGGGCCGGCAGCTGGTCCAGGGGGATGTGCAGCGCCCCAGGGGCGTGGCCCGCGACCCACTCGTAGTCCTCGCGGACGTCAAGGATCCTGGCCCCTTCGGGGATGCCGGACACGGTTACGGTGTCAAAGTCGCTCATGGTCGTCCTTCCGAAGAATGCATGGTCTGCCTCCAGCGTATCGCCAGCCACCAGTGCCGCACCCCTACCCGCCTGCAGGTTACGCTTCTGGGATGGCGCACAGGAGATCCCCGGCAGCTCACCGTCGCACGATTCCGGCTGCCCGCCCCCGGCATTTCGGGACATGCCCTCCCCTGGCCAGTAACACCGGGCATAATGCCACCATGTCCACCCGCCCGCGCCAGCACTGGACATGTCCCCCGGAAACGCGGGCGGGAAACCCGGATCCGTGCCACCGTGGCTGAGATCCACGAGCTCTCCGCCGTGGACCTCCGCGACACCCTCCGCTCGGGCGAGCTGTCCTCGCTGCAGGTCACCAGGCATTTCCTGGACCGCATCGCCGCGGAAAACCGGCACCTCGGCGCGTTCATCACCGTCACCGCGGAGCAGGCCCTGCGAGATGCAACCGCAGCGGACGAGTCCCATGCCCGGGCCGCCCGGGACGGGACCGAACTGGCGCTGCTGCACGGCATGCCGGTGGCGTTCAAAGACCTGACGGACGTCGCCGGAGTTGTCACGACCCACGGCAGCGCCGCCCTGGACCGCAAGCCGGCGCTGGCCGACGGCGCCCTGGTCGCGAGGCTCAGGAGCGCAGGTATGGTCTCGCTGGGCAAAACACAGGTCCCGGAATTCGGACTGACGGCGTACAGCGAGAACCGGATCGCTCCTCCCTCGCGGAACCCGCACGCGCTCAGCCGCGGCTCGGGGGGATCCACCGGCGGCAGCGCCGCGGCGGTGGCCGCCGGGCTGGTTCCCTTTGCTCCCGGCTCCGACGGCGGCGGTTCGGTCCGCATCCCGGCCGCCGCGTGCGGGCTCGTGGGCCTGAAGCCCGGCCGCGGGCTGGTTCCGGCCGGTGAAAGCACCGGTGATCCTGCCGGCCTGGTCGTGTCCGGGCCGCTGGCCCGCTCCGCCGCGGACGCGGCCCTGCTGCTGGATGCGATGGTGCCCGGCCCCGCGGATCCGTCCGCCCAGCCGGCTCCCGGCTACCTGGACCGCGCCGCCCAGGACCCGCCCCGGCTGCGGATCGGCGTGAGCCTGGACAGCCCCTGGCAGACGATCTTCCCCTTCACCCCGGACCCCGAGGCGCTCGACGCCCTCGCCGAAGGCATCCGGCTGCTGGAGGCGGCCGGCCACGAAACCTCGGAGGCCTCCATCCGCTACGACAACCGCTACCCGGCCGCCTTCACTACGGCCTGGACCGCCGCCGTCGGGGATGCCCGGATCGTTCCCCAGCGCGAGGCGCTCCTGACCCCGCTGACACGCACGTTCCGGCGCCGCGCGCAGCAGCGCGGGCCCGCGAAACTCGCCGAATCCATCGGGTTCCTGCGCCAGTTCCAGCGGGACACCATCGCCCAGTACGCCGAGTGGGACCTGATGCTCATGCCGGCACTGGCCCAGACACCCCGCCCGGTGGGCTGGTTCACCGGAGCGGCCCACGGGGACGGCTACTGGCCGGCGGCCAACTGGACGGGGGATGCCGACGGCGACTACCGCAAGCAGTGCGAGTACGCGCCGTGGTCGTCCATGGTGAACGTGTGCGGGCTGCCCGCGATCAGCATTCCGGTGCACTGGACCGGCGGGGCCCCAGGTGCTGGACTGCCGATGGGCATCCAGCTGATCGGGCCGATGGGTTCCGAGGCGCTGCTGCTGCAGCTGGCCGCGCAGCTAGGGTTCTAACATGGGGTGCAGTTGTACGGTGGACATGTCCAGCCGGGCAGCGCCACCGCCCCAAAACCACACGAGCTGGAAACGACCTGAGAGGGATCGATGAAGATCACCGGTGCAGTACTTGAGGAAATCGGCCGTCCCCGCCCGTTCGCGGACTCCCGGCCCATCACCATCTCCGAGCTGGAGCTGGAGGGCCCCGGACCCACCGAGATCCTGGTGCGGATCGAGGCCGCCGGCATCTGCCACTCGGACCTGAGTGTGGTGGACGGCAACCGGGTCCGCCCGGTGCCGATGCTGCTGGGGCACGAGGCTGCCGGCCGCGTCGTCGAGGTCGGCGCGGACGTCACGGACCTGGTGCCGGGCCAGCGCGTGGTGATGTCCTTCCTGCCCCGCTGCGAACAGTGCGCCAACTGCGCCGAGGACGGCCGGCTCCCCTGCACGGCCGGGTCGAAGAGCAACGGCGACGGAACCCTGCTGCACGGGTCGATCCACCTGGACCGCGCCGGCGAAAAGATCTTCCACCATCTGGGCGTGTCCGGCTTCGCCACCCACGCCGTGGTGGACCGCGCCTCGGCCGTGCCGGTCGGCGATGACGTCCCCACGGACGTCGCCGCCGTCCTGGGCTGCGCCGTGCTGACCGGAGGCGGTGCCGTCCTCAACGCGGCCCGGCCCCGGCCGCAGGACAGCATCATGATTGTGGGGCTCGGCGGCGTCGGCATGGCCGCGCTGATCACGGCGGTTTCCCAGGATGTGTCGCGGATCGTCGCCGTGGACACGCTGGACGAAAAACTCGACCACGCCCGCCGCCTGGGCGCCCACGAAACGTACACCCCGCAGCAGGTCCTCGAGGAGGGCGTCAAGGCCAGGTACGTGATCGAGTGCGCCGGGAACCCGCGCGCTTTCGAAACCGCCTTCGCCGCGACCGCCGCCGGCGGAACCACGATCACCGCGGGGCTGCCGCACCCGGACGCCCGCGCGCAGATCTCGCCGCTGACCATCACGGCCGAGGCCCGGACCATTATCGGCAGCTACCTTGGCTCCGCGGTGCCGTCCCGGGACATTCCCAAGTACGCCCAGCTCTGGCGGGAAGGAAAACTGCCGGTCGAGGAGCTGATCTCGGCGCGCATCGCCCTGGCGGACATCAACCAGGCCATGGACCAGCTCGCCGACGGGAAAGCGGTGCGCCAGGTCATCATGTTCGACGCCGGCTAGCCGCGGACCCCGTCCGTGCCCCGACTTCCGGTTGCGCTGTCAGATAATGCTGCCATTCCGGCTGTATAGCCGCATTATCTGACAGGGCAACGGGCGGAAACCGGGGACAAAAAACCGGGCGGGTGGCTTGCGTCGGGCCGCCGCGAATGTGACAATCCCGCGTCACACTGTCAGCATTAAGTAAATGAGCACTACTCATTTATCCCAGCCCACCGCGACAACGCCGGGCGACACGTCCTTTTTCGGCCACCCAAAGATGCTGGCCAGCCTCTTCTCCGTGGAGATGTGGGAGCGCTTCTCGTTCTACGGAATGCAGGGCATCCTGCTCTACTACATGTACTTCACGGCCGCCGAGGGCGGTCTGGGAATTGAGCAGGGCCTGGCCGCCGGTCTCGTCGGCGCCTACGGCGGCGGCGTCTACCTCTCCACCATCCTGGGCGCCTGGCTCGCGGACCGGCTCCTCGGTTCCGAAAAGGTGCTGTTCGGCTCCGCCATCCTGATCATGGCCGGACACATCGCCCTCGCCTTCGTGCCGGGCATTCCCGGCCTGATCGCGGGACTGGTGCTGGTCGGCGTCGGCTCCGGCGGACTGAAGGCCAACGCCACCGCCCTGGTGGGAAGCCTCTACCGGGAGAAGGACGAACGCCGCGACGCCGGTTTCTCCATCTTCTACATGGGCATCAACGCGGGCGCGCTGATCGGCCCGCTGGTCACCGGCTGGCTGCAGCAAAGCCACGGGTTCCACTGGGGCTTCGGCGCCGCCGCCGTCGGCATGGCCGCGGGTCTGGTCATCTACGCGCTGGGCCGCAAGAACCTGCCGGAGGAGGCGCACCGGGTGCACAACCCGCTGCCCGCCGCCGAGCGCACCAGGTACGGCCTGCGCTTCGCCGCCATCGCCGCGGTCATCGCCGTGCTGCTGGCGACGGGCATCGTCAATGCAGAGAATCTGGCCATGTCCATGGCCTACGCGGCCATCGGCGCGTCCGTGCTCTACTTCGCCCTGATCTTCAGCAGCAAGAAGGTCAACGGGACCGAACGCCGCCGGGTGGCGGCATTCATCCCGCTGTACCTCGCCTCGGCCGCGTTCTGGGCCTTGTTCCAGCAGCAGTTCACCTTCATCGCCGTGTACTCGGAGGAGAAGCTGGACCGGAACCTGTTCGGCTGGGAAATGCCGGCCGCCTGGGTCCAGTCCATCAACCCGGTGTTCATCATCATCTTCGCCGGCGTCATGGCTGCGCTGTGGACCCGGCTGGGCCGCAAGCAGCCCGGCTCGGCGCTGAAGTTCTCGATCGGGCTCTTTGTCATGGGCCTGGCGTTCCTGGCGTTCATCCCGCTGGCGGGGGACGGCAAGACCCCGCTGCTGGCATTGGTCGGGATCCTGTTCCTGTTCACGCTCGCGGAGCTGTTCCTGTCCCCGATCGGCCTGTCCGTAACCACGAAGCTGGCTCCGGAGGCCTTCCGCACGCAGATGGTGGCGTTGTTCTTCCTCTCGGTGTCGCTGGGCACCACACTGGCGGGCATCTTGTCCGGCCTGTACAACCCGGCGGACGAGCTGCCGTACTTCATCGGCATCGGCGGCACCGCCATGCTGCTGGCCGTGGGGCTGGCCGCGGCCTCGCCGGCGATCAAGAAGCTCATGGGCGGCGTACGCTGAGCCGATGAGCTCCAGGCACCGCGCGCCGCTTGAGTCCCGTGTGTACGTCCCCGCCGCAGGCGAGGCGTCCGACGTCGAACTCATGCCGGCGGGCGATGTCACCGACGGTGTGGTGCGGGTCGGCGCGACCATCCGCCGCCCGCATCAGCCGCAATCACTGGCCGTCGCCGCGTACCTCGACTGGCTGGAAGACGCCGGTTTCGACGGGTCTCCGCGGTTCCTGGGCCGGGACGCCGAGGGCCGGGACGTGCTGACGTTCCTGCCCGGCCGGTGCGCCGGGCGCGAACCTGAGGCCTGGGCGCAGTCCGAGGAACTCCTGGTTTCCGTGGCGGAACTGCTGCGCCGGATCCACACGGCCTCGGCCGGGTTCGCGCCGGACGCGCATCCTTTCCCGCCCCGCCCGGTCCGCCAGGACCCGGCGGAACTCGTCTGCCACCTGGACGTGACCCCGCAGAACGTCGTGGTCCGCGACGGCCGCGCCGCCGGCCTGGTGGACTTCGACCTCGCCGGCCCCACCACGGCGCTCAAGGACTCCTTCAACAGCGCGATGCACTGGGTCCCGCTCCGCGACCCGGCCGATGCCTGGCCGGGCTGGGAGACGACCGATGCGTTCGGGCGGCTCCGGATCTTCGCCGACGCCTACGGCTGGAGCCAGGAGGAACGGCGGCGGCTGCCGGTGTTCGGGGTCGAGGCGACGGCGCTCAGCTACGAGCGGATGGAACACAACGCCGGGGTCCTCGGCGGCGGCTGGGCCCGGATGTGGGACGACGGGGTCGGCGGCTTGATCCGCCGCCGCGGCGACTGGCTCGAGGCCAACGCCGGGCGGCTGCTGGCGGCCCTGACGGCTGAGCCTAGGCCCCGATGCCCCGGTAGCTTGAGCTGCTGATGGCCAGCCCCACTGCGATGAGCACGAAGACCAGCAGCGCCAGCGCGATCCCCACGTAACCAAGCACCAGACCGGCAATGGCCATGCCTTTGCCCGACGGCTCGCGCTTGAGGGCCATATGCCCGAGGATGACTGCCGCGAGCTGCGGCAGGAGGAAGAAGCCCAGCCCGATGAAAGCGGCGATGCCGCAGCACAGGCTGGCGATGCTCAGGCCCTTGGGCTCCGGAGGTACGCCGTAATACGCTGGCTGGCCATAGGCGTCGAACGGGGTGCCCGGCTGGCCATACTGAACCGGCGCGCCGTACTGCGGCTGCCCGTAGGGCTGCTGGGCCTGACCGCCGTAGGGCTGCTGGTCGTACGCCTGCTGTCCGAAGGGCTGCTGCGTTGGCGCCCCGTCCGGCGTGCCGTATGGCTCGGTGCGCTGGCTGTAGCCGGCGGCGGGCCGGCCGTACTGCTCGCCGGACTCCTGGCCGGGAATGTACGACGGCGGCTGGTAGCCCTCCGGCGTCCCGTCCTTCTCCGGTTTCGGCTGGTCAGTCATGGTTTTCCCCTTTTTAACGTCGCTGGGTTCAGCCTACCGCCGTCCCGTTGCGAAGAGCAGGATAATTCTTGCGTCACAGGGGCCGTAATGCGCGGAAATCATGTTGCCGGCCACGCCCGTCTGGCATGCTGGTGCAATGGCTAGCCGCGCGGGCACTGTTGCCCAATCCCAAGACCTTGTTGATCTCACTGCGCTCCTGGATGCGTACTACGACGTTTCCCCGGATCTTGGCGACCCCGGCCAACGGGTCGCCTTCGGCACCTCCGGTCACCGGGGCTCGAGCCTGAAAGCGTCCTTCAACGAACCCCACATCCTCGCCATCACCCAGGCGATCGTGGAGTACCGGGCGGGCCAGGGCATCACCGGGCCGCTGTATCTCGCCAAGGACACCCACGCGCTGAGCGAACCGGCCCAGAATTCCGCCCTGGAAGTCCTCGCGGCCAACGGCGTCAACGTGCTGATCGACGCCCGCCACGGCTACACCCCCACTCCGTCGCTGAGCCACGCCATCCTGACGCACAACAACAACTCCCCCGCCGGGGCTCCGCAGGCAGACGGGATAGTGGTAACCCCCAGCCACAACCCGCCCGGCGACGGCGGTTTCAAATACAACCCCCCGCACGGCGGACCCGCCGACTCGGACGCCACCGGCTGGATTGCCAACCGCGCGAACGAGCTGCTGGAAAACGGCCTGCGCGGGGTCAAGCGGATTCCCATCGCCGAGGCCCTCAGCGCCGGCAGCACGGGCAAGTTCGACTTCCTCAGCAGCTACGTGGACGACCTCCCGTCCGTCCTGGACCTCAATTCCATCCGCGAGGCCGGCGTCCGGATCGGCGCCGACCCGATGGGCGGCGCGTCGGTGGACTACTGGGGCGAGATCGGCGAACGCCACCACCTGAACCTCACGGTGGTCAACCCCACGGTCGATCCGCAGTGGGCCTTCATGACCCTCGACTGGGACGAGAAGATCCGGATGGACTGCTCCTCGCCGTCGGCGATGGCCTCGCTAATCAACCGGATGTCGGAGGCCGGTTCCGGCAAAACGGCGTTCGACGTCGCCACCGGCAACGATGCCGACGCCGACCGGCACGGCATCGTGACCCCTGACGGCGGGCTGATGAACCCGAACCACTACCTCGCCGTCGCGATTGACTACCTGTACCGGCACCGCACCGGGTGGAACCCGCAGTCCGTGATCGGCAAGACCCTCGTCTCGTCCTCGATCATCGACCGTGTGGCCGAAAGCCTGGGCCGCAAGCTCGTGGAGGTGCCGGTGGGTTTCAAGTGGTTCGTTCCCGGGCTGCTGTCCGGCGAGGGGGCGTTCGGCGGCGAGGAGTCCGCGGGCGCCTCGTTCAACAAGATGGACGGCAGCGTGTGGACCACGGACAAGGACGGCATCCTGCTGGCGCTGCTGGCTTCGGAGATCACGGCCGTCACGGGCAAGTCGCCGTCGCAACTGTACAAGGGCCTCACCGACCAGTTCGGCGACCCGGTCTACGCACGGATCGACGCCGCGGCCACGCGCGAACAGAAGGCGGCGCTGGGGAAGCTCGCGCCGTCGGACGTCACCGCCACCGAACTTGCGGGTGAAACCATCACCGCCAAGCTGACCGAGGCACCCGGCAACGGGGCGGCGATCGGCGGGCTGAAGGTCGTTACCGAGAATGCCTGGTTCGCGGCCCGCCCCTCCGGCACCGAGGATGTCTACAAGATCTACGCCGAGTCCTTCAAGGGAGCCGAGCACCTCAAGCAGGTCCAGGCCGAGGCCAAGGCGCTGGTGGACGGGGTCATTTCCTAGCCACCCCGCTGGCTCTTTCAGGCACCCGCCCGCGGGCTGACTCGTTCAGCCCGCGGACTGTCCTGTTCAAGCCGCCGGCCGTTAGCGCCGCCGGTTCAGGCCGACTCTTCCTCGAGACCGCTAGCGAGAACGGAGCGGTCCCGGCCCAGGGTCTTGGCTTGGTAGAGGGCGGCGTCCGCGGAGGCGATCATTGCGTTCAGATCCACGCGGCCTGGCGCGGTCCAGGCGATGCCATAGCTGGCAGTCGGCAGGCGCGGGATCACCGGCGACGTCGAGGCCTGCATCCGGGCGCTGACGTCCGAGGCGATTTCCCCGGCCCTTTCGGGCGCCACGCCGGGCAGGAGGATGATGAATTCCTCGCCGCCGTAGCGGCCCACGAGGTCGGAGGAGCGGACCGTGGACGTGCAGGCGTCCGCGAACGCCTGCAGCGCGGCGTCGCCGGCCGAGTGGCCGTACTCGTCGTTGATTCCCTTGAAATGGTCCAGGTCCGCCAGGATCAGCGACGCCGTGGTCCTGGCCCGGTTGAGGCGGCGCAGTTCGTTCTCGGCGAGATCCAGGAACGCCGTGCGGTTCAACAGTCCGGTGAGCCCGTCCACTGTGGCGCGGGCGCGGAGGTCCTGGGTCTGTTGCTCGTAGCTCAGTTCCGCCATGGTGAAGGACGCCACCACCATAATCACGGCCGAACAGACCGTCATCGGGACGGATCCAAAGACGGTCAGGAACACTGCCCCGTCACGCCCCTCGAGCAGAAACGTGACAAAGCGGCCCAGATAGAACGCGGCCAGGAGGCCGGAACCCACGGCCAGGGTGAGGTGCACGCGCGAAAAGTTCCGGTCCAGCAGGAACAGTTCCCGGCAGCCCAGGCCGATCAGCAGGGCCATGAATCCCAGATAGGCCGGGCCGCCTGACCACACGTTGGTGGCCGGCTGGTCCAGCACCGAGGCCACGGCGGTGATGGCAGGCCCGGCGGCGAGATACCAGATCTTCGGAACCGTGGTCCGCAGCGAACGGGCCCCCGCCCAGATGCTGGCCGCGCCGGCCACGAGGAGCACGTTCCCGAGCGGGTTGGTCCAGACCTGGTGTGGCGTGCCGTCCAGCAGGTAAGCCGCATTGCCGGACAGAAACAGCAGCAGCGCCAGGCACCACCAGCCGCTGTAGGCCGACCGCGTCCGGCGGAAGGTGATGAAGTAGAACAGCAGCAGCAGGGTCAGATCGACCACCGCCAGGGCGACACGCAAGGTTGCGATGTCAAGCATCATGTAGTGGCCCCCCGGTCCGCTCGCAATTGCCCGATTTGCGCCGACTCCGCGCCGCAGGTGACCCAAGTATTGCACCCCGCGGCCAGGAAATGTGACCTCGGACTCGGATGCGACGCGGGACGGCCGGACGGACCCGCTGAAAGGGCCCAACGGCTCTGTGTTATCGGCCCCGAAGCGGACTAAACTGGGAAGCGGCCCCGGATGCGGCCTTGCGCTCAACCGCAGAATAGCGTCCCGAGTGCCTCCGGCCTGTCCCCCATGGTGCCGGAGGCACCTCCGCGCCAACTCAGCGCCGCGGGCACCTCCGTAGCCAACTCAGCCCGGCAGGCACCTGAGCGCCAACAGCTCGGTCAGACCGTGCGGACGACGTCGTCGTACGCGAACTTCGGCTTCGCCGCACCCCAGGCGTCGGCTGCGGGCTGTCCGATGTTGACCACGAGGAAGCTCTTCTGGCCGCCGTCGGGGAAGAACGCCGCATCGATCGCGGTGAAGTCCGCGCCCGTCATGGGTCCGGCGGACAGGCCCAGGGACCGGACGGCGAGGATGAAGTAGCCGGCCTGCAGGTGGGCGTTGTTGTTGCCGGTGGCCGCGGCGAGGTCCGGCGCGGCGTCGTACATGGCCTTGGGCGCGTTGTAGCCGGGCAGGAAGTCGTCCCACTGGTCCTGCCAAGACGTGTCGTAGCTGAGGACGGCGACGAGGGGCGCGGACGCGGTCTTGGCGCGGTTGCCGTTGGCGAGGGTCCCGACCAGGGTGGCGCGGGCCTCCGCGGACCGGACGTAGGTCACGCGCAGCGGCTGAGAGTTGAACGCGGTGGGCCCGAACTTGGTGAGCTCGTAGATGGCCCGGGCCTGCCCGTCGGTAACCTCGCCGGTGAAGGTGTTGGGGGTGCGGGCCTCGGCAAAGATGGCGTCCACTGCGGCGGCGTCGATTACTGCTTCGTCATGGGCGATGGTCATGAGCGTCCCTTTCGCTGGGGGTGCCCGCCGGGGGCGGCGGGCACTGTTCCTATCCATAGTTGCAACTTCACCTTGTCCCTCATACTTCCCGTCTCGTCCCGTGACGTCCGGCACAGCGGCGCCGCCGGCGACGCATACCGGAAACACCGGCGCGGTAAAGTTGCCCCGGAAGATTCCTTCCCGCCCCGCCACACATTCTCTGAAAGGCCCCGGCAATGAGCATGCTCGGTACCAAATGGAAGCTCCACGGCAACGGCAAGTCCATCCGCCCGGGCGAGGTCGTGAAGCCGCATGAGCGCCTTGCGTGGCCGCTGACCATTGGCGTCGGGATGCAGCACGTCGTCGCCATGTTCGGCGCCACCTTCCTGGTTCCGATCCTCACCGGCATGCCGCCGGCCACCACACTCTTCTTCTCGGGCATCGGAACGCTGCTGTTCCTGGTCATCACCAAGGGCCAGGTGCCGAGCTACCTCGGGTCCAGCTTCGCGTTCATCGCGCCGATCATGGCCTCGCAGCAGCAGTACGGCGTCGCCGGTGCGCTCGGCGGCGTGGTGCTTGCCGGCGTCGGGCTGGCGATCATTGGCGCGGTGGTGCAGAAATTCGGTGCCGGGTGGATCAACCGCCTGATGCCGCCGATCGTCACCGGCGCCATCGTCGGGCTGATCGGCCTCAACCTCGCGCCCGCGGCGAAGAACAACTTCGACGCGGCCCCGATCACGGCCCTCATCACCCTGGCCACGATCATCGTGGTCAGCGTCTTCTTCCGCGGCATCCTGGGCCGGCTGAGCATCCTGGTCGGCGTCGTGGTCGGCTACTTCGTGGCGATGATCCGCGGCGAAGTGGACTTCTCCAAGATGGACGCCGCCGCCTGGGTGGGGCTGCCGTTCTTCCAGACTCCCGAATTCCACCTCGGCGTCGTTGGCCTGTTCGTGCCGGTGGTGCTGGTGCTCGTGGCGGAGAACATCGGCCACGTGAAGTCGGTGTCCGCCATGACCGGCCAGAACCTCGACGGCGTCTCCGGGCGCGCGCTGATGGCCGACGGCGCCGCCACCGTGCTCGCGGGCATGGGCGGCGGCTCCGGCACCACCACCTACGCGGAAAACATCGGCGTGATGGCCGCGACCAAGGTCTATTCGACGGCGGCCTACTGGGTGGCCGGTGTCTTCGCCGTGGTGCTGAGCTTCTCGCCGAAATTCGGCGAACTCATCGCCACCGTCCCGGCCGGCGTGCTGGGCGGCGCCGCGACCATGCTTTACGGCATGATCGGTGTCCTGGGCGTCAAGATCTGGGTGCAGAACAAGGTCAACTTCTCCAACCCGATCAACCTGACCACCGCCGCCGTCGCACTCATCGTCGGCATCGCCGACTACACCTGGACCATCGGCGATCTGGTGTTCACCGGCATCGCCCTGGGCTCCGCGGCGGCCCTGGTGATCTACCACGGCATGACGGCGATCGCGAAGGTCCGCGGCACTGTCGCCGAACCGGAAACGGAAGACGTCACGGCCGCTGCCACCGCCGCCGCGAAGCGCCCTCCGAAGAAGCGCCGCTAACCGCCCGCTGACCGCCGCTTTAAAGCCGAAAGGCCGGGGCCCAAACACCACATGGGTGTTCGGGTCCCGGCCTTCGCTGGCCGGGTGGCGGGCTTTAGCCGGCGTCGAAGGCTTCCTCGTCGTCGCGGTCCCTGGGGGATTTGTCATCCGGCAGGTCCGTTCCCGATCCGTCCGGCAGGCCGGCCGCGTCCTGACCGGGCTCCGAGGAGAACGGCCGACCGGCGTCGGGCTCTTCGGTGTTGGACGCATCCATCTCGGCCTCCGAGGACGGCACCGCTGGCTCGGAATTCTCCGAGGCGTCGGCATCGTAGCCGGGGGTTGTGCTGGCGTTTTCCGAACTCATTTGTTCCTCCGTTCCTCCGAAGCGTCCTGCTCCGGGTTCTCCTGCACTGTCTTGGTCTTCGGCGCCGAACTGGCTCAGGTCCGGGGCGCCGGCCGGGTAGGTTTCCCCGTCCGGGCTGTCCTGGCTGAGCCCCGCGGCGTCGAAAGCTTCTTCTTCGCGGGGCTGGGCAAACTTCTTCGTGTCTCCGCCGGGCAGCTCCTGCTCCGCGGTGGGGGTTCCGTAGCCGCCGGCTTCCTCGGTCGGCTCCTGCTGGTTCTCCTGGGACATGCTGTTCCTTCCGTGTGGAATCGTGAACTGCGGGGATTCTTGGATCTCCCGAAAGACCTTGCTGCCTCTCAGAGACCCTTGCCGCCCGTGACGGGCAGGACGGCGCCGGATATGTAGGAGCCGTGGTCGGAGGCCAGGAGAACATAGGCCGGCGCGAGTTCCGCCGGCTGACCCGCCCGCTGCAGCGGGGTGTCCTGGCCGAAGGACGGCAGCTTCTCCGGCCACTCGGTCGCGGGGATTAGGGGCGTCCAGATGGGGCCCGGTGCCACGGCGTTGACGCGGATCCCCTTCGGGCCGAGCTCCTGGGCCAGGGCCTTGGTGAAGGCGACCTGGGCGGCCTTGGTCATGGCGTAGTCGATGAGCTCGGGCGAGGGGTTGAACGCCTGGATCGACGCTGTCGTGATGATCGACGCGCCTGCTTTCAGATGCGGCACTGCCGCCCGCGCGGTCCAGATCAGCGAGTAGAGGTTGGTCTGGAAGACGCGCTCGAACTCCTCGGTGGGGAGGGACTCGAAACTGTCGCGGTTCTTCTGGTACGCGGCGTTCAGCACGACGACGTCCAGGCGGCCGAACTCGGAGAGGGTGTCGTCCACGATCCTGGTGGCGAAATCCTCATGGCGTCCGTCGCCGGCGATCAGCAGCGCCTTGCGGCCTGCTTTACGGATCCACGCAGCGGTGTCCTGGGCGTCGGCTTCCTCTTCCGGCAGGTAGGAGATGGCGACGTCGGCCCCCTCGCGGGCGAAGGCGATGGCCACCGCCTTGCCGATCCCGGAGTCTCCGCCGGTGATCAGCGCGGCCTTGCCCTCGAGGGCGCCGCTGCCCTGGTAGCTTTCCTCGCCGTGGTCCGGCTGGGGGTCCATGGGCGCGGTGAGGCCCGGCTGTTCCTGCACCTGCTCCGGGAAGGATCCGGAGTAGTAGCCGGCCCGGGGGTCGCGCGGCTGGTCCTGCTGTTTGCTTGAATCACTCATAGTCCACCTACCCAACGTGTCGGTTTTCCAGGGCTGCTCCCCGGGCCGCGGGCGGTGACCCGGACCGGCGAAGCTGTCCCCACGAAGTAAACAGTTCCACCCTACCCGGAAATTCATCAGCAACCTTAGTACCGGCTTGAATTTCGCAAAGCTCAAGCCTAGGTTGAGTGTTGACTGCCACCGCAGCCTGATTCTCATTCACCCGGAGGCGTTCGAGTGTCCGATCCAAAGTCCGGGTCCGCTCCACAAGAGTCAGATCCACAAGAGTCCTCTCCTAGGCGGGCCGCGGCGGATTCGCGGAACGAGTCCGCAATCCAAAAACTGGACCGGAACTGGATGGAACTGCTGCAGGAGCTGCGGGTGCTGCAGACCGGCGTGCAGATCCTGGCGGGGTTCCTGCTGACCCTGCCTTTCCAGGCGAGGTTCGAGACGCTGGATAATTTCCAGACCACCCTCTACCTGGCCAACGTGGCGTTGGCCGCCCTCACCACATCCCTGATCCTGCTGCCCGTGAGCGTGCACCGCCGCCTGTTCCGCCTGCATCTCAGGGCCGCCCTCGTGTCCAGCGCGGACAGGATCGCGAAGGTGGCCCTGGCCGGCATCGGCCTGCTCAGCGTCGGCACCTCCGCCCTGGTCTTCGACGTCACGGCGGGCCGGGCGGCGGGGCTGACTGCCGGCGCGGTGCTGCTGGCGGTGCTGCTGATCCTGCTGGTCTACGTGCCGAGCAGGCTCCGCCGGCAGGCCGAACAAGGGAACTGACATGGCCGACACCGCAAGCCATCAGCGCAGCGCACGGCCGGGACGGACCGTGGGCGGGTGGGTGAAGGACCACGGCCTGCTGCTGGCCAATATCGGCCTGTTCCTGGCGTTCTTCGGCGGCATGGTCGTCAGCGGGGCCGCCGACTACAGCGAGGATCAGCTGGCCCACGGCGGGTCCGGCGCGACGGTGCTGGAGTACCTCGGCACCGGGGCGTTTCTCGAGGCGACCTTTGAAAACTGGGAGTCCGAGTTCCTGCAGATGGGCATGTACGTCATCCTGACGGTGTTCCTCTTCCAGAAAGGATCCTCGGAGTCGAAGCCGGTGGACCGGGGTGCCCCGCAGGACGAGGACCCCCGGGACGCGCCCCTGAAGGCAGCCACGCCGTGGCCTGTGCGGCGCGGAGGATGGGTCCTCAAGCTCTATGAACATTCGCTGTCGATGATGTTCCTGCTGCTGTTCCTGGCTTCCTTTGCCCTCCACGCTGTCGGCGGCAGCGAGGACTACAGTTCCGAGCAGCAGAGCCACGGGCAGCCGCCCGTGACGGTCCTGGCGTACCTGGCAACGAGCCGCTTCTGGTTTGAGTCGTTCCAGAACTGGCAAAGTGAGTTCCTGGCCGTCGCCGTCCTTGTCGGCGCCTCGGTCTACCTGCGCGAGCGGGGCTCCCCCGAATCCAAACCCGTCGCGGAGCCGCACTATGAGACGGGCGCCTGAGGGACTGGCGCCTGGGCGTTCAGGCGCCCTCGAGCACCTGGCTGGTGGCCCAGGCGAGGTACTTGGCGGCGTTGGCGATGGCGTCATCCGGACTCCCGGCCAGGTCCAGCAGCTGCGCCGCGGCGACCACACCGTGCTTGGCGAGGTCCTCCGGGGTGACCAGGATCCGTCCCGCGACCACAATCACGGGTATGCCGAGGCTCTGGGCGGCATCGGCGAGAGCAATCGGCGCCTTGCCGGTCAGCGACTGCGAATCCAGCGAGCCCTCACCGGTGATCACCAGATCCGCCTGTGCGAGTTTGTCGGCGAGTCCGGTGAGTCCGGCCACCAGCTCGAAGCCGCCTTCCAGCGCCGCGTTGCTGAAGGCCAGGAACGACGCCGGGAAGCCACCGGCAGCCCCGGCCCCGGGGACATTGACGTCCCGGCCGGTGGATTGACGCAGCACCGAGGCCCAGTTGCGGAGTCCGGCGTCGAGCAGTTCCACGGCGTCCTCGTCGGCGCCCTTCTGCGGGCCGAACACGTGAGCTGCGCCGTCGCCGCCAATGAGCGGGTTCTGCACGTCGACGGCGATCCGGAACGTGACCGAGCCCAGCCGCGGGTCGAGGCCGCTGACATCGAGCTGTGCCACCTCGGTGAGCGAGCCGCCGCCCAGCGGCACCACGTTACCCGCGGAGTCGAGCGGCTTGAGGCCCAGCGCGCGCAGGGCGCCGCTGCCGCCGTCGCTCATTGCCGAGCCGCCCAGACCCAGCACGATCTCCGTCGCGCCGGCGTCGAGGGCGGCGGCGATCAGCTGGCCGCAGCCGTAGCTGTGCGCGCGCAGGGCGTTGGCCGGCGTGGGCTCCATGTGCGCCAGCCCGGAGGCCTGCGCGGTTTCAATTACGGCGGTGGCCCCGCCGAAGGCGTCCTTCCGGATCGCCCAGGCGGCGCCCACCGGCGCCAGGATCGGACCCACGACGGCGTTCAGCCGCTCCTCGTATCCGGCGGCGACGGCCGCCTCAAGGGTTCCCTCGCCGCCGTCGGCCACCGGAAACTGGATGGCTTCGGCCTCGGGATAGACGCGCAGGGCGCCTTGGGCGATGGCGGAGGCGGCTTCGGCGGCGGTAAGGGAGCCCTTGAATTTGTCCGGGGCGATCAGAATGCGCATGGTCCCATCCTGCCAGTCCCGGCCCTGGGCACGACGCAGCGCCCGACAACCGCGACAGGCCGTGGCGCCGGGAGTAACGTGGCAGCCACACAGAACAAGCCCGGATCCAGGAGGTAGCAGTGAATGGCAACGGAAAGGCCCGCGAGCGCATGACCGGCCTGCCGGGGATAGCCGAGCTTCTGCTCGTCCGGCACGGCGAAAGCCAGGGGAACGTCGCCGCGACGCTGGCGCACGAGTCCGGGGCGCACGTCATCAAGGTTCCGGCGCGCGATGCCGACGTCGAGCTGTCCGCAACCGGGCGCGAGCAGGCGCTGGCGCTGGGCGGCCTGCTCGCCGGATTCCCGGAGGACGGGCGTGCGGCCGTGTGGTCCTCCCCGTATCTCCGGGCGCGCCAGACGGCGGACCTGGCCGTCCATACCGGGGGCTGGAGGACGCAGGTGCTGCTCGACGAGCGGCTGCGTGACCGGGAGCTCGGAATCCTGGACATGCTCACCTCGGCCGGGGTGGAGGCCAGGCTCCCCCAGGAAGCCGAGCGGCGGCGGTGGCTGGGCAAGTTCTACTACCGCCCGCCAGGCGGCGAGTCGTGGGCCGACGTCGTCCTCCGGTTGCGCTCCCTGCTGGCCGACCTGGACCGCCTGTACCCCTGCCAGCGGGTGCTGCTGGTCTGCCACGACGCTGTCATCCTGCTGATCCGCTACATCCTGGAAGGGCTGACGGAGCGCGAACTGCTTGACATCGCCGCCACGACCGCCATCCTCAATGCCTCCGTGAGCCGTTTCGTCCGGCCGGGCGGCACCGGCCCGTGGCAGCTGGAGAGCTTCAACATGGCAGACCACCTGACGAGCGAAGGAGTCCCCGTGACCGAACATGCCGGAGATGCCAATGTCCACCCGCGGTAAGGCCGCCCCCGGGACTGGGCGGGCGCCGGTCCGTCCTGAGCCCGTCACTCCCACCTTGTTGCGGGACTGGCCGCTGCCCGGCGGGGGCTCCGGCAAGGACGACCGCGGATCGGTGCTGGTGATCGGCGGGGCGCGGATGACGCCGGGCGCCGCGCTGCTCGCCGGGGTGGCCGCACTGCGCTCCGGCGCCGGACGGCTCACCCTGGCCGTGGCGGAGTCCGTGGCCGTGCACCTGGCGGTCGCGCTGCCCGAAGCGGGCGTGCTCAGGTTGCCCGAAACCGCGTCTGGCACGGTCAAGGGCTCCTCGGCCGCCGCCGTCCTCGCAGCACCGGTCGAAGCTGCGGATGCGGTCCTGGTCGGCCCGGGCCTGGATGACAAGGACGAGGCGACCGCGTTGCTCCGTGGACTGCTCAAGGTGCCGGCGGGGAAGCATCCGCCGGCCATCATCCTCGACGCCTTCGCCCTGGGCAGCCTGCCCGAGCTGGTCGGGGAGCTGGGCCCCTGGGCGGGCCGGCTGATCCTGACCCCGAATGTCACCGAGGCGGGCATCCTGCTGGGGCACGACGCCGGTGAGCTGGCCCGGGACGTGCCCGAGCTCGCGGAGAGGTACGGCGCCGTGGTGAGCTGCCAGGGTGTGATCGCGCGGCCGGTGGGGGCTGGCGGCGGGACTGGCGACGCTGAGGGCGGCGGGGGTGGGGCTGAGGGCAGCGGGGGCGACGCCTCGCTGTGGGAGATCACCACCGGACACAGCGGCCTGGGCACGTCGGGATCCGGCGACGTGCTGTCGGGGACCATTGCCGGGCTGCGGGCGCGGGGAACCACGGACGCGCAGGCCGCCTGCTGGGGCACGCATCTGCATGCGGCGGCCGGCGACCGGCTCGCGAGCCGGCTGGGCGGTCTCGGCTACCTCGCCCGCGAACTCACGGGGGAACTGCCGCCGCTGATGATGGAGCTCGGTTCCTGACCAGGCCTGTCCCGGTTCAGCCGCCCCAGCCGCCGCGTTCCTGCAGGACTGCCTTGAGCAGGTCCGCGCGGTCAGTGACGATCCCGTCCACGCCGAGGTCCAGTAGCCGCTGCATCTCCGCGGGATCGTTGACGGTCCAGACATGCACCTGCAGCCCGTGCCGGTGGGCGCGCCGGACAAAGCCGGGGGTCACCACGGTCACGGCACCGTAGCGGACCGGAACCTGCAGGGCGTTGACGCCGCGGAGGGCACGTCCGGCCGTGCGGCGCAGCAGGGGTGCGGGCAGAACCGGTCCGAGCAGGACGAAGAGGGCGCTGGAGACGATGCCGGCCGAGCTCGCGGCGGGCCGGCTCAGCTGCTTCAGCACGGCCCGGCGCCGGCGGTCCGAGAAGCTGGCGATCAGGACGCGGTCATGCAGGCCGAACTGTTCGATCGCCGCGGCCAGGGTGTCCACCGAATTCCAGTCCTTGACGTCGAGGTTGAACCGGACGTCCGGGAAGGCCGTGGCGAGTTCCTCAAAAAGCGGGATGGGCTCCGCGCCGCCGATCCTCGCCCGCGCCACGGCTTCGGCCGGGAGTTCCGAGATCCGGCCGTGACCGTCCGTGATCCGGTCCAGGGTTTCGTCGTGAAAGAGCAGCAGGACGCCGTCGGCCGTGGTGTGCACGTCCGTCTCCAGGTGCCGGAAGCCCAGTTCGACGGCCGCGCGGAACGCCGCCATGGAGTTCTCCAGGCCGTCCCGGGAGAAGCCCCGGTGCGCCATGGCGACGGGACGCTCCGGACTGTCACCGGAGGCAAAGAACGGGTGCGGGGTGCTCACTCCTGAAGCCTATCGGAGCGCCGCGGAGCAGGGCCCGGAGAGGCGCAGCACTGCGCGGCGGAGCTGTGCGCAGTGCTGCGCGAGGGGCGGGGTCAGTTGGCGGGGGTGGATCAGTTGGCGGGCGGGAGGATCTCCACACCGTCGCTGCAGTGCAGGAGCGTGCGGCCCCGGCCGCCGTCGAGGTCCACCCAGACGGCGGTGCGGTCCGCCGTGACGGCGTCCACCCGGCCTCCCGTTTCGTAGCCGGGCGCCAGCCGGACGCTGACACGGTCGCCCTGCTGCAGGCTCTTCCAGTGCGCGTCCGGCGCCGCCGGGCGCAGGGGCGTGTCGTCCATGTTCTTTGTGCGGTACCTGGCCATGATTTCCCACCGTCAGTCAGCTGATCCGTCGTGAGATTCCAGCGTAGGACGCCAAGGTGAACGCCAGTTGACCGCCAGCTGGGAGTACGGTGCCGGTCAGCAGCGCCGGATCCCGAACTCCGGATCAGGGAAGTCGGACGCCCAGGGCTGCGAGCTTGGCCTCGAGGATCTGGGCGACGCCGTCGTCGTCGAAGTGCGGTGCCTGCTGCCCGGCGGCGAGGATGGCTTCCGGGTGGCCGCTGGCCATCGCGTAGCCGTCGCCGGCCCAGCGCAGCATCTCGATGTCGTTGGGCATGTCCCCGAACGCCACGACGTCGGCCGAGTCGATGCCCAGGGCGGCCGCGTATTCGGCAAGCGTGACGGCCTTGTTGACCCCGGGCAGGGACAGTTCCAGGAGCGCGATGTTCGGCGCCGAATGCGTCGCGGCGGCCAGGTGCGCGACGGCGGGCATGACCTCGGCGAGGAACTCGTCGGCCGTGCCCTCCCGGACAATGGCGAGGAACTTCACGACGGCGTCCGAGGCGCTGAGCGTGGTGTGCAGCGGAGCCGGGGTGACCTCGGCCAGCAGTTCGCTGGAGCCGTTCTCAATGAACCCCGGTTCCAGGTGGAATCCGGTCAGGGTCTCGGCGGCAAAGAGTGCGGAGGGGCGCAGCCGCTGGATGATGCGGCGCGCTTCGAACACAGCGTCGAGCTGCAGGCCCCGGGCGGAAACAAGGCGGTCCGCCTCAAGGTCCCAGACAACGGCGCCGTTGGAGCAAATGACGGTTCCGGCGTGGCCCAGCCGGTCCTGCAGGGGATGCAGCCAGCGTGGCGGGCGGCCCGTGACGAAGACCAGCTCGATGCCGGCTTCCCGGCACGCGTGGAATGCGCGGACGGTCCGGTCACTGATTTTGCCGTCGTGGCCGAGGATCGTTCCGTCAATGTCACTCGCTACCAGCCGCATACAGCCAGTCTACGTTGGCGGTGCCGGGAGGGTTTTCCCGTGCGGCCGGCGTCGGTGGCAGCGGCCCGCACCGACCCGCGCGCCGGCGTCGAATGCGTGGGAAACGTGCCGCGCCGACGTCGAAATCGCGGGACCGGTGCCGGGTCGCCGGATGGTTACGGCGAGCGGGCAGGTCTCCGGCGAATTCGGCGGCCGGGCGGGCACCTGCGACTCGCGAGCGGCGGGCGGGCGGGCGGCTGCGGGGCGGGCCTAGTGGCGTTCGTAGATGCCGGTCAGGCTTGCCCGGGCCAGGGTGTGCGGGGCGAGCTTCGCTTCCAGCTTCGCGGGGCGGGCGCCGGCGTCGAGCCCGGAGTGCGCGACGCCGAGGGCGTGGACCGTGACGACGTACCGGTGCGGGCCGTGGCCCCTGGGCGGGGCAGCCCCCATGTAACCGGCGCCGCCCCCGTCGTTCTTGAGCTGGAAGGCGCCGGGCGGCAGGTGTCCGCCCTGACGCGATCCTGCCCCGGCCGGCAGGGACGTGACGTCCGCGGGGAGGTCGAGCACCGCCCAGTGCCAGAAGCCGCCGTGGCCGGGGGCGTCGGGGTCGAACACGGTGACGGCGTAACCCCGGGTCCCGGCCGGCGCACCGCTCCAGGTCAGCTGCGGGGACTCGTCCATGGCCCCGGCCCCGGTTGAGGCTCCGCGCTGGGCCGGCGGCAGGGTTTGGCCGTCCTGGAATGACTCACTGCTGACGCGGAAGGACGGGGCATCGTGGTGTGCCATGGCTACCTTTCAGTTGCTGGGGATTTCTGCACTCTCAGGGTCGATGCGCGCGGTTGCCGTGGGGCGGGGAGCCTGGTCGCGCAGTTCCATTCCGGTCAGTTCCGCCCGGGTGGGCGGGTTGGCGCCGGCCCGGGACACGGTGACGGCGGCGGCCCACGCGGCGTGGGCGAGGAGGTCACGGAGGCTTTCGGACGAGAGCTCCCGCAGGTCTTTGCGGTTCTGCGCCCCCGCCAGGCCCAGGTCCACCACCCCGGAGAGCAGCGCGGCCATGAAGGAGTCCCCGGCGCCGACGGTGTCCGCGACCTTCACGGACGGCGCCGGGAAGTGCACCGCGCCGGCGGCATTCACGCCCCAGGGCCCGTCGGCGCCGCGGGTGACCACCACCATCGCCGGGCCCTCCGAGTCGCCGAGTTTCAGCCAGCGCCGGGCCGAATCCAGCGGATCCTCGCCGGGGTAGAGCCATTCGAGATCCTCGTCGGAGGCCTTGACCACGTCCGACAGGGTGACGAATTTCTCCGCCTGCCGCCGCGCGTAGTCCACATCGGTGATGATGCTGGGCCGGCAGTTGGGGTCGAAGCTGATGGTCGCCGAGGGATGGGCATGCACGACGGCGGCAAGCACCTCGGCGGCGCCGGGAGCCAGCATGGTGGCGATCGAGCCGGTGTGCAGGAGCGTCGTTGCCTGCAGCATGAACGGCAACCGGTCCGCGAGCCCGGGCAGTTCCCAGGCGAGCTCGAAGGTGTAGCTGGCGGCGCCGTCGTCGTCGATCAGGGCGGTGGCCACGGATGTGGGGAGCTCGTCCGGGGCCAGCGGAAGCAGCACCGAGCTGGATTTCAGGTGGGCGGCCACCGATTCGCCGTAGGCGTCGCGTCCGTAGCGGCCGATGAACTGCACCGGATGGTCCAGCCGGGCCAGCCCCACGGCGACGTTCAGGGGACTGCCGCCGACATGGGCCTGGATACCGGAGGAACGCTGGACGACATCAACCAGGCCCTCGCCAATAACTGTGAGCATGCTCATACTCTGCCAGAGAACGCGGGCCGGCGCCCCAGTGTTTCGGTGCGCCGGTGTTTCGTTCAGACCGGGGACGCCGAGGGGTCCCGTGCGGTGTCCACCGGAATTCCGACGTTCCCGGCGTCGGCGAACTTCGCGTCGATGTGGACCACCTCCCTGCCGGCGCGCTGCAGCAGGCTCGCCGCGATGCCCGCCCGGTAGCCGGATGTGCAGTGTACCCACAGCTTCCCGGCGGGCACGGAATCCAGCCGCCGCAGCAGTTCATGCAGCGGGACGTTCACCGCTCCGGCCACCCGCGAGACAGCGTATTCGTCGGCCCGCCGCACGTCGACGACGGTGTCCCCGTGCCCCTTCCCGGCGAGCACACCGTCCCAGCCCACGCGAGGGTACGAGGCGAGGGCGGCGCGGGGCGCCAGGGTGTGCGGGTCCGTTCCGAGGGCGGCATCCGGGGAGTCGATGCCGATCCGTGAAAGGTCGCGGATCGCCTTCTCCACGTTGTCGCGGGATCCCACGAGGGTCAGCTGCGCGCCCCAGGGCAGGATCCAGCCCAGGTACGTGCTGAAGCTGGTGCCGTATTCGAAGCTCACGCTGCCCCGCAGGTGGTTGCTGGCGAAGGCCACGCGGCGGCGCAGGTCCACGACCCACTCGCCGTCCTCCAGCCGGCGCATCAGCTCGACGGCATCGAGGGACTCCGGCACGGTCAGGTCCGCCGGGCCGGGGCCGGCGGTGTTGGTGACCCCCATGTGGGCATAGTAGGAGGGATAGGCGGTGAGGTTCGCGATGAGTTCCTGGACGAAGTGGTCCTCGTCCGGGTCCGTCAGGGCGTGGTTGCTGGTGAGCTGTTCGCCGATGGTGGAGGATCCGGCGCCGCTGGCCGGGCCGGAGGAGCAAAAGGAACCGAACCCGTGGGTCGGGAACAGGGCGGCTTCGGGCGCGGCCTCGTCAACCAGCCGGTGCACCGAGCTGTACTGGTCATGCGTCAGGCCAAGGGTGTCTTGCGCGCCGACAAGGTCCGTGCGGCCGACCGAGCCGTAGAGCAGGCTTCCGCCGGAGAAAACGGCCTGCTGCCCGCCGTCGTGCACGATGAAGGACAGGTGGGTGTGGGTGTGGCCCGGGGTGGCGACGGCCTTGACCGTCAGCGTACCGACCCGCACGGTCTGCCCGTCCGTGATCGGCTGCCGCTCGAAGTCCACCGCGTCAGCGGCGTTCACCAGGTAGCTCGCGCCGTGCGCGCGTGCCAGTTCCAGGCCGCCGGTGAGGTAATCGTTGTGGATGTGCGTCTCGGCAACGTGGGTGATGGTGACGCCGGCGTCGCGGGCGGCCGCATCGACGCGGTCCGTGTCCCGCTGCGGGTCTATGACCAGGGCCACCGAGCCGTCATGGACGAGGTAGCTCCGGTCCCCGAGTTGGGTGGTCTCAATGACAATGACGTCCATGATTCACTCCTGGCTGGTCTGGAACGACACGACCGGCCGCGAGGCCGCCGGCTGCGCACACTCCATCATCAAACCCCCTGGGGTATGACCGCAAGCCCGGATCCGCGGCGGGTCGAAGCGGCTCTACTAGGCAGGATCGTCCTGCTGGTAGACATCGGGAATCCCGTCCCTGTCCGCATCGACCTTCTCCGCCTCTTCGGCCTGGCGGTACTGCCGGTTCCGGGTCCGCAGCACCACCGTTGCCAGCAGGGCTGCCAACACGGACGCCGCGAGAATGCCCACCTTGGCGTGGTCATCGTGGAGGCTGCCGTGGCCGAAGCTCAGCTCGGCGACCAGGAGCGAGACGGTGAATCCAATGCCGGCCAGCAGGGAAACGCCGAAGACGTCGATCCACTTGAAACTGGTGTCCAGCCGGGCCTTCGTCACCTTCGTGAGCAGCCAGGTGGTGCCCATGATGCCGATCGGTTTGCCGAGGACCAGCGCCATGATGATGCCGACAGCCACCGGGTCGGTCAGCGCCGATCCGAGTCCCTCCCAGCCGCCCACGGCCACACCCGCGGAGAAGAACGCGAAGATCGGGACGGCGACGCCGGCCGAGATCGGGCGGAACCGGTGTTCGAAGACCTCCGCGAGGCCGGGACCGGCTGTCGGTCCGCCACTGGCCTGGGAGCGCTTGACCGGGATGGCGAAGCCGAGCAGCACGCCGGCCACGGTGGCGTGGATCCCCGAGGCATGGACAAGGGCCCACGTGAGGACACCCAGCGGCAGCAGGATCAGCCACGCGGCCGAGGCCTGGATCTTGAAGAAGCGCCGGTACCTGTGCGCCAGGTAGGTGTAAAGGCCCAGGGGAATCAGTGCCAGCAGCAGTGGCACCGGCTGGAGGTCACTGCTGTAGAAGACGGCGATGATGGTGATGGCGATCAGGTCATCCACAACGGCCAGGGTCAGCAGGAAAATCCGCAGGGCGCTGGGCAGGTGCGAGCCGATGATGGCCAGCACGGCGACGGCGAAGGCGATGTCGGTGGCCGTGGGAATGGCCCAGCCGCGCAGGGTTTCCGGGCTGGCGAGGTTGACGGCCGCGTAGATCACGGCCGGGATGGCGACGCCACCAACGGCTGCGGCGACCGGAACGATCGATTTGTCCAGCTGACGCAGGTCCCCGGCGATGAACTCGCGTTTGAGTTCGAGACCGACCAGGAAGAAGAAGATCGCCAACAGCCCGTCTGCCGCCCAGGCACCCAGGCTCAGTTCCAGGTGCCACGGTTCGTAGCCGAACTTGAAGTCCCGCAGCGCGAAGTAACTCTCGGAAACCGGCGAGTTGGCCCAGATCAGGGCGATCACGGCTGCGGCCACCAGGAGGGCGCCGCCGACGGTTTCCTTGCGGAGGATCTCGCCAATCCGGAGGGATTCGGCGTAGCTGCCACGGCCGAAGATGGTCAACCGCGGCCGGGTGGGAGGGGGCGTGGGGCTCATGTGGGAGTCCTAAAAGTTGGGTCGACAGAACTATGCCGACCAGACTTCCCGGCGCACCTGCAACCCAGTCTAGAGGGTCACTGCATGGTACTGAACCGTTCGGCCTTGGCCTTGCTGCCCTGGACAATGATCTGGTCGTCGTCGTAGAGCACCGTTTGCGCGGTCGTGTGGCCCCAGGTGCCGCCGGGACGTTTGACGGCCACGATGGTGACGCCGAACTTGTCCCGGAGCCCGAGCACGCCCAGGGGCCGGTCGCGGACGGCGGAGGGCGGGCCGGTGCGGATCATGACGAAGTCGTCCTCGAATTCCACATAGTCAAGAATCGAGCCCAGGACCAGGTGCGCGACGCGCTTGCCCATGTCGTGTTCCGGCCGGATGACGTGCTCGACGCCGAGCTGGCCCAGGATCTCGGCGTGCGGTTCGCTGATGGCCTTCGCCCAGATCTGGGGGCGCTGGAATTTTAGGATCCGGGAGGTGGTCAGGATGCTGGCTTCGATGTCCGAGCCGATGCCGACCACTGCCCGGTCAAATTCGTGGACCGAGAGCTGGCGCAACGCCTCTTCTTTGGTGGAGTCGGCCCTGACCACGTGGGTGAGGCGCCCGTTGTAGGACTGGACGATTTCGTCGTTAGCGTCGATGCCGAGCACCTCGGTACCCTGCGCCTCCAGTTCCAGGGCCAGCGAGCCGCCGAAGCGGCCCAGGCCGATGACCACCACGGAGGACGCCTTGTCACTGGCGGCAGCGGAGTGGGACGAGAAGATATTCCTAGCCAATGAGGGGCCTTTCCTTGGGGTACTCGTAGAGCAGGGGTCGTTCGCGCAGCGCCAGCGCTGCGCCCAGCGTGACCGGACCCAGCCTCCCGACGAACATGAGCAGGATCAGCACGAGCTGACCGGCGGGCGGCATGCCGGCGGTGATACCGGCGGACAGCCCGACCGTGGCGAAGGCCGAGATGACCTCGAACAGGATCCGTTCCTGCCCGAAGTCGGTGATCAGCATCAGGAACATCGTGGAGCCGGCGACGAGGGCGATCGCCAGCAGCACCACGGTAATGGCCTGGCGGTGCACGGCGCGGGACAGGCGCTTGCCGAAGATGTTTACGGCCGTTCCGCCCTGCAGCTCGGTGCTGAGAATGAAGAACAGCACGGCGAACGTGGTGATTTTCAGGCCGCCGGCCGTACCGGCCGGGCCGCCGCCGATGAACATCATGATGTCCATGCCCAGCCAGGACACGGGATTCATCTGGGCGATGTCGATGCTGTTGAAGCCTGCGGTGCGGGTAATGACGGACTGGAAAAAGCCGGCCAGCAGGCGCTCGGCCGGATGGAGGCCGCCCAGGGTTGCCGGGTTGGCCCACTCGACGGCGGTGAGGAAGACGGTCCCGCCGGCCAGGAGAATGCCCGAGCCGACAAGGACGAGTTTGGTGTTCATGCTCCAGTGGATCGGACGCCGGTACTGCCGGCCCAGTTCGAAGAGGACCGGGAATCCGAGTCCGCCGATGATCACGGCGGCGGCGATCGGCAGGCAGATCCAGGGGTCGCCGACGAACCCCATCAGGTTGTCCGAGTACAGGGCGAAGCCGGCGTTGTTAAAGGACGAGATTGAGTGGAACACGCCATGCCAGGCCGCCTCGCCCAGCGAGTAGCCGTACCCGGCCATAAAGCGGACCGTCAGGATCAGCGCCAGCACAGCTTCCACGATCACGCTGATGAGCAGCACGCCGACCAGCACGCGGCGGACGTCACCGAACCCGGTGCTCTTCGTCTCGGCGGCGGCGGATATCCGGGTTTTCAGTCCCAGCCGGCGGGCGGTCAGGACCCCGAGCAGCGTGCCGAAGGACATCACGCCGAAGCCGCCGATCTGGATGAGGACCAGGATGACCACCTGGCCGAAGCCGCTCCAGAAGACGGGGGTGTCCACGGTGATCAGGCCGGTGACGCAGACGGCGGAGGTGGCGGTAAACAGCGCCTCCAGCAGGCTGGCCCCGCCCCCGCCGGCCTTGGCCACCGGCAGCAAGAGCAGCCCGGTCCCGACGGCGACGGCAGCGGCGAAGCCCATCACGATCACCTGGGCCGGGTGGCGCGGCGCGAACACGCGGACGAACCGGGTGAGGCCCGCAGCCAGGGCGCGCGGAACCGCGGGAACTTCGACTTGCATAGGCGCCACGCTACCACCGGGCGGCGGCCGCGACAGACGGGAGTCAGCCGAGCAGAAGCTGCACGAGTTCGCGGCATTTCCGGTAGGCGGCGGCCTTCGGATCGATCAGGGCGAAATGGTCGCCCGGGACTTTCAAGAGCTGGACCGGGGCGCCGGCGGACTTGGCCGCCGCCGCGTAGGAGTCGGACAGGCTGGCGGGGACATCGTCGTCGTCCGTGCCGTGGACGGCATAGACGGGTACGTTCAGCGGCACTGCGCTCATCGGATCCGCGTACCTATGCCGTTTCGGGTATTTCTCGGAGGAGCCGCCCAGCAGGTTGCTGACCGCGCCGTTGCTGAGGTTCAGGCGTTCGGCTTCCGCGAGGTTGAGCACCCCTGACTGGCTGACGACGCCGGTCAGGTGCACCGCGCTGTCGTCGTCCCTGCGCAGCAGCTGGCGGTCCGCGTCCGGGGCACCGAGCTGGGCGAGGCGGTCCCGTCCCGCAGCCCAGACCGCTAGGTGCCCGCCCGCGGAGTGACCCAGCGCCACGACCCGGTCCAGCCCGAGACCATGTTCAGCGGCGATGTCGCCGAGCTTGTCGATTCCGGCGAGCACGTCGGAGAAGGTATGGGGCCAGCCGCCGCCGTTGCCGGCCCGGCGGTACTCCAGGTTCCAGGCGGCCATGCCGTGCGCCGCGAGGTCCTTGGCCAGGGGTTCGCCGAGTTCCGCGCCGTACTGCGAGCGCCAGTAGCCGCCGTGGATGACCACCACCACGCCCTTGGTGGCGGCGGTCTCCGGCAGGAAGAGCTCCCCCACTGGCTGGGGTCGTCGCCGTAGCTGTACCTATGCCGCTTCACAGTGTCCTCCTTGGGGCCCGGTGAACAGGCGGCGGTGACTGCCCCCAGAGTCACCGTCGCTGCGGCCGCGATCAAAGCCCGACGCCGCACATCAGCCATGTGAGGAGCCTACCTTGACCGCTGCGCGGCACGGCGTAAGGCGGCACCGGCCCGGGTTGCCGGCCCGGTCCGCGCGGGGGTGTCACCCCCTCCGGCGTCGTACCCCGGCCGTAAGCTGGAGGCATGGCGAGCAACTGGGATCGACTGGACCCGAAACTGCGCGAGTCCGTGCAGGAGAACGTGGAACTCTACGAGCGGGTGCGCCCTGCCCTGAAGCTGGTCACCCGCGAGGTCCTGCTGACGCTGCGGAGCATGCTTAAGGGCACCGAGGTGACGCCGCTGTTCGTTACCGGTCGCACCAAGACGGTCGAGTCCTTCCGCGAGAAGATCTCCCGCATTGAGGAGCCGCTGGAACCGGGCGGCCCGCCGGTACTGAAGTTCCCTGATCCGTTCCGGACCCTGAATGACATGGTGGGCATCCGGGTGATCACGAAGCTGCCGGCGGAAAATGCGGTGGTCGCCAATCTGATCAAGCGCCAGCGCCAGCTCTTTGACTGCCGCGGTGACCGCGAGAAGGACATCGGCTCCATCGAGTCGGGGACCTACGGCTATTCCAGCCGCCACCTGATCCTGCGGACCATCCAGAACGAGGCCGTCAAGGAGTACCAGCAGGCGTTCAACCCGGAGATCCAGCCGAACGGCAGCTATTTCTTCGAATGCCAGATCCGCACCGTGTTCGCGCACGCCTGGAGCGAGATCGAGCACGACATCCGCTTCAAGGCCGAGGATCCGCGCGCCTGGACCCCGCACTTCGACCGCCAGTTCACCGCCACGGCGGCCATGCTGGAAACGGTGGAGGGGGCGTTCGCTGACCTGCACGAACGCTACGAGGAGGTCCGCAGCTACTGGGATATGGACGGCGAAGGCGCCGCGCAGCTCACCCCGAACCGGATCCGCGATGTCTGGCGCACGCTGCTGCCGCACGTGGACCGGAAGGTCGACGACGACTGGGGCTGGGCCGCCGAGCTGATGGCCGCCCATGGCCTCAACCAGACGATGCAGCTGGCCGGGCTGCTCAGCGCCAACCGGATCACCGAGGTCCGCAGGGCCCTGGACCACCGCTACTCCCCGGGCCCGGACCGGCTCCTCGATGACCTGCTGCTCTGGCAGTACGGCACCAAGCACATCGATCTCACCGCCGAACCGGCCGACGCCGTCCCGCACCCGCGGCGCGACAGCCTCCTGCGCCGGCTCAAGCAGATCGAGCGCTACCGGCTGACGCAGGGGTAGGGGAACGCCGGCCCTACAGTTCGGTTGGGTCCAGGCGTTCTTCGAGCACGTCAGCGGTTGAGTTCCCGGAGTGGTCCAGCCGCACCCGGTAGGCGGCTTTGCCGGGCGTTTCGGTGACCGCCTCGACCAGTTCGGTCCCGCGGTAGAGCAGGCCCACGCCGTCGTCGGTGCAGTGGGTCTCCCCCAGGGTTCCGTCCGCCACCAGGCGGTGCACGAGCGGGCGGCGCGCGGCTTCGGAGTCGTAGTGGACCCCGTTGTCGTAGGGCAGCAGTCCCAGTCCGTTGCCCACGGCGCGCAATGCGGGACCGAACGAATCCGTCGTCCCGCCGTTGAACCAGCAGATCGACCCGGCCGAGACGCCGGCGAGCACCACCCCGGCTTCCCAGACGCGCCGGAAGATCGAGTCCAGCCCATGGGCGCGCCAGACAGCGAGGAGGTTGACCACGGAGCCGCCGTTCACCCAGACGACGTCCTGGCCGAGCAGGTATTCCTCCACGTTGGCCACGTTGGGCATGGTGAACAGGTTCAGATGCGTGAGCTGGAAGCCGGCAGCGTTCCCCGCTTCGCTGACCTCGTTGTTGAACCACCGCTGGTCGCCGCTGGCGGTGCCGACCTGGGCGACCCGGGGCGCCCGCCCGGTGACCCCGGACAAGTCCACGGCGTGATGGACCAGCTTGTTGAACTCCAGGCGTGTCCGCGCCCCCGGCTTGTAGCCCCCGGAGGTCGCAAGGATGGTCGGACTTTCGGCAGCCATGGCGAGGTTCTCCTGGGTCGGGGACATGCGGTCTTGGAGTTGAGCGTACCGAAGCATCGCCGCGGCGTTCCGGCTCCCGCGCCGCCCGGGCGCCTCCGGGTCAGGCGAACCGTGCCAGGGGGTTCTGCAGCCGGCCGGCCATCTGCAGCCCGCCGGACGGGTCGGTCAAGTCCAGCATCTGCTGGTTGTTGCGCAGCTGCAGCCGGTTCAGACAGGACCGCGGGAAGTCCTCGGCAAACAGGTCATGCCGGGCAAACTGGTCCGCGAGCCCGGGGTGCTCGCCCTGGTAGGTCCGGAGGACGTCCGCGGCGGTCCGCCAGAATTCCTCGCCGCTGATCTGGCCGTCTTCCTCCAGCAGCGCACTGAGGAACCGAAAGATGCAGTCGAAGACGTCGGTGAAGATGGCCAGGACTTTCTCCTCGTCGGGGATCTCGGCCTTGATCCTGGCCACCTCCTCGGGCAGCTCCAGGCGGTCACCCATGACGATGATCTCCTCGGCAATGTCCTTCATCACGGCACTGACCGGGACGCCATTCTCCAGGATCAGAATGACGTTCTCGCCGTGCGGCATAAAGGCCAGCTCGTAGGCATAGAGACAGTGGACCAGAGGGACAAGGTAGGCCTCGAAGTACCGGCGCAGCCACTCCGCAGGCTCCAGTCCGGAACGCTCGATCAGCGCGGACACCATCGGTTTTCCCGCGGCGTCGACGTGCAGCAGGGACGCCATGGTGGCCAGCTGCTGCCCGTCAGCCAGCAGCGGCAGCGGGCTTTCCCGCCACAGCGCTGACAGCATCTTCCGGTACGGCGACTCCTTCGGCGCTGCGGCCTCGTAGTAGCCGTTGTGGTAGCCAATGGCGGCGACCTCGCGGATGAGTTTCAGTCCGCGGCCCTGCAGGGTGGCGTCCCTGGCGATCAGTTCCTGGAGCCAGTCGTTAGTGGCGGGGGTGGCTTTCATGTACTGCGGCGACAATCCGCGCATGAAGCCCATGTTCAGGACGGACATGGCCGTCTTGACGTAGCACTTCTCCGGCGAGACCGTGTTGAAGAACGTCCGGATGGACTGCTGGGCCTGGTAGCTGTCCGCCCCGATCCCGAGATGCACGACGTGCTGGTGCGCCAGTTCCGCGGCGAACGTCACGGAGAGCTTGTTGTCCCATTGCCACGGGTGGACCGGCATCAGGAAGTAGTCCGCCGGGTCCAGGCCCAGGGCGCCGAGCTCGGCGTTAAAGTACCCGACGGCGGAGGTCCCCAGTTCGGCGTCGAGGTGGTTCCGGTAACTCAGGCCCTCGGCGGAGGTGAAGACAGCCTTGGTCCGGTGCACCGCGATCCACTCCAGCTGCACCGGGGCGCCCGCCTCCGGGGCGAACGCGCGGTAGTCCGCGATCCCGAAGCCCAGCCGGCCGTTGTTGGCCACGAAACTGGGATGGCCCTCGGTCATGCTCCGTTCTATGGTCTGGAAATCGATGGCGGCGTCGGCCCCGCCGGTCACGCCCGCTGCCAGTTCCGCGGCCGAGGGCTGGCCCCGCCACTGCTTGTACGCGTGGCTGGAGAGTGTGCTGCTGATCTCCTCGAGGTAGACCGGGAGCATCTCCTCGCGGATTCCCAGGGTGTCCCGGAACTCGGTGATGAAGCGCAGGGCATCAAGCACCGTCCCCTGCCCCGCGGGACATGCCCCTTCTGCAGCCCCTGGCGTGGGCATGTCGGGATATGCCCGCGCTGGGACGCGGCGGATGGACATGTCCGCGATGGACCAGTGGTCCAGCTCCAGCCGCCGGGCCGCGAACCGGTACTCCGCGGAACCGTCGTCGCTGGTGACGCGGTAGTGGGCGGGTTCAGCCCCGGGGACTTCCGGGGTAAGCAGTTCCGGCGTGAGGATCCGTTCGTGCGAGAACTCGGCGAGCGCCTTGCGGATGACGTGCCGGTTGGCGGCGGCCCAGCGGTCCGGGGTCAGGTGGGCGGTGGCGGTGCCGGCGGTCAGGACGGATTCGAGGTCAGCGATGGTCATAGCGGTGCTCCCTGGCGGGTCGGGGACGAATGAAGGTCAAGGCGGGCGGCGTGGAAGGCTTCCCGGGTACAGAAACTGAGCAGCGCCTGCTTGTCCGGCAGCTGCACGAGCCCGGCCGGCTCAAAGCCGAGCCGTGCGTTGAGGACCTGGATTTTCGTGTTGCGGGCGTCGGGTTCCACCACAACGCGCTCCACGTCCACGGCGGCGAAGAGCCGTTCCAGAACGGCTTCCATGACGGCGGCGGTAAAGCCGGGCCTTGGCGGGCCGGCCGGCGGCGCCACCAGGAGGTGCATCCCGAGGTCCCCGGGTTGGACCGAGTACAAAACGGCGAGCGGCGACAACGACGGAAGGTACTCCTCCATCAGGAAGGCGGGGACGCCGTCGTCGAGCCCCAGCAGCGCGTGGTGATGCCCGCTGGACTGGATTTTCGAGTACTCCTCCACAACGTCCTCCACGCTGGCGTTCTGCATCCCCCAGAACGAGGCGTAGGGCTGGGTGACCCAGCCGTGCAGGAGCGGTGCGTCGGCTTCCGGATCAAGGCAGCGGAAGGTGAAACTCATGCGCGGACCGCCGGCTCCGGGGCAGCAGCCCGGCGGACGTCCGGGACACCGGCGCGTTCCTGCGTCCCGAACTGCTGGAACGCGATGCTGCGTTCCACGGGATAGACCTCGCGGCCGGTGATCTCGCGCAGGATGCAGGAGTTGCGGTACGCGGCCATGCCCAGGTCCGGCGTGACGAAACCGTGGGTGTGAAGTTCGGCGTTCTGGACGAAGATCTCGCCGGGTTCGACGCCGGTGCTGTAGTTGCGCTCCACAGCGAACCTGCCGCGGCTGTCCCGGGCGATGCGGTCCTGCACTCCGGCGAGGAATCCCGGCTCGACGTACCCGTAGCCGGTGGCAAGCACCACGGCTTCCGTGTCCAGCGAGTAGTCGGCCCCCTGCTCCTCGTGCCGGAGCTGCAGGGTGTGCGACCCGGACGCCGGGTCCCACACCGCACCGGTGAGCGCCGAGTGCGGCAGGAGCCGGGTGTCCACGATCCCGGAGAGGCTCTTGGTGTACAGGAGGTCGTAGATCGCGTCGATCAGCTCGGAGTTGATGCCCTTGTACAGGTTCTTCTGGCTCTTGATGAGGCCGTCGCGCTGGTCCTGCGGGAGGCCGTGGAAGTAGTCCACGTACTCCGGGGACGTCATTTCCAGCGTCAGCTTGGTGTATTCGAGCGGGAAGAACCGGCCGGAGCGGGTGACCCAGTTCAGCTGGTAGCCGTGGACGTCGATCTCCTGCAGCAGCTCGTAGTAGATTTCCGCGGCGCTTTGGCCGCTGCCCACAATGGTGATGCTGCGCTGCTGCTGGAGCTCGCTTTTCCTGGACAGGTAATCGGCGTTGTGGAGGACCAGCCCGCCGGCGCCCAGGATGCCGTCACAGGCGGCGGGAACATGAGGCGCCGTGCCGGTGCCGAGCACCAGCCGCCGTGCGTGCAGCACCCCGGGGCCGGCGGGGCCGTCCACCGCAAGCCGGTACACCCCGCCGTCGTACGTTATCCCGCGCACGTCCGTGCCGAACCGGACGGATTCGAGCTGGCCCGCCACCCACTGGCAGTACTGGTTGTACTCGGCGCGCAGGGGGTAGAAGTTTTCCCGGATGTAGAAGCGGTATAGCCGTCCGGTCTGCTTCAGGAAGTTCAGGAAGGAGTACGGCGACGTCGGATCGGCCAGGGTCACGAGGTCGGCCATAAAGGGGACCTGGAGGTGGGCCGGTTCCAGCATCATGCCGGGGTGCCAGTCGAAGGATTCCCGGCGTTCGAGGAAGACGCCGTCCAGCCCGTCGACGGGTTCGCTCAGGGCCGCCAGTCCGAGGTTGAACGGGCCGACGCCGATGGCGGCGAAGTCGTGGATCCGCGGTGACGGGCTTGTGGTGCCGGCGCTCATGCGGAGACCCCCGCGAGCTGGGACGCCCCGGTGCTCCGGAGCAGGTCGATGATGCTGCGGATGTCCCCCACGCTGGCCTCGGCATTCAGCAGGGTGAACTTCAGGTAGTGCCGGCCCGCCACCGTGGTCCCGGCCACCACCGCCTCGCCGGACGCGAAGACGGCGGAGCGGATGTTCTGATTGAGCGTGTCGGCTGCGTCCTCGGACAGCCGGTTGCCGTCGGCCTGGAGCGGACGGTACCGGAACACCAGTGTGCTCAGCTGCGGCGCGGCGGCCAGCTCGAAGTCGGGATCCGAGGCCAGGTCCTCGCCCACCCTCGCCGCCAGATCGATGGCCGCGTCGAAGAGCGCCCCGAGCGCGTCCGCGCCCATGATTCGCAGCGTCAGCCACAGCTTCAGGGCGTCAAACCGACGGGTGGTCTGAATGCTCTTGTCCACCTGGTTGGGCCGGTCGACGGCGGAGGCCGGGTTCAGGTAGTCGGCGTGATAGGTCACGTGCCGGAGCGTGGCCGCGTCGCGGACCAGCAGCGCGCTGGAGCTGACCGGCTGGAAGAAGGTCTTGTGGAAGTCCACGGTGACCGAGTCTGCCCGGTGGATACCGTCGAGCAGGGACCGGTGCCGTCCGGACACCATCAGCCCGCCGCCGTACGCCGCGTCAACGTGGAACCAGGCCCCGTGCTCGCCGGCAGCTGCGGCCAGCTCGTCCAGGGGGTCAATGGCCCCGAAATCAGTGGTTCCGGCAGTCGCGACCACCGCCATGGGCACCAGGCCTTCGGCCCGGGAGCGGGTCATCGCGCCGGCCAGCGCCGCCGGATCCATCCGGTGGTCAGCTCCGCAGGGAACGGACACGACGGCGTCGTAGCCCAGTCCCAGCATGGACGCGGACTTGCGGATGCTGAAGTGGCTGTCCGCGGAGGTGAAGATCCGCAGCTTCTCCAGGAGGGACGGCAGCCGGAGCCTGTCGTGTTCCGGGTCCAGCTTCAGCCACTCCACCGCCTGGTTCCGGGCTAGCAGCAGGGCCTGGAAGTTGGACTGGCTCCCGCCCGAGGTGAAGACACCGTCGGCGGAGTCGCCCAGCTGGAGCTGCCCGGCCGCCCAGGAGATGAGCTTCCGTTCGATCATCGTGGCGCCCGCACTCTGGTCCCAGGTGTCCAGGGAGGAGTTCACGGCGGAGAGGATGGCCTCGGCAACGAGGGCCGGGATCACCACGGGGCAGTTCAAATGCGCCGCGTACTTGGCGTCGTGGAAATAGACAGCGTCGCGGAGGTAAACCCCCTCCAACTCCTCGAGGGCGGCGGCGGTGTCCCGCAGCGGGGTCCCAAGGTCCACGCCGTCGACCCTGGCCTTGAGTTCGCCCGGGGTGGCGCCGGTGAAGGGCTTCGTGCACGAGGAAACCTTATCGGCGACCGCCACTACGCCCCTGAGCACCTGTGACATGTAGCCGGTCGCATTCCGGGCGTTGAAGAGGTGCGCGGTGGCATCGTGCAGCAGCAGGCCGGGGGAACCCGGACCGGCCTCGGGGCCGGGCGGCACGGGGTGAACATCCACGGGGGTTACGGGCGCCACAGAGAATCCTTTGCTTGACGTTAGAGTGCTTGGACTTAGCCAACCCTTACTTAGGTCAGCCTTAACGTCAAACTTGTGTGTCTTAATTCTGGAAGAAGTCCTCGGTGCGAGTCCCCCGGCCCGCAGCCTCAGGCCTGCTCAGGCCGGGCTGAGCTCTTCCATCGCGGAAGGGACCAGGTCAAGGAGCCTGAGCACCGCGGGGTTCGCCGTTTCCTCGTTCCAGGCCAGCTCCAGGTCCACGCGGTTGAGTTCCTGAATGCCGTGGCGGCCGTCGATCTCGTGGAATTCCACGCCCGGCGGAGCGAACCCCATGGCCGAGGCGGGAACCAGGGTCACACCCAGGCCGGCCTGGACGAAGGCCAGGAGCGCCGGGACCTGACTGGCGTATTGCGTGATGTTTGCGTGGGCCCCGGCGCTGGCGAACAGCCGGAGCACCAGGTCGTGGAAGTAGCGGGCCTCCTTGGTGGAGTACATCAGCAGGGGCCGCCGGTCCAGGGATCCAAGGGGCAACGGCTCCCCGTGCGGCGCCGCCATGTTGCCCAGCAGCGAGCTGCCCTCGGGCAGCGCCACCACCAAACGGTCCTTCATCAGCGGCCGGGACACCACCCCGGGCCTGGCAACGATGGGGCGCAGCAGGCCGATGTCCACGCTTCCTTTTACGAGGCCGTCCATCTGGTCGGTTGAAACGAGCTCCCGGAGGACAAAGGACACCCCTGGCATCGCTTCCGCCGCACGGCGGAGCATCAGGGGCAGCGCGCTTTGACCGGCGATGGCCGTGTAACCCACCGTAATGACGCCTGCCAGACCCGATGAGACCCGCCGGACATCCAGGTCCGTTTTGATGCACATGTCCAGGATCTGGCGGGCCCTCGGCAGCAGCGTGGCACCTGCGGCGGTCAGCTCCACCTTCCGGCTGGTACGGGCGAAAAGCGGTGTGCCGAGCTTTTTTTCGAGCATCTGGATCTGCCGGCTCAGCGGCGGCTGGGTCATGTTGAGCCGCTCGGCCGCGGCGCCGAAGTGCAGCTCTTCAGCTACGGCCACGAACGCTTCTAACTGGGGTAGCGAAAACATTCATACCCTTACTGAATTGGCGGGTGCATAAATTGGCTTGGACGTGGATCGATGAGTTCCCTTATGGTCGGTCAACAGGGCGGGTTAGTCAACCCCGCTCAGCCGAGCAAGGAGCACAGCGCAGTGAACCAGGCACACGATCCCGCCCAGCACGTCAACCAGGCCAGGATCACGGACGTCACCATCACGCCGGTGGCCTTCAAGGACCCGCCGCTCCTCAACACCGTGGGCGTCCACGAACCCTTCGCGCTCCGTGCCATCGTGGAAGTCCACACCGATGCCGGCATATCGGGTTTCGGCGAGACGTACGGCGATGCCGGCCACCTCGCCCGCCTCCAGCTCGCCGCGGCGGCCCTGCCGGGGACCGACGTTTTCAACATCAACCAGCTGCGGAGCCGCATCACCCAGGCTCTGCGGCAGGACACGATCCAGGGCGGCCACGGCATGAGCGGCATGGTGACCGGTTCGAGCACTTCGGACCGCGTGCTGTCAGCGTTCGACGTCGCCGCCCTGGACATCCAGGGCAAGCTCGTGGGCCGGCCGGTCAGCGACCTCCTTGGCGGCGCCGTCCGGGAGTCCGTGCAGTTCAGCGGCTACCTCTTCTATAAGTGGGCGGGCCACCCCGGTCAGGAGCCCGACAGCTGGGGCGAAGCCCTCAATCCGGCAGGGATTGTGAGGCAGGCCCGAACAATGGTGGACCGGTACGGTTTCACCGCGCTCAAGCTGAAGGCCGGTGTTTTCCCGCCGGAAGAGGAGATCGCAGCCGTCTTGGCCCTCCGGGCGGAGTTCCCCCACCTGCCGCTCCGCATCGACCCCAACGGCGCTTGGACGGTGGAGACCTCCATCCGCGTGGGGAAGGAGCTGCACGGCGTTCTGGAGTACCTCGAGGACCCCACGCCCGGCGTCGAGGGCATGGCGGCCGTCAGACGTGAGGTGGGCATGCCGCTGGCCACCAACATGTGCGTGGTCAGCTTCGCCGACGTGGCCCCTGCCGTGGCCGCAGGTGCGGTAGACGTCATCCTCTCGGACCACCACTTCTGGGGCGGACTCCGCCGGACCCAGTTCCTGGCCGGCATTACGGAAACCTTTGGTCTGGGGCTGTCCATGCACTCCAACTCCCACCTGGGCATCAGCCTCGCCGCGATGGTCCACCTGGCGGCGGCCACCCCCAACCTGGACTACGCCTGCGACACGCACTGGCCGTGGAAGGACCCGGCCGAGGACGTCATTGCCGATGGCGTGTTCACGTTCTCGGACGGTGCCGTCAAAGTGCCGACGGGCCCCGGGCTGGGCATTGAGGTGGACCGTGACGCGCTTGGACGCCTGCACCGCCAGTATGTTGACTCGGGACTCACGAGCCGCGACGACACGGGTTATATGCAGCGGCTCCACCCTGGCTACGAGCTTCAGAGCCCCCGGTGGTAACGGCCGGGCCGGTTCCCGGGGACCGCGCGGAGTCCCTGCGGATCGTCGTCACGGATCCCATCATCAGCCGGTTCGAGGAGAAGTTAAGGACCGGCGGCGGCACCCACCGCTGGGACATGGCTGCGGCGTGGAGTCCGGAACTCCGGCTCAACGCCCTGGCGGGCGCCGACGTCGTGGTTTGTTCCTCCCTCAGTCCCGCCGAGGCGGAGGCGGCTTCCCGGGCGCGGCTGGTGCACGTTACCGGCGCCGGCTACGACCGAATTTCCTTCCCGCACCTGGCGCCGTCGGCCCTGGTGGCGAATACCTTCCACCATGCGCGGCCCATCGCCGAGCACGTCCTGATGCTTACCCTGATGCTGTCCCGCAACGTGGCGGCAGCGGACCGGGCGCTCCGTCAAGGGCAGTGGCGGACCATCGCCACGGACGGTGATGTGCCGTTCCATCCGGTTCTCGCCGACCTGACCCTGGGGCTGGTGGGCCTGGGTTCCATCGGCGCCGAAGTGGCGCGGGTGGCCGGCGCGATGGGCATGAAGGTCCGCGCTGTCCGTCGCAACCCTTCGGCCCCGCTTCCGGAGGGAGTCCACCTGGACCGGGTGGGCGGAAACGGCGAGTTACACACGCTGCTGGCTTCGTCCGACGTCGTGGTTGTCACCGTACCGCTGGATTCCGGCACTAGGGGGATGATCGGGACCGCTGAACTGGCCGCCATGAAACCGTCTGCATTCCTGATTAATGTGGCCCGCGGGCCCGTTGTCGACCAGGCCGCGCTGTACTCAGCCTTGGCAGAAGGGCGCATTGGCGGCGCCGGTCTGGACGTCTGGTGGGGGTCTCCTGCGGAGGGCGTCGTCCCCCCTGCGGAATTTCCCTTCGCGTCACTGGGGAACACGGTGCTGACGCCGCACCATTCCGGTCATGCGCGCATCACTTTTGAACGGCGCGCCCGGGACATTGCCGCCAACATCGAGCTGCTTGCCCGCGGGGCGGAACTCATGAATCTGGTGCCGCGGCCGGTTCCCGCCGCCTGACGCCCTTACCGGGTCACGGCCACAGGGTCACGGCCACAGAGACGGCAGGACCAACTGCACGACCAGCAGCACGCTTCCCAGCGCCGATGCCCCCAGCGCCAGGGCCTTGAGGCGCGCGGGGTTGAGGAAGCGGTTAACAAAGAGGGACGCGGCATAGCCGCCTACTGCCGCTGGGACCATCCACAGCGCCAGGGTCAGCATGCCTGCCGTGACGGCTCCGGTGATCCACAGCATCACCATCGAAATCGATGACCCCACCATAAAGAAGGCGCTCATGGTGCCGCGCAGCCGGGGGCCCTTGTGCCCCTGCCAGATCAGTGCCATGGGTGGTCCGCCGATGGACGTGGCCGTGCCCATAATGCCGGAGGCCGCACCCGCGGCGATCAGGTTGACCTTCACGGGGCGGGGTGCCCAGCCCCTCACCGCCAGCACCAGGCCGGTCAGCACTACCGCCACAACCACCCAGGCCATGCCCTCCTTGCTCAGAGCCGCCACCAGCCATGCGCCCAACAGGCTTCCGGGCACCCGGCCCACCAGGGCCCAGCCCGTGCCCCGCAAATCCAGGCTCTGCCGTTCCCGCACTGTCACCAGGACGGTCACGAGCAGGGCGAGGAGGATCAATGTCGCCGGGAGCAGCGCCGGATCGACCATGGCGATCACGGGCGCTGCCAACATGCCCATACCGAACCCACTGGATGCCTGCAGGCACGCCGCCAGGAAGATCACGCCGGCGATAATGGCGTACTCGGCCGCGCTCACTGGGCGGAGGCAATGGCGCCAGTGAGGCCCTTGATGGAATCAAGCGGAAAGTGGCACTCGGCGAGGTGCTGAGTGCCGTCCGGTGCAGCCAGGAACTGCGGCTCGGGCGGGACTTCCGCGCAAATATCCTGGGCCTTCCAGCACCGGGTCCGGAAGCGGCAGCCCGACGGCGGATCAAGGGGGGAAGGCAGCTCGCCTTGAAGGACTATCCGGTCCCGCCTGGTTCCGCTGACGTCCAGCCGCGGGGACGCGGACATCAGGGCCGCCGTGTAGGGGTGCCGCGGGTGGTCAAAGACTTCCTCCGTGGCGCCTGTCTCGATAATCCGGCCGAGGTACATGACTGCCACGCGGTCCGCCACGTGCCGGACAACTGTCAGGTCGTGCGAGATAAAGACATAGGAGACGCCGAGGTTCTGCTGGAGCTCGTTGAGGAGGTTCAGGACCTGCGCCTGGACCGAGAGGTCCAGGGCCGAGACCGGCTCATCAAGGATGATCACATCCGGGTTCAAGGCCAGCGCACGCGCAATGCCGATGCGCTGGCGCTGGCCACCGGAGAACTCCTGCGGCGATTTGCGGGCGTCCGACGGCCGCAGCCCCACCATGTGCAGCAGTTCCCGGACCCTGGCTTCGCGTTCCCGGGACGTCCGGTAGAGGCTGCGGTGAGTGGCCCAGGGCTCAGCGATGATGTCGCCCGCGTTCATCCGCACGTTCAGTGACGCAAAGGGATCCTGGAAGACCATCTGGACCCGCCGGCGCCAGCTCAGCAGTTCCTTGCCGCGGAGCCCAAACGGGTTGGTTCCCTCAAAGGTGACGGTGCCGGCATCGGGTGTCTCCAGCATCATCAGCGTCCGGGCCAGGGTGGACTTCCCGCAGCCGGATTCACCCACGAGCCCGAGGGTTTCCCCTCGGCCCAGGGTCAGGCTGATGCCGTCCAAGGCCTTGAGCCGGGTGTTGCCGCTGGCGCTTTTGGCCACGTGGAATGTTTTCGTCAACCCGTCGATTGTCAGGAGCGGTTCAGGCATTGTTGATCTCCTCGCTGAAGTGGCACGCGGCGGTACGGGCCGGCCGGGTTTCGTTGCCGGACGAATCGTTCACCGGGGTGCCGGGACCGGACACCGGCCGGAGCGCCGGCCGCTCGGCCCGGCAGATGTCCTGCACCAGCGGGCAGCGGGACTGGTAGACGCAGCCGGAAGGAATGTCGTGAAGTTCAGGGGGGCTCCCCGCAATGGACTTGAGCTGGGCGCCGCGTTCCAGGTGGACCGGGACGGATTCCAGCAATCCCTTGGTGTAGGGATGGCGCGGGTCGGCGAAGACTTCGGAGACAGGTCCGCTTTCCACCACATTGCCGGCGTACATCACGGCCACGGTGTCTGCTTCCTCAGCCACCACCGCAAGGTCGTGGGTGATGAGGATGACGGCCATTTGGCCCTCTTCACGCAGCTTCCGCAGAAGCTGCATGATCTGCGCCTGAACGGTGACGTCCAGGGCTGTGGTGGGTTCGTCGGCGATCAGCAGGCGCGGATTCAGTGCCACGGCCATGGCAATGAGGATGCGTTGCCGCATGCCCCCGGAGAACTGGTGCGGGAATGAGTCCACCCTGGACTCCGGCTCCGGGATGCCCACCCGCGTCATCAGGTCAATCGCTTCAACCCGGGCTTCCTTGGCGCTCATGCCGCGGTGGATGCGGAAAGCCTCACCGAGCTGGGTGCCCACCTTATAGACGGGGTTCAGCGCGGTCAGGGCGTCCTGGAAGACAATGCCGAGCTCGGGACCGGCAAACTTGAGCCGCTGCTTGGGCGTGAGTGCGGCGAGGTCCGTGCCGTTGAGGATGATCGTTCCGTCGGCCAGCTCGCAGACGGGGTCCATGATCCCCGCCAAAGCCTTGGCGGTCATGGACTTTCCGCAACCCGACTCCCCCAGCAACGCCAGGGTCTCTCCGGCCCGGGCCTCGAAGGCCACGCTGTTGACGGCGCGCACCGTGCCGCGGTGCGTGCGGATGTCCACGGCGAGGTCCCGGACCTGCAGGACGACGTCGTGCGGGTTCGCGTTGCCGGCCGCCGGTCCGGCGGGGCGGGCGTGTTTGGCGGGAGCTTGTTCGGCAGCTGTTTTCACGGCTGTGCCTCCTTGACTGGGATGCGGGCGATCAGCCTCTTGCGGGGAAGCGCCAGCCGCCATCGCTGGGCCGGATCTGTGGCGATCCGGAGCCAGGCGGCGAGGACGTTGGCGGCAATGGTGGTGACCACAATGGCGACGCCGGGGAAAATGGACAGCCACCAGGCGGTCTGCAGGTACTGCCGGCCTTGTGACACCATGAGCCCCCAGCTGACGTCCGGCGGCTGGATGCCGATGCCCAGGAAGCTCAGCGAGGATTCGGCGAGCATCACGTAGCAGAACTCGAGCGTGGCCAGCGTCAACAGTGTCGGCAGCACCACGGGAATGACGTGCCGGACGATGATCGCGTTGGGCTTCGCCCCGAACGTGCGGGCGGCATCCACGAACGTCCGGCTCTGAAGTTCCGCCGATTCGGCACGGGCCGTGCGCAGGTAAATGGGGATGCGTGTGAGTGCCAGAATCAGCACGATGTTGGCGGCGCTGGGGCTGAACACGTAAAGAACGACGACGGCGAGCAGCAGGGACGGGAAGCTCATGATCACGTCCGCAATGCGCATCGAGACGCTCTCCCGCCAGCCGCGGTGGTAGCCCGCCCACACGCCCCACAGCGACCCGACGACCATGGCCACGGCCACGGCGGGCAAAGCAACGGACAGCGTGGTCCGGCTGGCCACAACCAGCCGGGCCAGCATGCTGCGGCCCAGGGAATCGCTGCCCAGGAAGTACTCCCAGCCGTATGCGGGCGTGAAGGGGGGCTTATTGGCAAACAGCAGGTTCTGCTTGGTGGCCAGTTCACCCATCATCGCCGGTCCGATGAGCGCTGTCAGGCCGACGAGGATCAGGATCAGGGCCGACGCTGTGGCAAAGCGGTCCTTGAGGAGGAGCCGGAACAGGCTGAGCTTTCCGTCCTGCTTTCCGTCCTCCTTCTCGTTATGGTGCGCGGGGGCCGCCGGCAACTCCGCCGGCACGGCACTGTCAGTGAGTGAACTCTTCATGGCTACTCCTAAGCCTTGGCCGGGACCGGACGGACGCGTGCGTCCAGCAGCGCGTACCCCATGTCGATGAGGATGTTCAGGGCGAAGATCGCGACGGCGGTAAGCAGCACTGCTGCCTGCAGCACAGCGAAGTCCCGCTGCAGGATTGAATCGATCATGAGCTTTCCGATCCCGGGCCAGCCGAAGATGGTCTCCACCACCACGGCTCCGTTGACCAAGCCCACGGTGAGGTCACCGGCCACGGTCAGCGCAGGAGCGGCCGCATTACGCAGCGCGTGGTGTGTAACCACCCGCAGTTCGCCTGCTCCACGGCTGCGGGCCAGCTTGATGTAGGGCTCGGAGAGCGCCGAGACCATGGAGCCACGGACAATCTGAACCAGCACCCCGAACGGCCGCAGCAACAACGTGGCGATGGGCAGCACCCAGGCGCCGGCTCCCGACACGCCGGAGGTCGGGAGCCATCCCAGGGTGATCGCGAAGACCCAGATGCCCACGATTGCCAGCCAGAAATCCGGAATCGAAGCGGCGGCCATCGAGACAAAACTTGAGATACGGTCCGCGATGCCGTTCGGCTTCAAGGCGGCCCAGCAGCCCACCACCACGGCCAGCAGCACGGCCAGCACCATGGTGGTGGCCGCCAGCTGCAGGGTCGCCGGGAAAGCGCGCAGCGCCATGGCGGCCGCATCCTGCCCGGTGCGCAGTGACTGCCCGAAATCAAGCCGGAGCACTCCGCCGAAGTAGTCGGCCATCTGCACCAGGAGCGGCTGGTCCAGTCCGTTGCGCGCCGTGAAGTCGTCGCGCATCTGTTGCGTGGCATTCAGCGGCAGGTACAGGGCGGTCGGGTTGCCGGTCATCCTGGCCAGTGCGAACACACCGACGATCACCACCACCAGCGGCAAGGCGCTGGACACAATGCGCTGTCTCAAGTAGTTCAGCATGGCAGTCCCTTCTCTCCCGGATGTCGGGCTAGTTAGCCGGGGTCATTTCCGAGATACGAAGCTCATCGCCGCTGGAGGAGTTGGGAGTGTAATTCACGGACTTGGCCTTGCCCAGGATGCCCGTCTGGTGTGAGACGTGGGCGAACTGGACGACCTTGTCGTTCTGGTAGGCGAAGATCTCCTCGAACTCGTTCTTCCGCTCGTCGCCGGAAGCCGCATCGGCCTTCTTGATCATGGCGTCGAACTCGGGGGTGCCAAAGTAGCTCTGGGCGCCGTTGGACAGCATGTACTGGTCCACCGTAAAGGCCGCATCGCCGGCCTGGTTGCCGTGCTGCGTCATCAAGGCCACGGCGCCTTCATCATCAGGGAAGGGGCGGACCTGGTAGGTCAGGTGCTGGCTGGTTTCGAGCATCTTGAGCTTGACGTTCAGGCCGGCCTGGGTCAGCTGTTCCTGGAGAACCTGGCCCAGTTCAGTGATCTTCGGGAATTGCGCGCTGCGGACTACCAGTGAAATCTGCGCGGACGTATCCACGCCGTCGGCCTTGGCTTCGGCAACGAGGGACTTCGCCTTTTCCAGGTCAAACGGCCAACCCTTCAGTCCTGCGTTGTGGCCCACGATGCCTTCGGGAATCAGCTGGGCAGCCACCTGGTGCTTCCCCTGGTAGAGCGAGTTGACGATTCCCTCCTTGTCGAGGGCGTAATTGACGGCCTGGCGGACGCGGATGTCATTGAGCGGCGCCTCGTTGGCGTCGAGCCGAAGGGCCACCGTTTCGTTGTTGGGATAGTCGACGCCCAGATCGCCGATGTTGTCGTCAGGGCTCAGTCCCATGGCAACGTCAGCCTCACCGCTGGTGATCATGGCAGCGCGCACCGAGCTCTCGGAACGCCACTGGTACTCCGTCTTCGCGTATGCAGGCTTGTCTCCCCAGTAGCCGTCCCAGCTCAACAGCGTGATCTTCTGGCCGGCGTCCCAGGATTCGATCTTGTAAGGGCCCGTGCCGATCGGCTCCCGGACTTTCTCCGTGGCACTCGTCGATACCGGAACCACTTCAAGGAACGAAAGGCGCAGCGGCAGGATGGGATCCGGCTCAAGGGTGGTAACGGTCAGCGTGGTGGCATCCACGGCCTTCACGGCGAGGTCCGCGTCGCCGAAGACGTAGCCCTCCACGTTGCAGCCGAGCTTTGAGTTGACGGCGCGTTCGATGGTGAAGGCGGCGGCCTCCGCGTTGAAGGGTGTGCCGTCCTGGAATTTCACCCCTTCACGCAGCTTGAGGGTCCACTCCGTGTCGCTGGTGGCTTTCCACTCCGTGGCCAGCTTGGGTTCCAGCTCACCGCTGGTGGGATTGCGTTCAATCAGCGGCTCAGTGACGTTCGAGCGCACCACAACGCCGGTGGAGGTCAGATTCGACTCACAGGCCTCCAGGGTGGGCGGCTCCTGGCCGAGTACCACGCGGACGGTGTCCGAGGCGGAGGCACCGGCGTCGGAATTCGCAACTGAGCAGCCGCTGAGGCCGAGCATCGCGACGGACGCAAGTGCCGGCCACTTGAGCAAGGCAGCGGGAAAGGGGAGCTTTGAAGAAGACGTCATTGGATTCCTCCGGATTGGATACTTGCGGCAGCGGGTGCCCGTCAGGCGAGAGCGGGCATCTGGAAAAGGTGCTTAGGGGCCGCGCTGGACTCAAGCTAGTTTGAGGTTCCATGGCTCCACAAGACTGGAGCCGGGCCCTCTGGCCGCGATCCATCCCGCAGATGGGGGGCGCGCAACATGTGACGGTTGCCACTCGCGGCCAAAATCCGCGCCGATCCGCCGAAATAAATCGATCCATTCACTTCGGGAATCGATCCATGCTATTTACATGTTGGACGCGTATGGATCACAAACCTAGGGTGCAGATATGAAGAACATTGCCGTCCTCCAGGTAGGGCCTCTCATGCCAGCCGTCCAAGAACCCCTGACCAGCGAGTACGGTGCCGTACGGCTCCCGGACTCCCCTTCCGAGCGGGAGGCCTTCCTCAAACGGCACGGCGGCTTATTCGAAGTCGCGGTGACCTCCGGAAAGGTCGGCGTGGGATCGGACCTGATGCACGCCCTTCCCAACCTGCGCGCGGTCATCAACTTCGGCGTCGGCTATGACGCCACGGACGTTGCCCAGGCGGCGGAGCGGGGAATCATCGTCAGCAACACCCCCGACGTCCTCAACGACTGCGTGGCGGACACCGCCATCGCGCTGTACCTGGACGTGCTGCGGGGAGTCAGCGCGGCGGACCGTTACGTGCGCCGCGGGAACTGGCTCAGCAGCGGCAACTTTCCCTTGGCCACCAAGGCCAGCGGCAAGAAGGTCGGCATCCTCGGGCTGGGCAGGATCGGCCGTGTCATCGCGCGGCGGCTGGAAGGCTTCGATTGTGAAATTAGCTACCACAGCCGCAACCAGGTGGAGGAAGTCAGCTACCGGTATGCCGCGTCCCCGCGTGAACTTGCTGCCGGCTGCGACGTGCTGATCGTTGCCGCCGCCGGCGGGCCGGACTCAGCCAGGCTGGTCGACGCCGACGTCATCAATGCGATCGGCCCGAAAGGCTACCTGATCAATGTCGCCCGGGGATCGGTAGTGGATGAGGATGCCCTCGTGGCCGCTCTGCTGGCCGGTCGGCTGGCCGGCGCCGGATTGGACGTCTTTGCGGAGGAGCCGAAGGTGCCCGAAGATCTTCTTGCACTGGAGAGCGTGGTGCTGCTGCCGCACCTGGGCAGTGGCACGCACGAAACACGCGCCGCGATGGCCGAACTGACCCTCGCCAACCTGCATTCTTTCGTGACCACCGGCGCAGTGCTCACTGCGGTGCGCGCGTGAGTGTCGTGGTGGGTTACGTCGCGAGCCAGGAAGGGCGTGCGGCGCTCACTGCAGCCATTCGGGAAGCTGCACTGAGAAAGACGGCCCTGCAGATCATGGGACCCCTCCCCGGTGACGGGTCGGCCGAGGCTGAGTCGGATATCAGGGAGGCCATCAACGCCGCTGCGGCCGCGGGCGTGCCCGCCGCGCTCCGCCCCAATGACGGCAGCGATGCAGCGGATCTGATGATAGACGCCTCCTACGACGAGGAGGTTGAGCTGATTGTCATCGGCGTTCGCCGGCGCTCCCCCGTGGGCAAGCTCTTCCTCGGCAGCACCGCCCAACGAGTCATCCTCGAGGCCGGCTGTCCCGTCACCGCAGTAAAGCCCGACGTGGGGTCCCGCAGCTGAACGGCGTGGCTATTGGCGGGGAACCTGGAACCGGGCGACGTACGTCCGCTGCCAGGGAGTCTCAACGGCGCCCCGGCGGTAGCGCGCCCGCACGAAGGCCACTGCCTCCGCAGGCGGAATGCCGTCCAGGATCGCGAGGCAGGCCAGGGCGGTGCCGGTCCGGCCGCGACCGCCCCAGCAGGCCACTTCAACTCGCTCCGTCTCGGCTCGGCGCCAGGCCTCCGTGAGCGCGTCCAGGGTGTCGGCGTCGTCGGCCGGCAGGCGAAGATCCCGCCAGCGGACCCACCGGGAATCCCACGGCACCGGGGCCGGGCGACTTCCTAGCAGGTAGAGGCCAAACTCCGGCCGCGGCCCGGCGGGAAACGGCAAGAGCGTTCCCCGGCCGCGGACGAGACGGCCGGAAGGAAGTTCCAGGACTCCATACTGGCCCGGATCCCAGGTCTGCGTCATCTTCCCGAGCGTAGCCCTTCCGCCGGCAACACGCACCGGCCGCGCTCCTGCCCGGCTAGTGGCCGGCGCCGAGCTTGCCGCCGAGGCGTCGGCGCATCAGGAGGCTGGCGTCATTGAGGCCCACGACGTCCACGCTCTTGCCGTGGTGCCGGTATTTCTCGGTGATGGCGTCCAGCGAGGCAATGGTGGAGGCGTCCCACAGGTGGCTGGCGTGCATGTCGATGACTACGCGCTCGGGATCCAGCGCGTAGTCGAACTGGGTGTACAGGTCGTTGGACGAGGCGAAGAACAGCTCGCCGTCCACCCCGTACGTGGCGACCGGGACGCCGTCGACCTCTGCCACGCTGCGGTCCACCGTGACGAAGTGCGCCACGCGCCGGGCGAACATCACCATTGCCACGAGCACACCGACCCCGACTCCGATCGCGAGGTTGTGCGTGGCGACGGTGACGACCACGGTGGCGACCATCACCAGCGTTTCGCTCTTAGGCAGGGCCTTGAGCGTGGACGGCCGGATGCTGTGCCAGTCGAAGGTGGCGACGGAAACGAAGATCATGACGGCCACCAGGGCGCCCATCGGGATCAGGGAGACGATATCGCCGAGGGCCACCACCAGGATGAGCAGGAAGACGCCGGCCAGGAACGTCGAGATCCGGGTCCGGGCGCCGGAGGCCTTGACGTTGATCATGGTCTGCCCGATCATTGCGCAGCCGCCCATGCCGCCGAAGAAGCCGGTGACGATGTTCGCGACGCCTTGGCCCCAGGCCTCGCGGGTCTTGTGGGAGCGGGTGTCCGTGATGTCGTCGACGAGTTTCGCGGTCATGAGGGATTCGAGCAGCCCGACGAAGGCCATGGACAGCGCGAACGGGAAGATCACCTGCAGCGTCTCAAGCGTGAACGGAACGCTGGGCACGAGAAGTGAGGGCAGCGAGTTCGGCAGCGCCCCCTTGTCCCCGACCGTCGGGACGGCGAGGGCGGCGAGGACGGTGATCAGGGTCAGCACCACGATCGCGACGAGGGGGGCGGGCACCGCCTTGGTGAGCTTCGGCAGCCCGAAGACGATCAGCAGCCCGAAGGCCGTGAGCGGATAGACCAGCCAGGGGACCCCGAGGAGTTCTGGGACCTGGGACAGGAAGATCAGGATCGCCAGGGCGTTGACGAAGCCCACCATTACCGAGCGCGGAATGAACCGCATGAGCTTGGCCACCCCGGACAGGCCCAAAATGATCTGGAAAATGCCGGCGAGGATCACGGCAGCGATGAGGTAGTCCAGGCCGTGGGATTTCACGAGCGGGGCGATGACGAGGGCGACGGCGCCGGTGGCGGCCGAGATCATCGCCGGACGGCCGCCGACGAAGGCGATCGTGACGGCCATGGTGAAGGACGCGAACAGCCCGATCCGCGGGTCGACGCCGGCGATGATCGAGAAGGCGATGGCCTCCGGAATGAGGGCCAGCGCGACCACGAGCCCGCCGAGAACCTCGGTCTTCAGCCGCCGCGGGGAGCGCAGGGTGCCGCGCACCGACTGGAGCTGCTCCGGGGTCAGAGCCCGGACAGGTCGGGCGGTTTTGGTGGCCATGGCTGGCTCCGTTCAGTCTCGGGACGACGCGCCGCGGCGGCTGCGGCATGCAGCAACGGCTGGGCGACGTCGGCAGATCAGTGAGGGATGGGGCGCCACACCGCGCCGGAAGATGAGTCAGGTGGCAGGAGCGCCGGCCGGAAGCGGCCGCGGTTCGTCCTGCACGTGCAACTTTACCGCGAGGGCCCCCGGGGGCCGCCTGTCGCGAGCCGGCCGCCGCAATGAAATCTGACATATTCGGGGGCGCTGCGGTCACGAACTCGCCCTCCGGCGGCCGCAATGGCACCATCTTTGGATGCTTGAGGCAACAAAAACCCCACAGTCCGCCACCGAGGCCAGTGCTGTCCCGGCCAACCCCGCCCTGGCCGCCGAGGCCAGGATCGCCCGCATCGCGGTGACCGTTTTCCCGCTGCTGGTCGTCGTTGCGGGCGTCGCCGGGTACCTGCTGCCGGAGGCGTTCAAACCACTGGGTCCCAGCGTCCCGTACCTGCTGGGCATCATCATGTTCTGCATGGGCCTGACGCTGACGCCGCCCGACTTCGGCTCCGTGGCGAAGCGCCCCTGGGCCGTGGTGCTCGGCATTGTGGCGCACTACGTCATCATGCCCGGTGCCGGCTGGCTGATCGCCGTAGCCCTGAATCTTTCGCCGGAACTGGCGGTGGGCCTGATCCTCGTCGGCTGCGCGCCTTCGGGCACGGCGTCCAACGTGATGGCGTTTCTGGCCAAGGGCGACGTCGCCCTCTCGGTCGCCGTCGCCTCCGTGTCCACCCTGATCGCCCCGGTCGTGACGCCGCTGCTGGTGCTGTTCCTGGCCGGTTCCTATCTGCAGATCGACGCCGGCGGCATGGTGCTGGACATCGTCAAAACCGTGCTCCTGCCGGTGATCGCCGGCCTGCTGGCCCGCCTGTTCCTCAGGAAGCTCGTCGCCAGGGTGCTGCCGGCGCTGCCCTGGGCCTCCGCCGTCGTCATTTCCCTGATCGTGGCGATTGTGGTGGCCGGATCCGCCAGCAAGATCGTCGCCGCGGGCGGAATCGTCTTCCTGGCCGTGGTGCTGCACAACGGTTTCGGCCTGGGCCTGGGGTACCTCGCGGGCAAGCTGGGACGCCTGGACGACAAGGCCCGCCGCGCGCTGGCCTTCGAGGTCGGCATGCAGAACTCGGGTCTGGCCGCCACCCTGGCCACGGCGCATTTCAGCCCGCTGACCGCGCTGCCCTCGGCCGTGTTCTCGCTCTGGCATAACATTTCCGGCGCCATCGTTGCTGCCTGGCTGGCGCGGCGTCCACTGCAGGACGGCTAGCTGGAGCGTCCCGGCCCGCGCCGCCCGGGAGTTAGTCCCGAAGCCGCGCGATCAACGTCGCGACGGCCTGCCCGACGACGGCGTCCGCTGTCCCCGCGGCCCCTGGTGCCCGGACGTCGAAACCCTGCGGCTGCAGGGTCTCCGAGAAAAGCAGCAGGGCCACGCCACGCTCGACGAGTTCCGCCATCGCTTCGAGGTCGACGGCGGTGCGGTCCGCCGGCACGGAGCCGAGGATGACGCCGTCGGCGCCGCCGGAGAGCATGAACTGCCGCCAGCTTTCACCCACCAGGATGACCGGCTGGTAGCCGAGCGGGGGCAGGATCCTGGCCGCCGCCGCGGCGAGCGCGCGGTCCCAGGAATCATCGAGGTCGGTGATCGCCACGGCCACGACGTCGGTGCGTCCGCGCCGCATCCCGCGGGCGGCCCGGTTGGGCACGTACCCGAGCTCGTGGGCCGCGGCATGGACCCGCTCCTGGGTGGGCTGGCTGATCCGGGTGTTTCCGCCGGGGCGGCCGGAAAGCACGTAGGAGACCGTGGTCAGGGACACGCCTGCCGCCTCCGCGACGTCGCGGATGGTGGGCTTGGATCCGTGCCGCACTGATGACTCCCGGGTACTTCTCCGCCGCGGATTCGCGGCGGTTGCTGACAACGTCCTCTGGGGCTCGACGCCCAGTGTGAACTCTAGCCCGCGGGGAGGTTTTTGGTGAACGCCAGCGGGCCGATGGTTTCCGGGTCGACGGACAGGTCAAACTGGGCTTCGTACCCGGTGTTGAGGTAGAGGTGTTTCGCTTCGGGTTGCCGCGGCCCGGTGGTCAGGTAGACCTTCCGGTAGCCCCGCCGGGCCGCGAGAGCCTCGAGTTCGGCCAGGACGAAGCGGGCCAGGCCGCGGCGGCGGTGCGCGGAATGGGTCCAGATCCGCTTGAACTCGGCCGTGTCCGGCCCGTGCCGGCGGAACGCCCCGCCGGCGACGGACGCGCCGTTTTCCTGCACGATCAGCAGGGCGCCATCCGGACTCGCGAATTCCCCGGCCGGGTAGCGGTTGAGCTCCTCGGCGGCGGCTCCGCGGCCGAACAGGTCCGCGTATCGGGTGTCGTATTCAACGGCGAGTTCGTCCAGGAGCGGCCGCACGCGGGGATCATCCATGGGCAGGTCGAGCACCGCCAGCGTCGAGAGGTGCAGGGGCGCCGGAGCCGGCATGGTCCGCTGGTTCATTTTCGGGGCCTTCCCTGGCTGATGACTGACGCCGTGTTGTCCGCTGCGGGCTCCGGCAGCCCCGGATCGCGTGGGTGCCTGGCCAGCACGGTCAGGATACGCCGGGCCAGGGCGTCATTTTCCCGGAACGGCGCCGCGTTCGTGCCGGGCCTCGCAAACGCCCCCGCTCCCCAGCCGGACGTTCCGGGTCCGACACCGAACAGGCGGGGGCGCCGTTCCCCGACCGGGCTGAGCAGCTCGTTGTGTTCCGAGACCAGCAGCCGCCCGGTTGAGTGCAGGCCGTCGGCGCTGAGCAGCTGCTGTTCGGCGCCGAAGCCGGTGCGGTGCAGCTCGCGCAGCAGCGGGTTGGCCGACCGGGACACTGACGGCGCCGGCAGGCGGGCCTCGATCAGCGCCGCGGCGGTCACGGTGACACCGGACTGGGCCGAGGTGGCGCGGAACCGGCCGGATTCCTCGTCCGCGGTGACCTCCAGCCCGGGGCCGATGAACCGCAGGACCCCGGCACGGTGCAGGGCCAGCATCTCGCGGAGCCGGCGCGGCGGCGGCCCGGAGTCGACAAAGCTGAAAAACCCGTGCCACCAGCCGTGGACGGTCCGCTGCGATCGGGCGTTGAGGCGCTCCGGCGGGACCAGGCGGCCCAGTTCCATGTAGACGTGGAGCAGCGCGGTGAAGAGGGCCAGGGTTTCGGAGTGGTCCGGGCCGGTGCGCAGCCGGAGGTCGTGCTCAAGGTGGGACGTGACAGCGGCCTGCACCTCGGACATCCCGGCGAACTCGCGGCCTGCGAACGGACGGTCCAGCCGTTCGAGGTCCAGGTGCAGGCCCTCGTCCGGGACTGTTTCGGCCACCAGCCGGGCCCGTTCCGGGCTGTACCAGTCGACGGCGGCGAAGCGCTCGGCGAACTCCGCCCAGCCGATGGTGACCCGCTCCGGATAGCCGGTGAACAGCTCGCGGTAATAGCCGTAGCCGGCGTCCTTGGCGATCAGGGGCCAGAGCTGCGTGCGGAAATCCAGCTCGCCGTGCCCGGCCAGGAGGGCATCAACTGCCTCCGCGGTGAAGAAGCGCGGGGCGCCTGCGGGTTCGCCGCGCAGTTTCGAGGAAATCTTCGAGTGGTAGGGCACGCCCCGCCGGGATCCTGCCCAGATCCGTGGTTCGGCGCCGGACGGCAGGTACGCCAGGCCGCCGCCGGGCGTCTCCTCAAAGCGTCCGCCCCGGCCCTCCATCAGCAGGACCAGCAGGTCGACAAAGGCCAGGCCCATGCCGGAGACGATCACGTCCTGGCCGGGGGCGATGCCCGAGTAGTCGACGTCGGTGGTGTAGCTGGGCGCCGCATGGAACCCGCCGTGCCGGGCGGCGAAGTCAGCACACGCCGCGGAGGCCGCGTCCGGGAGCGAATCGGTGTGTCCCAGCGCGGAAACCACGACGCCGGCGGGCAGCGTCGCGCCGCCGGCGAGCCGCACGAGGTACCCGCCGTCGTCGAAATCCCCTGAGGGGTCCGGTGCGCGTTCGATGCCGACCGCAGTGTCCTTGTGGACCGTGACGGTTGCGTCCGGGGAGAGCCGCGCGGCGGCTCGGCGGAAGAACCATTCGAGGTAGGCGCTCTGGAGCTGCCGGGTGGGGAAGGTGGTGCCGGAGAGTTCCTTCAGCTGGCGCCGCAGCTCCGCCGGCAGCTCGGGGACGTCCGTGACCGTGCCCTCCAGCACGCCGGCGGCCCAGTCAGCCAGGCCCGGGCCACCTGCCACGGGCCCGTCACACTGCACGGAATCGTCCGTGAACATGGTGACATCCGCTGCCGCCGAGTTGAGCATCAGGCCGGGATGCTGGTCGTAGCGCCAGATCCGCCCGGAGCCCGGGGTGTGCGGCTCGACCACGTGGATGTTCAAGGGGGCGTCGAAGAGTTCCGGCCGGTTGGCCGCGAGCCGCTCCAGGATCCCGGCCGTCCGGGGACCGCCGCCGACAAAAACCACGGAGGGGGCATTCGCTGGCATCGGGTCTCCTTGTCGGGTCGGCACGTTTCCGTGCACTGCAGGGCCCTCATGCTAGGCAAGCCGCGAGGTGCCGGTCGAGGCGCCGGTCACGGCTGTTCACCCCGCGTCACGGCACGTCAAAAAGCGCAAGAAGCCGACACATGACGCCGCGCGAAGCCCCGTGAACGAATGCAACTTCCGGCCTTGCCGGACCCTGGGAGCGCCCCTAGATTTGCAGGATTCCCGACCCCCTAAACGAAGCAACTGGAAGAAGCGAGGTGGCGCATGAGCTCGACTACAACCAAGGTGGCGCAGTCCGCACCGGAGCCGGCGTCCGCCGGCACCGCAACCACAACCGATGACGCGGCCGCCGTGACCGGCGCGGCCACGGCGGCGCCGGCGGGCCACGGCGAATCCGGCCCGGGACACCGCGGCCCCGCCACCGACTACGCCGAATACCGGGTTGTCCCGGCCAGCCACCCCTGGCGCTGGGTGGGCACGGCAGTGGTGGCCCTCGGCGTCGCGGGCATCGCCTGGTCGCTCGCCACCAACCCGCGCTGGGAGTGGGCTGTGGTGGCGCAATGGTTTACGGCGAAGTCGATCGTGGACGGCCTGCTGGAAACCCTCAAGCTGACCGCCATCTCCGGCATCCTGGGCTTTGTGCTGGGATTCATCCTGGCCCTCATGCGGCTGTCCGCGTCCCCGCTGCTGGTCTCGGTGTCCTGGACGTTCTCCTGGATCTTCCGCTCCACTCCCCTGCTGGTGCAGATGCTGCTCTGGTACAACCTGGGATACCTGTACGAGAAGATCAGCCTCGGCATCCCCTTCACCGATGTCCGGTTCTTCGAAATCCAGACGACCACGCTGATCAGCCAGTTCGCCGCCGCAGTACTCGGCCTGACCCTGAACCAGGCGGCGTACTCGGCCGAGATCATCCGCGGCGGCATCCTCTCCGTCGACCAGGGCCAGCTGGAAGCCGCCTCGGCACTCGGCATCCCGGCCTGGCGGCGCTCCACCCGGATCGTTCTGCCGCAGGCCATGCGCGCCATCCTGCCCACGGCCTTCAACGAGATCATCGGTCTGGTCAAGGGCACCTCGATTGTCTATGTGCTGGCCTATTCCGAGCTCTTCTACACCGTCCAGGTCATCTACAACCGGACCCAGCAGGTCCTGCCGCTGCTGCTCGTCGCGACCCTCTGGTACATCGCCATCACCTCGGTGCTGAGCGTTTTCCAGTACTACATCGAGCGGCACTACTCCAAGGGCGCCGTCCGCACGCTGCCCCTGACCCCGCTGCAGAAGGCCCGCAAATTCCTGTCCACCCACGCCCTGTCCGCCGACAACTCAGCGAAGGTCACCCGATGAGCACCCTTGTCACCGAAATCTCCGCAGCCGCTCCTGCCACGGGATCCGCAACCACCCGCGGCCTCGTGGAAATCACCAAAGTCCGCAAGTCCTTCGGCGCCGTCGAAGTCCTCAAAGGCATCACCCTGACGGTGGAGCCGGGCGGTGTGGCCGTGATCGTCGGGCCCTCCGGTTCCGGGAAGTCCACCCTGCTGCGCACCATCAACCACCTGGAAAAGGTCGACGGCGGCTTCATCGCCATCGACGGGACCCTGGTGGGCTACGAGGTCCGCGGCAGCACCCTCCACGAGCTGCGCGAAAAGGACGTCCTCAAACAGCGCACCGAGATCGGCATGGTGTTCCAGAACTTCAACCTGTTCCCGCACCTCACGGCGCTGGAAAACGTGACGGAAGCGCCCGTCGTCGCACCGCGTTCCGGAAAACCGCGCCTCACCCGGGCCGAGGCGCGCGAACGCGGCCTGGAACTGCTGGACCGGGTTGGCCTCAAAGACCGCGCCGGCGCCTACCCCCGCCAGCTCTCCGGCGGCCAGCAGCAGCGCGTGGCCATTGCCCGCGCCCTGGCCCTGGACCCCAAGATCCTGCTCTTCGACGAACCCACCTCGGCCCTGGACCCGGAACTCGTCAACGAGGTCCTCGACGTCATCCGCGAGCTCGCCACATCCGGCACCACGCTGATCATCGTCACCCACGAGATGGGCTTCGCCCGCGACGTCGCGGACACCGTGGTCTTCATGGACCAGGGCCAGATCGTCGAACAAGGCAGCCCCAAGGACATTTTCACCAACCCGCAGGAAGAACGCACCCGCAGCTTCTTCTCCAAGGTGATCGAACCCGCCTTCAACATCTAAGGACCCCCTCATGGCACCTCGAATCCCCCGCACCCGCCGTTTCCGCCAGCTCGCGGCGCTTCCCGCCGTCGCCCTCCTCGGCACCCTGTCCGGGACGCTGGCGCTGAGCGGCTGCGCCGACCCGGGCGCCGCGGCGGCCGGAGCCCCGGGCACGACGGCGGCCCGGAACGGCGTCGTCTACAACACCTCGCCGGACCAGCAGCGGCTCCGCGCGGACAAGGACCCGGCCCTGGCCGCGAAAGTCCCCGAGCTGATCAACAAGGACGGCAAGCTGACCGTGGCCACCACCGCCGGCTCCATCCCGCTGTCTTTCCACGCCAGCGACGACAAGACCCCGATCGGCGTCGAGCTCGACATCGCCCAGCTGGTCGCGGACAAGCTGGGCCTGGAGCTGGATGTCCAGGTTACCTCGTGGGAGAACTGGCCGCTGAAAACCCAGTCCGGCGACTTCGAGGCCGTGTTCTCCAACGTGGGCATCAACGCAGCCCGCGTGAAGCTGTTTGATTTCTCCAGCTACCGGGCCGCGTACATGGGCTTCGAGGCCAAGAAGGACTCCACCTACGACATCAAGGGCTCGGACGACATCTCCGGCCTGAAGATCTCGGTGGGTTCAGGCACCAACCAGGAGAAGATCCTGATCGCCTGGAACACGGAACTGGAGGCCAAGGGGAAGGCTCCTGCGGTCCTGCAGTACTACTCCTCCGACGCCGACACCATCCTCGCGCTGTCCTCGGGCCGCACCGACCTGAACATCGCCCCCTTCCCTTCCGTGACCTACCGCGAAAACACGCGAGATGACCTGAAGGTCGTCGGCAAGGTCAACGCCGGCTGGCCGTCGGAGACCCTCGTGGCCGCGACCACCCTCAAGGGCAACGGCCTGGCCCCCGCCATCACCGACGCCCTGAATTCCGCCATCAAGGACGGCTCCTACAACAAGGTCCTGGAGCGCTGGGGCCTCTCCGAGGAAGCTCTCCCGGAGTCGAAAACCGTGAATGAGGCAACCTTCGGGACGGGCAAATGAAGTTTCAAGTCCTGGACATCATTCCGCACCTGAAGAATCCGGTGACCGGCGAGATTGTCTCCACCGCCGACCGGCTCAACCAGGTGGTCCGGACGGCGCAGCGCGCCGAGGAACTCGGCTACGACAGCTTCTCCGTCGGCGAACGGCACGCCGGTGAGTTCATCTCCTCCTCCCCCACGACTGTCCTGGCAGCCATCGCCGCGGTGACCAACACCATCCGGCTGCAGAGCGGCGTGACCGTGCTGTCCGTGCTGGATCCGGTGCGGGTCGCGGAGGACTACGCCACGATCGACCAGCTCAGCCGCGGCCGGCTGGAACTCGTCATCGGCAAGGGCAACGAGGTGCTGCAGTACCCGCTCTTCGGCCTGGACCTTGACGACCAATGGGAGCTGCTGGCCGAGAAATACGGGCTCCTCCGGCGGCTCTGGACCGAGGAGAACGTCACCTGGTCCGGGAGGTTCCGCCCCGCACTGACCGTCCCCACCACCACGACGCCACGGCCGTTCGCCGGGGCACCGAGGGTCTGGCACGGTTCGGCCACAAGCCTGGCCTCCGCCGCGCTGGCCGCCAAGTGGGGCGACCCGCTGTTCACCGCCAACGCGATCCAGCCACGCGAGAACTACGCGGTGCTGATTGAGCACTACCGGGCGGAGTACGAACGCCACGGCCACGACCCGAAGCACCAGTACCTGGGTTCGGGCGCGGGCGCCGGCGGGGTGTTCATTGCGGACACCACGCAGGAGGCCAAACGGCAGTTCGGCCCGGTCTATGAGGCGCTGACCGCCGGCCGAGACGTCCCCGGGAACAACTCGCCGTACCGGGACATCGACCATGCCGTCGCCGAGGGACCGGCCCTTGTCGGCAGCCCGGAACAGGTGATCGACAAGATCCTCAGCTATCACGAGCTCTACGGCCACGACCTCCAGTCCATTTCCCTGCCCACCACCCAGCCGTTCGAGCAGCAGCTGGACATCCTGGAACGGTTCGCGCTCCAGGTCATCCCGGCCCTCCGTGCCGCGGCACCGACCACCCTCTGGGGCGCAGGCGATCCCTACGCCGGCCGCCCCCAGGCCCATGCCGCCGGCAAATCAGGCGCCACCGAACTTGCCGCCGAGGCCCGCCTCGCCGACCAGACCAACCACAGGAGCCCCCATGTCCACGTTCACTGAAACAGCCGCTCTTGCCGCCAGCACAGATGCCTTCGCCGCGGACTGGGCCGAGTGGCACGCCGCGCACGAACGCCAGCGCGCCGATCCGCACGGCTTCCTCGCCGTCACCCACCTGCACTGGCTTGACGCCTCGCCCACGCGTCTCGACGGAGCCCCCGGCACCTGGAGCGTGGAGAACGACGTCGTCCGCCTGGTTTTGCGGCCCGGCGAACGCGTCCTCCACGACGGACAGGAACTGAATGCCGACGTCACCGGGGCCACCGTGTTCCTCGGTCCGATTCCCGAGCGGGAAGGGCTCAACCTCCGAGTGGAGGACGCCGCTGCCGGGCATACCGTGATTGAGCTCGCCAAACGCGGCGGCCGCTACGTCGTGCGGCCGCGGCATCCCCTGAATCCACTGCTCACCAGCTACCGGGGAACGCCCGTTTACACGCCAAACCCTGAATATTCCGTAACAGGCATATTTGTGCCTTTTGACCAGTCGCGGAGCACCACTGTCGGCGCCGCCGTCGAGGGCATCCAGCACGTCTACGAGGCGCCCGGCGAACTGCGCTTCCGGCTGCGCGGCGAGGACCTCGTCCTCACGGCCTTCAACGGCCACATCCCGGGCACCCTGTCGGCGCTGTTCACAGACGCGACGTCGGGCAAGACGACCTATGCGGCGAACCGCTCACTGAGCGTTGCGGCCCCCGGCCCGGACGGCACCGTCACACTCGATTTCAATCGGGCGGTGAACCTGCCCTGCGCTTACACGGACCTCGCCACCTGCCCGCTGCCGCCGTCGGAGAACCGCCTGCCGGTGGCCGTTGAAGCCGGAGAGCAGATTCCCTACGAACCTCAGGACGCATCATGAGCACTTCATCTCTTTCGCGTGGCCCCCGGCCTGCAGGCCGGGGCGCCGGCGTGCTGATCATTGAACTCGACGGCGCGGGCGGCCACCCCGCTGCCTGGCGCGCCACCCGGACGGCCCCCGCCGCGGTGCTGACTCCGGGCCGGCTCCGGGAGCTGGTCCTGGCAGCCGAAAGTGCCGGTTTCCACGCCGCCACGTTCAGCGACGCCCCGCTGCCAGAGGAGGGTGCGGGTCCGGACGAGGCTGCACGGCTCAACGCCGTGCAGCGTGCCGCCTTCGCTGGCCCCGTTACGCACTCCATCGCGCTGATCCCCGAGGTGGACACGGTCTACACGGAGCCGTTCCACATCTCCACGCAGCTTGCCAGCCTGGACTACGTCTCCGGTGGGCGCGCCGGCTGGCTCGTGGCCGCCTCGACCAGCTCCGCTGACGCCGCCGCCGTCGGCCGCGAAACGGTCAGCGGGGGCCGCCTGGCGCAGGAGGCCGCGGACTCCATCGAGGTGGGCCGCCGGCTCTGGGACAGCTGGGAGGACGACGCGGTGATCCGCGATGTCCCCACCGGACGCTACCTGGACGTGGACAAGCTCCATTACAGCGATTTTGAGGGCGCGAACTACTCCATCAAAGGTCCGTCGATCATTCCGCGACCGCTCCAGGGCCAGCTTCCCGTGCTGGCACCCGCCGGGCTGCTCGCACCCGAGGAGCTCGCCGCCGGCTCCGTCGACGGACTTCTGGTTTCCGCTCCCACTACGGAGCTGCTCGCCGCCGAACTCGCGGAAACGCGGGAGGCCTTCGCCGCGTTCGGCACAGGGCGCACCCCGGCGCTGATCGCGGAGCTCGACGTCGTCCTCGACTCCCGCGGGCAGGCCGCAGCCGAAAGGCTCGCCGCCCTGGACGCGCACACCCTGTGGGCAAGCCCGCGGGCGCGTTTCCTCGGCAGCGCCGAGGAGCTGGTCGAGCTGCTGGCCGGGCTGCTGTCACCCGCGGCCACCGGGGAACGTGCCCCGGCTGACGGCGTCCGCGTGCACCCGGCGGTGCTGGACACCGACCTTGAGGAATTCAGCCGCCTGGTCCTTCCGGAACTCCGCCGCCGCGGCGTCCTGGCTCCGGCGGAACGGGACGGCACTTTCCGGGAACAGCTGGGCCTGGCACGACCTCTCAGCCGCTACACCCCATCCACTTCACCGGCCGTTTCACCGGCCGCCGACGCCGCCACCGCAGGAATTTAGGGAGAGAACCATGAGCCATGCTTCGACTTCGGCCCGGGAATTCACGCCGTCCGGGCAGCTCCGCCTGGGCGTCTTTTTCCAGGGCGTTAATTCGGGAACCATCTGGAAAACGGCCGAGTCCGGCTCCCAGACGGACTTCGAATCGTTCCGGCGGATCGCCCAGACCGCCGAACGCGGGCTGTTCTCCGCGTTCTTCCTCGGCGAAGGACTGCGGCTGCGCGAGCACCTCGGCCGCCCCCACGCCCTCGACGTCGCAGGCCGGCCCGATGCGCAGACCGCCCTGGCAGCCCTGGCCGCCGTGACTACACACATCGGTCTGGTGGCCACCCAGAACACCACCTACAACGACCCCGCCGACCTGGCCCACCGGCTCTCGTCCCTGGACCTGATCTCCGGAGGCCGCGCGGCCTGGAATATCGTCACCACGGACAATGCCTGGACCGGGGCCAATTTCCGCCGCGGGGGCTACCTCGACCATGCGGACCGTTACGTGCACGCCGAAGCGTTCGTGGAAACGGCCAAGCGGATCTGGGATGCCTGGTCCGATGACGCCGTCGCCCCGTCAGCCTCGGCAGAGCGCTGGGCTGCCCCCAACGCCGTCCGTCGGGTGCGGCACACCGGCCAGCACTACGCCGTCGACGTCACCCCGCGGCTGCCGCGCAGCGCCCAGTACCGGCCGGTCCTGTTCCAGGCCGGGGATTCACCCGAGGGCCGCGACTTCGCCGCCCGCCAGGCGGACGTCATCTTCTCCGCGCACCCGCAGCTCGAGGATGCCTTGACGTTCCGCAATGACATCGTCGAACGCACCCTCAAGGCCGGCCGGAGCGCGAACGATGTCAAGATCATGCCGGCCAGCGAGTTCATCCTGGCCGCCACCCCGCAGGAGGCCCTGGACAAGAAGGCCTGGGTGCGTGAATTGCAGATCGGCCCGCAGCAGGCCATCGCCTACCTGGAGCAGTTCTGGGGCCGCGAGCTGCAGGGGTTCGATCCGGACGGCCCGCTCCCTGCCATCGATCCGGTAGTGGAGGAAACGTCCGAAACCCGCGGCAGCGGCTTCCACGGCGCCAAGGCCCGTCAACTGGCGGACCAGTGGCGCGCGGAAGCCAGGGAAAAGGGCCTCTCCATCCGCCAGTTCGTCTCCGCCAAAACCTCCCGCGGCGACTCCACCTTCACCGGTTCCTACACGGAGGTCGCAGACCGCCTCACGGAGTATGCCCGCACCGGTGCGGTCGACGGCTTCAACATCTCGCCCTGGCTCGTCCCGAGCGGGCTGGATGACATCGTCAACCACCTTGTTCCGGCCCTGCAGGAGCGCGGTGTGTATCCGACGCAGTATGCCGGCACCACGCTGCGGGAAAACCTTGGACTGGCCACGCCCGTCCGCCCCGAGGACAGCGACGCTGAGGCTTCCCCGGTATCCCTGGCAGTGACGGCGCGGGCCTAGAGGATGAGCAGCCCGGACTCCGGCACCGCCGTGGGACACACCGAAACCAGCAGCAACGACGGCAGCGGGACCAGCCTCATCCGGCTGCAGCTGACGCTCTGGCTGCAGTATCTCTAACGGATCCGCACCGCCCATCAGCATCGGTTGCTCCGTAACCGCCGTTTTCAGGGCCCATAAGGGCGGTTACGGAGCAATCGACGCAGAATCCCCGCCGGACCCTTTCCGGCGGGGATTCCTTGTGGCTGGGTGGGCTACTTCTTGGGCAGGCCCGCCGGGTTGACCTCGGACTTGGACACGGCCTCGGAGCTCAGGCCCCAGCGGTCCAGGATCTTGGCGTAGGAGCCGTCCTCGATCAGGTGGTTCAGGCCGGCCGCGGCGGCCACGGCAAAGCCGTTGCCCTTCTTGGTGGTGGCTGCGATGTTCGCCTTCAGCGGCCAGCCGCCGTCGACGAGCCCCACGAGCTTGGTCTTGGCGTCCGAGGCGGCCTTGAAGGCCGCCGTGGCGTTCGGGCCGAAGGTGAGGTCCGCACGGCCGGACTGGAGGGCCAGCTGGGAGGCGGAATCGTCGTCGTAATACTGGAACTCGACCGGCTTCAGGCCTTTTGCCTTGTTCTCCTCGTCCCAGCGCAGCAGGATGGATTCCTGGTTGGTGCCGGAGCCCACGATCACGCGCTTGCCGGCCACGTCCTCGGCGGTCTCAACCCCGCTGATGGCACTGTCGGCCTTGGCGTAGAAGCCCAGCTTGTCGTCTCGGTAGCTGGCAAAGTCGAACTTGAGCTTGCGCTCCTCCGTCACCGTCACGTTGGACAGCACGGCCTCGTACTTGCCGGACTCGACGCCGAGGGGCCAGTCGGCCCAGGCGGTGGGCATGATCTCGGCCTCCAGCCCAAGGGACTGAGCCAGCGCGACGGCGAGGTCGACTTCGTTGCCCACCGGCGTCTTGTTGTCGGTGGCGTAGACGGCCAGCGGCGCGGCGAACGGGCTGACGGCGACGGTCAGCTTGCCGTCAGTCTTGATCGCCTCCGGGACCAGGGCCGCGGCGTCCTGGTTGACGGTCACCCTGATCCGGTCCTGCTCCGCTGAGAGGTTGAACTGCTTGAGGCCCGAGGCAGACGACGCCGTTGGGCTGGCGTTGCCGGCGGCGGAGGCGCCGGGATCGGAGCAGGCCGCGAGGCCCAGCAGGGCGGCGGCCGCGAGTGCCACGGTGACGCCGGATTTGAGGGTATTTCTGGACATTGTTCTCCCCTTGGAAGGTTCGGATGTGGTGCTGGTGCCAGCAACTATCCGGGCCGGTGCAAGGCCGGTCAAAGCGCCGTGAAACCAGTCGTTACGCGGGGTCACCGGGCTTCATCCGGCGACCGCGGAGGTCCCCCGCGGGGACCCAGTGTTACCCCAGATTGCCTGAGGTGACGCAGTGGGACAAAGATCTGCGTACCGCGGCCCGGCTGGCCTAGATTGCTTAACAAGCCCGCAGATCACAGGAGGTGCAGGACTTGTCGTTGACCACACGCCGCACAACCCACCGGCTCACCATCGATGCCCCGGCCGACCTCATCTTCACGGTGCTGCGGGACTCCTCGCACTGGCCTTACCTGGATGGCCTCACCGTTTACTCCGAGCGGGTCAGCGGTGACGATTCCGCTCACGAAATCCGGCCGTCCGTCGTGGCGAACGGTTCCCTGAACTCCAGCCACTGCCACCGCGTCTTTGACGCCCAGGGGCACCGTGCCGAGTTCCGGCAGCTCGGGCTGGAACCCCCGCTGCTGAGCCTGACCGGCGGCTGGGCCATCCACGGGACGGACGGGTTCTCCGAAGTCACACTCGACCACGAGTTCGAGGTGGACGAGGAGGTCGGCGAGCTGCCGGAGCTGGTCCACCGCACGATTGATGAGTACAGTCGGCGTGAGCTGGAGGCCCTGCGCCTGAGCTGCGAGCGCCTCGCCCTGCTGCTGCGGCAGCACTCAGCGGTCAGCACGGCCGGCACCAACGCCAGGGAGGCGTAGATCCGATGGCAGAAGACAGATACACCACCGAACGGGACACCTTCGGGCGGCTCCTGGCGGACCGCGAGGTCTGGAGGCAGGCGGGCACCATCCCCGCGGCCGGGGAGCTGACCGCGCGCTGGCTGGAGGGCCGGAGCGAGTATCAGCCGGGAACGTTTGCCCCGGGCTTCGACGATGAGACGACGGCCATCGCCGGCGAGCTCGCGGAGCTGAACCGGAACGGGCTCTTTACCAGGGAATCACAACCCGGCGTGCTCGCGGAGGGGCACTCGCAGCGCGCCTACGTGACGGGATTCTGCAGTGTGGAGTCAGCGGCCGCGCTCCTGACGCTGTCCGGCGGGACGGATCTGGTGACCGTGGCCCACGCTCCCGGTGAAGCGAGCCAGTCCTCCATCCCCGTCACCCTGCAGGACGGCGAAGTGGCGACAGTCCTGGGCAGCAGCGAAGGCCCGGCCGGCGAAGAGCAGCTCCGGGACTGGTCCGAGGAGGCCAACGACACCCTCGCCCTGCTGCTCGCCGAGTCCTGGTACGTGGAGGTCTTCGACCCGGTTTGGGGACGGAACGGCTTGCTCCTGCCGGCAGTACTCACGGCGCTGGCCGGCGCGGAAGCGGGCGGCTAGGGGGTATCCCAGCCGATGCTGGCGGCCTCGTCCAGGGTGCGTGCCTCGAAATGCTCCAGCATGTCGTGCATACCCTCCATGCTCTGCTTGAACGTCTCGGACGCCCGCCATACTTCGGCCTGTTCCAGGGACTCCCACGGGCCGGTGCTGATGAACCGGTTCCGGACGTCGTGGTCATGCATCAGCACGGCCTTCGCGTGCGGGAAGTCTTCCTGGGTTTTGCGGGCCAGATCCCGCCAGGCCTGCACGAAATCATTCTCGCGGCCCGGGTGCACCAACCAGATTCCCAGCGTATAAACTGACACGTCGATCGCCTCCATAGTCTGCAAGGGGTGGATACCCCCGATTATCGGCCCGGCGGGCGTCCTGCCGGTAGGGCCGATTTACCCGATGGCCGTCCCCCGCCCGGTTTCAGAAAGTCAGTGCGCGGGATTCAAGGGATTTGTAGTCTGATGCCATGAACGAGACGAAGAGGACGGTAGACGGGTTTTTCGAACGCTACGCCTCGGCACTGTTGGCGCGCGACGCCAAGGCGATCGCGGGGATGTACGCGGTGCCGGCGCTCATTCTGTTCCCCGGCACGTCGATCCCGGTGAGTGACTCCCGGCAGACCGAGGAGTTCTTCGCCTCCGCATTCGGCCAATACGCCGGGGTAAACGACATTGAGAAGCGCATCGCCATCATGGGCGAGACGCCCGGCACCGTCTGGGCCGACGTCACCTGGTCCTACGGCGGGAGGCCGCGGGAGCGGTTCTGCTACCAGCTCATCGAAACAGCCGAGGGGTACCGGATCGCCGTGCTTACGCTCATGGCCTGAACTCGTCTGAATAAGCAAGGCCGGAGCAGGTCAGGCGGAGACGCGTTCCGGGGCGCTGGACCGGGCCTCACGGACGGGCGGCACGCCGTCGCCGTCCTGGCCGTACAGCCAGTCGTTGTACCGGAAGTCGTTGTCCTTCCGGCTCTTGAAGAGCAGGTTCCGCAGCGTCCGGGCCAGGCCGGAAACGTGCCAGGATTCGCCCCAGACGCGGGCGGTGCGCTGCACGCGGGCCGTGCGGCCGGCGCGGAGGGTGTTGAATTCCCTGATCGCACCGTCCCAGGCCTCCGGGTGGATGCCGTCGGCGGTGAAGACGGTGCCGTTGCTGACGTCCTGCAGCGCGGCGGCGTCCTCGAGGGCCTGGCAGGCGCCCTGGGCGAGGTACTGGAGCATCGGGTGCGCGGCGTCGCCCATCAGCACCATCCGCCCGGCGACCCAGTTTTCGATCGGGTCACGGTCGTACATGGGCCAGCGGATGCCGGTGGCCAGGTTCTTCAGTGCTTCCCGGACGGCCGGGACGCAATCCTTGTACGCAGCCTCCAGCTCGTCCACTCCGCCGTACTGCTCCTCGCCGCGCTCGAAGGAGGCGGACTTGAAGACGGCCACGGTGTTCAGCAGCTCGCCCTTGCGCAGCGGGTACTGCACGAGGTGGCAGTCGGGGCCGAGGTAGACGATGACGTCCTCGAGGTCCGCCTTGGGGGTGTTTTCGGTGATCGGCACGGTACCGCGGTAGGCGACGTAGGCCGAGGGGACGGGCTCGTCGTTGGCCACGAGCGGCCGCAGGGTGGACTTCAGCCCGTCTGCGCCGATCACGACGTCGGCCTCGTAGTCCACGCCGGCGGCGGTGTGGGCGACGCCGTGGCCGTTGACGGTTTCAACACTTTCGACCATGACGTCGTTGACCAGCGTGACGCCGGCCGCCTCGCAGCCTTCGAGCAAGACCCGGTGCAGGTCGCTGCGGTGGATCACGACGTACGGCGCTCCGTAGCGCTCCGCGAATTCCCCGTTCAGGGTCTGGCGGGTGAGCTCCTCACCGGTGACGGCGTCCCGGAAGACCAGGTGCTTGGGCTGGACACCGATTTCCAGCGCCTTTTCCAGCAGGCCCCAGCGCTTCAGGACACGGGAGGCGTTGGGGGCCATCTGCAGCCCGGCGCCGACCTCGCCGAATTCGGGGGCCCGTTCCACGAGGGTGACGTTGGCGCCGTTTTCCCGCAGCGCGAGGGCTCCGGCCAGTCCGGCCATTCCCCCTCCGATGACGAGGACATCGGTGGACGTGGCGTGCTCAGACATTGCTTGCTCCTGTTGGTGAGAGTGAGGGTGTGGGGGAGGTTGAGAGTTTGGACTTGAGTTTGAGGCCGATGGCGGCCAGCAGGACCGCGGCGATGGCGGCTGCACCGGCGAAGGCGAGGAAGTTCGAGTTGACGCCCAGCCCGGCGGCGAGCAGCAGGCCGCCTACCTGGGGTGCGGCGACGGCGCCGATGCGGCCCGTGCCCAGCGCCCAGCCCAGCGCGGTCCCCCGCAGGTGTCCGGGATAGTGGCTCGCGACTGCGGCGATGATCAGGCACTGGGTGCCGTGGGTGCCGACGCCGGCGAGGACCAGCATGAGGTACACGACCGTCACTGACGGTCCGGTCACCAGGACCATCAGCGCGACGGCGGCGACGGCGGCTGCCGCGATCGCGGTCGGCACCGGCCCGAACCGGGTCCCGGCCCAGGCCGTGATGACCGAACCGGCCACGGCCCCCAGGTTGAGGGCCAGGGCGAAGGTCAGCGCGGACCCCAGGTTGTAACCGGCCAGCTGCATGAGGTTCGGCAGCCAGGTTCCCAGCCCGTACCAGGCGAACAGGGTGGCGATCGTCGCCAGGGCGAACAGGACGCTGACCCCCAGGTACGGGGCGCGGAGCAGCGAGGAGAAGCCTGACGGCTCCTTGATCCCGCCGGCTTTAGCGGCTGCCTTGCGGGCGGCCTTGTCTGTGGCGCTGACCGGAGCCAGCGTCTCGGGAAGGTACTTCAGTCCGAGCGGCACCACGATCACCAGGGCCAGCACGGCCACAAGGAACATGGACTTCCAGCCGTAGGCGGGGATCAGCTGGATGCCGACGAGCGCGGCAATGGATCCGCCGATCGGAACACCGGACATCATCAGGGTGGCGATGGTGGACCGCCATTTGGTGGGGACCAGTTCGGCAACGAGGGCGTTCGCCGAGGGCACCAGTCCGCCGAGCCCGATGCCGGCGAGGAGACGCAGGGCCCCGAAGACGGCCGCGTTGGGGGCGAAGGCGCAGAGGACGGTGAAGATTGAGAAGACGATGGCGCAGCCCAGAATGGTGCGGCGCCGGCCCCATGAGTCGGCCATACGGCCGGCGAAGATCGCCCCGATCATCATGCCGAGGAAGGCCATGGACCCGATGGTTCCGGCGGTGGCCTTGGTCAGGCCCCAACCGGTCTCGGAGATCAGGGAGGACTGGACGGTGCCGTAGACAATGAGGTCGTAGCCATCGAAGACCACCAAAAGCCAGCAGACGAAGACGGCGAGTGCCGAGCCTTTGGAGAACCGTGACGCGGGCCCATCGGCGATGGGGGCCGGAGCCCCGGGCGCAGACCGGTGCGGCGCTGCAGCGGAAGGTGTGTGATTCATGCCACTCACTGTCCTAGCCGTCGCAGGTGAACCACAATACAATTCTGATGTGCAGAACAAGCCAGCGTCCAAGGCGGCCCGGAAGCCGGTCCAGAAGCGGCCGACCTATTCCATTGAGGCGGTCGACAACGCGTTGCAGCTCCTGCAGCTGCTCCGCGACGTCGGGACGTTGCGGCTCAAGGACGCCGCCGAGGAGCTGGGGGTTGCCCCGTCCACCGCGCACCGCCTCCTCGCCATGCTGGTCTACCGGGGGTTCGCTGTGCAGGACGAGACCCGCCGCTACGTGCCCGGTCCAGCCATGGGCGTTGGGCCGGCCGGACTGGGCTGGACCAGGCTGCTCCGCTCGCTCGCCCAGCCGCACATGGAACTGCTCTCCGCGCAGCTCAACGAGACCGTCAACCTCATGGTGCGGGTGGGGACAAAAGTGCGTTTCCTGGCCACGGTGGAGGGAACCAATGTGTTGCGGGTTGGTGACCGGCAGGGGACCGTGATGCCGGCAAACAAAACCTCCGGGGGCAAGGCCATGCTCGCCGAACTGGAGCCCCACATGATCGATCAGCTCTTCCGCAGCAACAACGCCGAAATCGGCGGGGACACGATTCCGGCGGCGGATTACCCCGCGTTCCTGCGCGAGCTGGAATCCATCCGCAGCAACGGCTTCGCGGCCAATTTCGAAGGCACCGAAGATGGCGTGAGCGCCCTCGGGATGGCCCTGCACAACCGTCACGGGCATGTCGTCGGCGCGCTCAGCGTCGCGACTCCCTCGACCCGCTTCCGCAGAGTGTTCGACGCCGGGCTCGTCCCCGCCCTGCGGGAAACCTGCCGCCAGCTGCAGATCGACATCGCGGCCAATCCGGCGGAGCCGGACTGACGTCCGGCGGGCACGCCGTCGGGCACCCGGCGCCGGCAGTGCCAGTCCAGCAATTCTGACTGGCAGAATATGTTGGGGGTCACACAGCCGCGTCCGTAGAGTCGAACTACGCCCAAGAACTGTTCTGACCTACCGAGGAGGCCCACGTGTCCATCAGCGCCGAGAACACGACTCACGAATCAGTGGCCGCGCAGCACGTCGCTGCGGAGCCGACGCCCGAAGAAGCTGCGCAGCTGAAAGAGCTGTACCGGGATTTTGACCGCGAGAACCTGATCCCGCTCTGGACCGAGATCGGGGACCTGATGCCGATGGTCCCGACGCCGAAGGCGGTGCCGCACGTGTGGCGGTGGAGCGACCTGTACCCGCTGGCCGCCCGCGCCGGTGACCTGGTTCCCGTGGGCCGCGGCGGGGAACGCCGCGCCATCGCCCTGGCCAACCCGGGCCTGGCCGGGACGCCGTACGCCACCCCGACCCTGTGGGCGGCCATCCAGTACCTCGGTGCCCGCGAGACCGCCCCGGAACACCGCCACTCGCAGAACGCGTTCCGCTTCGTGGTCGAGGGCGAAGGCGTCTGGACGGTCGTGAACGGTGATCCGGTCCGGATGTCGCGCGGGGATTTCCTGCTGACCCCGGGCTGGAACTTCCACGGCCACCACAACGACACCGATGAGCCGATGGCCTGGATCGACGGCCTGGACATCCCGTTCGTGCACTACGCCGACGCCGGCTTCTTCGAGTTCGGCACCGAGCGCGTCACCGACGAGGCCACCCCGGACATCTCCCGCTCCGAGCGGCTCTGGGCTCACCCCGGCCTGCGCCCGCTCTCCGGCCTGGACGACACCACGAGCTCCCCGATCGCGGCGTACCGCTGGGAATACACGGACCGGGCCCTCACCGAGCAGCTGCTGCTCGAGGACGAGGGCCATCCGGCCACCGTGTCCCAGGGCCACGCCGCCGTCCGCTACACCAACCCCACCACCGGCGGGGACGTGATGCCGACCATCCGGGCCGAATTCCACCGCCTCCGCGCCGGCGCCTCCACCGAAGCCCTCCGCGAGGTCGGCTCGAGCGTCTGGCAGGTCTTCGAAGGCTCCGGCACCGCCACCCTGAACGGCGAGGTCAGGACCTTGGAGAAGGGCGACCTGTTCGTCATCCCGTCCTGGGCCGAATGGTCCCTGCACGCTCAGACCGGCTTTGATCTCTTCCGCTTCAGCGACGCCCCCATTTTCGAACGGCTGAACTTCAACCGCACCTACATCGAAGGACGCAACAAATAATGAGACTCCTCACCCTCCGCCTCGCCCAAGGGGAAAAAACTGTCACGAAGGCCGTGCGCCAGGACGGCGACACCCTGACCGAGATCGACGGCTTCGCCGACGTCGGAGCCCTGCTGCGCACCGCGGACTGGGAAACGACCGCGCAGAACGCATCCGGCGCCACGCACCCGCTCGAGGGAGCCGACCTCGACGCCGTCGTCCCCTCCCCCGGGAAGATCATCTGCGTGGGCCACAACTACCGCAACCACATCAAGGAGATGGGCCGGGAAGTCCCCGAGTTCCCCACCCTGTTCGCGAAGTACCAGGAATCCCTGATCGGCCCGAACGATGACCTGGCCCTCCCGCAGGAATCTGACACGGTCGACTGGGAGTCCGAACTCGCCGTCGTGATCGGCAAGAAGGGCCGCCGGATCGCCGAAGCCGACGCCGCGGACCACATCGCCGGGTACGCGGTGCTCAACGATGTGTCCATGCGCGACTACCAGTTCCGCACCGTCCAGTGGCTGCAGGGCAAGACCTGGGAGAAGTCCACCCCGTTCGGCCCTGCCCTGGTCACAAAGGACGAGTTCAGCGGCGGCCTGATGACCACCGCGGTCGACGGCGATATCCAGCAGCAGACCCCGACGAACGACGTTGTCTTCACGCCGGAGTTCCTGATCTCCTACATCTCCACCATCATTACCCTGAACCCGGGCGACGTCATCGCCACCGGAACGCCGGGAGGGGTGGGCCACGCCCAGGACCCGAAGCGCTACCTGCAGGAAGGCCAGCTCCTGGTCACCACCATCGAGGGCCTGGGACAGCTGAAGAACCGCGTGGTCAAGGAAGCCTGATGGTTGCCCGCCACGACCAGACGACGGACCCGGAGCTGCTGGCGGCCCTGCTGCAGGCGCGCCGGGGCACGGCGTTCTTCGCCCGCAAGCTCAACGAACTCACCGACGCGGAGCTCGACGGCGATTCGCTGCTGCCCGGCTGGACCCGCCGCCACATCACCGCGCACATCGGCTACAACGCCCGGGCCATCGCCCGGCTAGTCGAGTGGGCGGCCACCGGGGTGGAAACCCCGATGTATGCCTCCACCGCGGTCCGTGACCACGAGATCGACTTCGGCGCCACGCTGAGCCCGATCGCGCTGCGGCACCTGTTCGACCACTCCGCCGTGCACCTGAACGTCGAATGGCGGGACCTGCCCGGGGACGCGTGGCACCACAAAGTCCGTACCATCCAGGGCCGGGAAGTGCCCGCCACCGAAACGGTCTGGATGCGCACCCGCGAAGTATGGATCCACGCCGTGGACCTGGACAACGGCGCCGTCTTTGGGGACATCCCGGCGCCCGTGCTGGAACGGCTCCTGAGGGACATCACCGGCGCCTGGCACACCCGCGGCACCGACGCGGGGCTCGTGGTCAAGGTAACGGACCAGGACCTCACCTTCGGGGACACCGCGTCGGCGGCCCCGACCGTGGTCGCCGGACCGCTGGCCGCCGTGGTCGAATGGGCCGCCGGCCGCGGCCACAGCGGCGTCACCGCCGCCGCACCCGGCACTGAAACAACCAACGGGACGGTTCCGGCCGCACCGAAGTGGATCTGAGCCCGTCACAACCCAAGGTATTTCGCGGAGAAGATGGACTAAAGACCGGGGCAGCCACCCGCAGCCAACCGCACCGATGAGCGCCGCCACGAAGTCCCGACGCGATCTACACTGTCTGGATGGAGGCTACGGTCGGCGGAGTGGCTGTGCATTACGCCCAGCACGGCAGCGGCACGCCGGTTCTGGCTCTGCACGGCGCCGGTGCGGATCATCGCGAGATGGCCGGCGCCCTGGAACCGATATTCTACGACGCTCCCGGCTTTCGGCGCCTGTATCCGGACCTGCCGGGGATGGGCCGCACTCCGGCGCCGGCGTCGATCACGAGCAACGATGACGTCCTGGACGTTCTGCTCGGCCTGATCGACAGCACCATTGGTGCTGACCCGTTTCTTGTCGTGGGTCAGTCGTACGGTGGGTACTTAGCCCGTGCGATTGCAAATCGGAGACCTGACCAGGTTGTCGGGCTGGCGTTAATCTGCCCGGTTGGCGCGCACACTCGGGACGTGCCCCAGCACGAGGTTCTCGCTTCGTCGGCCGATCTGACCGGCGAACTGGGCCCGGAGGTCGAGGCTTCCTTCCGAAGCTACTTCGTTGTGCAGACGCCAGAAACGTTACGCCGGTTCCTGGAGTTTGTGGCTCCCTCAGCGTCACTCGTCGACGACTCGAGCCTGCTGCGAATCTTTTCGAACTGGGAGCTAGCGGATCGCCCGGAAGCTGCGAAAACCTATCCTCATCCCGTGTTGATTCTTGCAGGGCGACAGGATGCCACGGCCGGGTACTCAAGCCCATGGGAGCTGATCGAGCACTACCCTCGCGCTACCTTTGCTGTACTCGATCGCGCCGGCCACGCTCTGCTACACGAGCAACCCACCCTCACGCGGGCCCTAGTTGTCGAATGGCTCGCCCGCGTGCGTGAGCACGCCATGCCATAAAGAGGCGGCTACCTGCAGCACCGCTCTTCGGTTCAGGACTGCACGCGATAGGTCATGTGGGTCACCGAGCTCGCTGTCCGCGAATCCACGTCGTCGAAGGCCGGGGTCAGCCCAGATGGACCACCGGGGCGTCAGCTTCGGTTCCGGTGAACTTCCTGCGGTCGATGTTGATGAGCAGCAGGGCGATCGGGGTGATCAGGATCGCCACGCCCGCGGCCCAGAGGAAGACCATGGAGTAGCCGCTCGAGAGCGCGGCCAGCGACGCGCCTCCGGCCGAGGCCGCCGCGGCGATGGTGCTGAACAGGGCGATACCCAGGGAGCCGCCGATCTGCTGCGAGGCGTTGACCAAGGCGCTGGCCACACCGGCGTCGTCCGTGTCCACGCCGAACAGGGCGAGGTTCTGCATCGGCACGAAGATCATGCCCAGACCGACACCCATCAGGAGCAGCGCGGGCAGCATGTTGACGAGGTAGCTGCCCTCGGCGGACACCTGGGTGAGCCACAGCATGGCGGCCGCCAGGAAGACCGGACCCGTGGCCGTCGGGATCCTTGCCCCCAGCTTGGGCAAGTTCTTCGCCACGAGCCCTGCCATGATGATCACCGCCGCGGTCATGGGCAGCGACGCGAGGCCGGCGAGGAACGGGGCGAAGCGCAGCACGATCTGGATGTAGAAGTTGATGAACAGGATGCCGCCAATGAGCACCGCTCCAGACAGGAACGAGGCCAGAAAGGCCGCTGCGCGGTTGCGCTCGGTGGCCACACGCATTGGCAGGAGGGGGTGCTTGACCTTCCGTTCGACGACGACGAATAGCACCAGGAGCACGGCGCCGGCGGCGATGAAACCCCAGGCTTCCGGTGCGTCCCAGCCGTGCTCCGCGTTGGTGAAGCCGTACACGAGGGACCCCAGGCCCAGAGCGGCCAGAATGACACCGGGCCAGTCGTACTTGGTGGACCCTTGGGCCTTGCTTTCGCTGACGAGCGCCCACACGCCGACGAGCGCGATGATGGCGATCGGCACGTTCACGAAGAAGCACCAGCGCCAGCTCACGTGTTCGGTCAGGAACCCGCCCAGCAGGACGCCGACGGCGGCACCGACACCGGTGATGGAGCCGAAGATTGCGAACGCCGTGCCGCGGTCCTTGCCGCCCGGAAAGGCGACGGTCAGGAGGGCCAGGGCAGCGGGGGCCAGCAGTGCAGCGAAGACACCCTGGAGGGCGCGGGCACCGATCAGCTCCCACGGCTGCTGCGCCGTGCCGCCGAGCAGGGACGCGACGGCAAAGCCGACGGCGGCCACGATGAAGGTCCGCTTGCGGCCCCAGAAGTCCGCTATCCGTCCGCCGAGCAACAGGAAGGCGCCGAAGGCCAGGGCGTAGGCCGTGACCACCCAGGAACGCGTCGAGTCACTGATGCTCATCTCGATCTGGAGACGCGGCAGTGCCAGGTTCACGATGGTGCCGTCCAGCACCACCATGAATTGCGCGAGAGCCAGGAACACCAGCGCCCACCAGCGGCTTTTGGGCCTGCTCCCCTGTTGAATACCCGCATCTGCTAACTGTGTTGCCACCCCAGGTCCACCCTTCGAATTAATAATAGTTATGCAAGTATAACTATTATTCGGGCGTGCTTCAGGACCGTTTTGGGGGTGATGTGGGTTACTCGGGTTCCGCGAGGATCGAGGCGAGCCGTTGCAGGGCGGGCAGGCTGGCCGCGATTTGCTCGCACTCTTCGGGCAGCAGCCGGGAACTTGCCGAGGCCAGCGCGTCCGCCCAGGCCCCTTCAAGGAGCGCCTTGATCCGCTGGGATTCAGCGGTGGAATGGAGGACGACATAGCGCTTGTCCGCTGCGTCACGGGTGCGCGTGACGAGGCCCGCGGCGACCAGTTCGCGGAGCTGGACACTGACGTTGCTGAACTGCCGGCCGAGGCGCGAGGCGACTTCCGCGACCGTGATGCCGGGTTGGCTTTCGATGACCCGGAGGATTTCCAGCACGCCGTTGGACAGCGGCCGGACGCCGGTGTCATTGAGCGATTTACGGCGGATATCGGAGGAAATGTCGATCACCGACACGGCCAGGGCGCGGTGGTCCACAGCCTTCGCCGGTCCGTCCTCTGCGCCAACACTTTCCATTCCATAAGCATAGGCGTCGGGCCGGACCAGCCTGTCCGACGCCCGCCCCAAAGTGACTGCCCCTGAACCGTTTCGCGCCACGGATGGCACTGGCATGCTGGTGGGGTGACATCGATTTCGACGGCAAGTCACCGTACCGCGCTCAGCTGGAAGCTGGTGCCGGCGGGGCTTGTCTCGGTGTCCGGCGTGTTGCTGTTTGGCGCCGAGAATGACCTTGGCTACGGCGTGCTTGCCATGGGCCTGGCCACCGCGGCTTTCATCGACCGCCTATTGATGCGGCACCTCGCGCTGATCGCGGCGGGAATGGTCATCATCAGCGTGGTTCCGCTGAACGCTGACTTGAGCACCCAGCACGTGGTCATCATGGGCGGCGCCCTCGCCCTGGCCGTGCTGATTCCGTGGCTGGTGTCACGGTTCGTCTACCGCGAGGAGATCATCAAATTTCCCGTGAATACCGGCCGTAAATGGCCGTTGACCGCGAGGTTGTACCTGATCGGCGTGGTCCTGCTCGGATACTTCATTCTGCCCGTCTACCTGACCAGGACCGGGGTCTACCAAAACTGGCCCGACGCCTCCGACCCGGCCATCTTCTGGCGGCTCTTTCTCGGTGTGAACGCCGTAGGCATCTGGGACGAGCTGTTTTTCATCTGCACCACGTTCGCACTGCTGCGGCGGCACTTTCCGGACTGGCTGGCCAACATCCTGCAAGCCGTGATCTTCTCGTCCTTTCTGTGGGAGATCGGCTACCAGGCCTGGGGGCCGCTTTTGACCTTCCCGTTCGCCCTGCTGCAGGGCTACACCTTCAAGCTGACGAAGTCCCTCACGTACGTCGTGACGGTGCACCTGACCTTCGACTTCGTGCTGTTCCTCGCGCTGGTGCACGCACACAACCGCGACTGGCTGCCGGTTTTCCTGTACTGATCACGCGTTCGCCGGGCTGGGAAGTGCCCGGGGAGAAACGACAAGCCCTGCGCCCTGACTAGCCTTCGTCGCAGAGCAGGTGGTACCAGCTGTCGGCGAGCACCTCGAGCGCGTGGTCGCGGTTTGGCTCGAGTTTGCGCCGCGTCCAGAGCGTCGCGACGTAGTCGAGCTGGGTGAAGGCGAGCGTTCCCCGGATGTTGTGCGTTTCTTGAGAGAAGCGGCCGGCCAGTTGCATGCCGCGGACGATGTCGGAGATGACCTCCTCATGCCAACCCCGGACCAAAGCCCGCACCTCGGGATCGACGGCGGCGGCCTCGTCGAGCACGTCGAGGTAGGGGCGGAAGACCGGCCAGAGCGCAGCGCGCGACTCGAGCCAGGCAAGGATTCCTTCGAGCCCGCCCCTCCGGACCACATCCACGAGTCCGGCAGCGGTTGTCGCCCGGTCCGGGCCATCCGCGCGGTCGAGCACGGCGTTGACGCGCCCCATGAAGTCCCTCATCAGGTCAGCACGCGAGGGATAGTGCGTGTAGAAGGTCGCCCGGGTCGTCCCGGCCGCCACGGCGATCTCGTCGATCGTCGTCGCAGCGTAGCCCTTCGCTGTGAAGAGTTCGAGCGCGCGGTCGACAATCCTGTCGCGGGTCAGCTGCTTCTGGGCCTCTCGCAACGACGACATGTGTCGATCCTATCCATGGTGTGCGGTAGTTACCCGGCCGGAGAGCAAAGCTGCGCTAAGGCAAGCGGCCCGACATGCCACAAAGTAAGCGGCGCGAGGCCTCGCCTCAGACGTTCACGGGCGCTGCCGGGCGGAGTGCCCCAGGGCCGACGTCGGCCAGTCGGCGCAGTTTCGGGATGGGGATCCGGTAGTTAACCGCTGCGGCGGTTCCAGAGCCGTCCTTGTTCTCCCAGCGCAGGAGCATCGACTCCGGGTCTTTGCCCGGCTCGCAGTAGTCGGGGGCGCCGGCCACGGGAGTGAAGCCGACCGACTTGAGTGACAGACCGAAGCCCTCCGTCCAGAAATACGGCTGGAAGTTGAGCTCGGGGGCCGCATCGCCTTGGAGCAGGCCGACGGCGGCGACCTTGGCCTGGTCGATGGCGCTGGTCCACAAGGGAATACGTTGCACCCCGCGGCTCGTTGGGAAGAACGCCACGTCACCGGCGGCAACAATCTCCGGCCGGAGCCGGCCGCGGGTGTCCACCCGAAGCGACCCGTCGACCAGGAGTTTGGAGCCGGCCAGCCAGCTGGTGTTTGGCTCGTCGCCGATGGCGGTGACGACGAGGTCTGCCTCCAGTTGAGTGCCGTCGGCCAGGGCGACCCGCGTCCCGGCATCGGAGTCGATGAGGCGCGCCTTCCCGCCGCCAACGACCCGCAGTCCGCGCCGGGCGGCGGCGGTGGTGAATATCCCGGATAAATGCCCGCCCAGCTGGCGCGAGAGGGGTTGACCGTCGGAGACGAGCGTGACTTCGCAGCCAGCCTGCAGGCAGCCTGACGCGACCTCCATGCCGAGCGGTCCGCCGCCGACCACAATGACCGACGGGCGCGCCGCGACGCGCTGTTTAAGCGTGATCGCGTCCTCGATCGTGCGCAGGGTGAGCTCCCGGGCAAAGCCGTCGTCCCGCGGCTCACGTGCTCCCTCCGTGGGGGCGAGGCGCTTCGCCCGGGAACCTGAGGCGATGACAAGGCCGTCATACGGCAGTTCGCCGCCCCCGTCGAGCCGTACGACCCGGGCGTCGATGTCCAGGCCTGAAACACTGACGCCGAGCAGCTCGGCCGCTTCGTGAGTCGGCTCGGGCAGCTCGTGGGCCTGCAGGCCATCGTCGCCGTGCAGCAGCGCCTTCGACAGGGCCGGGCGGCTGTAGGGGTGGTGGCGCTCGGCACCTACGACCGTGAGCTCGCCGTCGAAGCCGGCCGAGCGCAGTGTATCGCAGGCCGTGAGCCCGGCGATGCCGTTGCCGACGACGACGATCCGGCGCATCGTCATGCCGCCTCCAACCGGAGCGCGGCGACCGGGCAGACCCTTACCGCCGCCTTGGCGGCGTCGAGGTCGGCCCCGTCCACCTCCGGGACATCGATGAGGAGTTCGCCGTCGTCGTCGAGGTGCATGAGCTTGGGCGCGGCTTCCTCGCAGAGGCCGTGCCCCTCGCAGCGCGGCCGGTCGAGTTCGATCCTCATGCGGCCACGACCTTAACAACTTGGAGCTGGTCGATGCTCCGGGTCATGTTGCTGGGCACCCGGACCTCGTCGGTGACCGTGATCGACTTCACCTGGCGCGCGAGGGCGCCGACGATGGCGTGGCCCTCGAGCTTGGCCAGGCCCTGGCCGGCGCAGCCGTGCGGCCCGTAGCCGAAGGAGAGGTGGTCCACGGGGTTGCGTGTCACGTCGAAGATATCGGGGTTTTCGTAGTGGCGGGCGTCGCGGTTGCCGGCACCGATGAGAATGCCCAGCTGGGCGCCGGCGGGTACCGTTACGCCGTCGATCTCCACGTCCCGGGTCGCCGTGCGGCCCCAGATGTGCAGCGGAGTCCAAAAGCGCAGCACCTCGGCGAAGGCTGCGGGGACGAGCTCCGGGTTCTCGCGGACGAGCTGAAGCTGCTCCGGGTGGCGGCCGAACAGCGCGACGATGTTCCCGATCGAGGCGATGGTTGTGTCGACGCCGGCCCCGAGGTACTGGTGGATGATGTGCCCTGCGGTGCCTTCGGGGATGTCGCCACGGGTCTCGGCGTCGAAGATTCCGCGGCCGATCGAGCCGGGGGTGAGGTCGTCACCGGTGACCGAGGAGCACCAGCCGTAGAGCTCGCCGGCGATCGGGAAGCTCTCCTGGGTGCGTTGGTTCAGCGGCCCGAGGACCTGCATCGCGGCCTGCCCCCAGCGCAACATGTTGTCCTTGACGTGTCCGCTGAAGCCGATGAGATCGGCGACGATCTCAAGCGGGAAGGCGCGGGCCAGGGAGTCGATGGCCTCGAAGCTGCCGCTGGCGACGAGCTCGGCGACGAGCTTGTCCGCCTTCTCGTCGATGGTGACCTTCAGGCCGCGCAGGGCGCGGGGCGTGAGGTTCTCTGACAGCGTCGCGCGCAGCTGGGTGTGCACTGGCGGATCGGAGGCCAGCGAGGTGCCCTGCAGCGCCTCGTTCACCATGGGGTTGAAGCCGAGCGTGGTGGACGAGAACGTCGCCGGATCACCGAGCACGTCGCGGATGATGTCGTAACGCGTCAGCACGTATAGGTCGTTCTTCGGCAGGTACACGACGCCGGCCTGCTCGCGGAGCGCGGCGTAGGCCGGGTAGGGGTCGACGAGGATGTCGTCGTCCCAGATGTCGATGTCTGATTCGATGGGTGCAGTCACGGTGCTCTCCTTGCGGATGGTGGGTGGTGGTCGGTGAAGTGAAGCCGTCAGTCTCAGACGGCCACTTCGGCGTTATCCTCTGTCGTCTCCGCGACGGCCTCGGGCGCGGGCGCCGAGGAACGAGCGGAGATGAAGAGGGTGAGGATGGCGGAGGCCGTCGCCGCGATGGCAGCCACGAGGTAAACCATTTGGAAGCCCTGGCCAAGCGAGGCCCCAGCCACGCCCTGGATCTGCTGCTGCGCGGCGGTGAGCGCCTGGACCATGCCGTCGACAGCCGGGGCGGGCGCGCCGCCGGCCAGTGCCTGCCCGGAGAATTGCGCGATGACGCCGTCCCAGCCCGAGAGATAGCCCAGGGGCGGCACCTGGGAGAGCCCGGCGACGGCGTTGGCGGGCAGCCCCGCCCCGCCGAGGATCCCGCCGAGCGGGCCCGCGAAGATCGAGGCGCCAATGCCGAACGCGATGGCCGAGCCGATGACCGGTCCGAGGGCGAAACCAAGGTCGCGCAGGAGGTTCGTCGTCGCCGAGGCCATCCCGATGTGCTGCGGCGGGACGGTGTTGATCGCCACCGATGTGACGGAGCCAACGGTGAGCGCGAAGCCGATACCCAGCAGCAGAAGCGGCGGAATGAAGGCCGTCCACGGGGTGCCGCCGAAGGCCTCCGGCGCGCCCAGGGAGAACGTCGAGAGCCAATAGCCCGAGACCGCCATGAAGGCGAAGCCCGCGGTCAGCACCCAGCGCGGCGCTACGTGGTGGATGAGCCAGCCCACCACCGGGATGAAGGCGAACGCCGGACCCTGGATGAAGACGAACAGCACCCCGACCTTCCACGTCTCGGCCAGAGCGAGACCGCCGACGGCGACGCTGGTGCTGAAGCAGATCGCAAGGAAGGCGAACATGCCGGTGACCGCGACGACGCCGGTGATCGAGTAGGCGCTGTTCTTGAACAACGAAAGGTGGATGAGCGGCTCGCTGGTGCGCGTCTCGATCATCACGAAGGCGACCAGGAGCACAACGCCGATCGCGTAGCTCACGATGACATCCCGGGCACCAAAGCCCGCATCGACCGCCTGAACGGTCGCGAAGAGCACAGCGATGAGGCCGAGCGCGAGGGTGAACTGGCCGGGCAGGTCGAGGGTGCGTCCCTGGGCGGCCGCGGAGTCCTTCGCCCGGAGCGCGACGAGGAGAACAACGACGGCGACCGCGGCCGCAACGAGATAGGCCACCCGCCAGCCGCTGAACTCGTTCGGCGCACCAGCCGCAGCACCCGGCACCGTGAATAACTGGGCGGTGAGGCCGGCGAGCACGGGTGAGATGACCGCGCCGAGCGACAGGAACCCGGCCCACGTAGCGATAACCCGGGCACGCGCCCGGTGGTCCGGAGTGATCGCCGCGATCATGGACAGCGAGATGGGAAAGAGGATGCCCGCCGCGATGCCGCCGACCGCCTGCGCGAAGATCATCATCTCGGTCGTCGGAGCCAGCGCAGCCAGGACTGAGCCGACGACACTTAACGCCGCGCCGGCATACAGCAGCTTCTTGCGTCCGAACAGGTCACCCAGGAGCCCCCAGCTCAGCTCGAACACCACGATACCCATCAAGAACATGCCCGCAATCCACGTCAGGCCCGCCCCCGAAGTATGGAATTCCGCGGCAAAGGTGCCGCTCAGGGCGCCCGGCAGTGCGTTGGTGATCTGCGCGAGGGTGACAGCGCTGTAGGCGGCGACGAAGGTCGCTCGTACCGAGCCTCGGCTCGAGACCTGAATGGTTTGACTCATCGATGAAACTCCTTTGTTTCCGGTCGATCCTCCGGCGTTGCGCCAGGCCTGGTGCCCCTACCGGGCACGCACTGGCCGAAGCCGGAGGTATGTGTGTGGCGCTCCCCACATTGTTCCCATTAGGTTTACACGATGTCAAGAGAATTAACCACCTGTTTGCTTGGTAGGCATTCTGACGGCATTTGGATGTACGTTATGACTATTCACTTGACATCATGTATAGAAATATGTGACGCTGGCTACACCGCAACGGGGCGACGACGGCACGATCAAGCTCCGCGGCCCCCTGCATTCAGTACCGATCTTCAAGGGAGAAGCCAGTGAGTTACACCGCACCCGTCGTTACCGTGGATACGTTTCCTGCCCCGACCGGACAAACCGTCAATACGGTCCTTGGGCCCATCCCGGCCTCTGAACTGGGCGTGGTTGCGGTCCATGAGGCGCTGCTGTCGGTCATTCCCGGGGCCCAGTACGCCCCGGACATCAACATGGACCGGGCGGAGATCTTCGAGGTCCTGGCCGGAAAGCTGACGGCCTTCCGCGAGCACGGCGGAAAGACGATCGTGGACAGCACGGGCATGTTCCACGGCCGCGACCTGAAACTGTACGAAGCCCTCTCACGCTCCACCGGGGTGCACATCGTCGCCACCACAGGCATGGGACCCGAGGAGACACTCGGCGGCTACTTCCTGACCCCGCAAACCAACCCGCCGACACCGTGGCCCGCCGAGAAGTTCGCCGACCTTTTCTCCAAGGAGGTCACGGAAGGCATGGTCGTGCCGCGCGTCGAACGTCGCGGCGCCGCCGGGCTCGTGACCACCACGGCCGACCGGGCGGGCATGACGCCGACCGAGGAGAGCCTGTTCCGGGGCGCAGCGCGAACCGCGCTGAACACCGGTGTCCCGCTGTCCATCCGTTTTGGAGCCGACGCGCTGCACGACCTCGACGTCGTGCTGGACGAAAAGCTCCCGGGCGACCGGGTGCTCGTCGGCGGCCTCGACCGCAAGGACGCCGGCGGTGCCGCCCTCGAGGTGGCCGGGCGGGGAGCGTTCGTCGGCCTGGACCACGTGGGCCGGAACGACGATGCGGACTACCTCACCGATAACGACCGCGCCGAACTGGTGCTCAAGCTGGTCGCGGCCGGCCACAGCGACAAGATCATCCTGTCGGGCAACTCGATCGGCGTGGCCAAGGGACAGCCGGACTACGACCTGCCTTTCAGCCACCTCGTGTCCACGTTCGTGCCTTTCCTCAAGGCGCAAGGCCGCCTGAGCGAAGAAGACGCCCGGCGCATCCTCGTGGACAACCCGCGCAACCTGCTGACCGTGCGCTAAGCACGCGTCGGCCCACACACAACAAGCTTTCGAACCCCTGAGGTGAGTGAACGAATGACAAAGGTCAACACCGTGCTGGGAACCATCCCGGCCGAAGAACTGGAAATCGTGGCGGTCCACGAACATATCGGGTACGGCATGCCTGGGTCCGAACTGGACACCAAGTGGTGGAAGACCCCGGAACAGGCCTACGAGGAGACCGTGCCGAAGCTGCGGAAGTTCCGAGAATACGGCGGCGGGACCTTCGTGGACGCCACGGGCATCTGCAACGGCCGCGACGTGGACTACTACAAGTCCCTGTCCGCCAAGACGGGCGTGCACATCGTGGCCTGCACCGGCTTCGTCGGCGGCGACACCGCCCTGCCGCACTTCTCCCGCGCCACCGTGGACTACCTCGCGAAGGTCTTCATCCACGAGATCACCGTCGGCATCGGCAACACGGGCGCCAAGGCCGGCATCATCAAGGTTGGTGTGAGCCGCGGCGGACGCATGACCGATTTGGACAAGCGCATCTACCGGGCCGCGGCCCGCGCCGCCGTCGTCACCGGAGCGCCGATCCTGACCCACCTGGCCATCGACCCCGAACCGGCAGTGAACATCTTCAATGAAGAGGGCCTCTCGCTGGACCGCGTACTCTTCGGCCACGCCGACGACGGCCTGAACGCTCCCATTACCCCGCACGATTGGATCTACGACCAGGGCGGCCGCATCGGCTTCGACACCTTCGGCTACGATCTCGAGCTGCCCGATCCGCCGTTTTGGGGCCGCAAGCGCGCCGAACGCATGGAGCACTTCGTCAACCTCGTCAACAAGGGCTACGCGGACAAGCTCCTCGTCTCGGCCGACGCCAACTGCAGCCCGCTGGGCTGGCCGGGGGTGAAGGGCCACACCATCAACTACATCTTCGAGGACATGATCCCCGACATGCGCGCTGCCGGCATCGACGACGCCACCATCAAACTCCTCCTCGAGGACAACCCGGCCGACTTCCTGTCACTCCAGGCCTGACCCCCGACCACCCCCACAAGAATTTTCCAGGTCCGCCCTGGGTCAAGAAAGCGAACCAACAAATGAAGACTTCAGAGATCAAGAACCTCAAAATTGCCATCATCGGCGGCGGCTACGGCGGCGCCTCACTGGCCAAGGCCCTGCAGAACATCGGCGCAGAGAACGTCCACGTTTACGAGCAGGCGTCCGCACTCGCCCAGGTCGGCGCCGGCATCGGGCTGCGCCCGCCGTCGGTCGAGCTGTTCCGCCAGTGGGGCATCTTCGACACGATCGCCGCGGTGAGCTCGCCCAGCGACCACCTCGAGATCCTCAGTGCCGATGGAAAGCACATCCTCGCGAACGAGGAGTGGCCCTTCCTGCACGCCTACGAGCAGGTCAACCACAACCGCATGATCCACCGCGGCGACTTCATCGAGGCCCTGCTGAGCGTGCTCCCCGAGGGCATGGTGCACCTCGGCCACAAGCTGGAAGCCATCGAGGACAACGGCGACCACGCGACACTGACCTTCGAGAACGGCGAGGTCGTCACCGCCGACCTCGTCGTCGGCGCCGACGGCATCCGCTCGACGGTGCGCAGCCAGCTGTTCTCACAGAAGGAGCCGGTCTTCTCCGGCGAACACGCCTACCGCGCGGTCATTTCGATCGAGGACGCCCACGGGCTCGTGACGGACGACAACCCCCGCTTCTACATGGGCGAGAACGGCACGATCGCCTACAACCTGCCGCTGCGCCACCGCGGGCAGCTCTCATTCGACATCACCGCCCCGTCCGCTGACGGCTCGTGGGCGCCGGAGATCACGACCGAGTATCTGGTGAAGATCCTGGACGGCTTCGACGAGCGGATCGTCCAGGTCGCCAAGGAACTTGACCTGAACCAGGTGACGAGCCGTTCGGTCTTCGACATCGACTCCATCGACTCATGGCACACCGGCTCGGTCGCGCTGCTCGGCGATGCCGCCCACGCGATGCTCCACCACCAGGGTCAGGGCGCGAACTCGGCGATCCTGGACGCCGGCGGACTCGCCGACGCGCTCCTGCAGGGCGACTCCGTGAAGGACGCCCTGTCCATCTACGAGGCCACCCGCAAGCCGCTGACGGATGAGCTGCAGCGTGTGTCGCGCCAGGGCTGGCACGCCGACGCCGTGGACTCAGCGTTCCCGGCCAACCAGTAAAGCAGAGGCTAACGATGTCTATTCACCCGCAGATCGCCGAAATCCTCAGCACCCTGCCGGCACCGGACGGTTCGCCGCTGGATCCGGCAGCCATGCGCGCCGGCGAGGCCGCCCAGGTCGCCCCGCTCGAGGACCGGCTGCCGCTGCACAAGGTCGAAGACCTGACTGCGGCGACGCCATCCGGGGACGTTCCCGTGCGGATCTACACCCCGGTCGAGGCGGACACCTACGGCGTGCTGGTGTACTTCCACGGCGGGGCGTTCTTCCTGGGCAGCCTGGACAGCCACGACCACGTGGCCCGCGCGCTGGCCAAGCAAACAGGCTACAAAGTCATCTCGGTCGGCTACCGCCTGGCCCCCGAGGCAGCCTTCCCGGCCGGCCTCGAGGACTGCTACGGAGTCGTCCGCTGGGCCGCGGAGAACGGCAACACCCCCAAATGGGACGGGAAAAACCTCGCCACCGCCGGCGACAGCTCCGGCGGCAACTTCGTCGCCGCAGTCGCCGCGAAGGCCCACGATGACGAGTTCTTCGCGGTCACGCACCAGATCCTGTTCTACCCGTCCCTGGACCTGGACTTCGACGTCGACCGCTACGCCTCACTGCGGGAGAACGCTGAAGGCTACGGGCTGGAGACGGCGGGCCTGCTGCCGTTCAACTCGTTCTACCTCGAGAGCGGGGCGGACCCGACAGATCCCCTCGTCTCCCCCATCAAACGCGAGAACCTCGCCGGGCTGCCGCCCGCGCTGGTCATCACGGCCGAGTTCGACCCCCTGCGGGACGAGGGTGAGCTTTACGGCCGGCGCCTGACGGGGTCCGGCGTCCAGACGACAGTCAGCCGCTACGCGGGGGCGAACCACGGCTTCGTCCAGAACTTCGGCTGGATCCCGGAGTTCCACCGGGCCTTCCAGGAGACGGCAGACTTCCTGAACGCAGGGGCTGCGGAATGACGGAGCCGGTCGCTGTCCATCCGCTGGTCTCGCCCTGGGGCCGGTTCGGCCTGTACAGCTTCTTCATCGACGCCCCCGAACCGGCCATCGTCGACACCGGAATCGCCTCTTCGCCCGCCGAAGGCATGGTCCCCGCGCTGGAGAAGCTGGGCCGGCGCATCGAGGACGTGCGCTGGATCCTGCTGACCCACGGCCACATCGACCACCTCGGCGGCGCGCACGCGCTGTGGGAGCTCACGGGCCGGCGCGCCAAAGTCGTGATCCATGTGGCCGACGCGCCCCTGCTGCGTTCCCGGCGCGCGCACGTTGACCAGTACGTGGACGTGCGCCAGCAGTACCTCGACAATCCGAACGCCGTCGAGGAGCAGTTGAAGGCAGCAAACCAGGTCATCTCCGGTGAGATGGAGCCGGCCATGCTGGTGAAGGGCGGCGAGACGCTCTCGCTGGGCGGGGACGTCACCGTCTCCGTGCACCACATCCCGGGCCACACCGCCGGATCCGTCGCCTACGTCGTGGACGGCCAGCAGTCGGTCTTCGTCGGCGACGCAGTGCAGATCCACGGAGCCGCCAACGGCTTCCCCGGCTACGAGGATACGGGCGCCTACCGTGCGAGCCTGCAGTACCTGCGCGACGTGGTCCAGCCCGAGCACCTGTACCTCGGCCACCCCTACCGTGGCCCGGACGGGGTGCCGTACGGCGTCGAGCTCGACCAAGAGGCGGCCCGGAACGCCCTGCAGGGCAGCCTGGACCTTGAGGCCAGGATCGCTGACGCCGCGCGCCGGTACCTGCACGGGGGCCTGCAGGAGACGGACTCGGTGTACTCCCCGTTCGCCCCCGTGGCCGAGGAGCTCGGCTACACGGGCGACCCCACGCTGGAGCCGTCCCCGTTCTTCACCACGCTGCATGGCTACCGCACGCAGTTCAACCTGATGCCTTCACAGAGGAGCCTTCGCAATCATGAATAAGAACCAGACAATCGACGCCGGCGGGGAGAAAATTGCCGTCCGCAAGGACCTCCGCGTCCCCATGCGCGACGGCGTCGAGCTCGCTGCGGACGCTTACCAGGGCACTGAGGACAAGCCGCGCCCGGCGCTAGTGGCGCTGAGCCCGTACGGCAAGGAACTGCAGGCACTGGCACTGACCACCCCGCCGCAGCGGCGCCCCAGCCCGATGTGGGACGGCTGCATCGAGGCGGGCGACATCGCCCGCATCGTCAAGGAGGACTACGTCCACGTCATCGGTGATCTGCGCGGCTCCGGCCACTCCGGCGGCGAGCACATCGGCAACTACAACGCCGGCGGCGTCTCGCTGGGCCAGGACGCGTACGACTTCATCGAGTGGGTCGCCGAGCAGCCCTGGTGCGACGGCAATGTCGGCATGGTCGGTATCTCCTACTTCGGCTCCATGCAGGTGCTGGCCGCGGCCGAGCGCCCGCCGCACCTGAAGGCGATCTTCGTCAGCGGCGGCCACTACGACTTCTACGAAACCACCTACCACGGCGGCATCATGTGGTTCATGCCACGGGCCGCCCGTGAGGGCCGCGGCGGCGACTCCGGCTGGGCCTTCACCGACGGCGTCAAGTCCCGCATGATCGAGAAGTACCCCCCGGAAGAGCTGAAGAAGCTGGTCGCCAAGCGCCTGGAGGATCCGGACGTTGCCGCCTGGCCGAACCTGGTCCACGTCCTGAACTACCCGAAAAACCACGAAGCCTGGTTCGACATCGTGATGAACGAGCTCGACGGCGACTGGTACGAGGAGCGCAACCCCATCACGCTGGCCCCGAACATCGACATCCCGGTGTGGCTGCAGATCGACCAGGGCCGCGGCTGGACCATGGACGGCACCATCGAGCTGTTCGACTCGCTGAAGGGCCCCAAGAAACTGGACATCGGCCCCTACCCGCCGATGCAGTCGCGCCCCTTCATCGAGGAACACGACAAGATGTTCCGGTGGTACGACTACTGGATCAAGGGCATCGATAACGGCGTCATGGACGAGCCGGCCGTCAGTGTCTTTGTGGAAGGCTCCCGCGAGCTGGTGACCGGGGCGGCATGGCCGCCGAAGGACGTCGAGTACAAGTCCCTCTACCTGCGCCCGCGCCACAGGTTGTCGACCGAGCCCGAGCTGATGGGTGCGGAGTACGCCGCCCCGGACGGCTTCTACCAGGCGCCGCTGACGGTGACCGACAAGGTGGAGATCATCAGCTGGTCCACCCCAGCCTTCGAAGAGGACACGGAGATGATCGGCACCGGCGCCGCGCACATCTACGCCGAGATCGACCAGCCGGACACCAACTTCATCCTGCGCCTCTGGGACTACGCCCCGAACGGCAAGCGCCAGCTCATCACCAGCGGCTACCTCAAGGCCTCACACCGCGAGCTCGACGAGCGGACTACAGAGGGGAGCCCGGTCCATCCCCATACCCGTGCCGTGCCGGTGGAGCCCGGGCAGATCGAGGAGTACGTGCTGCGCCTCTACCCGTTCGCGAACACTTTCAAACCTGGCCACGTCCTGACGGTGGAACTGTCCAACGGCGAGCCGCTGGCCGACGAGCACAACGCGCTGCTCCCGCCGGACGCCTTCCACCTGCCGGTGGGCCGGCCCGTCACCCACAAGATCTACCGCGACGCCGCCCACCAGTCCCGGATTGTCCTGCCGTTCACCACGCGCAAGGCGGCGGAAGACCAGGCGGGCTGACCCCCCTCTGCGCGGCCTGCGTTCTGGTGCTTCCTGCTCACTCAGCCAGCAGGAAGCACCAGTTGTCGACCATCAGATCCAGCGACGTCTCGCGGTCCACGGTCCAGCCGAGCCGCATCCAGCGCCGGGAAAAGAACTCCAGTTCCCCGAAGGCCAGCGCGCACCGCACGCGGCGGCTGGCCGGGTCGAACCGCCCGGCCCGGTCAAGGCCGGCCTGCATGTCGTCGATCGCCGTGTCGAACCACTGATCCAAGGCCGCCTGGATATCCGGTTCACTGGCCGCGGCCTGGTGCGCCGCCACCACGTAGGGGCGGATTTCGGCCCACTGCTCAAATTTGCGGGCGAGCCAGACCCTGATCAGCTCACGGTCCCCGGATTCGACCACGGAAGGCAGCGGCGGGACATCCGCCTCGGTCAGCATCTCGTTGGACCGCTCGACCAGCGACCGCATGAGCTGGGCCTTCGACGGGAAATGGGCATAGAACGTGGCCCTGGTGGTGCCTACGGCAGCAGCGATGTCATCCACCGTGGTGGCGGCGAACCCCTTCTCCTCAAAAAGCTCCAGCCCTTTCTCGAGCAACAATCGGCGGGTCATCTGCTTTTGAGCTTCTCGAATGCTTGCCACTCCCCCAGATTAGTGCAGTATTCACCCCACCCCGGGCAGACCGCCAGCCGGACAACCGGGCGGCCGGGCGGCCGGGCAACCATCTCAGAGTGAGCGGAGGATCCCGCGGTCCCGCCCGGTTACTGGCCCAGGAAGCGGTCCAGACCAGGGTACGTGCCTCGCTCATGGGCCTGACCCAACCCGCTGTTCATAGTTGGAAATAAGGCAAGCCTTCCCTATATAGTCAAGGCTGACCTATTAGCAAACATTTGTGTGATGTATTAGCAGCGCGGAGAACAGAAGTGAATACCAGCCTCAAGTCAGGCCTCCTAGCACTCGCGGCTACCCTGGTGTTTTCCCTCACCGGGTGCGGCCAGGCCGCGACGGTCGGAACGGCGGCTGCCGAGCAGGCCGCAACGATCACCGTGGAGCACGCGCAAGGGTCCACTGCCGACGTCCCCGTCAATCCTGAGACTGTCTTCACCTTCGATCTCGGCGTGCTGGACACCATGGATGCGCTGGGCGTGGAGCCTGACGGCGTGCCGAAGGCCACCTACCCGGCGGCGCTGCAAAAGTACTCCGAAGAGCGGTTCAGCAAGATCGGCTCCATGAAAGAGCCGGACTTCGAGGCCATCAGCGCGGGAGCCCCGGACCTCATCATCATTTCGGGCCGCACCGCCGGAGCCTATGAGGAACTGAGCAAAATCGCCCCCACCATCGATCTGACGCTGGACGCGGCCGAGCCGATGGTGAGCTTCAAGTCCCAGACGGCCACACTCGGCAAGATCTTCGGCAAGGAAGCCCTGGTCGCCGAAAAGCTCGCCGCCATTGAGTCGAAGATCAGCGAGACCCAGTCCAAGGCCGCCGACGCCGGCAAGGGCCTGATCGTACTGACCTCCGGAGGCGAAGTGACCGCCTACGGTGCGGGTTCCCGCTTCGGCATCATCCACGATGTCCTCGGCGTCAAGCCCGCCGCCGACATCAAGGCTGACGCCGCCCATGGCGAAGCCGTCTCCTTCGAATTCATCAAGGAAACCAACCCGGACATCCTCTACGTCGTCAACCGCGACAGCGCCACGGGATCCGACGCCACAGCCTCCAACGCCGTCCTGGACAACGACCTGGTGAAGTCCACGAACGCAGGGACGAACGGCAAGATCGTCAACCTTGACCCGGCCGGCTGGTACCTCGTGGGCTACGGGCTGAACAACATCCAGGCCATGATCGACGCGGTCGCCGGCTCCGTAGCCTGAGACCTGGCAAGGCAAAAATGACGACGCCGACGGCGGAGCGCGCCCGCGCCCTGCCGCCACTGGCTCCCGAGCCCCGCACACACCGTATCTGCGGCCTTGCCGGCGAATCCGCCGCACTGGCCGCGGGCGCCGTCGCCGTCCTCGTCCTCGCCGCCGTCAGCATGTTCGTCGGCGTCAGCGACATCTCCCTCCCCCGGCTGCTCAGCGGCGACCCGACCGCCTGGGACATCTTCTGGATCTCCCGCGTGCCCCGCACGGTGGCCGTGGTGCTGGCGGGGGTGGCCGTGGCGGTCGCCGGGCTGATCATGCAGCTCATGGCCAGGAACCGCTTCGTGGAGCCGTCCACCGTGGGCACGACGGAATCGGCCACCCTCGGCATCCTGGTGGTCACGGTCCTGGCTCCGGGAGCGCCCCTGCTGGCCAAGATGGGCGTCGCGAGTGTCTTCGCCGTGCTGGGTACGGCGCTTTTCCTGGTGATTCTGCGGCAGCTGCCCACCCGCAACACTCTCCTGATTCCACTTGTGGGAATCATGCTCGGCGGCGTCATCGCGGCCGTGACCACCTTCTTCGCCTACCGCTTTGACCTGCTGCAGACCCTGAGCAACTGGATGGTGGGTGACTTCTCCGGTGTGCTGCGCGGCACGTACGAACTTCTCTGGATCGTCGCGCTCCTGACCTTGATCGGGTTCATTGCCGCGGACCGTTTCACCGTGGCCGGCATGGGCCAGGACTTCACCACCAACTTGGGCCTCAACTACGCCGCCACCATGCGCCTCGGCTTGGTCATCGTCTCGCTGATCTCTGCCGTTGTGGTCACGTCCGTGGGGGCCGTTCCCTTCCTCGGCCTTGTGGTGCCGAACATCGTGTCGCTGATTTTCGGCGACAACCTGAGGCGTTCCGTCCCATGGACTGCCGTCTTCGGCGCCGCTTTTGTGCTGATCTGCGACATCATTGGCCGCACCATCCGCTACCCGTACGAGGTCCCGGTCGGCATGGTCATGTCCGTCATCGGCGCCGTACTGTTCCTGGTCCTGCTGCTGAGGAAACGCAATGCCTAGCATCACGTTCGCCGGCCCTCCCGCCCCCGCCCCGGCGAAGCCGCGGTTCAGCGCGCGCCGCCTGCCGCCGTCGGCCGTCCTGATGGTCCTGGCCGCAGCAGCCCTGGCCGCTGTGGCCCTCTTCCTGTTCCTGGACCTGAAAGGGAACGCTGGCTACGCGCTGTCCCGGCGGGGCACCAAGGTCGGCGCGATGGTGGTGGTGGCGACGGCGGTGGGAGTTTCCACCCTGCTGTTTCAGACCGTCACGGCAAACCGCATCCTGACGCCGGCGATCATGGGCTTCGACTCGCTGTACATCCTGATCCAGACCGGCCTGACCTTCTCGCTCGGCGCCACCACCCTCGTGACCGCACCGCCGCTGCTGCGGTTCGGCGTCGAAATTTTCCTGATGGTGGCGTTCAGTGCGCTGCTCTACCGCTGGATGTTCACCGGCGCGACCCGCTCGCTGCACCTGCTGCTGCTGGTGGGGATCGTGCTGGGAACGCTATTCCGGGGCATTTCCTCGCTGCTGCAGCGGCTGATGGAACCCAGCGAATTCATCATCCTGCAGGACCTGTTCTTCGCGAGCTTCAACTCGGTGGAACCCGCCATCCTGGGCATCTCAGCCCTGGTGGTGGCCGCGGGCAGCCTCTTCGCCTGGCAGCAGCGGCATAAACTCGACGTGCTGGCGCTTGGCCGGGACCTGGCCATCAACGTCGGCGTGGACCACCGCCGGTCTGTGATGGGCGTCCTGCTGGTCTGCTCGCTGCTGGTGGCCGTCTCCACCGCCCTGGTCGGGCCGGTCACGTTCTTCGGACTGCTTGTGGTCAGCCTGGGCTACCAGGCCTGCCGCGGCTACAGCCACCGCTGGCTCCTGCCAATGGTCTCGCTGCTGGGAGTCGTCGCGCTGGTGGGCGGTCAGCTGGTCCTGGAGCGGGTATTCGGCTTTGATACGGCGTTGAGCGTCATCATCGAGTTCACCGGCGGCATCCTGTTCCTGTCCCTGCTGCTGAAAGGCTCGCTGAAGTAATGGAGTTCTTCCAGTGATTGAGGTCCGCAACGTATCCAAAAGCTACGGGGCCCAAACCGTGCTCGACGACGTCAGCTGCGTCATTCCGCGCGGGGGCATTACCTCCATCATCGGTCCCAACGGCGCCGGGAAATCCACCCTGCTCTCGCTGGTCAGCCGGCTTCAGCCCATCGGGTCCGGGTCCGTTGCCGTCGCCGGGCTGGATGTGGAACGGACCGCCAGCCGCGATCTCGCCAAGACCATGGCGATCCTGCGGCAGGAGAACCACGTGACCATGCGGCTGCGCGTCCGTGACCTGGTGGCCTTCGGCAGGTTCCCGCACACCGGCGGCCGGCCCACCCTGGAGGACAAGGCCAAAGTGGAGGAGGCGATGGCCCAGCTGGACCTGTCCCCGATGGCGGACAAGTTCGTGGACGAACTCTCCGGCGGACAGCGCCAGCGGGCTTTCATCGCAATGGTGCTGGCACAGGACACGGATTACCTCCTGCTGGACGAGCCGCTGAACAACCTGGACATGAAGCACTCGGTGGAGATGATGCAGCTGCTGCGCCGGCTCGCCGATGAACTGGACAAGACAGTGGTGCTGGTGGTCCACGACATCAACTTCGCCTCCTGCTACTCGGACACCGTGCTGGCCATGAAGGACGGCCGCATGCTGCACCAGGGAACCCCGGCGGACATCATGCAGCCGGAGGTGCTGCGGGACATCTACGACATCGACATCCGGATCGAGGAAATCGACGGCAACCGGATCGGCGTCTACTTCGCCTAGCCGCACCGCGGGGTGGGGGCGCCCTGGAGTTTCAGACGGACGCAAAGGAAGGCAACCCGTTCGACATGAGGTAAGTTATCGTCAAACTGACATGCCCAGTCAGAGCCGGCTTTTGTCTGACGGGGGTGGAATCGGAGGGTGCAACAGCGCTCCCCACCCCTCGAAGGATGGAAAAACGCATGATGCCCGCTGCCACCCGGAACGCGCCGGACCGCACCGCCAGGTTTGGCTTCGCCTTCATCGGCGTTCTGCTCATCGCAGTCAACCTTCGGGTGTCCTTTGTCAGCGTGGGACCGGTACTTGGGAACATCAGCAGCGACCTTGAGTTATCCAGTGCCGCAGCGGGTTTCCTCACAGGTCTTCCGCTTATCGCTTTCGCAGTTTTCTCCCCCGCGGCGCCCGGCTTCGCTTCCCGGCTGGGTCTGGACCGGGCACTGTGGGTGTCGCTGCTGATCCTCGCTGCGGGCATCATGCTTCGCTCCATACCCGTGCCCGGCGTCATCTGCGCGGGCACCGCACTGATCGGCTTGGCGATTGCGTTTCTCAATGTCCTCGTGCCCTCCCTTGTTAAGCGGGACTTTCCGATGAGGGTCAGTCAGGTCACCGGAAGCTACACCGCCACACAGGCCGCCTTCGCCGCGATCGGGGCAGCCGTCGTCGTTCCGGTTGCGCAAACGTCCCCGGCGGGATGGCGGCTTGCCCTCGGAATCTGGGTGGGATTGGCCCTCATCGCCATGGCGGTGCTCCTGCCGTGGCTGCGCCGGCATGAGGTGGGCACCGCGCACGCCACCACGCCGGAGGTCTCCCACCGGTCTCCCTGGGCCTCAGCCTTGGGCTGGCAGGTGACGATCTTCATGGGACTGCAATCGATCGCCTTCTACGTCCTGATGGCTTGGTTGCCCACGATCGAACAAAGCCGCGGAGTCCCCGCCACCACTGCGGGCGTCCATCTGTCCGTGTTCCTGCTCATCAGCGTGTTCGCCAGCCTGGCCGCAGGGGGAATCCTGCACCGCGGTTCGGACCAACGGCTTGTATCTTTCACGAGCAGCGCGCTCATGTTCGTGACGTTTCTCGGGCTGGCACTTGCGCCGGACCTCATCTTGCTGTGGGTCCTTCTTGGGGCAATCGGGTGCGGGAGCCTCATTGTCATCGCCCTGTCGCTGTTCAGCCTCCGGACCGTGAATTACCCGCAGGCAGCGTCATTGTCCGGCATGGCGCAATCTGTCGGCTACGGTCTGGGTGCGGTGGGGCCGGTAATGTTTGGTGGTCTTCGCGACGCAAGCGGAGGCTGGACGCTTCCGCTCCTCGTCACAGCGGGTCTCATGGCGGTTCTCGCCGTGACGGGTGTGCTTGCCGGTCGCGACCGGGTGGTCCGTCATGCTGATTGACATAACCGCGTTCAGTTAGTGTCTGCCCGCAGCAAAGGCGCCGCGGGAAAGTCTCCCCGCGGCGCCTGAGTTTACTGAGTGAATCGTGCTGCCCTGTGGGCTCGTTGTCCCCTACGCCGGAACAACTTCAGGCGCTGGTTCACGGACCAGTTCACTTCCGAGGTCGACGGCCAGATCTCCGACGACCTGTCCGTACAGCAGTCCGCCCTTGGCTGCGCTGGAGCCAGCGGCCGATGACAGGCAACCGGTGGCGGGTGTCCGCTCCGGCACCACCGGGAGCCTGTCGAAGCGGGGCAGAACCGCGGCAGGACCGTCGACCAGGCGGCCCATGGCTACCCGGGCCGGTTCGAGGTGGAGCATGAGCGAGGTTTCCAGAACCCCGCCGTGCTCGATGTCCCAGCCCGGGAAGCCATCGGGGTAGACCTTGCCCAGGGTGTCCTCGCTGACAAAATCCCAGTAGGACAGCAGCAGCACACTCTGCTTTGCCCCGGGCTTGATCCCAAGCTCGTCGAGGGCCAGGTCGATTCCCTCGTACAGGAACTGGTAGTTCTCGAAGTGGCCGTTGATGAATACCACGTGCAGGACGCCCTGGTTGAGGAAGGACTTGACCAGGTTGCGCGCCACGCCGATGAGGGTGGCGCCATCGAGGCTGACGGTACCCGAGAGGTGGTTGCCGCCGCCGGACTTCTGCTGCGACTTGTACCCGTAGGCGATCGGCTGGGCAACCAGTGCACCCAGCCGCCGGGCGACACCCTCCGCGAAGTGGGAGGACAGGATGGTATCCGTTCCCAGCGGCAGGTGTGGACCGTGCTGCTCCAAGGACCCGACGGGAATGAGGACGATTGCCTCCCCGGATGCCAAAACTTCGCGGTAGGCAAAGGCATCCAGGTCTTCCAGAAATACTGACTTGTCCATGCTGGTGGTGCTCCTCGTTAAGTTCGGTGCCGGTGGCGCTGATGATGTTGTGGCCTGACCGAAGGGGAATCTGGTGATGTTTTTCGGCACCACCGGAGTGATCGCCTGGTCAGAGGCCGGTGGGGGGAGCGAGCACGGCGGGGAGGTTGGCGGTCCCGACGGCGGATTCCTCGGGGACGGATTCGACGTCGCTGCGGAGGTTCAGGTAGCGCCGGTGGAAGCGCGGGCCCATGATGGCGTAGGCCGTGGCGCTGGTCAGGCCGCCGGCGAGCCAGGAGAGGTCCCATCCGCCGAGGGCGACGGCGATGGGTCCCTGCATCGCCGGTACCAACCCGTACATGAACAGCCAGGTGGCGAAGATTCCGAGGAGCAGGGATGCGATGCCTGCGGGGTTCACGGCCGGGAGGCGCTTGGTGCCCACGGCGTCGAAGAGCCGGGCCGGGTCGCCGGGCCAGCGCTTGTCAAGCCAGAAGTAGTGGACCAGCATGACGCCGCCCCAGGCCGCTACCCAGGCGACGAGTCCGATCAGCCAGGCGTCCAGGACGGCGGCGAAGTCCTCCTGGAAGATGAAGAAGACGACGGCTGCGAGGGAGAAGACTCCCACGAACAGGTTGAGCTTGCGGCGGCTGATGCTGATGTCCAGCGCCTGCGTGGCCACGGAGAAGGTGTAGATGTTCAGGATGTTGGTGGCGATGGGCCCGTGCAGGACCATGAGCAGCACCGGGAGTGCCATGACTCCGAAGTTCTGCACGATCAGCTTGCCGGGGTCGATCTCACCGCTGTTGGTGGCCAGGCTGGCGCCCAGGATTCCGAGCCAGACGACGGGAATGAACTGGCCCAGCACCGAGGCCAGGTAGAGCTTTCGCTTGGGGACTTCCGTGCTGACGAAGCGGGAGTAGTCGGCGGCGTAGGTGAACCAGGTGATGCCCCAGCCGATGCCGATGGCCGTCATGACGGCGCTCATCGCGGCGATCCGCTCAGAGCCTTCGAGGATGTTGCCGGCGGGGCCGGCGTAGGTCCAGTTGATCTTCATGCCGAACCAGGCGACGACGGACATCACCGCGAGGATGATGATGGTCGGCGGGACCGTCCACTTTTCGAACGCCGCGATGGCCTTGTAGCCGAACCACGCAATGGCGACCTGCGCGGCCATAATGGCGGTGGCCACGCCGATCTTCCAAGCATAGTTGTGGGCTGTCGGGTCCACCCAGCCGAGGGTGCCGAAGAGTGCCATGACCAGGTCCAGGATGATCCAGGTGTTGACCGCGCACCAGCCGATGACCAGCAGCGCCTGGATGGCTGCCGGAAGGTAGTTCCCCTGCCGGCCGAAGGCGGCCCGGGCCAGGACCATGCCGGTGGCCCCGGTTTTCTGGCCGAGGAGCACAAAGCAGCCGAAGAGCAGCATCCCGATCAGGTTCCCCAAAACCAGGACGATGACTGTATCGGAGAATCCGAGGCCGAGGTGGATGCCGAGGGCGCCGAGCACCCAGTTAATCGGGGCGAGGTTGGCGCCGGCCCAGATCCAGAACTGGCCGGAGACTTTCCGGGTCCGCTGGGATTCGGGAATGGGCTGGAGCCAGGCCTCATGGTCTACATGGTCGTCGTTGACCACTGGACCGGCGGGAATCGCTGGGGATTGTTCACGCATTGGAGCCTCCGTGAGAGATTTGGTCCTTCAAGGCTATGTGGCATACACCACATCTGCCTACATATAATGTGTCCAGTCAATATCGGCTTCAAGCGACGGAGTGTCATGCCAATACGTCTTCACGAAGTTCTCAAGCACCCGACGCTGGCGGCTGCTGATCCCGTGGTCCGGGCCGGGGCCGACACGGCGGCAAGGACCCAGCTCCGCTGGATCCACTCCAGCGAGATTCTGGACATCGCGCCGTTACTCGACGGCGGGGAGCTACTGCTGACGGGAGGCGAAGCCCTGGCTCTGGCCTCTGAGGAGCGGCGGATCACTTACGTCCGCCAACTGGCCGAGCGGGGCGTGGCGGCGCTGGCCGTCGAAACCGGCGTCGCCCTTCCCTCACTCCCGTCGTCGATGGTGTCCGCTGCCGAGGAAGCCGGCCTCCCCCTGATCGAACTGCGCAAGGTGGTGCCGTTTGTCGGCGTCATGCAGGCGATCAACTCGATGCTGGTCAGCGAATCGGTTTCCCAGTTGCGGCGGGCGGATGAGGCCAGCCACGCGATGGCCGTTGAGCTGGCGCACAGCGGCAGCCTGGACCGGATCCTGGCCGTGCTCGCCGGCATCACCCACTCCGAGGTGACCCTGGTGTCGCTGACGGGTGCGACGCTGGCCAGTGCAACGCCCGTGAACGTGGAGTCCGACGACGATGCCACCATCTCTGCCCCCGCAGCGCAGGACCATGCACGGCTGATCCACATCGACGTTCCGGTTCGCGGCATCCTTGCCGCGCGGCTGTTGCTCCGCGTTCCGGCGGACGAGGACGAGAACCTTGCCCGGACGGCCGGAAAACGCTCCGTGGACATTCTGGCCCTGGCCATGCTGCAGCGGATGTCGCCCGGACTGCGGGAGGTCGCCGGAGCGGCGCTGATCCGCGCGATCGATTCGGGCAGCCAGCCCTGGCGGCTGCAGCAGTTGGCGTCAGCCGCCGGGATTCCGGTCTCCGCCCCGCTCGTGGCCGTGGTGGTGCGCTCGGATATCTCCCAGGAGCTGCGGACATCCCTGGAGCAGCATCTGTCCCGGGCGGCGCAGTCCCATGCCACCTATGTCGACAACGCCGAGCTTCTCGCCATCGCCAGCCTGGCCGGGGATGCCACGGAAGAGAGCCGGCAGCGGCTCCTGGCAGACCTCTCGGAGCTGCCCGCCATGGACAGAATGCTCGCCGCCGCGGGTCCTCTGGTGGCCGGAATTTCGGACGCGCCCTGGTCGCTGTCCGAAGCCAAGCTCACGCTGGAATTGGCGGTCTCCCCGGAACAGGCCCGTCCGGGAAGCGGCGGCGGGCACCGGTCCGTGATCGACGCGGAGGCCTTCGCAGTGGAACGTCTCGCCGTTCAGTCCCTGGACCCGTACCAGAGACGGAACTTCGTGCGCCAGCAACTGGGCGCGCTCCTGGACCACGATGCGCAGCGAAATTCTCGGCTGCTCGACACCCTGGCCGCGTGGCTGGACTGCGGCTGCAACACCGCCCAAGCCGCCAGGGAGCTGCATCTGGAGCGGCAGTCGATGCACCAGCGGCTGCGGCGGATCTTCGAGCTGTGCGGCGGTGACCCGCGGGATTCTGGCCGGCTGGCGGCCCTGCATTTGGCCGCCCGGCTGGCCCGGCTCGCCTGAGTGGTCAAACTGGCTAGCCAGGCGGGACTGAGTCCTACCCGGGGCCAGCCTGCTCCTGCAGCCTCGGCGGACGTCCGCCGAGGCGCGTGGTGACCCGGCCTGCAGCAGCCGCGCACGCCTCGCCCAGGCTTTGCAGCCGCTCGCGGGACACGCGGAACCGGGGGGCCGGGATGAGGACGGCGGCTACGATGTCGCCGCGGTGGTCATGGACCGGCGCGGCCACGCCGACTTCGTCGATGGATGATTCACCGTAGTTGATGGCCCACCCGCGGAGGACGACGTCGTGGAGCTTGGTCTGGTAACCGTCGAGGCTGGCATCGTCCAGCCCCGGGTAGCTGATGGCTCCGCTGCGCAGCAGAGCCTTGACCCGCTCGGCGGGCGCGGCGGACAGGAAAACCTGCACGGAGGCGCTCATGGCGTCCTGGTACCGGGCGCCCAGCGGGGTGGTGTGCTTGATCTGGTGGTGGCTGGCGATCTGTTCCACGCACATCGATTCGGACCCGTTCCAGACCATCAGGGCGCTGGTTTCGCCGGTCTGTTCGGTGAGTTCCCGCAGGACCGGGTACGCCACGCGCCGTTCCTCAAGTTCCGCGAGCAACGGACCGGCAACGGCGATCAGCCCCAGCCCCAGACGGAACCGGCGCGTTTCCGGGTCACGTTCGACCAGGTGTTCCTGTTCGAACGTGGCCAGGATCCGGGACACGGTGCTTTTGTGCAGGCCGACGCGGTTGGCGATCTCGGTGACCCCGAGCAGCGGTTCGTCGGCGGTGAAAGTCCGCAGCACAGCGATGGCGTTGACGATGACGGAGGTGCCCTTGGTGTCGCCGTTTCCGGTGGTGTCAGCAGATTCTTCTGGACTCATGGTGACTCCCATCATTCCGTACGGAGGCCGAAAAGCGGCGCCACGTCGGACGTGGCGCCGCTTCATTGCGGGTCAGGGGATGTCAGGCGCCCACGATGTTGTATTCGGGGCCGAACGGGAACTTGGTGATGTTCTCCGCGCCGTCCTCGCCGACCACCAGGATGTCGTGCTCACGGTAGCCGCCCGCGCCGGGCTGTCCGTCCAGGACCGTGATCATCGGTTCCATGGAGACCACCATGCCCGGTTCCAGCACGGTGTCGATGTCCTCGCGGAGCTCTAGTCCCGCCTCCCGGCCGTAGTAGTGGCTGAGGACGCCGAAGGAGTGCCCGTAGCCGAAGGTCCGGTTGGCCAGCAGTCCGTGGCCCACGTAGATCTCGTTCAGCTCAGCGGCGATGTCCTTGCAAACCGCGCCCGGCTTGATGAGTTCGAGGCCGCGTTTGTGGACTTCCACGTTGATGTTCCACAGCTCCAGGGAACGGGCGTCGGGTTCGCCGTAGAACAGGGTGCGTTCCAGGGCCGTGTAGTACCCGGAGGTCATCGGGAAGCAGTTCAGGGACAGGATGTCGTGTTCCTGGATCTTGCGGGTGGTCGCCCAATTGTGGGCGCCGTCGGTGTTGATGCCGGACTGGAACCACACCCAGGTGTCCCGGATTTCGGAATCCGGGAAGGTCCGGGCGATCTCATGGACCATGGCTTCGGTGCCGATCAGGGCGACCTCGTATTCGGTGATCCCGCCGGTGATGGCGTTGCGGATGGCCTCGCCGCCCAGGTCACCGATGCGGGCCCCGTGCTTGATGACCTCGATCTCTTCGGCTGACTTGATCATCCGCTGGCGCATGGCTGCCTGGGCAACGTCCACCAGGGTGGCCGATTCAAAGGCGGCCTGGATCTTGTTGCGGTTGTCCAGCGGGAGGGAATCGTCTTCCACGCCGATCCGGCGCGGGGAAATGCCGCGGGTGCGCAGCACCTCCTGGATGGCGAAGATGTAGTTGTCCCGGCGCCAGTCCGTGTAGACCACGTTGTCACCGTAGCCGCGGCGCCACGGCATGCCGGCGTCGATGTTGGCCGTGACGGTCACGGTGTCGTCCTTGGTGACCACCATGGCGTAGGAGCGGCCGAAGTAGGTGAACAGGAAGTCGGAATAGTACTTGATGGAGTGGTAGCTCGTCAGGACGACGGCGTCCAGGCTCTTCTCCGCCATGATCCGGCGCAGGCCGGACAGCCGGCGCTCAAACTCGGCGTCTGAAAAGGTCAGCTTTTCCTTTTGTCCGTTGTGCAGGATTTTCAGTCGCTCCAGTTCGGAAATCGACGAGGCGTTGGCTGATGTGGTGATCGTCATGGTGGTGATGCCTTTCTTCGGTGGGAACCCGGGTTGCGTTCGGCGCAACACTGTTGCATCAGGCTATGCGTGACCTGAAGCACAGTCAAGGGTCCCGGGGTTAGCATTCAGAGGAAGGCGCTGACATTCGGGTCATATGCGAAAAGTGATTGACGCAACACGGGCGGCGATCTATAGTTGCATTCAACGCAACACTGTTGCATTCGTCTATCAGTTTCCTTGAACCGAAAGAGGCCGTCATGACGGGCACCCTGAACGAACCCCTGGCCAGCGTCGACGCCGACGTCGCCCAAGCCATCGCCAATGAGCTGGGCCGCCAGCAGTCGACGCTCGAGATGATCGCGTCCGAGAATTTCGCCCCCTCTTCGGTCATGGAGGCGCAGGGGTCGGTCCTGACGAACAAGTACGCCGAGGGCTACCCGGGCAAGCGCTACTACGGCGGCTGCGAGCACATTGACGTGATCGAACAGCTGGCCATCGACCGGGTCAAGGCCCTGTTCGGCGCGGAAGCCGCGAACGTGCAGCCACACTCTGGCGCCCAGGCCAACGCCGCCGCGATGTTTGCCCTGCTGGAACCGGGCGACACGATCATGGGACTCTCGCTGGCGCACGGCGGACACCTCACCCACGGCATGCGCATCAACTTTTCCGGCAAGCTCTACAACGTGGTCCCGTACCACGTGAGCGAGCACAGTCACCTGGTCGATATGGCCGAAGTCGAGGCCTTGGCCCTCGAACACCGCCCCAAAATGATCGTCGCCGGCTGGTCGGCCTACTCCCGGCAGCTGGACTTCGCCGAATTCCGCCGGATCGCGGACCTCGTGGGCGCCTACCTTATGGTGGATATGGCACACTTCGCCGGCCTCGTCGCCGCCGGGCTGCACCCGAACCCGGTGCCCTTCGCCGACGTCGTCACCACCACCACGCACAAGACCCTCGGCGGCCCGCGCGGCGGCGTGATCCTGAGCAAGGAGGAGTATGCCCGCAAGATCAACAGCGCCGTCTTCCCCGGCCAGCAGGGCGGCCCGCTGGAACACGTGATCGCGGCCAAGGCCGTTGCGTTCAAGATCGCGGCTTCGGCCGAGTTCAAGGAACGCCAGGAACGCACCCTCGAAGGAGCCCGACTTCTCGCGTCCCGGCTCCTGAAGGATGACGTCGCCGCCGCCGGGATCTCGGTGGTCAACGGCGGCACGGACGTCCACCTGGTCCTGGTGGACCTGCGGCACTCGGAGCTGGACGGACAGCAGGCCGAAGACCGTCTGCACCAGATCGGCATCACGGTCAACCGCAACGCCGTTCCGTTTGACCCCCGCCCGCCGATGGTCTCCTCCGGGCTGAGGATCGGCACCCCGGCCCTTGCCACGCGTGGTTTCGGCGCCCCGGACTTCACGGAGGTGGCGGACATCATCGCCTCCGCCCTCACTTCGCCGGCCATCGACAACGAACTGAGCGAGGAAACCACCGCCGGCCTCCGCCGGCGCGTCAGCGCCCTGGCGGGAAGGTTCCCCCTGTACCCGCACCTTGGCAGCACGACGGCGGCACCGGCGCTTGAGGCAGAACTGATTGGAGCAGCACAATGAGCACGGAACAGCTTCCGGAACACCCGGAATTCCTCTGGCACAATCCGGACCCGAAGAAGAGCTATGACGCCGTCNCCTGGAAAAGGGCTGGCTGGCCGGCGGCAACATGGCCCGGAACACCACGATCATCCGTTCCAACTACCTCTGGGACGAGAGCGCGGCGATCTACGAGCACGCCCTGAAGCTCTGGGAGATCCTGCCGGAGGAACTCGAGTACGACTTCCTGTTCAGCCAGCGCGGGGTCATGAACCTCGCCCACACCCTGGGCGACGTCCGGGAAAGTGTCCGCCGGGTCGGGGCCAACAAGCTCAACGGCGTCGACGCCGAGTGGCTGGACCCGCAACAGGTCAAGGAACTCTGCCCCATCCTGAACATCAACGACAACATCCGCTACCCCGTCATGGGCGGCACCTACCAGCCGCGCGCCGGCATCGCCAAGCACGACCACGTCGCCTGGGCGTTCGCCCGCAAATGCGATGAGCTCGGCGTGGATATCATCCAGAACTGCGAAGTCACCGGCTTCCTCAAGGACGGAAACAAGGTGGTGGGGGTCAAGACCAACCGCGGCACCATCAACACCGAAAAGGTCGGCCTCTGCGCCGCCGGGCACAGCTCGGTCCTCGCGGAAATGGCCGGGTTCCGGCTCCCCATCCAGTCCCACCCGCTCCAGGCGCTCGTGTCCGAACTCCACG
>NZ_JBVAYZ010000005.1:0-284052 GCF_055412865.1 Pseudarthrobacter ribosi | reverse complement strand
CGACCAGCGGGGCGCCGGCGCGGACGGCGGTTTCGCGGGCGGTGATCTTGTTGCCGAGCAGCCGGATGGCGTCCGGGCTGGGTCCGATCCAGGTGAGGCCGGCGTCGAGGACGGCCTGGGCGAAGTCGGCGTTCTCGGACAGGAAGCCGTAGCCCGGGTGGACGGCGTCGGCGCCCGAGTCGGCCGCGGCGGCGAGCAGCTTGGGGATGTTGAGGTAGGTGTCGGCCGGCGAGTTGCCGCCCAGGGCGTAGGCCTCGTCCGCGGCGGCGACGTGCAGGGCGTCGGCGTCGATGTCCGCATAGACGGCGACGGAGGCCAGCTGCGCGTCGTCGCAGGCCCGGGCAATGCGGACGGCGATTTCACCGCGGTTGGCAATCAGGACCTTGCGCATCAGTTACTCGCTTCTTGTTCGGGGGTGACGGGTTGGGGGGTGGCGTTCTCGGTGAGAGTGGATTCGGCCCAGCGGAAGCGGACCTTCCCGCCGATCGGGACCTGACCGGCGCGGTCCAGCTGGGAGTCGACCACCACGGCGATCACCGGATAGCCGCCGGTAATCGGGTGGTCGGCCAGGAAGAGCACGGGGAGCCCTTCCGGCGGGACCTGCAGGGCCCCGGCGACGGTGCCCTCGCTGGCGAGTTCGCCCTGGCGGGTGCGCTGCAGCGGGGTTCCCTGCAGGCGCATGCCCACCCGGTTGGACTGCGGTTTCACTTCCCAGTCCTGGGTCGTGAACGAGTCCAGCGCCGCGGTGTCGAACCAGTCGGCGCGGGGGCCGGGGACGACGTCGAGCACGGTGACGCCGGTGCCCGGGTACTCCGGCTGCAGTTCGGGGTGGCCTACGACACCGGATTCAGCCTCCCCGCCGGCGGCGAGGAGCTGGCCGGCGGCCAGCGGGGCCGGGCCGATCCCGGACATGGTGTCGGTGGAGCGGCTGCCGAGCACCGGGGCGGTATCGACGCCGCCACGGATGGCGAGGTAACTGCGGAAGCCGCTCTCCGGGGCGCCGATGGTCAGGGTTTCGCCGTCGAGCAGGGCGAAGGGGGTTGCCATCGCGACGGTCCGCCAGGTCGGACCGGACCCGGCCTCCTCGACGTCGTCAAGGTCGGATCCGGCGTCGTAGCGCGACTCGACGGTCAGCTCCGCGGGTGCCCCGGCGACGGCGAGGACCTGGTCCCCGACGGCCTGCACCGTAAGCCCGCCGGCGACGGTCTCCACCGCGGCGGCCGACGGCGCGTTCCCGACCAGGCGGTTGGCCCGGCGCAGCGAGGCCCGGTCCAGCGCGCCGGCCGCGGAGACGCCCAGCCCGGAGTGGCCGTGGCGGCCAAGGTCCTGGATCAGGCTCTGCAGCCCCGGCGCGACGACCCGCAGTCCGGACGCCAGCTTCGGGGCAGGTACTTGGGCCGGGTGTTCCGGCGCCAACGTGACGATGTCGCGGACCGCGCGGAACTGCACCCGGTGGCCGGGGGCGGCCAGGGCGGGCTGTTCCCGGTCCAGGTCCCACATGGAAGCGCCGGTACGGCCGATCAGCTGCCAGCCGCCGGGCGAGCGGCGCGGGTATACCGCCGAATAGTTTCCGGCCAGCGCCACCGAACCGGCGGGGACGGCGGTCCGCGGGGAGCTGCGTCGCGGCACCTCGAGCACCTGGTTTTCGCCCACCATGTAGCCGAAGCCCGGGGCGAAGCCGGCGAAGGCCACAGTCCAAATCTGCCCGGTGTGGGCCGCGATCACACCATCAGTGCCGAGGCCGGTCAGCGTCCCCACTTCGGCGAGATCCTCGCCGTCGTACACGGTGTCGATGACCACCAGCTCGCCGTCCCGCTGCGCGGGGGCGGTGAGGTCGAGCTGGAGCAGCCGCACGGCGATCCGCCGGGCCGACACCGGCGAATCCGCGGTGACCAGCACCGTCTCGGCCGCGGCGAGGACGTCCAGCTGGCCCGGGAACGGGTTCTCAACGAGCAGGGCCTGCAGTGCCAGCACGTCCTGGGTTCCGGAGAGCTCGGCCAGTACCGCGCGGGTTCCCACCGCCCGCACGGAGCGGACCTTCGTTACTGCCTGTGTTTGCCCTGCTGTCTCAATCATGAGCTGCCTTCATCGTTGACGGTGCTTCGGGTGGGGCCGCGCCGCTTAGGCGTGGACTTCCTGCAGGAGCAGCTCTTCTTCCTCAATCTGCGGGTTCCGGCCCAGGGCCAGGCCGACGACCGTCACGATTGAGGCGATCGCGAGGTAGCCGGCGATCAGGTACCAGTTGCCGGTGGCGGCGTAGAGGGCGGTAAAGATCAGTGGTGCAACTGCGCCGCCGACCACGCCGGCGAGGGTGTAGGCTAGCGAGCTGCCGGCGTAGCGCAGCCGGGCCGGGAACTGCTCGGTGATGTAGGCGGCCTGCGGGCCGTACATGAAGGCGTGGAAGGCCAGGCCGATCACCACGCCGAGGGTGAGCATGGCGACGGACTTGCCCTGGATCATCCAGAAAAACACCGGGATGTAGAGGGCGGTGCCGACCGCGGCGATGCCGTAGACGAGGCGGCGGTTGAAGCGGTCCGTGAGGGCACCGGCGGCGGGGATCAGGAACAGCTGGAAGGAGGAGCCGATCAGGATGGCCGCCAGCACGTTGCCGGTGGTCATGCCCAGCTGCTTGGTGGCGTAGACGGCCACGAAGACCGTGAAGAGTGCGTAAAGCACGTCGGGGCAGACGCGGGAGAGGGCGGCGGCGACGAGGGCGCGCGGTTCCTTGGTGAAGACCTCCTTGATGGGGGCCTTGGGCTGCTCGCCGTGGGCCTGGATGGCCTTGAAGACGGGGGTTTCCTCGAGCTTGAGCCGGATCAGCAGGCCGAACACCACCAGGACGGCGGAGGCGAGGAAGGCCACGCGCCAGCCCCAGGAGAGGAAGGCCTCGGTGCTGAGGGTCGCGGCGAGTACGGCCAGGACGCCGTTGGCCATCAGGTTGCCGGCCGGCGGGCCGATCTGCGCGGCGGAGGACCAGAAGCCGCGCTTGTTGGCGTCGCCGAATTCGCTGGAGAGCAGGACGGCACCGCCCCATTCGCCGCCGACGCCAATGCCCTGGGCCAGGCGCAGCAGCACCAGGATGATGGGTGCGGCTATACCGATGGTGGCGTAGCCCGGGAGCGCGCCGATCAGCACGGTCGCGATGCCGATCAGCAGCAGGGTGACAACGAGGACATGTTTGCGGCCGATCTTGTCACCAAGCCGGCCGAAGATCACACCGCCGATGGGGCGGGCCAGGTAGCCCACCGCAAAGGCGGAGAAGGACAGCAGCAGGCCGACGAACTCGTCGTTGCCGGGGAAGAAAACCTTGGGGAACACCAGGGCCGAGGCCACGGAGTAGATCGCGAAGTCGTAGTACTCCAGCGAGGTGCCGGTGAGGCTCGCGACGTAGGCCTTGAGAGCGCCGGGCGGCAGCTTCTTCTTGCTGGCGGCCGGGGTGGCCTGGTGTTGTGCGGTCATGATTTCCTCCAGGGTGGGGGTGCTGCCTGTGCTGGGTGGTGTGGTGAGGCGTCGCCGGCTGGATGTTGCGGTGCCGGTAAAGCGGTGCCGCAGACGGGTTAGACGAACGCGGCGGTGGTGATACCGGCGGCGGTGAGCGCTTCGCGGACGGCGGCGGCCATGGTGACGGCTCCCGGGGAATCCCCGTGCACGCAGATGCTCTCCGCACGGATCTTCAGGATGGAACCGTCAATCGTGCGGACGGCGGAATCGGAGGCCATCCGGAGGACATGCTCAGTGACCTCCGCGTGGTCGTGCAGGACGGCTCCGGGCAGCGTGCGGGACACGAGGGTGCCGTCCGGGTTGTAGGCCCGGTCGGCGAAGGCTTCGGTGACCGCGCGGAGGCCGGCGGCCTCGGCCAGTCGGAGCACTTCCGAGCCCGGCAGGCCCATGATCGGCAGGTTCGGGTCCACGGACTTCACGGCGTCGACGACGGCTTTCGCCTGCGCGGTGTGCTCCACGATCGTGTTGTAGAGCCCGCCGTGCGGCTTCACGTACCGAACCGTGCCGCCCTCGACGGCGGCCAGGGCCTGCAGCGCGCCGATCTGGTAGACGACGTCGTCCGCGAGTTCGATCGGGTTGATGTCCAGGAAGCGGCGGCCGAAACCGGCGAGGTCGCGGTAGCCGACATGGGCGCCGATCACTACGCCGGCGGCACCTGCCTCGCGGCAGGTCTTTCGGATCACGCTGGGATCGCCGGCATGGAATCCACAGGCCACGTTCGCGCTCGAAACCGAGCGGAACATCGCCGTGTCGTCTCCCAGGGTCCAGCGTCCAAAGGACTCGCCGACGTCGCTGTTCAGGTCGATGGTTGCCATTTGTGATCCTCGTCTCATTGGTATCCCTTATCTAGGATGCCTCAAATCTAAAAATTGTTCAACAATTCTTCGATTCCACGATGTGGCGATCGTGTAAATTCTCATGTATGACGAGCTCCGAAGCAGGATTCCGCGGCATTCCCGGCTCGACCTCCACCGGCGGGAAGCGGGCCTCCGGCACGGCCGGCGCCGCCCTGGGGACGGCGGCCCGCTTGCGGGTGGCCATCCCCTCGGTGGCGGACCGGGTGGCGGCGGAGCTGCGGCTGCAGCTGGCCGAAGGTCTCCTGCTGCCGGGCGCACGGCTGACCGAATCAACCATCTCCGAGGAGCTGGGCGTCTCCCGCAACACCGTCCGCGAAGCCTTTGCCGAACTCGCGGCCGAGCGGCTGGTGGTCCGGCAGCCCAACCGGGGAGTGTTCGTCGCAAGCCTGGGGCCCGGCGACGTCCATGACGTCTACACCGTGCGCCGGTTCATCGAAGTGAGTGCCATCCGCGGTGGCGGAAGCCCCGAGCGCGTGGCTGCGGTCCGCGCGGCCGTGGAGGAAGGCCGGGCCGCGGCGGCAGCGGACGACGAGGAAGCCCTCGGCAGCGCCAACCAGCACTTCCACGGGGCAATCGTGGCGCTGGCCGAGAGCCGGCGCCTCAATACGATGATGGCCCAGGTGCTGGCCGAGATGCGGCTGTTCTTCCACAAGGCCACCGTGGATGCGCATTTCTACCGCAACTATCTCGACGACAACGAGGAGATCTGCAGGGTGCTCGAAGCCGGCGATCTGGACCGCGCCGGGGACCTGCTGCTGGCCTACCTGGACCGCTCGGAGGAGAAGCAGAGCGCCGTCCACGGGGACTGAGCGGCGTCCGCGGCACATCGGCATGCCGACGGCACGGGCCTCCACAAACATGACCGGCATGGAAATTGTCGTCGAGATCCTGCCGGGATGCCACAACCATTGACTCCTCGTAACTTGCATCACATACTTGTGGAACCGATTCCATGGAATCGATTCCACGAGCAGTCCCACAATGAGGTGTGCAGCAGTGACAGGACCTTCCATCACCATCAAGGACGTGGCCGCACTTGCCGGCGTCTCGCCGGCCACGGCGTCCAGGGTGCTGTCCGGCAATCCGGCAACATCGCCGCAATCCCGGCAGCGAGTAGCCGCAGCAGTCGCTCAACTGGATTTTCATCCCAATGCCCAGGCCCGTGCCCTCCGATCCACCAGGACCAACGTCATCGGGCTGCTCCTTTCAGACGTCCGCAACCCGTTTTTCGCCGATCTGGCACACGCCGCGGAGCAGGCGGCACTCGCCGAGGGGCTTGTCACCCTGTTGGGGAACGCCAACGAGAGCATTCCGCAGCAGGACCGGTATTTGGACACCTTCATTTCGCAGCGCGTGGACGGCGTGATCGCCGCGCCCCAGGGTGAAGGGAGCTCCAGCCTCCATGCCCTGCTGGAACGGGGCATCCCCACCGTGTTCGTCGACCGGACCGTCGACGGTATCGACGTCCCGAGTGTGACGACAGAAAGTGATACCGGCATCCGCCAGGCGGTGGAACACCTAGCCCGCCAGGGCCACGAGCGGGTCGGGTACATCGCAGGGCCCCAGACCACCTCCACAGGACGGGACCGACTCAAGTCCTTCTCCCGCGCCGCCCGCGAGTTCGGGCTCAGCACCGACCCCGCCCTGACGTATTTCGGGGACTTTCAGTCCGCCAGCGGTTCGGCCGGCGCGCACCACCTGCTGGGCCTCGCGCAGCCGCCGACCGCGCTGCTGGCCGCCGACAGCCCCATGGCCGTCGGCGCGCTGGCCACCTTGAACCGGAAAGGGCTGCGCATCGGCCGGGACATGGCCCTGATTGCCTTCGATGACATCGAATGGTTTTCCCTGCTGGATCCGCCGCTCACTGTCATTTCCCATGACGTGGAGGCGATGGGCCGGACCGCGGTCAGGCTCCTGCTCGAGGTTATCGACGGTGAGAAGCCGGAATCGGTCGTCCTGCCCAGCGAACTGATCGTCCGCGCCTCCTCGGGCACTACTGGCCCCAGCCTGGGGCAGCCGTGACAGCAGCGGCTTCAGTCCCGTCCGACCCCTCTGGTTTGCGGCTTGGGGCACCATCCGACACCACCGAAGGAGCAGGTCCAATGAGCACGGTTTTTGTGGTCGGAAGCCTCAATATCGACCAGAACATCCGCGTCCGCTCCCTGCCCCGGGCGGGCGAAACTGTCCCGGGATCGGACGCAACGTTCAGCCCCGGCGGCAAGGGCGGCAACCAGGCCGTCGCGGCGGCCCGCGCCGGCGCCTCGGTGAAATTCACCGGCGCTGTCGGCGATGACGCCCATGGACGGCGGATCCTCGAGGTCCTGTCCGGGGCCCGCATCGACGCCGGTCATGTACGGGTCAGCGGTACAGACTCCACGGGAACGGCCGTCATCGCGGTCGACGACCAGGGCGAAAACCAGATCATCGTCAGTCCGGGCGCGAACGCGGGGCTCGCCGCCGACGACGTCGAGGCGGGGCTCGCGGGCATACAGGCCGGCGACGTCCTGATCCTGCAGCTGGAGATCCCGACGCCGCTGGTCCGGCAGGCCGCACGGACCGCGAAAAGCCGCGGGGCGTTCGTCATCCTCAACGCCGCACCGGCCCCCCGGCGGATCGAGGGGCTGCTCGACGACGTCGACCTCCTGGTGGTGAACGAACAGGAAATCCAAGTCCTGGCAGGCCTCGCCGGGATAGGCGGGAGCCACAGGGACCTGGTCCAGACGCTCCCGCCACTCCTCGGTCCGGCCATCGTCTGCACCGCCGGAGCGGAAGGGTCCCATACGGTCCTTGACGGCAACCCTGTGCACGTCCCGGCGACGAAAGTAGCCGCCACGGACACTACGGGGGCCGGCGACACCTTCGTGGGCTACCTCGCCGCATCCCTCGCAGGCGGCCCCCGCCGGCTGCCCGCCGCACTGATCCACGCCACCCGCGCATCGGCCCTCGCCGTCACGCGCAGCGGTGCCATGGAATCCATTCCATGGCGACATGAAATACCGGCATCCCAGCCGTCACCCACAACCACCAACCCCGTCATTCCGTACCAAGGAGTCTCATGAAAATCGCACTCGGCAACGATCACGCCGGCTTCCCCCTGAAGGCGTTTGTCCGGTCCGTCCTGGAAGACCTCGGCCATGAGGTTATCGACTGCGGCGCAGCCAGCGAGGCCCCGGTCGATTTCCCGGACATCACCCGAGCCACCTGCGATCTGGTCCGGTCCGGCGGGGCCGAGCGGGCCGTATTGGTCTGCGGGACCGGGGTGGGCGCCGTCATGGCCGCCAACAAGATCCCGGGCATCCGTTGCGCCCTGGGTCACGATGTCTACTCCGCCCATCAGAGCGTGGAACACGACGACGCGAACGCCATCGCCATGGGCGCCTGGCTGATCGGCAGGGCCACCGCCAAGGAGGTCCTGGAGTCCTTCCTCGGCGCAAAGTTTGACAACGACGATGACACGATCCGGCGAGTCGAGAAGCTGCGCGAGATGGAGCTCGAGGGAGCACGGGAACTGGCCGCCGAAATCTGACGAGGCCGGCACCACCAGCAGTTCAACAGGCCTTCGGCACGCCGCCCAGGGCTGTCCAGCAATATCAAAGGAGATATCGAACATGACGGCAGCAATGACTGACCGGCCGCGCCAGGCCGCCCACGGTTCCCCCGGAAAGATTAAGACCGCCATGGCTTCGGCCGCCGGCACCTGCGTGGAAAATTACGACTTCGTGGCCTACGGCACGGCCGCGGCACTGTACTTCGGCAAGGTCTTCTTCCCCAACACGGACCCCGTTGTCGGCACGCTCCTGGCCTTCGCCACGCTGGCGGTGGGCTTCCTGATGAGGCCCATCGGCGGGGCCGTCGGCGGCTACCTCGGCGATAAGTACGGCCGGAAGCCCGTGCTGGTCGGCGCACTGCTGACCATGGGCATCGCCACCGTCCTGATCGGCTGCCTCCCCACGTACGCGCAGGTCGGCATCCTCGCCCCCATCCTGCTGGTCATCATCCGGATGATCCAGGGCCTGGCCTTCGGTGCCGAGTGGGGCGGCGCCGTCATGATGACGTTCGAGCACGCACCGTGGAAACAGCGCGGCCGCTTCGCCGCCATCCCGCAGGCGGGCAACCCGCTGGGCATCACCCTGGCCAACGCCGCCTTCCTGCTCTCCGCCTCGCTGCAGACCGACTGGGCCTGGCGGCTGCCGTTCCTCGCCAGCGCCATCCTGATCGTCGTCGGCCTGGTTGTCCGGATGAAGCTGGAGGAATCGCCCGAGTTCGAACACACCAAGGCCACCGGCGCGATCGTCAAGAACCCCCTGACCACCGTGATCAAGAACGACTGGCGAAACATCCTGCGGGTGATCTCACTTCGCATTGTGGAGAGCTGCGCGTACTACGTCACGGCCACGTACCTGCTGTCCTACATCACCAAGAACAACCCCGATGACCGGGCCGTCGGCCTCACCGGCATTGTGATCGCCAGCCTCCTTGCCATCCCGGTGACGCTGATCGCCGGCGCTCTCACCGACCGCATCGGCCGCCGCAAGCTCTACCTCGGCGGAACCATCGCCGTCATCGCCTTCGGCTTCCCGATGTTCCTGCTCAGCAACACCGGCAATCCGTTCCTGATTGCCCTGGCCTTCGTGATTGGCATCGGCATCATCCACGCCACGTTTACCGGCACGCAGGGTGCCTGGTTCGCGGAGCTGTTCCGGACCAACACCAGGACGTCCGGTGCCTCCATCGGGTACCAGGTTGCCGCCTCCATCTCCGGATTCGCACCGTTCGTGGCCGTGCTGCTGGCTTCCGTCTTCGGCTGGGCCGGCGGTGCCTCGCTGTACGTCCTGGTGGGCGTGATTGGCCTGATCGGCGTGCTGAACACCCGCGAAACGTGGGGCGCCAAGGAAAAGGCCGAAGTGGACGCCATCATCGCCGGCGAGCCGGCCGGCACGGTGCAGGACCAGACCGCACCGTCCTCCGTCCGCTAGAAACGGAGAGAATGCGGCCCGGGCCCGCCCTTTTGGGCGGACCCGGGCCGCATTTCTCATGTGGCTATGAAGGATGGCTAGGTCCCCCGGCATGACGTGGCCAGCCGCCCACGCACAGAGGCAGCTCCCCAGACCGTCAGCAGGCACGCCACCAGCAGCAGGCCGGCCTCGCCCAGCTCGACGTCCCCCAGCCAGCTGGTCACGGGATCCTCAAGTCCGAAGGCCGCGTTGAAGAACCCGCCCAGGGTGACGACTGAAATGGCCAGGGCCGACACGGCGGAGATGCCGGTGATCAGCGCATTGAAGCCCAGCTTCCGCTGCGGACTGTGGATGGCGGAGCTGTACATGCGCATCATGGCGACGCCGTTCGCGGTGTCGCACAGGGTCATGGCGGCGGTGAATGCCAGCGGAAGCGCCAGCAGGGCCAGCGGGGATACCCCGGCGAGCGATGCGGCCGTCGCCATCACCAGCAGGCCGATCGTAGTGGCCGTGTCGAATCCCAGCCCGAAAAGGAAGCCGATGACGTAGATGTTCCGCGGCCGCCGGACGCGGGACAGGGGTTTCGCCAGCAGCCGGGCCACGAATCCCTTGGCCTCAAGATCCTCCTCCCGCACTGCTCCGCCGCCCCGCACCGTCCGGTAAGCCTGCGCGGCCCGGATGAACGCGGATCCGTTGAACAGCCCCATGGCGAGCAGGAAGATCCCCGAGACGCCGCTGCCGATCAGCCCCAGCACGAGGTTTCCGGTGCTGCCGTCCTCCATGAACTGGCCCACCATCGCGGCGCCGCCGACCACCAGGATCCCGGCCAGAATCACCACCGAGCTGTGGCCCAGGCTGAAGGCGAACCCGACGCTCACCGGGTCCCGGCGCTGGGCCACGAACTTGCGGGTCGAATTGTCGATGGCGGCGAGGTGGTCCCAGTCGTAGCTGTGTTTGATACCCGCCAGGTAGGCAGTCAGCACCAGGCCCAGCGCGAGCGGCTCGCCGGCCGACACCAAACCCGCCAGAAGGAGCACGACGGCGGCTGCGTGCAGGGCCAGCACCGCGCCGAAGGTGACCAACAGCCGGGTCCGCATCGGGAGCTGCTCGCGCTGACGGTACAGGGCGGTAACTCCGGTCAACGTGGTCATCAGTATTTCCTTAGGTCCAGGGGCGCCGTGCCGTGCCACCGCTGCCGGAGCAGGGCGCTGCAGGCGCCCAGGAGCCGGTTGAGTTCTTCGGTGCTGTTCGAGAGGGACCGGAGCACCAGACCGCTGATGCCCTCAACTGTGGCAGTCAATGAGACTCCCGTGTAGGCCTCATGCCCGGCGGTCAGCACATGCAGTTCGTCCGCGAGGGCCTGGTCGACGCGCCGGTCGACCACGATCAGGGAGCCCACGTGGCTGAAGCCCTCCATGAATCCCATCCCCGTGACGTCGTGGGTCGGCGGCCGGATCAGCAGGTTGTCGAGGGCCAGCAGTCCTCTCTTCCCCCCGGATTCGACCCGGATTTCGGTTCGGAGCCGCAGTTCCTCGTATTGGAACGAGGCACCGTCCGGCGACCAGCCGGGGGTGACGACCTCGGACATGACCAGGCTCGACGTCGGGTGCAGGGTGATGTGCGTGTTCTGCCGGTAGCTGGCCTCCCGGTAGGCGATCAGCTGATCCGGGGCCAGCTCCAGCTGCGATTCTTCCCCCAGCCGCAGCCGCATCCGCTGCTCCGCAAAGGAGCCCGGCGTCCGGTAGATCTTGGTGGCCGACTGCGTCGTGAGCAGCAGCTTCGCCCCGTCTGCCACCTCCACGTCGATGATGTAGAGATCGGCCCCCAGATACGCCCCGCCAGGATTCACTACGACGTAACAAACCTGCCCGGAGTCATCCAAATAGTGCGGCCGCAAAACCCGCAGGGCGCCCTGGTGAAACTGATGCTCGGCCACCGACCGCCCACCACGCACGGCGATCCGCAATTCAAGCTCCCCCATCGGTGAGGCAACCGCGGGACGCTCAGCGGCCGCCGTCGTGCTCATGACGTCAGGTCAAGCATCAGGACATCGCGCCGCATCCATTCGATGACGCGGTCCAGTCCTTCGTCGGTCTTGAGATTGGTGAAGCAGAACGGCTTCCCACCCCGGAACTCACGTGAGTCCCGCTCCATCACGGCGAGGTCAGCGCCGACGTGCGGCGCGAGGTCGGTTTTGTTGATGATGAAGAGGTCGGACTTGATCATGCCCTGGCCGGCTTTGCGCGGGATCTTTTCGCCCTGGGCCACGTCGATGATGTAGATGGAGAAGTCCACGAGTTCGGGGCTGAAGGTGGCGGAGAGGTTGTCCCCGCCGGATTCCACGAAGATCACCTGCAGGTCCGGGTGCCGCCGCTTGAGCTCCTCGATGGCCGCGGTGTTCATCGAGGTATCCTCGCGGATGGCGGTGTGCGGGCAGCCGCCGGTTTCCACGCCGATGATCCGGTCGATCGGGAGGATCCCGTTCGCCGCCAGGATCTTGGCGTCCTCGATCGTGTAGATGTCGTTGGTGATCGCCGCCATGGAAATTTCCCGGCTCATGTGGCGGGTGAGGCGCTCCACGAGTTGGGTCTTGCCGGCGCCCACCGGGCCGCCGATGCCGATTTTGATGGGCTCAGACATATTCTTCTCCAGACATATTTCTTTTGGGGCTGACTTAACTCATGAACATTCGGGCACGCTGACGCTCGTGCCGCATCTGCGAAATTTCGAGGCCGGGACTGACCGCGCCGAAGTCGGACCGGTCCAGCGTGCCGGCGCGCCTGACCGCGGTAGCGACGTCGTCGGCCGCCTTCCGCAGCAGCCGCTGGCCGGCGTTCTGCCCGAGCGGGATGGCCCGGACGGCGTTCTGCGTCAGCGACGTGACCGCGGCGAACAGGTAGGCGGCGAGGGCCCCGGGCAGCGGGACCCCCAGGGAACGCGCGACGACGGCGAACGCCAGCGGCTGGTGGCCGGCGGCGCGGCCGGAACCTGCCAGCTCACGGTACTCCGCCAGCTCCGGGGACGGAAAGATCTCGGCGCCGATCTCGAGGAGCCGGGTGCCCATCTTGATGCTGGCCTCGCGCAGCTGCCGGGGCAGCAGCTGGGCCGTCAGCAAGGCATCCAGTTCAGCAATGGGAACGCCCTCGTAGAGGAACCTGATGGCCAGGGCGTCCGAGTAGCTCAGCTGCTGCCCCACGAATGCCGCCAGCCACACCCCGAAGGACTCCTCGTCGTGCACCAGCCCGCGGTCGATATAGCTCTCAAACCCCAGCGAGTGGGCAAACGCCCCGGTGGGCAGCGCCGAATCACACAGCTGCTGCAGGGCCAGCTGGTAGACCGCCGGGTTAGTGGGAGTGTTCGGCATGGCGGAAGGGGACGGGCATCACGCGCTCCTGGCGGTCGTAGGGCGCTCCGACGTGTTTGAGGTAGTCCTCCACCGTGTGGTCGTACTGGCAGACCATCACGGCGGCGCCGTACTCGGAGGAGGCCTCGAAGAACTGGGCCTGCAGGTGCCGGTTGCCGAGCGAATGCGCCACCACCCCCATCTCGTGGATGGAGCGCGGCGCGATGACAAGGACGTCGGTGGGCAGCACCGACACCACGATCATGTTGGCCTCCGCGACGTGCAGGATGTCGCCGTCGCGCAGGTCCCCGGAACCGGAGGGGAGGCGGATGCCCAGTTCCTTGCCGTGGTCGGTGGTGACGCGCTGGACGCGTTTGACCAGCTGGGCGCTGGGAAGCACGACCTTTTCCCGGTGAAGCCCGGCATACGGGTCCGGCCCCGGGGGAACGTCGTGCGTGTTGCCGAGGACCTTGTCGATGATCATTCCTGTCTCCTCTGGACGCCTAGAAAAGGAAGTAGCGCTGCGCCATGGGCAGCACCTCGGACGGTGCGCAGGTGACGTCCTCGCCGTCGACCGTCACCTTGTACGTTTCCGGGTCCACCTCGATCTCCGGGGTGGCGCCGTTGTACTTCAGGTCCGCTTTCGTCAGGCTGCGGATGCCGGACACGGGCCGGATGACCTTCTCCAGGCCCAGCTTCGCCGGGACCCCGGCGTCGATGGCGGCCTGGGAGAGGAAGGTGATGGAAGACCGCTGCAGGGCCTTGCCGTAGGCGGCGAACATCGGCCGCATGGTGCGCGGCTGCGGGGTGGGGATCGAGGCGTTGGCGTCCCCCATCAGCGCATAGGCGATCTGCCCGCCCTTGAGCACCAGCTCCGGCTTGACCCCGAAGAACGCCGGGTCCCAGAGCACCAGGTCCGCGAACTTCCCGACCTCCACCGAGCCGATCGAGTCCGCCATGCCCTGCGCGATGGCCGGGTTGATGGTGTATTTCGCCACGTAGCGTTTCAGGCGGAAGTTGTCGCTCTCCGCGCCCAGTCCGGACGCGGCGCCGTGGATACCGCCGCCTGTGCTGTCCCTCTGGGGGTCCTTGAGCACCCCGCGCTGCTTTTTCATCTTGTCCGCGACCTGCCAGGTGCGGATCACCACCTCGCCCACCCGGCCCATCGCCTGGGAATCCGAGGAGGTGATCGCGAAGATCCCCAGATCCTGCAGCACGTCCTCCGCGGCGATGGTCTCGGCGCGGATGCGGGAGTCCGCGAACGCCACGTCCTCCGGGATATCCGGGTTGAGGTGGTGGCAGACCATGAGCATGTCCAGGTGCTCTTCGATGGTGTTGCGTGTGTACGGCAGGGTGGGGTTCGTGGAGGCCGGCAGGACGTTGGGCAGCCCGGCGATCTTGATGATGTCCGGGGCGTGCCCCCCGCCGGCGCCCTCGGTGTGGAAGGTGTGGATCACGCGCCCGTCGATGGCCCGGATCGTGTCCTCCACGAAGCCGCACTCGTTCAGCGTGTCGGTATGGATGGCCACCTGGACGTCGTACAGGTCCGCGACCTTCAGCGAGGTGTCGATCGAGGACGTCGTGGAGCCCCAGTCCTCATGGACTTTCAGCCCGATCGCGCCGGCGCGGATCTGCTCGGCCAGGGGCTCGACGGCGGACGCGTGCCCCTTGCCGAACAGGCCGATGTTGATCGGGAGCCCCTCGGCCGCCTGCAGCATCCGCTGGATGTGCCATTCACCGGGGGTGACGGTGGTGGCCTTGGTGCCCTCGGCGGGGCCGGTGCCGCCGCCGATCATCGTGGTCACGCCGCTGCACAGGGCGGCGGGGACCTGGTCCGGGGAAATGAAATGGATGTGCGAGTCCACCCCGCCGGCGGTCAGGATCTTCCGCTCGCCGGCGATGATCTCGGTGCTGGCACCGATCACGATGTCCACCCCATCGGTGATCTGCGGGTTGCCGGCCTTGCCGATCCGGAAGATATGGCCGTCCCGGAGCGCGACGTCGGCCTTGTAGATCCCGGTGTAGTCCAGGATGACGACGTTGGTGATTACGGTGTCCGGGACCTCTTCCTCCCGGGTCACCTGGCCGTTCTGGCCCATGCCGTCGCGGATCACCTTGCCCCCGCCGAAGACCACTTCCTCGCCGTACACGGTGAGGTCCTTCTCGATTTCGAGGAAAAGCTCGGTGTCGGCGAGGCGGATGGAGTCGCCGGTCGTGGGCCCGTACAGGTCCGCGTACTGCCGGCGGGAAAGCTCGAAACTCATGTGCGCACTCCTTCACGCGGGGTAAGCGAACCGTTGACCGCGTTGCTGAGGCCATAGACCTCGCGACGGCCGGCGAGTTCGATCAGCCGGACGGTCTTGCTGTCCCCCGGCTCGAAACGGGCCGCCGTGCCCGCCGGGATGTCCAGGCGCCGGCCGTAAGCGGCCCGCCTATTGAACGTCAGGGCGGCATTGGCTTCGGCAAAGTGGAAGTGCGAGCCCACCTGCACGGGACGGTCGCCGGTGTTGGTCACCACGACGTCAACCGCCTCCCTGCCGGCGTTAATCAGGACAGGCTCGGCGCTGAGGGCGTATTCTCCGGGAATCATCGCCGTACCCCTAACGGATCGGGTCGTGGACGGTGACCAGCTTGGTGCCGTCCGGGAATGTGGCTTCGATCTGGACGTCGTGGATCATCTCCGGAACGCCCTCCATGACGTCCTCGCGGCGGAGCACGGTGGTGCCGTAGCTCATCAGCTCCGCCACGGTCCTGCCGTCCCGGGCGCCCTCGATCAGCTCGTAGCTGATGACGGCCACCGCCTCCGGGAAGTTCAGCTTCAACCCCCGCGCCTGGCGTCGGCGGGCGAGGTCGGCCGCGACCACGATCATGAGCTTTTCCTGCTCACGGGGCAGAAGATGCATGACGGAATCCCTCCAACGCCGGCGGTCGCGGGCCTGGCGGCTCCGCGGTGTTGCCAGCGTAGACGGAGAACGTTTCCTGCAGGTTTCCTGACGTCACAAACTCCGGTGCTGCAGACGCCGACGGCGCCGGCTGCGGCATCCCGGGCTTCAGCCCTGCGCGTCGTTCCGTTCCGCGTCGTAACCGGCCAGGAGCCGGCGGGCCGCTGTGCCCATATGCGAATGCATGGCGGCCGTCACGGCCGCCCCGTCGCGGCGCTCCAGCGCGTTGAAAATCTCCCGGTGTTCGTTGAGGGCAGCCGCTGCATGCCCTTCGTCATTCAGGGCCCGGTCCACCCAGATCCGCAGCAGTGAGCGGATACTCTGCAGGAGTTCCGCCAGAACCTGGTTCCCGGAACTTTCGGCGATTTCGCGGTGGAAGGAAGCATCGGCTTCCACGAAGGCCGCGAGGTCGTCCAGGTTGGCTTCCATCGCGGCCAGGTATCCGCGCAGGCGAGCCAGCGCTCCGTCCGTGATGCGGACCGCCGCGAGCTGGACGGCCTGGACTTCGAGGCCACCGCGGAGCTCCACGAGCTCCCGGGTCCGCGGTTCCCCGAGCATGAGGCCCCAGCTCAGGGTGCGCGGCAGCAGCTCCGAGATCCCGTCCCGGAGATAGGTGCCGGAGCCGGGCCGGACCACAACGATGCCGAGGATCTCCAGGGCCGCCAGGGCTTCGCGGACGGCTGAGCGCCCCACGCCCAGTGAGGCGGCGAGCTGACGTTCGCCGGGCAGCCGCGTTCCCGCGGCGATCTCCCCGCTCGTGAAGTAGGCCAGGAGTCGCTCGGCCACCTCGGAAACAACCGACCCCTGCTCCATGGAGCCGAGGGCGGCGCTGATTTTTGCGGCCGAAGCGGCAGAGGTGGCAGACACAGTCCAAGGGTAACAACCGGATGACCAGTTGAAGTCAAGGTCAAAAAGAGGACCAAAAATAATTCCTCAACCGGTTGACCAATTCGGAGCCGAAGCTTATGGTTTTAATCACACGCTTTAGCTATCGCAGCCCCCACGGGCACCAGCAACCGGGCGAAACCGGAAGGCCTCCAGCGCAGGGAGCCGCAGCAACCAATCTCTAGGAGTCAATGTGGACACCACACAATCCGTGGTCGAAAGATCTGCAATTAAGAAGGTGGCACACCGGCTGGTGCCGTTTGTCGCCCTCATGTTCTTCATCAACTTCCTGGACCGGACGGCCATTTCGTTCGCCGGCCCGAACGGCATGAATGAGGATCTCGGCCTCTCGGCGGCCCAGTTCGGCTTCGCTTCCGGCGTCTTCTTCATCGGCTACATCCTGCTCGAAGTCCCTAGCAACCTGGCCCTGCACAAGTTCGGCGCCCGCCGCTGGCTGGCCCGCATCATGGTCAGCTGGGGCCTCGTGTCCCTGCTGTTCACCTGGGTCAGCAGCGTGGAGCAGCTCTACGTCCTGCGCTTCATCCTGGGTGTGGCCGAGGCCGGGTTCTTCCCCGGCGCCATCCTCTTCCTGAGCCTTTGGGTTCCGGCCCGGCACCGCAGCAAGATCCTGGCCCTGTTCTACTTGGCCCAGCCGCTGACCACCGTCATCGGTGCACCCCTTGCCGGCTTCCTCATTCAGCAGGAGGGCCTCTTCGGCCTCGAAGGCTGGCGCGTCATGTACCTCGGCGTCTCCATTCCGGCCATCATCGTCGGCATCATCGCCTGGTTCTACCTCGTCGACTCCCCAGCCAAGGCAAAGTGGCTGAACCAGGACGAGAAGACGTGGCTGACCAACGCCCTCGAGACCGAAAAGAAGGAAACCTCGGCGAGCAACAAGCACGTCAGCGTCCGCACGGTCTTCTCCAACGGCAGGGTCTGGGTCCTGTCCGTCATCTACTTCGGCTTCATCTACGGCCTGTACGCTCTGGCGTTCTTCCTGCCCACCATCATCGCCGGCTTCGAAGGCCTCTACGGCACGAAGTTCGACGTCTTCCAGAAGGGCCTGATCACCGCCATCCCGTACGTGCCCGCGGCCCTTGCACTGTACTTCTGGTCCAAGGACGCCACGAAGCGCGGCGTCAAGACCTGGCACATTGCCCTCCCCGCCCTGATCGGCGGCCTGAGCATCCCGCTGGCCCTGTTCGCCGGTTCGCCGGCCGCGACCATCGCCGTCATCACCATCACGGCCATGTCCATCTTCGCGGCGCTGCCGAACTTCTGGACCGTTCCCACCCAGTTCCTCACCGGAGCCGCCGCGGCAGCAGGCATCGCCCTGATCAACACCGTGGGCAACCTGGCCGGCTTCAGCGCCGGGTTCGTTACCGGCTGGCTCAAGGACTGGACCGGCTCCTACACCGTACCGATGTTCGTCGTCGGCGGCTTTATGCTCCTCTCCGCCGTCCTCATGGTGATCCTGGGCCGCACCGGCAAGGTGAGCGAAGGCATACCCGCTGAGGCCCTTGATCCCAAGGGCGCCGGACACCACGCCGAACCGTAACAGACCCGGGGGCGTCCCCCTTACCCGGGGACGCTCCCGCACCAACATTCGAATCACGACTTTTCCCTTAGTTGGGCCCAGGAGCTTCCCATGACCCGCCTGTTCAATGAACCAGCAGCCTTCGCTGACGAGATGATCGAAGGCTTCGTCGCCTCCCACGGCCGCTGGGTGAAGCGCGTTTCCGGCGGCGTCGTCCGCAACACCAGGAGCACGCCGGATACAGTGGCGCTCGTTATCGGCGGCGGCTCCGGCCACTACCCGGCATTCGCCGGACTGGTGGGGCAGGGCCTGGCGCACGGCGCTGCAATGGGCAACCTGTTCGCGTCCCCCTCCGCCCAGCAGGTCTACAACGTGGCGAAAGCCGCCAACAACGGTGCCGGCGTGCTTCTGGGCTACGGCAACTACGCCGGCGACGTGCTGCACTTCAACCAGGCCCAGGACCGCCTCCGCAAGGAAGGCATCGACTGCCGCAGCATCGCCGTCACCGACGACGTCTCCTCCGCCCCGCTGGCCGACCGCACCAAGCGCCGCGGCATCGCCGGCGATCTGACCGTCTTCAAGGTGGCCGCTGCCGCCGCGGAAGCGGGCTATTCCATGGACGCCACGGTGGACATCGCCGAGCGCGCCAACGACCGCACCCGTTCCTTCGGGGTCGCCTTTACCGGCTGCACGCTGCCGGGCGCCGACCACCCGCTGTTCTCCGTCCCCGCGGGCCGGATGGCCGTGGGCATGGGCATTCACGGCGAACCCGGCATCGGAGAAACGGACATCCCGACGGCGGACGAGCTCGCCGAACTCCTCGTCGCCAAACTCCTCACCGAAATCCCCGAGGGAATCGAAGCCTCGGCCGGCGCTTCTGCCCGACCGCGGGTGGTCCCGATCCTGAACGGTTTGGGCAGTGTCAAGTACGAAGAACTCTTCGTCGTCTACCGCCGCGTCGCCCAACTCCTCGCCGCAGCCGGCCTGGACGCGGTGGACCCGCAGGTGGGCGAGCTCGTCACGAGCTTCGACATGGCCGGCACCTCCCTCACCCTGTTCTGGCTCGACGACGAACTCGAGACCCTCTGGACAGCCCCCGCCGACGCCCCGGCCTTCCGCCGCGGCGCCGTCACGGCCGCCGCCCTGGACAGCACCGATTCGGCCGAGGTTGCCGACGTCGAGCTGTCCATACCGGACGCGACGGAGGAGTCCCGCGCCGGTGCCGCCCGTGTCCTCGCCGCTCTCGGTGCGGCGAAGGCCGTGGTGGACGCCAACGCCGACGAACTGGGCCGGATCGACGCGATCGCCGGCGACGGTGACCACGGCATCGGGATGGAACGCGGCGTCCGCGCCGCCGTCGAGGCCGCCACGGACGCCGTCGCCCGGGGCGCCGGCGCTGCAACGACCCTGCACTTCGCCGCGGACGCCTGGGCCGACAAGGCCGGCGGCACATCCGGGGCCCTCTGGGGCATGGCCCTGCGGGCGGTCGGTGACGCAGTGGGCGATACCAAGGCTCCCGACGCCGGCGCTGTCGCCGCCGGAGTCGCCGGCGCCGCCGCCGCGATCATGGACTTCGGCAAGGCCAAGCCCGGCGACAAGACCCTCGTCGACGTCCTCGTCCCGTTCCGCGACGCCCTGGCATCCGGGGTAAGGGCCGGGAAGTCCCTCACCGAGGCCTGGGGCGCCGCCGCTGTGACTGCGGAGCAGGCCGCCGAGGACACCGCCCAGCTGCTGCCCCTCATGGGCCGCGCCCGTCCGCACGCCGAGAAGAGCCTCGGCACCCCCGACGCCGGTGCCGTGTCCATGGCACTGATCATCCGAGCCATCCACAACACGCTCATCGAGCGGACAACCATAAAGGAGAAAGCATGAGTGCCAAACTGCGCCTGATTGTTGGAGCCGACGACGCCGGTTTCGAATACAAGGAAGCCCTGAAGGCTGACCTGGAGGCCTCCGACCTGGTCGAATCCGTCACCGACGTCGGGGTGGACGCCACCAGCCACACCCCCTACCCGTCCGTGGCCATCGCCGCCGCCGAACTGATCGCCGCCGGCCAGGCGGACCGCGCCCTGCTGGTCTGCGGCACCGGGCTCGGCGTGGCCATCGCCGCGAACAAAGTCCCCGGTGTCCGTGCCGTCACCGCGCACGACAGCTTCTCGGTGGAACGCTCCGTCCTGAGCAACAACGCCCAGGTCCTCACGTTCGGCCAGCGCGTCGTAGGACTGGAACTGGCCCGCCGGCTCGCCCGCGAATGGCTGACCTACACCTTCGACGAGACCTCCGCCTCGGCCGGAAAAGTCACCCTGATTAAGGACTATGAAGGTGTCACTTCCTAATAACCCCGCCGCTGGCGGGACAGCCCCGCCCAAGGCCATCATCGGAGTCAGCCTGAAAATGTACTTCGGCTACCAGCGCTCAGTGGACTACTGCCGCGACGTGGCCGCCATCGCCTTCGCGCACCCGGCAGTCCAGAACGGCGACATCGAACTCTTCGTGCTGCCCACTCTGCCGGTACTGCCCGAAGCGGCCCGCATCCTCGGGACCGCCGGGGCAGCCGCCGGTGCCCAGGACATTTTCTGGGAGGACGAAGGCGCGTTCACCGGCGAGGTCGGCGGCAAAACCGTTGCTGAACTCGGCGGCCGGTACGCGGAAGTGGGCCACGCCGAACGCCGCCGGATCTTCGGCGAGGACGACCGGATCATCGGGCTGAAGACGGCCGCCGCCTACCGCAACGGCCTCACGCCGGTCCTGTGCGTCGGCGAACGGCAGCGGGGATCCGTGGAGGAAGCGGTCGCCCGCTGCTCCGCGGAGATCGACGCCGCCCTTAACCGCGCGCAATCGCTGGGGCCCGCCGGCCGGACCATCGTGGCCTACGAGCCCCAGTGGGCCATCGGCGCCCCGGAACCCGCGACGCCGGAGCACATCAGCGCCGTCATCACCGGCCTGGACGCGCACCTGCGCTCCCTGACCGGCCAGGCGGACAGCCGCGTGATCTACGGCGGCAGCGCCGGGCCCGGCCTGATCACCCGGCTGGACTCCGCCGTCGCCGGCCTCTTCCTGGGACGCTTCGCGCACGACCCGAAAGCGCTGAAGACCATCCTGGACGAGGCAGCCGCGCGGCTTACCGCGGCGCGGGCGGCGGCATGAGCCGCATCGCACCGGGCTCACGAATAGGCCTGAGCAGCTACGCCTTTTTTTGGCAGCTCTCGGACAAGGTGTCCGAACCGCTCAGCATCCACGAGGCCCTGGAGCGGACCGCGGACCTGGGCGTGGACCTGTTCCAGGTCTGCGACTACGCCCCGCTGGAAGTCATGACGGACTCCGAACTGGAAGCCGTCCGGGCCACCGCGGACCGGCTGGGCATTTCCCTCGAACTCGGCACCAAGGGCATCCGGCCGGAACACCTGCGGAAATTCCTGCACATTGCCCGGATCCTGGGCTCGCCCCTGCTGCGCACCATGTTCAACGTCCCGGGCCACACCCCGACGGCGGAGGAAGCGGCGGCGATTTTCGAGGACGTGCTGGCGGAGTTCGAGGCCGCCGGCGTGAAGATCGCGGTGGAAACCTACGAACAGGTGCCCACGTCACGGATCCTGGACGTCATCCGCCGCGTGGACAGCCCGTACCTGGGCATCTGCAGCGACCCGGCCAACACGGTCGCGGCGCTGGAGATGCCCCGCGAGGTCATTGACGCCGTCGCGCCGTACGTCCTCAACATGCACATCAAAGACTTTGCGTTCAGCCGCAAGGACGGGTGGGTCGGATTCACCTATGCCGGCGCGCCGCTTGGCGAAGGCCTGCTCGACTACGAGTACATGGTCAGCAAGTTCCAGCCCCACCAAAGAAATATCAACCAGATCGTCGAACACTGGCTGCCGTGGCAGGACTCCGAGGCGGAAACCATACGCCTCGAAAACCAGTGGACCCAGCACAGCATCGAATTCCTAAGGAGCAAGTGAAATGTCAGCAGAAAAATTGACCGTCGCCGTCGTCGGAGCCGGTGGCAAGATGGGGATGCGCGTTTCCCGAAACCTGCAGAAGAGCGCCCACACCGTCTTCTACAGCGAGAACTCCCCAGCGGGCCAGGAACGCGTCCGCGCCGAGGGCCGCGAAATCACCTCCACTGAGGACGCCGTCAAGGGCGCCGACGTGGTCATTCTCGCCGTCCCGGACACCGTCCTGGGCGTTGTCTCCCAGGGCGTCGTTCCCCAGATGAAGGCCGGCGCAATCCTGCTCACCCTGGACCCCGCCGCCGCCTACGCCGGGCTGCTGGCAAAGCGCGACGACGTCGTCCAGGCAGTCGCCCACCCGTGCCACCCGTCCGTGTTCCTGGAGCGCACCACCAAAGAAGAATGGGCCGACACCTTCGGCGGCGAAGGCGCACCGCAGAACGTGGTTGCCGCGATCGACGAGAACGCGCCGGCAGCGACCCGCGAGTCCGCCGAAGCCGTCATCCGTACCATCTACGCCCCCGTCATCGACGTGCACTGGGTGACTGTGAAGCAGCTCGCCATCCTGGAGCCCACCCTGGTGGAGACCGTGGCCTGCATGATCGGCACGCTGCTCAACGAGGCGCTGCACGAGACCGTGCACACCGCCGGTGTCCCGGAGGAAGCCGCCAAGGCTATGCTGTTCGGTCACGTGCAGATCGCCCTGACCAACGCCCTCCGCGGATCCAACCCGTTCTCCGAGGCCTGCGAAATCGCCATCCAGTACGGCAAGGACACCATCATCAAGGACGACTGGAAGAAGATCTTCAACGACTCGGAACTCGATGGCGTCATCGCGAAGATGCTGAAGCTGGACGCCGTCAAGCGCTAAGTCCGAAAATGTGACGGCCCGGCCTCCGGCTCCCCGCGAGGGCCGGGCCGTCAAAGGTGCGGACCGCCGGGCCGGGTGTGGGTCACGCCTCCCAGCACCGGCCCGCGGCCAGCGTCCGCTCAGGAGCGCTTGTTAGGGTGGAGGCATGAAACTTCGCCTTGCCGCCCTGTCTGCCGCCACCCTGATGATCGCCCTGACGGGCTGCGGCCAGGTGCAGGACGCCGCAAACAAGGCCGTCAGCGACGGCGCCTCCCAGGTTGCCACGGCGGCCGGGAGTGAAGTGAAGAAGCAGGCCTGCACACTCGTCGAGGACGGCCTGGTCAGTGTCCAGGACAAAGAACTTCTGGGCGGCCTGGTCGCCGGTGCCGAGACCGCGGGCGTTCCCGCCGAGATCACCACCCCGCTGCGCGAGATCGCCGACTCCGGCGACCAGGTTCCGGCCGATTCCGTCAAGGCCCTGCAGGACGCCTGCGCCAAGTAGCCCTTCCGGGCCCGGCCGCGTTCTAGCGCTTGCCCTTCTTCCGTGACCCCTTGCCGCGGCCCTTGTCCGGGTTGGGCGCGTAGCGCTGCGCCACCTTGGGCTTCTTGACCGCGGGACCGCGCCGGTCCGGCTTCGGTTCCTTTTTCGGCTTTTCCAGCTGGGCGGACGGCTGGCGGGAGCTCGCGGCGGTCCGGCCCCGGACAATCCCGATGAACTCCTCAATCACCTCGTCCGTGCTGTCGCTGGGCCATGCCACGGCGATCTCCGTCGTCGGGGCCCCGGTGAGCTGGCGCGCCACGGTGCCTTTGACATTGAAGTGGCGGGCCACGGACATCGGCAGGATCACCAGGCCGGCCCCGGAGGCCACCACCTGCAGGGCCAGCTCCGGTCCGCCGAGTGCGGCGACGTCCAGGAACGTCTCGTTGGACAGGTCGGCGAAGGGCACTTCCTCGAACACGGAGATCTCGTGCCCCTTGGGCGCCACCACCACGGGTTGTTCCTCGTAGAGGGGGATGACGCTGAGGCCTTCGCGGTCCACCGGCAGCCGGACGAAGCTCAGGTCCGCGGATCCGTCGCGCAGCACGGTGAGCTGGGCGCCCTCGTCGGACATAAAGGAGCGCAGCGGAACATCGGGCATCCGCTCTTCCCAGCGCCGGGTCCACTTGCCGGGCGTCACGCCGGCGACGTAGGCGAACCGCAGCTCCCGCACTGCATCTTCGGCCGGGACGGCGGCGGTTTCGTCGGGGGTCTGGGGTGTTTCTTCTGCTGCGGACACATGTTCACAGTACCGCCCGGACTGTCGCACGGCGGGTGTCAGCGCTCAGCGCCGGTGCCCAGCCGCCCTGTGGCCAGATACCCTTGAAGCATGACCTCTGCAAACTCCCAGTCCATGAAGCCGGCCACCGTTGCCAAGAAGCTTGGCATCTACCTGCCCGCAACACCCCAGGAGTTCCAGGATTCGGTCATCACCCGCGCCGATTTCGCCGAGCTCCAGGCCAACCCGCCGGAGTGGCTCGCCGAACTGCGCCGCAACGGCCCGCACCCCCGCCCGGTGGTCGCCCAGAAGCTCAACGTCTCCATCAGCGGCCTGGCCCGCGGCGGCGTTGAGGAAGCGCTGACGACGGCGGAAATCACCGCGCTGCTGCAGGCCCCGCCGGCGTGGCTGGTCGCCGAACGCTCCACCCATGCTGCCGTCCGCGCCGAGGCCCAGCGGGTCAAGGACGAGGCAGCGAAGAAGGACGCCAAGCAGGCACGCACCGCGGCCGAGTAGCCGCGGCTGCCTTCAGGGCCCGGGCTGGATGCCGGCCGGGGGTCGGTGCTGCCTCAGTCCTGGTGGAGTTGGACGAAGTTGCCACACCCGTCGTCGAACACCGCTGTAGTGCCGCCAGGGCCGTCGGAAGGCTCCTCCTGGAAGATCACGCCCTTGGCCGCGAGCCGCTTGGACTCCGCCCGGACATCGGTCACCCCGAAGACGATCGCGGGCAGCCCGGCGTCGTGGCATCCGTTCATGTAGGCGGCCCCGATCGGGTTGTCGCTGGGCTCCAGCAGAAGCCCGACTGATCCCCCGCCGGACCCGGCCGGGTCCTTCACGATGTACAGATTGTGCTCCGGTATGTCCAGGAGGCTCTCAAAGCCCAGGGTTCCGGTGTAAAACTCGAAAGCGGCGGCGGGGTCCTTGACGTGGATACTGCACATTTTCAGTCGCATGGGCCCTAGGCTACGCCGGGACGGAGCCCGCTGTGAACCGGGCCCGCCGGGGCGGGCTATCGCACAGTTCCGGGACCATTGACGGCCCGCCTCCAATGGATTCCAATGGAATCAGCGGAACCGCGCCCGTCCGGGCCGGTCCCTGGAGGTGTTGGAATGCCGTTCCTGTTCGAGTCCGCCCCCATCGCGCTCTGGCAATTGCTGGTCCTGGCCGTCATCGTCGTGTGCGCATCCGGAGCTTCGGTCTATCTCATCCGCAAGCATGTGGCCGCCGCCAGCGACGGCCTGCCCGATGCCGCGTTCTGGGACGTCTTCGCCGGACTCGCCATCGTGGCGCCGGCGGTGATCCTCCCCGCACTGGCGGCACCGTGGGCCGGACTACTGCTTGGTGTTCTCGCCGTAGCCGCTGCCGCCGCCTCCTACTTCTGGACCCCCAGGGTCTTCAGCCGGCGCGCCGCCCGCCAGGCCTCCCGGGACATGGCGGCCAGCAACGAGGCGGCCGCGGCCCGGCACCGCCGCGTCCTGGCCCGGTGGCAGCGCTACGAACTGGACCCCGCGCACAGCATCGATTACCCCGCGATGAGCGACGCGCGGCAGCCCGAGACGGCCGCCCTGATCCGTGCGATGAAGGCCGCGGAGCAGCTCCGCGGCGGGACGGACGCCGGATATGCACCGGCGGTTGACCGGCTGGAACAGGCCCTCGCGGACGCCGAACGGGCCGCCGGTGTCGGGCAGGACATGCCGGCCCGGCCCGCCGGATTTACCAGGGTGGATCCGGCCCACGGCTGATACCCGGAAGGAAGCACCATGGCAGACTTCACCATCATCGGCAGCGGCAACATGGCCCGGGCGATCGGAACCCGCGCCGTGGCGGCGGGCCGATCGCTCCAGATCCTCAGCAGGTCCCAGGAACACGCGGCAAAACTCGCGGCCGAACTGGGGGGAGACGCCACGTCCGGAGGACTGGGCGATATTCCGGAGGGTGACATCGTGGTGCTGGCTCTCTACTTCGGACCGGCCCGGGAGGTCGCCACGCACTACGGTGACACCCTGAGCGGCAAGACCGTGGTGGAGATCAGCAACCCGGTCGATGCGGACACCTTCGATTCCCTCACCGTGGAACCGGGGTCCTCGGCCGCCGAGGAGATCGCCGCCCTGCTGCCGGGGGCAGAAGTCGTCAAGGCCTTCAACACCACGTTCGCGGGACCGCTGACGGCCGGGGCGAAGGGCGGGATGCCACTGGACGTTTTCATCGCCACGGACTCCGAGGAGGCCGCCAACAAGGTCGCGTCCTTCGCGGCCGCCGCCGGGCTGCGGCCCCTGCGGGTGGGCGGGCTGAGGCATGCCCGGGAGCTGGAGGGATTCCAGCTCCTCGTGATGGCCCTGCAGGCAAACCCCGCCTACCAGGAATTCACGTGGTCCACGGGACTCAAGATCATCGACTAGGCCGGCGCAGGGCCTAGAGTTCGACCGTGCCGCTTTCGCCCACGCTCATCCGGCTGTGGGTGACCTTGGACTTGACCCACTGCAGCACCGTCGCGGCGGTTCCGCCCGGGCTGGTCCAGTATTCGGCGGAATCGGAATCGACGTGCAGCAGGACCACCTCCGGGGTGTCCGGGCCGTCCGGGAACCAGGCCTCGACCATCTGGTTCCAGAGCTCGTGGATCTTCTGGCGGTCGGTGACGACTTCCGCCGTTCCGGCCACCGACACCCATTCCGTGCGTTTGCCGAAGGAGACGTTGACGCGCGGGTCCGCCCGGACATGGGCCACCTGGGAGGTGGTGGCGGATGTGAAGAACCACATGTCGCCGTCGTCCTTCACGTCCTGGACGGCCAGCGGTCGGCTAACGAGTGCGCCTGATTCATTGACGGTGGTGAACATCCCGATCCGCGAATCGTTGATGATGTCCGTAACTTTGCTGATGTTTTCTGCGTCCGACATGCTGTCACCTCGTTCTGGTTGCGAACGGGGGAAGGTCCCCCTCCCGCCAGCCTATTGGTAAGTTTGCTTACTTTCCAGTGGCTGCCGGAAGAAGGACCTTCCCGGTGTTGTGCGGCGCGGCCTAGTAACCCGTGGGCAGGATCTTGCCCTTGAAGAACTCCGGGCGGATCTTGGCCATGACCAGCATGAGCACCACGCCCAGCACGATCACGCCCATGCCCAGGATGAACACGAGGCCAATGCCGCCGACGGATGATCCAGAACCATACGCCGGGTCCATGGAGTCATAGGCGGTCTTGACGAACATCACCAGCAGGATGACGCCGCCCAGGAGCGGGGCGAGGAACTTGAAGAAGAATGCCTGTGCCCCGCTGAACGCCTCGCTCCGGAAGAACCAGACGCAGGCCAGGGCGGTGATGCCGTAGTAGAAGCAGATCATCATGCCGAGTGCGGTGATGGTGTCCCACAACGCGTTCTCGGACGTGGTCCGGGTGATCACGTAGAACCCCGCCGCGGCGATGGCGGCCGCGATGGTGGCGTAGCTCGGGGACTTGAAGGTAGGGCTGATCCGGCCGAACTTGGCCGGCAGCGCCTTGTAGTGGCCCATCGCCAGCAGCGTCCGGGCCGGTGAGACGAACGTCGACTGCAGGGATGCGGCCGAGCTGCTCAGGATGGACAGGGACATCAGAATGGCGAACGGACCCATGACCGGTCCGGCGAGGACGGCGAAGATGCTGCCCTGGTTTTCCGGGTTTCCGGCGCCCAGGCCTTCCTGACCGACGCCGGCGTACGACAGCGTGGCCAGGGCGACCGTCATGTAGATGATCACGATGACGAGCACGGTGACGGTGGCCGCCCGCCCCGGGGTCTTCTCCGGGTCGCGGGTTTCCTCATTCATGGTCAGGGTGACGTCCCAGCCCCAGTAGATGAAGATCGAGAGGGAGACGCCCGCGGCGAAGGCCGAGAAGGATTCGACGGCGAATGGGTTGAACCACTCGGGGGTGATCGCCGTGGCATCGAAGGCCGTGCCGTTGGCGACGTGGCTGAAAGCGGCGACGGAAAACCAGCCGAGCACAAGGAGTTGGAACGCGACCAGCACGTACTGCACACCCTTGGTGGTTTCCATGCCGCGGTAGGAGATCCAGCAGGCCAGCGCAATGAACACGAGGGTGGTGGCGATGTTCAGCGGCAGGTTCAGGGTCAGGTCAGCCAGTTCGGGGTTGCCGAACAGCTGGGCCAGCATGAGGTAGAAGAAGTCCACGGCCACGGCGGCCAGGTTGGAGAGCACAATGATCGTCGCGGCGATCAGTCCCCAGCCGCCCATCCAGCCGATCCAGGGACCGAAGGCGCGCGAGGCCCAGGTGAAGGAGGTTCCGGCGTCGGGCATGGCGTTGTTCAGTTCCCGGTAGCCGAACGCGACGAGCAGCATCGGGATGAAGCCCACCAGGAAAATGGCCGGCAGCTGGACGCCGACTTCGGCGACCGTCGGGCCCAGGGCCGCGGTCAGCGTGTACGCCGGGGCGATACAGGACACACCGATGACGACGGCGCCGATCAGGCCTATCGATCCGGCTTTGAGGCCCTTGGCGCTCAGTCCTGCGTGGGTGTCGTGCGGGGCCTTGGCCGCCGCGTGTTCGGTACTCATTGGGGTGCCTCTCCGGACGTGTCATTCGACAGTGGGTGGTTCTGGTGCTTGAGTTCGTAGCCGCTAGGCACCACGAGCATCGGCACGGGCAGCGCGCGGAGGATCCGGTTGGCCGTGCTGCCCAGGAAAATGGCGCGGGCCTGGGCCAGGCGGCTCGACCCGATGACCAGGACCTCGCCGCCTTCCCAGTCGAGGCCGTCCACGGCCTCTTCGATGCTCCGGCCCTGCGCGACAACGACGTCCGTCCTCGCCGCCAGCTGGACGCCAGTCGGGCTGACCGGCACCGCTGCCGCGACGGTCTTCTCCGCGTACTCGCGGGCGGCCGCAGCCGCGGTTGAGTCGCCGCCGTCGAGCGCGAGCAGTGACACTACGCGCAACGGGACCGCCCGGTTCGCCGCCATGCCGATGGCGAAGTCGAGCAGCTTTTCGGCTCCCGTCCGGGTGCCGAGTCCGCAGCTGACGCGGGTCAGGGCCTCCTGGCGGTAGTAGCCGTGGGGTGCCAGGGCCACCGGAACGGTGGATGCGTGAAGGAGTGCGCTGGCCACCGAACCGATGGTGAACCGCTTAAACAGGCCGGCGCTGGTGGCCCCAATGACCAGGACGTCCGCGCCGAGTTCCTCGGCCGCCTCGATGAGGGCCTGGGCGTCGGAGTCGCCGCTGCGGATGTGCGCCTGCGCCGGAACGTCGGCCGGGACGAGGGCCAGGGCCTCGTCGAGCCACTGGCGCGCCTGCTCGTTCAGAAGGTTCTCGAAGCCCGCCTTGGGCGCATGGGCGGCGCCGAACTGCTGGACTTCTGGCACCACCAGGACGAGATCCAGGCTGGCACCGCGGCCGCGTGCCAGCGCTACGGCCAGGTTAACGGCATCGTGGCCTCTGGCATTGGCTGAATACCCCACTACGTAACGCATCTGGCCGATCCTTCCTGAACTGTCGGGTTGGGTGGGAGGTCCGGGCTAATGCGAGGCCACGGAGCTGCGGTCTGCGGCTGTCACGATCCGGGCCGCCGTCTGGCGTCCCATCCGGACCGCGCCGTCGACGTGCTGGTAGCCCTCGGCAGCGAGGTCCGAGGAGGACCAGTAAATCGGGCCGACCGGGGCGTGCTGGTCCTTGCCATAGCGGTGCAGTCCGCCGAGGTCGTAGCTGGAGGCATAGGCACCGCGGGTCCATTCCTCGGAGCCCCAGTCCGATTCGTAGTAGACCTCCGGCTCGAGGGCCTTGTCCCCCAGGAATCCGGCCATCGATTCGAGGATGGCACGGCGGCGTTCCCCGGCGCTGAGCTCGAACACGGCATCGGCCTTCTCATCCGAGACGAAGCCCACCAGCGTGCCGCGGATGTCCTCGTGGTTGGTGTTGTCGTAGACCTCCTGGACCAAGGCGCCGGCGCCGAAGCAGGTTCCGGAGAGACCGTCCTCGCGCCAGAACGGGGTGCCGTAGACGGCGTGCACCTTGATGACCAGTCCGAGTGACTGGTGCTGGTGCATCTGGTGCTGGCGGCGCGGCAGCGGCGGGTTGAAGGAGACCCGGGAGTACAGGTTCGGCGGCACGGCCATGATGACGAAGCGCGCCTTCACGGTGGCGCGCTCCGAAACAGCCGTCACCCGCTGGGCTGTCTCTCCTCCTGCCGAGACCGGCGCCCAGTCGATGGTGCGCACCGGGCTGTCCAGCACGACGTCGTCACCCAGTTCGGCGGCGAGCAGCAGGGAGAGCTGCTGCATTCCGCCGATGACGCGCTTGTCCAGGATGAAGTCCTCGTCGGTGAGGTGGGTGAAGGATCCGGCGGAGGCGGCCATCAGCACTGCCTGCAGCGCGGAGAAGGCGTGCGCGGGCTTGGTCAGCATTCCGCCGGCAATGAAGAGCCCGATGTTGTTGCAGGCCTCCTCATCCGAGGAGTTCTCCCGCAGCCAGTGGTGGAAGGAGATGGTGTCCAGCTCGCGGGCCTTGGGGTGCGCCCACGGCTCGGTGGGGCCGATCTCGTCGGCGAGGGAATCCAGCAGGGCGGTGAGCTTGTCCATTTCGGCGGCGGTGGTTTCGCTGACCGGGAAGGTATCGCCCGTGTAGAGGGTGCGCTTGCCGTCGGAACCGATGTAGACGGATTTGCCGTCGCGGTAACGGGAGTACGTCTGCAGGCCAAGCTCGTCCAGGAGCGCCAGCAGCTCGGTCTGGTCCGGGGAGACCCACTGGCCGCCGATCTCCAGCATGGCGCCGCCGATCGTGTCGGTCCAGGTGCGGCCGCCGACACGGTCGCGCGCCTCCAGGACGGCCACGCTCAGGCCGGCCTTCTTCAGCTCCCGGGCTGCGGTCAGCCCTGCGGGGCCAGCTCCGACGATGACGACGTCGCGGTCAAGTTCAAGCATGATGTCCTCCCTGTGGCCGCTGTAGTGATGCGGACCACTAAATGAATGTCGTTCATTTACGATAGACTATAGACCCCTCGGAAGCATCGGGGAAGACCTCCAGACCAAGAAACTTCTCCGGGAAAGTGCCCGTAAAGTAGGGGCACAATGGGAGCATCCAGGACATCGACCGCAGAAAGGCCAGCCATGCCGGCATCAACCAGCGCCGCTGCCGATCCGCACCGCCACGATGCGAAACCGCGCCGCCGGGTGGGCAGGCCCGCGGCCGCCGTCCTCGACCAGGACGGCATCACGGCGGCGGCCCTGCAGCTCATCGGGAAGAGCGGCTATGACGGTTTTACGATGGCTGCCCTGGCCCGGACGCTGAACGTGGCGCCGTCGGCCCTGTACAACCATGTCTCGTCTAAACGCGACGTCCTGGTGCTGGTGCAGGACCACCTGACGTCGTTCGTTGATGTGTCCGCCTTCGAGGCCGAGCCGTGGGACCAGGCCGTGCGCAGTTGGGCCTGGAGCTACCGCGATGTGTTCTCCAAGCACACGCCGCTGATTCCGGTGATCGCTGTGCTCCCGGTGACCGACGCCCCCAAAACGCTGGCCATGTACGAGGCCGTCAGCGCCGGGTTCGTCCGCGCGGGTTTCGCGCAGGGGCTGATCGTGTCCGCGATCGTGGCACTGGAGTCCTTCATCTTCGGCTCGGCCTACGACGTCACGGCACCGGCGGATATTTTTGACTCCGGCAGCATGGCAGACTCGACGCCGAACTTCACCGCGGCCGTCATGCAGCAGGACCTGGAAGGCTACGACAAACCCGCCGACGTCGCCTTCAACTTGGGCCTGGAGGCGATGATCGGGCGCTTCGGGACGCTCCGCGGCTGACCCCGGCGGGGCCGTCTGTCACCTGACCCTAGGGAACGGTTGTTTCAGGAATCCGCGCCCTGCCCTCTCGTCGCTGTTGCTCCGGCGTGACGGGCAGTATCGCGAGGTTTAAAGGAAAGAACCCCGGTCCGAAGACCGGGGTTCTTTATATTTGCGTGCGCGAGGGGGGATTTGAACCCCCACGCCCTTTCGGACACTGGCACCTGAAGCCAGCGCGTCTGCCGTTCCGCCACTCGCGCGCAACTTCTCCCACGAAGTTGTCGGTCCAGAATCGGGCCGTGAACCTCGTAAAAGCAGCGAGATCAAGCATAACGGACAACAGCGGGAAAACACCAATCGGCCTCCGGGGCCGGGAAGGGTCAGACATTCCGCGCCCCACATCCGGAGGCCGGAGCCACCCGGTCCGGGACCTCACCGCACCACTTGGACGCCGTCTCGGGCGGGCGCAGCGGACCGATGTCCGTGCACGTCAGGGCCGGTCCGGCGTAATTTCCCGGCGCGGGGCGGCGACGCGCATTAAGGCCATTCCCAGACTCGCCCAGTAGTATCTGATGTAGGAGTGCCCGCTGACTGCGGGCTCCCGCGGATGTGGGAAACCGAGTTCCGGAACGAATGCTGCCCTGCAGCCGTCACGAAAGGAGAAGGACCATGGGATTGCTGGACAAAGTCGAGCGCGGCATCGAAAAGGCCGTCCGCGGAGTCTTCTCCACCGGTTCTCGCGCCCAGGTTGAGCCGGTCGAGATCGCCAGCCACCTCCGCCGCGAGGTCGACAACAAGGCCCTCACCATCGCCGCGGGACGGACCCTCGCCCCCAACGTCTTCGACGTCCTCCTCAGTGACGACGATTTCCTGCGGGCCCAGGAATGGGGCACCCCGCTGGCTGAAGAACTCTGCGACGTGGTCATCAACCACGTGCGCAGCCAGGGCTACACCCTCCAGGGTCCCGTCCGGATCAGTTTCCGCCGTGACGGGGACCGCCGCGCCGGCGACTTCGAGATCAAGTCCCGGACCGAAAAGACCCCGTCCACGTCTGCACCCGCCCAGCCGGCCGCGCACGCCGGAATGCCTGCCGCCCCGACGCGCCAGCCCTCCCGGATGCAGCCCGTACTGGACATTGACGGGCAGCGCTACTCCTTGAACGCGCCGGCGATCGTGCTCGGACGATCCTCCGAAGCAGACATCCTTATTGACGACACCGGCGTTTCTCGCCGCCATCTGGAAATCCGCACGGGACCGGGCAGTGCCCAGGCCGTGGATCTGGGCTCCACGAACGGCAGCTACGTCAACGGCCACAAGATCGTGGGAACCTCGGAACTCAGCGACGGCTCCACGATCACAATGGGACGGACCAAGATCATCTTCCGACTTTTGCCCGCCAGCCCAGGCGGCCGCCAATGAGCGAACTGACCATCACCGCCTTGCGCTTCGGATTCCTCCTGCTCCTGTGGGTGCTGATCTTCAGCATTGTTGCCGCCATGCGGCGCGACCTCATGATCGGTCGCAAGGCAGCAGCGGGCGCCCCCACAGCGCGGCAGGTCCGAAAGAACCCGGCCCTGGCCGAATCCTCGGCCCCCGTCAAGCAACAGCCCCGCCAATTAGTCGTGACCGAAGGCCCGCTCAAGGGCACCACGATCCCGCTGGCCGCGAGTCCCATCCTGCTGGGCCGCGCCCAGGAATCCACGCTTGTGCTGGAGGATGACTATGCCTCGGGCCGCCACGCCCGCCTGTTTCCGCAGGGCAGCCGCTGGTTCATCGAGGATCTTGGCTCGACCAACGGCACTTATCTGGCCGACCAGCAGCTCACCAGGGCATTGCCCGTAGAGCTGGGTGTCCCCGTGAGAATCGGCAAGACGGTCATCGAATTGAGGCCGTAGCCGTGGCTGCCCCGGATCGCCCCGCAGACTGGGCCGAAGGCAAAACAACTGCCCCCAAGCGGCCGCTCATCATGCGCTATGCCGCGCGTTCCGACGTCGGCAGGGTGCGTGCGAAGAACGACGACTCCGCTTACGTGGGCCGCCACCTCGCCGTCGTTGCCGACGGCATGGGTGGACACGCCGGCGGCGATGTCGCCTCTGCCGCCACGGTGCTGGACATGATCCACCTCGACAGCGACGATTACGACGGCGACGCCGGCACCGTCCTGGCCGACGAGATCCAGACCGCCAACTCACTGCTGTCCGAACTCGTCCACATCAACCCCAAGCTAGCCGGCATGGGGACCACCGTCACCGCCCTCCTGTTGGCCGAGGGCAAGCTGCACTTCGCCCATATTGGTGACTCCCGCGCGTACCGGCTCCGGAACGGCGAATTCGAGCAGGTCAGCGTGGACCACACCTTCGTCCAGCGCCTCATCGACGAAGGCCGGCTCCGCCCCGAGGAAGCCGAGACCCACCCGCACAAGAACGTCCTGATGCGCGTCCTCGGCGATGTCGATGCCAGCCCTGAACTGGACCTGGAAACGCTCGAGGTCGAACCGGGTGAGCGCTGGCTGCTCTGTTCCGACGGTCTGAACTACGTCGCCGGCCATGTCGTGGAGCGCACCGTCCGGGAGACCAGGAGCCTGCGGGAATGCGTTGAGGTGCTCGTCGATCTCACCCTGGAGGCCGGCGCCCCGGACAACGTCACCGTGGTGATGCTGGAAATCGTCGAACCGACCACCGACGACGTCCGGACCGCCGCCGTCGAAATTGTCCCGTCGGCGCCGCCGGCCACCGTGGCCGAAGCCGCCCGCCAGACCGGAAACACCTTTGATGAAGCGAAAACTGCCGAGGCACTGCCGGAGACCCAGGGCCCGGGCAAGACGGGCGCTTCCGCCACCGCCCCGGTGGCCGGAGGGGTCGCGGCGACCCCCGCTCCGTCCGGGGCCGCGGATTCCAGGTCCGACGCCGGCACGGCTGCCGACCAGCCGGACGGCGGTTCCGCTGAAACGGGCGAACCGCCAACCTCCACCGACCCGCACCTGGGTGAACATCTGTCCGCCGAGGTGCTCCGCGAGGAACTGGCCGGCCGCCCCCACGAACTCGTGGGCGCTGCCGCGTCCGCCGCGGAATCCGGCTCCATTCCCACCGTTGTGGGGCGCACCATGGCCCGCCGGGCGGCTACGGTCCTGACCCACAAGTCGGAGCAATCGAGGGAGGAAGCCGAAGAGTACCGGCAGGCCATCCGTCCCCGGCGCTGGGTGACGGTTTCCATTGCCGCTGCCATCGCGACCTTTCTCACGGTGGGTCTGTGGCTGGGCTACGCCTGGACCCAGACGCGGTACTACATCGGCGAGCACGACCAACATGTAGCCATCTTCAACGGGGTCTCCCAGCGCCTGGGGCCCATCCAGCTCTCCACCCTCGAAGCGGTGACCGAAATCCGGATGTCCGATCTCCCCGAATTTTCCCAGCAGCGGGTCCGCCAGACCGTGCCAGCCCGGGATCTCTACGACGCCCAGCGGATCGTTAAGAACCTCGAGCGCACCGGCACCACCGCCCCCGCGGACGAATGCATCACCCCGTCTCCGACCCCTGCCACCCCCGGCGCGACAGCGGATCCCAGTGCCACGGCCGATCCGGGTGCCACGGCGAGTCCCGGCGAGGCCGCGACCGCGGCACCTTCGCCGGCGGCGACGGCTCCTGTCTGCGAGGTGGGGAAATGACAGCCATCGATTCCACGCCCCGGCCGCGGCGGAACGTAGAACTGGTCCTGCTGGTACTGGCCCTTGCCGTCGGCATTGGGGCCAACGCCCTGGTCGGGGTGGACCAGCAGAAAGCGTTCGACACCGATTTCTGGTTCCAGTCGAGCCTGCTCGCCGCCGCCGCCCTCGCGTTCCACATCGTCCTGCGTCTCCGGGCGAAATATGCTGATCCGGTAATACTTCCGCTGGTGGTGGCGCTTAATGGCCTCGGCCTTGCCATGATCCACCGGCTGGACCGGGTCGGGGAGGACACGGGCAACAACCAGCTGCGCTGGACCCTAGTGGCCATGGCCGTTTCGATCGCCGTTATCTGGTTCCTCAAGGACCACCGGGTCCTCCGCCGGTTCACCTACATTTCCCTGGCCGCCAGTGCGTTCCTGCTGATCCTTCCGCTGGTTCCCGGCATCTCCGCCGGTGAAATCCTGGGCGCGCGGGTCTGGATCAAGTTCGGCTCGATGACCTTCCAGCCCGGTGAGATCGCCAAGATCACCCTCGCTATATTCTTTGCCGGGTATCTTTCCTCCAATCGCGACCTCATCCTGCTGGCCGGCCGGAAAGTCGGTCCCCTCCAGTTCCCGCGGTTCAAGGACATGGGTCCCATGATCGCCGCCTGGCTCGTGAGCATCGGCGTGCTGATCTTCCAGCGGGACCTCGGCTCGTCGATCCTGTTCTTCGGCCTCTTTCTGGTGATGATCTACGTTGCCACGAGCCGCATCAGCTGGGTGATCATCGGCGTCGGGCTCATCGCGGCCGGCGGTTTCGTTGCCTCCCGCGTCTTCTCCCACGTCGCCCTGCGGATTGACGGCTGGATCAACGCCTTCACCGACGAGGTCTACGGCCGGGCGTTCGGCGGAAGCCTGCAGATTGTCGAGGGGCTGTTCGGCATGGCCAACGGCGGACTGGTCGGCACCGGCCTCGGCCAGGGACGCCCCAATCTGGTTCCGTTCGCCAATAGCGACATGATCATTGCCTCCTTCGGCGAGGAACTCGGGTTGATCGGACTCTTCGCGATCGTCCTGATGTACCTGCTGCTCTTCACCCGGGGCTTCCGTGCCGCGCTCGGCACCCGTGACGCGTTCGGGAAACTGCTCGCCACCGGGCTGTCCTTCGCCATTGCGCTGCAGTGCTTTGTCGTGATCGGCGGCGTCACCCGGCTCATTCCCCTCACCGGCCTCACCACGCCCTTCCTGGCCGCCGGTGGTTCCTCGCTGCTGGCCAACTGGATCATCGTCGGACTGTTGCTGATGATCTCGCATACGGCCCGCGGGCCGGTGGACACAACACCGCTGGCTCCCGGCGAGGAACCCGACCCACAGAAAGTGTTGCCTGCCATGCCTTCGAAGCCGGCCACGATGCCCGGCACCGGACGGAACAGTTCGGACGCTCCGACCGAGGCGGTGAAGCTGTGAACCAAGCAATTCGCAATGCCTGGATCGCCGCGATCGCGATGTTCGTCCTGATCTTCGGTGCCCTCAGCTACGTCCAGGTGGTCGGAGCGGACGAACTGGAGGCCAACGCCTGGAACAAGCGCACCCTCCTGCAGAACTACTGCAACGACCGCGGCGCCATCATCGTGGGCGGCGCCCCGGTGGCGGAGTCCGTCGCTGCCGAGGAGAGCTGCGCCTTCCAGCGCACCTATAACCAACCGGAACCGTACGCCGGGATCACCGGCTATTTCTCCAGGAGTTTCGGCGTGACCGGGCTCGAGAAGACGATGGGAGAAGAGCTTGCGGGCAGCTCGGACCAGCAGTTCCTGGACCGGGTCGGCCAGCTCTTCCTGGGCAACCAGCCCAAGGGCGCCTCGGTGGAGCTGACGCTCGACCCCGAGATCCAGAAGCTCGCCTACGACCTCATCCCGGATGGCCAGCGCGGATCGATCGTGGTGACCAATCCGAAGACCGGCGCGATCCTGGCCATGGTGTCCAAGCCGTCCTACGACCCCAACCTGATCGCCACCCAGGATCCCGAGGCCGAGGCCGCCAACTTCGCCGAACTGAACCAGGTCCCCGGGATCAACCTGAACCAGAACGTCAGCGGCCCCACGGGGGCCCTGCTGGCACCGGGATCCGTCTTCAAGCTCATCGACACGGCCGCGGCCCTCAGCTCGGGCAAGTACAACAAGGACAGCATCCTGCCCAACCCGGCGGAGATGTCGTTCCCCGGCATCCAGTACACGCTGCCCAACTATGCCGGCGGCAACTGTTACACCCGCGACACGGCGACGTTCGCCTTCGCCCTGCAGCAGTCCTGCAATACCCCGTTCGCCAGCATTGCCCTGGACCTGGGGCAGAAGGCGATCTCGGACCAGGCGGAGAAATTCGGCTTCGGCCAGGGCTTCGGCGACCAGCTGAAGCTGGACTCCGCGCCGAGTTTCTTCCCGACCGAAGAGCTGGACGACGCCAGCCTGGCGCAGTCGTCGATCGGCCAGCGGGATGTCCGGGCCACGCCGCTGCAGATTAACCAGATGACTGCCGCGATCGCCAACGGCGGGGTGCAGATGCAGCCGAACCTGATCAAGGCCGTCCGTTCCCCGGACCTGCGGCCAATCAGCGAGCCGAAACCCCAGGCACTGCAGACCTCCACCACGCCGGAGATTGCCCGGCAGATCAACGAGTGGATGGTCAGCGTCGTCAGCGAGGGCATCGGCCGCAACGCGGCAGTGCCCGGCGTGAAGGTGGCCGGCAAGACCGGTACCGCGGAACTCGGCGACGGCCTGAACAACTCATGGTTTACCGGGTTTGCCCCGGCGAATGACCCGCAGGTGGCTGTCACTATCGTCATGGAAGGCGTAGACATCACCACCGGCGCAAAGCTAACCAGTCCGAACGCGAAAAAGATTTTTGAGGCGGTGTTGAATAAGTGAGGCCTTCATCAGGAATCACCCTCGGCGGCAGGTTCCAGCTGACCACGCGTATTGCTATCGGCGGCATGGGCGAAGTCTGGAAAGCCAAAGACCTGATCCTTGGCCGCATCGTCGCCATCAAGGTGCTCAAGGAGGAGTACACGGGCGACCCCGGTTTCCTCCAGCGCTTCCGCGCCGAAGCCCGTCACACGGCGCTTCTGAACCACGTGGGCATCGCCAACGTCTTTGACTACGGCGAGGAAGAAGGCTCCGCCTACCTCGTCATGGAACTGGTCCCCGGTCAGCCGCTGAGCAGCATCATCGAACATGAACAGGTGCTCTCCCCGGACCGCACCCTGTCCATGATCGCGCAGACGGCCCGCGCCCTCTCGGTGGCCCACGCCCAGGGCCTGGTCCACCGCGACATCAAGCCGGGCAACCTGCTGATCACCCCGGACGGCCGCGTCAAGGTCACGGACTTCGGCATCGCCCGACTGGCCGACCAGGTCCCGCTCACCCAGACCGGACAGGTCATGGGCACCGCCCAGTACCTGGCTCCGGAGCAGGCAACGGGCCAGCTCGCTACGGGCGCCTCGGACATCTACGCTCTCGGCGTGATCGGCTACGAGTGCCTTACCGGGCACCGCCCGTTCTCCGGGGAATCCCAGATCGCGATCGCGCTGGCCCAGGTCAATGACGCGCCGCCGCCGCTGCCGGAAACCCTGCCGAAGCCGGTCCGTGCCCTGCTGATGTCCATGCTGGCCAAGGACCCCAAGAACCGCCCGGCCGACGCCCTCAAACTGTCGGAAGCGGCCGAGGCCATCCGTAACGGCGACATCGCGGCAGCACACGCCGCCGTCCCGGGCATGCTGCTCTTCGAGGCAGCAACCGGGCCGATCACGGCACCGGTGGGCATCCCGACGGAAGCAACCAGTGTCATCGGAGCTGCGGACCGTACGACGTCGTCCACCTCGGCGCTGCCCGTGGTCGGCGCCGCCGGAGCGGGCGCCGCCGCAGGGGTCGCTGCCGGAGCCGCCGCCACCAGCGCGTACGGAGCCCGCAACACGCTGTCGCGTGCCGACGCCCTCGCCGCGGAACGCAATTGGATTCAGGAGGACGACGACGACGACTACGACGAACCGACCACTGAGCCGGAACGCCGCGGCCGCAGCCCCTGGACCTGGCCGCTGATTGCCCTGATCCTGCTCGTGCTGTTCGCGCTGGTGGGCGTCATGCTGACCCAGGCCGGGATCCTGTTCCCGCAGACTCCGACGACCAGCAGCAGCGCCGCCGCCACCAGTGCGTCACCGGCCACCACCAGCGCCTCGCCCACGACCACGACCACGTCTGCCAGCCCCACTACCAGCTCCGCGGCACCGACGCAGTCCACACCGGCCGCCATCAACCTGATTCCGGAGAGGTACCTCGGCCGGCCGTACAACGACGTCCGCAGTGAACTGATCGGACTGGGTCTGGGCGTCACCGGGTCAGAGGTCTTCGACGAGTCCGCCCCCGGAACGGTCGTCGAAATCGACCCCGCCGGGCCGGTCCAGCCTGGCACAACCATCACGGTGTCCTTCTCCAAGGGCCCGGAGCCCACCAAGGATCCGGAAACCGTTGCGGTCCCGACCCTGCAGTCCGGTGCCAGCGAGGCCGCCGTCCAGCAAATGATCCAGAATGCCGGCCTGCGCTGGGCCAAGGGGGCCGACGTGAATCCGACGAACAAAAAAGAGGAGCCCGGGACCTTCGTCAGCGCCGAGCCCGCTTCCGGCAGCAAGGTGCCCGCAGGTTCGGTCGTGACCTACCATCTGGCCAAGGCCGCGGCCAAGGAATCAACCCCCAGCCCCACGGGAACGTAGTCCAATATGTCAACTTCACCCCGCACCCCATCGCACCGGGAGGACCGCGGCCCAGTGAACACCCAGCGCGTCCTCAGCGGGCGCTATGAGCTGGGTGAGCTGATCGGCCGCGGCGGCATGGCCGACGTCTTCCGCGGCGTCGACACGCGTCTGGGACGCACCGTTGCGGTCAAACTGCTCCGTCCGGACCTGGCCCGGGACCCTCAGTTTCAGGCCAGATTCAAGCGCGAGGCGCAGGCGGTGGCCGCGCTGAACCATCCCTCGATCGTGGCCATCTACGACACCGGGGACCACGCCGTCCCGGGCGATCACGAGGACACCGTCCGGGTGCCGTACATCGTGATGGAGTTTGTCTCCGGCAAGACGATCCGGGACCTGATCCGGGCCAAGGAAGTCAGCATAGACCAGGCGATTGACTTTTCCCTGGGGGTGCTCGCGGCCCTGGATTACAGCCACAAGGCCGGGATTGTGCACCGCGACATCAAACCCGCCAATGTGATGTTCTGCCCGGAATCCAACAGCGTCAAGGTGATGGACTTCGGGATTGCCCGTGCCATGGCGGACTCGTCGGCAACCATGACCCAGACCCAGGCCGTGGTGGGCACCGCCCAATACCTTTCACCGGAACAGGCCCGCGGTGAGACCGTGGATGCCCGCAGCGATCTCTACTCGGCCGGCTGCCTGCTGTACGAGATGCTCGCCGGCCGCCCGCCCTTCATTGGCGACAGCCCCGTGTCGGTGGCCTACCAGCATGTGCGGGAGATCCCCGAACTGGCCAGCAGTCTGAATCCTGATGTCTCCGAGGCTCTGGACAGCGTGCTGATGAAGGCGCTGCAGAAGAACCGCGCGGACCGCTTCCAGGATGCCGCGGCGTTCCGCCGTGCCCTCCGGGCCGCGCGGAGCGGAGTCGGCGTCGCCGCACCGGCCGCGAGTGAAGCCCCCACTGACCCCAGTGACACGGTCCCGACCCCGGACGGCACGCCGACGGCTGCCTTCTCCGTGACCGGCGCGAAGTTCCTCGACGAGACCCCCACCGGGCGGCTCCGGCCTGTGCTGGATACCCCGACCGATGATGAGAACGCCACGATGGCCCAGGGTGTCGTCTATGGCGCCGCGGATAGCGGCAGCCTGCCGCTGGTCCTGCCGCCGGAGCGGGAGCACACGCCGCGTCAGCAGTCCCGGCGTCGGACGTGGATCACCGCCCTGGTGGTCGTCACCGTCCTGGTGCTGGCAGGAGGCGGCCTGTGGCTCTACAACATGATGAACCAGGCGCCGCCACCGGTAGCCAAGGTCCTGGTGCCGTCGGTGACGTCGTTAACTGAGACCGAGGCCCTCCAGAAGCTCTACAACGCAGGACTGAAACCCCAGCTCAGCCGGATGCAGCACGAGACAATTGCCAAGGGGATCGCGGTCGGCACCGTCCCGGCAACCGGGAGCTCGTTGGACCCAAATTCCGACATCACGCTCAACATCTCCGAAGGTCCCAGCGTCATCACCATCCCCGCCGATTTGCCCGGGCGCACGGAGGCCGCGGCGCGCGATGTGCTGCGCCAGAAGGGTCTCGCCGGGGCGCCGGGCACCACCATGGCCAACAGCCCCACGGTCCCGGCCGGCATCGTGATCACCACCAACCCGGCGCCGGGCCAGAACGTGGCCGCTGGCAGCATCGTGGAAATCATCGTTTCCACCGGCAAAGTGGTGGTGCCGCAGCTGGTCGGGCTTCCCCGGGTCGAGGCTGAAGCGGCCCTGAAGGCGCTGGGCCTGGTCATGATTGCCACGGAAGTCGAAAACTCCCAGGTCGAGCCGGGTAAGGTCACCGGACAGTCCGACGCCGCGGCGGCTCTCGTCGAACAGGGCAAGACGGTCTCCGTCACCGTGGCCAAGGCCCCGCCGCCCCCGCCGCCGAGCCCCACACCCACACCCACACCCACGCCGACCCCAACGTCCACGAAGGGCTCCAAGGACGACTGAGGTTTCCTTGGTGGGCCTAGTGCTTGATGAGCGGGCTCAGTGATGCGGCACGCTGGGCCGCACCGGCCATGCCGAGGGATTCCAGCCAGTTCCCGAGCATCTGGTAGCCGCCTTCGGTGAGCACCGATTCCGGGTGGAATTGCACTCCGGAGAGGGGGGCGGTGCGGTGCTGGAGCCCCATGACAACTCCGGTTCCCGTCTCCGCGGTGACCTCCAGGACCTCCGGGATGCTTTCTCGCACGGCGGCCAGGGAGTGGTAGCGGGTCGCCGTGAGGGGCGACGGCAGCCCGGCGAACACACTGGTGCCGTGGTGCTCCACGAGGGACGTCTTGCCGTGCATCAGCTCCGGCGCGTGCGTGACGATTCCCCCGTAGGCCTCGGCCAGTGCCTGATGTCCGAGGCAGACGCCCAGCATGGGTTTGTTGCGACTGCCGCACCACTTGATCAGCTCGATGCAGACGCCCGCGCCGGCGGGGTTCCCGGGGCCCGGGGAGATCAGGACGCCGTCGCGTGCCTCGGCCAGGTCGATCGCCTCGGCCAGGGTGACGTCGTCGTTGCGGACCACGGTGGTCTCCGCGCCGAGTTCCTGGAGGTATCCCACCAGGGTGTACACGAAGCTGTCATAGTTGTCGACGACGAGAATCTTGGTTGTGCTCATGGGTGCCTTGCTGAACCAATCGTTGAATCAGAGAACTGGGTGAATCGTGCCATCCCGGACGTTCGCGGCGGGCATCCCCGTGGCCTGAACTACAGCTAGAATTGGCTCCGAATAAGAACTTCAACATGACCAAGAGCGCTGACCGCCGGTGTATTCCTCCTTGCAGGATATCAAGCCAGGGTCCCGCTCCTGTTCCAGCCGCCAAGGAGGACCCGTGCCCGAGTCAAAGCGCCGCAAACGGACTGCCCACGAAACGCCGCAGACTTCCGCCGCGCAGGCCAACAAGCCCAATGCGGTCTGGTTCAAGCCGGTGATGTTCGGCCTGATGATTATTGGCCTGCTGTGGATCATCACCTTCTACATCAGCGAAGGAACACTTCCGGTTGCTGCCTGGGGATCCGGGAATATCATCGCCGGCTTCGGCATCGCCATCATCGGCTTCCTGATGACCACGCGCTGGCGTTCCTAACCCCGCAGCATGGGACGGAAGACCGGTACACCCTGTGTGCCGGTCTTTCGCGTTAACGTCGCGCCCCCGCAGGGGCCGATAATGCTGAAGCGGGAGAAAACTGCGAGCGAAGGAGTCCAGATGGCCCCGGCAACAACCGGCCCGGTAATCGGCGACGACGGCCTGGCCCGGCCCCCCTGGGCTGCCGTGGATCCGATGCTGCGCGAGTACTACGACACCGAGTGGGGACTTCCGGTGCGCGACGAGCAGGGCCTGTACGAGCGCATCAGCCTTGAGGCCTTCCAGGCCGGACTGTCTTGGGCCACAATTCTCCGGAAACGGCCGGCGTTCCGGGCTGCGTTCCACGACTTCCATCCCGAGACGGTGGCCGCGTTCACGGAAGCTGATGTTGAGCGTCTCCTCCTCGATGCCGGGATCGTCCGCAACAGGTTGAAGATCCGGGCCGCCATCACCAACGCCCAGGCCACCATTGCACTGCGGGGCGACGGCGGGCTGGTCGATTTCGTCTGGTCCTTCCAGCCGGATTCCACTCCCGAGCCGAAGTCCCACCAGGAAATTCCCACGACCTCGGCTGAATCGCTCGCGCTGTCCAAGGCACTGCGAAAACGGGGCTTCGCGTTCGTCGGGCCCACCACGATGTACGCCCTGATGGAAGCCATCGGCATGATCGACACCCATCTGCTGGACAGCCACCGCCGCGGGACCTCCGGTATCTGGCCACGCTAAGCTCCGCGCCGGTGTGTACAACTCCGGCCTAAGTTATCCACAATGTTGATAACTCTTGGCCGGCTTCCGCCCCTGCGCATGGCCTTGCCCTCGCACTGTGGCGCCCAGTGAGCACTTCCGAAGGACGTTCCCCTAGGAATGACAAGGCTGTGAGTTATTAACAGTGTGGATTCCCTGTGGATAAGTCCACCGGGTGCCCCGGTTGGTGGAATGGCAAAACACTTGGGACGGCACACGCGCGTTTTTGGCTGCGCGGCCCGGCGCCCAAAAGTTATCCACTCGACCCTGCCGCAGTACCCACAACTTATCCACAGCTGGGGATAACCAGGCCCAGCAAGGGGATTTCGGCCGGTTCCGGCCCTAGCTGGCGGGAATTCTGCACGAAATGCGTCATGCTCCAGGTTATTAACACTGTGAATAACCTGTTGAAATCAGATTTCATTCTGGAGCAGGCCCGGTGGTCCTGTGTAGAGCCTCGCTGTTTGATCCGCACAGACTCCGACATCCGAGGCATGGAACTGCCCTCCGCCGCGGAGTTGTCCACTTAACCACAGGCCTGCCCACAGGAGTTATCCACAATTGTGGAGATCCGGAGGCGCACTATTCCGGAATCGCCCGGTGTGGCCCTCAGATCGGGGAAACCGATGTGAACTACAGGCGTGTAAGTTACCAACAGTGTGGATAACCCCTGTGGACAACTCTCCGTGGGGACCAAGGCGCCGCATCCTTACGGCCTCCGGGGCGCGGGGGACGCCCGCAAACAGATGGCACGCCGGACACGGGCGCGTTGGTGAAAATAGGGTCCCGCCGTGGCAACCGCCAGAGGACTGCCCATACGGCGAGGCGCCCACGGGTCCACTGGCTGTGCGAGGGGGGCTGTGTGAGCGGCTGCAGGGCACGAGGGGCGGCGGCAGGGTGCGGCAGGCTACGGCTGGAGAGAGTGCGCAGGCTACGGCTGGAGAGAGGGCGCGGGCTAGGGCTACAGAGAGTGCGCAGGCTACGGCTACGGAGAGTGCAGCCGGGGATGTCCCGCGGGGTCAGGCTACGGCGACCCGGAGGGCGGAGACGGCGATCAGCAGGGCAAGCACCAGGAGCAGACCGCCAGCCTGCAGCAGGCCCTGACGCGGGCCGCGGGGCGTATAGGCCAGGACAGCGGCGCACAGGGCACCTGTGACTGCCCCGCCGAGGTGGGCCTGCCAGGCGATCGAGGGGACCATAAAGCCGATGGCGCCGTTAATAAGGATCAGCACCCAGAGTTGTCTGGTGTCGCCACCGCGGCGGCGTTGAACCACCAGCATGGCGCCGAAAAGCCCGAAGATGGCGCCGGAAGCGCCGACGACGCCGCTCAGCGGCTGGCCCGGGACGTACTCCGGCGTCAGCAGGAGGTAGCCGACCGATCCGCCAAAAGCGGACAGCAGATACACCGCCAGGAAGCGGATCCGTCCCAAAAGGGGCTCGAGCGCCTGGCCAAACACCCACAGCATGTACATATTGAGCACGATATGGAGGATGAAGCCCTGGGAATGCAGGAAAGCGGAGGTCACCATCCGCCAGGGTTCGAAGACCCCATACTCCGGGCTGGCATACACGGTGGCGAACGCCAGGTTCCGGTAGACCCCATCGTTGGGGACCAGCCACTGGAACACAAAGACCAGGGCACACAGACCAATGAGGGACAACGTAACCACGGGCTTTCCGGTGGCCACAGCGCCGCCGTAGACGGTCTTGACCGCCGGCGTCGTACGTTTTGTTTCGTTGACACAGTCGACGCATTGGAATCCGACGGCAGCCGCCCGCTGGCAGTCGGGGCACGCAGGGCGCCCGCAACGCTGGCAGCGCACATAGGCGGGCCGGTCCGGGTGCCGGGGGCACACCGGGATCTGCGCGGACGGCTCTGCCGCCGGAATTCCGTAACTCATGCGCTGGGCTTAGAGCTTTTCTACGTCAATGCTGTTGATGGTGACGTCCTCAACCGGTCGGTCGCCCGTTCCGGTGCGGACACCTTCGATGGCGTCGACAACCTTCTTGGAATCGTCGTCTGCCACCTCGCCGAAGATGCTGTGCTTGCCCTGCAGCCAGCCGGTGGGGATGGTCGTGATGAAGAACTGCGAGCCGTTGGTGCCGCGGCCCATCTGGATGCCGGCATTCGCCATGGCCAGCTTGTAGGGTTCGTTAAAGGTCAGCTCCGGGTGAATTTCATCGTCGAACTTGTAGCCCGGGCCGCCCACGCCACGGCCCAGGGGATCCCCGGCCTGGATCATGAAATCCTTGATGATGCGGTGGAAGATGGTGCCGTCATAGAGCGGCGTCCCGGTCTTGTCCTCGCCGGACTCCGGGTGGGTCCAGGCCTTCTCGCCCGTGGCCAGTCCGACAAAATTGTCGACGGTCTTGGGGGCGTGGTTGCCGAAGAGATTGACGACAATGTCGCCCATGCTCGTGTGGATGGTTGCTTTTGCAGTTGCGATGGCAGTCATAGGCCCTATTCTTCCATGGCGGGCCCCAGCACACAGGGCCCGTCCGCCAGTTCCGCGCTGGGTGAAATCCGCCCAAAATCGGCCTGAAGAATAGCCGGTGAGGTCTGGGCCACGTAGGCTAACTGCAGAATCGTCACATTAATCGGGAGGTAGTTGTGAAGAAAACGGATCGTATTGCCCGTGAGTTGGAGTATTCAGTCAGCACCGGAGTAGAGACCGCCAAGGACTGGGCAGCCCCGCGGGTTGAAGCAGCAGTCAACTGGGCCGTTCCGCGCCTGCAGCAGGGACTGGATACCGCTTCCCCCAAGATCCAGGAGGGGCTCAAGTCGGCGGCTTACAATCTCGCCGACGGCGTTGCGACTGTAACGCCGCGTCTCCAGGACGGACTCGCACACCTCGCACCCAGGATCAACGACGCCGTTGAGGGCGCCACCCCGCGCCTGCATGAGGCGCTGGACAAGGCGACACCGGTCATCGCGAACGCGCGCGACCGGGTGGTCGTGGAGTACCTGCCGAAGCTTTCGGACCAGATCGGCTACGCCTCCGACGCCGTACACCGCACGCTCCAGAGCGCTCCGGGCCATGTGGATGCAGTTGCCCAGCGGCTCGGCGAAGCGGGAATCATCCACTCCGTCCAGGAGCAGGCGAAGACCGCTAAGGGCCACGTCAAGGTCGCGGCGAACAAGGCGAGCAAGGCCGTCAGCGGTGAGCTGGTCAAGAAGCAGAAGCCCAAGCACCGCGGGCTGTTGATCTTCGGTATCATCGCCGCGGCTGTTGCCGCCGGTGTTGCCGCCTGGCGGGCTTCCAAGCCGGTCGAGGATCCCTGGAAGACGCCCGCTCCGGTGACACCGGCGCCCGTGCCGGCCACCACCGTCAACGACGTCAGGGATTCCGTCAAGGAGGCTGCCGGCCAGGCCGGCGCAGCCACGGTTGCCGCCGCTGACAAAACCGCTGATGCATCCGCCGACGTTGCCGAGTCCGCCGACAACGCCGCTGACAAAGCCAAGCACGCGGCCGAGGATGCTGTTGAGGACATCAAGGACGCGGCCCAGAACGCGGCCGAGGACATCAAGGACGCTTCCGCCAAGGTTGCCACCGATGCGAAGACCGCCGTCCGGAACATTGCCGCGAGCCGCAACAACGGCACCGACAAGACCACCGGCAGCTAAGACAGACGAAGGCCCGCCTGCGGGCCGCCGCTAAGGGAGGGATTCCGCCATAGAGGCGGGGTCCCTCCCTTTATTTGCGCGCGATGTTTACCAGTTCGTAGCCGGGGCACTGCCCGGCGCCGGGCTGGAAAAACCGCGTAGATGCTAAATTTGGGGGGATGTCACCCGAAAAATCTTCTGAGGATGCCTTACACGATGCTGTGCACACGCCGGCTGTGTCTATCGTCATCCCGGCGTTCAACGAGGAAGGCGTCATCCGGCAGTGCCTCATTGCCGCCGTGTACCAGTCGGTCCCGGCGCACGAGATCATCGTCGTCGACAACATGTCCAAGGACCGCACGGCCGACATCGTCCGGCAGATGCAGCTGGAATATCCGGAGAGCCCCATCATCCTGCTCAGCCAGGACCGCGACCAAGGCCTGATCCCCACGCGCAATTTCGGCCTCAACCATGCCACGGGCGACATTCTGGGCCGGATCGATGCCGATTCCGTTCTGGAGCCCGACTGGGTTGAACAGGTACAGAAAGCCTTTCGGGACAATTCCGTCCACGCCGCGACCGGCCCGGTGGTCTATTACGACATGCCGATGCGTCGCTTCGGACTCAAGGCCGATGACAAGATGCGCCAACTGATGCTCAGGCTCGCCAAGCACCAGTATCACTTTCTTTTCGGCTCCAATATGGCCCTCCGCCGCTCCGCGTGGGAGATCATCCGGGCCGAGGCGTGCCGGGATGAGAAAGACGAGATGCACGAGGACATTGATTTGTCCCTGCACCTGGCCGACCACGACCTCCGGATCCAGTACTGGCCGCAGATGGTCTCCGGCATGTCCGCACGCCGGCTGGAAGACTCACCCCGCGACTACCGCTACTACGTGACGCGTTTCGACCGCACGTACAAGGCCCACAACGTCAAGAAGATGGCGCTCAAGGCCCCCATGGTGGTCTTCTTCTCGGTGTACTTCCCGGCGAAGCTGATGCGCGCGATCCATACGGTCAACACGGCCCAGCCTGCCCGCCGCGGCGGCCAGTAGCACACGGCCCTGACGGCGCCGTGTGCGTCGTCAGTCCGTCCCCAGCTCCGCCAGCCCGGTGGCAGTGCGCCGCACGGCGCGTGAGCTGCGCTGCCCCAGGACCACAACGGCGAGCCCCACGAGGATCATTGCCAGGCCGGCGTAGGTCCCGGCCGGCAGGGTCTCGGACAGGAAAGCGGCAGCAAGCAGCGCGGCCCCCGGAATTTCCAGCAGGATGATCATGGACACCAGCAGCGGACTCATGGTGGCGAGCAGGTGGTTGAAGGCGGTGTGACCGATCAGCTGGGCGCAGACCGTGATCGCCAGGATACCAATCCAGCCGGCGGCTTCGAACCCTGCCAGTGGCTGTTGCGTGAACAGTGCCAGCACCGCCACGACGGCTGCGCACATCCCGTAGCACAGCGTCGTATAGACACCGGTCCCCATGGTTTGGCGCGCTTGGCCGCCGGCCAGCGTGTAGACACCGGCCAGGGCTCCGCCGGCCACCGCCAGCAGATCACCCAGCAGCGCCTCCGGAGAGGTGCCCATGTCGAACCCGGTAATGGCGACGACTCCGACAAACGCGATCCCCAGGCCCACCAGGACCGGCCAGCGGTGTTTAACGCCGCGGAAGAGCTGGAAGACGGCTATCCAGCCGGACTGCAGGCAAACGAGAGCGGTGGCCGCCGCGACCGAGGTCAACTGCAGCGAGGTGATGAAGCAGGCGAAGTGCAGCGCCAGGGCGACAGCAGCCGCCAGGGACCAGCGAAATTCCCTGCCGGTGACCCGGCCGAAACTGCCGGGGTTACGGACCAGCACGGGGCCCGCCATAACGACCGACCCAATGGCGTTGCGCCAGAAGGCGATCGCCAGGGCGCTGACGGAGGTGGCCCCCAGGGTGGCGGCAATGAGCGGCCCGGATGAGGCCACACCGAGGACCCCCAAGGCGGCAAGGAAGAAGTTCACGGTCCAAGACTAGTGGGGCCCGGAGCCGCCAGCTGAGGCCCGTGCATCCTTGACCATGGCGGGTCGCGGGTGGCCGTGCCAGGCAGGGCATGCAAAAGGCCCCGGACCGCGTTTCCGCGGTCCGGGGCCTTTCTATGGTGGAGGCACGGGGACTCGAACCCCGAACCCCCTGCTTGCAAAGCAGGTGCGCTACCAATTGCGCCATGCCCCCATAAGAAGCAACCCGACAATCATACCCTAGTTCGATGAGCCGTTTTCCGGCTCACGATCCGGGAATCCGGGCTAGTCAACCGTGTCGGTTGATTCGCTCCAGACCGTTTTCCGGGCCTCGGATTCCTGCACTTTCTTGTAGAGCAGGACGCCTGCGATCGTAGCTGCAACAACGAGCAACTTCTTCACATGCACCCCGTTCCGGTACGGCGATAAACAAATATCAACCGGACCTCCACTTGAATCCGTACAGATTCCGTGGGCGTACCAGGACTTGAACCTGGGACCTCTTCGTTATCAGCGAAGCGCTCTAACCGCCTGAGCTATACGCCCCGATGCCTCATCGGGCCGAGATACGACTTTACAGCACATCCCGGCCCGATCTCAAATCGAGGCATTTCCCCGGAAAAAATCCGGGAAAACTGTGGGTTTAGTCGTCCGTAAGGGTGACACCGATGCCGCCCACCAGGGTGGCCGAGATGTTGTACAGCACGGCCGAGAGCATCGAGAGCGCCGTCAGCAGGACAACGTTGATGACCGCGATGATCGTGGCAAAGGACGCCACCTGTCCCAGCGAGGCAACCTTCTTCAATTCGAAGCCGCCGCCTTCGGAGCCGGCCAGGGTGCCGAGGAGACCGTCGACCTGGTCGAAAATTCCGGTCAGGTCCAGGACTGTCCACAGCACAATCGCGGCCACGACGGTCACGATGCCCAGGGCCACGGAGAGCAGGAAAGCCATCTTCAGCACGGACCAAGGGTCAACCTTGCTTACCAGCAGCCGGGCGCGGCGGACCTTGGCCTTGGGAGCCGGCTTGATCAGCCCGGTGGTGTTCTGCCCCGGACTGCTCTGGTCCGGACGTTGTCCGGGTGTGGTCGGGCGCTGCCCGGGAGCCACCGGGCGTCCCTGGGCGGGACGCTGGCCAGGCACCTGCGGCCGCTGCGTTGTTCCCATGGCGCCGCTTGCCACCCCGGGGCGCTGCTCGGGACGGGACGGCGCGCCTACCCGGGGCGCGGCGGCGGGCTGCCGCACTCCGCCGGGAACGCCGCTGTTCGGCTTGGGATATGAGTCGGAATTACTCACTCGTTACCTCCGATGTTGTCTTCGTCCAGCTCGGCATTGCCTGATGACTCATCTGTATCCGGGGCCGGTGCTGATTCTTCCTCTGCGGACCCCTCATGTGATCCGGTATTTTCAGCCAACGTTACGTCATCCGCTGCCGATGCCTGACTTTCGGCAGCATCGTCTGCATCTTCGCCTTCGGCCCCCTCCTCGGTTTCGAGGCCTCGTTCGCTGTTGCGCGCCACCTCGATGATGCGGTCGTTCTTGTCCGGCTTGGCGAAGATGACACCCATGGTGTCGCGCCCCTTGGCCGGTACTCCGGCCACGGAGGAACGGACCACCTTGCCGCCTTCCATCACCACCAGGACCTCGTCTTCTTCCTGGACGATGAGGGCGCCCACGAGGTGGCCGCGCTCCTCCTGGTACTTGCCGACCTTGATGCCGAGGCCGCCGCGGCCCTGAAGGCGGTATTCCTCCACCGCGGTGCGTTTGGCGTAGCCGCCCTCGGTCACGACGAACACGAAGGAACCGTCCGTGACCACGTCGGCCGCCAGTAGTTCGTCGTCCTCGCGGAACTTCATTCCGGTGACGCCGGAGGTTGCCCGGCCCATCGGGCGCAGGGCCTCATCGGTGGCGGTGAAGCGGATCGACTGCCCCATACGGGAGACGAGCATCAGGTCATCGGTCTCCGAGACCAGCTGGGCGGAGACCAATTCGTCGCCGTCACGGAGATTGATTGCGATGACACCCGCGGAGCGGTTGGTGTCGTAGTCCTCGAGGCGAGTCTTCTTCACCAGGCCGCGCTTGGTGGCCAGAACCAGGTACGGCGACTGCTGGTAATCCCGCAGGTCCAGCACCTGGGCGATGTGCTCATCCGGCTGGAAGGCGAGCAGGTTCGCCACGTGCTGGCCCTTGGCGTCGCGTCCGGCCTCCACGAGTTCATACGCCTTCGCCCGGTACACCCGGCCCAGGTTCGTGAAGAACAGCAGCCAGTGGTGCGTTGTGGTCACGAAGAAGTGCTCCACGACGTCGTCGCCGCGCAACTGCGCGCCCTTGATGCCCTTGCCGCCGCGCTGCTGCGAGCGGTAGTTATCGCTGCGGGTGCGCTTGACGTAGCCGCCGCGGGTGATCGTAACGACCATTTCCTCTTCGGGGATCAGGTCCTCCATCGACATGTCGCCGTCGAAGCCCAGCAGGACCTTGGTACGGCGGTCATCGCCGTGCTTGGCCACGATCTCGCCCAGCTCGGTGCTGATGATCCCGCGCTGGCGTTCCTCGGAGGCCAGGATCGAGTTGTACTCTGCGATCAGGGCTTCGAGTTCGGAGTGGCGGTCCTGGATCTTCTGGCGTTCCAATGCCGCGAGCCGCCGCAGCTGCATGTCCAGGATGGCGCGGGCCTGGAGTTCATCGATGTCCAGGAGCTGCATCAGGCCGTCGCGGGCCGCTTCGGTAGTGTTCGAGGCTCGGATCAGCGCGATAACTTCGTCGAGCGCGTCCAGCGCCTTGAGAAGTGCGCGCAGGATGTGCGCTTCTTCCTCGGCCTTGCGGAGGCGGTAGCGCGTGCGGCGTGCGATGACATCCATCTGGTGGGTGACCCAGTGGCGGATGAACGCATCCAGGCTCAGCGTGCGGGGCACGCCGTCAACGATCGCCAGCATGTTGGCTGCGAAGTTGTCCTGCAGCTGGGTGTGCTTGTAGAGGTTGTTCAGCACCACCTTGGCGACGGCGTCGCGCTTGAGCACGACCACCAGGCGCTGTCCGGTGCGACCCGAGGTTTCATCACGCAGGTCAGCGATGCCCGAGATCTTGCCGTCCTTGACGAGCTCCGCAATCTTGATGGCCAGGTTGTCGGGGTTGGCCTGGTACGGCAGTTCCGTGACCACCAGGCAGGTGCGGCCCTGGAGTTCCTCCACGCTGACCACGGCACGCATGGTGATTGAGCCGCGGCCCGTGCGGTAGGCGTCCTCGATCCCCTTGTGGCCCAGGATGGTGGCGCCGGTCGGGAAGTCCGGTCCCTTGATGCGCACGATCAGCTCTTCGAGCAGTTCCTCGCGGCTTGCGGTCGGGTTGGACAGGTACCACTGCACGCCGTCGGCAACCTCGCGGAGGTTGTGCGGCGGGATGTTGGTGGCCATACCGACGGCGATGCCCGAGGAGCCGTTGACCAGCAGGTTCGGGAAACGCGCCGGCAGGATGGTGGGTTCCTGGTTTTTGCCGTCGTAATTGTCCTGGAAGTCGACGGTTTCCTCGTCGATGTCGCGGACCATTTCCATGGCCAGCGGGGCCATCTTCGTTTCCGTGTACCGCGGCGCAGCGGCGCCGTCGTTGCCGGGGGAACCGAAGTTGCCCTGGCCCAGCGCCAGCGGGTAGCGCATGGTCCAGTCCTGGATCAGGCGGACCAGCGCATCGTAGATGGCGGTGTCGCCGTGGGGGTGGTACTGGCCCATGACTTCGCCGACCACACGGGCACATTTGTTGAAGGACCGTTCCGGCCGGTATCCGCCGTCGAACATCGCATAGAGCACTCGCCGGTGGACCGGCTTAAGCCCGTCGCGGACGTCCGGGAGGGCACGGCCCACGATCACGGCCATCGCGTAGTCGAGGTAGGACCGCTGCATTTCCGTCTGCAGGTCCACCTGTTCGACGCGGTCGGTCAGCACATCGGTGTCAAGGACAGTGCCCTCGAGAACGGGCTCGGCACCGGCCGGGCCAGCCGGAACTTCTGGTGTTTCGTCACTCATAGTCTATATTTTCCGTTTCAGGTATATATCGGTTCGGGAATATTTAGCGTTTTTGGCCGCTAGATATCGAGGAACCGAACGTCCTTGGCGTTCTGCTGAATGAAGTTTCGGCGCGATTCGACATCTTCGCCCATCAGGGTGGAGAAGGTCTGGTCCGCGGCCAGGGCGTCGTCCATGGTGACCTGCAGCAAGGTGCGGTGGTCCGGATCCATGGTGGTGTCCCACAGTTCCGTGTAGTCCATCTCGCCGAGGCCCTTGTAGCGCTGGATGCCGTTGTCCTTGGGGATGCGGCGGCCGGCCGCCTGGCCGGACAGCAGCCGCGCATCGCGTTCCCGGTCGCTGTAGACATAGTCGTGCGGGGCATTGGACCACTTAATCCGGTACAGCGGGGGCTGCGCGAGGTAGACATAGCCGTTCTCAATCAGCGGGCGCATGTAGCGGAACAGCAGGGTCATCAGCAGGGTGGTGATGTGCTGGCCGTCGACGTCGGCATCGGCCATGAGGACGATCTTGTGGTAGCGCAGCTTGCTCAGGTCGAAGTCCTCGCCGATCCCCGTACCGAATGCGGTAATCATGGACTGGACCTCGGCGTTGCCGAGGGCCTTGTCCAGCCGGGCCCGTTCCACATTCAGGATTTTGCCGCGCAGCGGCAGGATGGCCTGGGTTTCCGGGTTGCGTCCACGCTTAGCGGAGCCGCCGGCGGAGTCGCCCTCCACGATGTAGACCTCGCATTTCTCCGGGTTCTTCGAGGAGCAGTCGGAGAGCTTTCCGGGCATCCCGAAGGACTCCAGCGGGCTCTTGCGGCGCGCGTTGTCACGGGCCTTGCGCGCTGCCATCCGGGCCTGGGCTGCCGAGATGGCCTTGCGGATGACGTCGCGGGCCGGGCCGGGGTTGCGTTCGAGCCAGTCGCCGAGTCCGTCCGTGACGACGCGCTGGACGAAGCCCTTGACCTCGGAGTTGCCGAGTTTGGTCTTGGTCTGGCCCTCGAACTGCGGCTCCGCCAGCTTGACCGAGATGACGGCCGTGAGTCCTTCGCGGATGTCATCACCGGTGAGGTTGTCATCCTTTTCCTTGATGATGCTCTTCTCCCGCGCGTAGCGGTTGATCAGCGAGGTCATCGCCGCACGGAACCCCTCTTCGTGGGTGCCGCCCTCGTGGGTGTTGATGGTGTTGGCGTAGGTGTGGACGCTCTCGGAGTATGCGTTGGTCCACTGCATCGCCATTTCCAGGGCGATGTGCCGTTCCTTGTCCTCCGTTTCGAACGCGATGACGTCCTCGTGGACCACATCGACCTTCTTGCCGGAGTTGAGGTGCTTCACGTAGTCCAGCAGGCCGTCGTCGTACTGGTACACGACCGTGTGGAACTCGGCCGGGACTTCACCTTCGGTCGGAACGGTGTCAAGGTCCAAATCCCCGTCCTCGGACGGTTCGTCTGTGGCGCGCCTCTCATCGGTGAGCGTGATCCGCAGTCCCTTGTTCAGGAAGGCCATCTGCTGGAAGCGTGCGCGGAGCGTTTCGAAATCGAAATCCGTGGACTCGAAGATGCGGGCATCCGGGTAGAACGTCTGGGTGGTTCCGGTGTCCGTAGTCTCTTGACCCTGGATCAGGCCGCCCTGGGGTTTGCCGCCGTCGGCGAAAGACATCCGCCACACGTGGCCCTGCCGGCGGACCTCGGTGTCGACGCGGCTCGAAAGGGCGTTGACGACGGAGATGCCCACGCCGTGCAGGCCGCCGGATACGGCGTAGCCGCCGCCGCCGAACTTGCCGCCAGCGTGCAGGATCGTCATCACGACCTCCACGGTGGGCTTGTGCTCCGTCGGGTGCAAGTCGACGGGGATGCCTCGGCCGTTGTCGACGACCTTGACCCCGCCGTCCGCCTGCAGCACGATTTCGATGTGGGTGCAGTACCCGGCCAGGGCCTCATCGACCGAGTTGTCCACGACTTCATAGACCAGGTGATGCAAACCGCGCGGCCCCGTGGAACCGATGTACATGCCGGGACGTTTCCGGACAGCTTCCAGGCCTTCGAGCACCGTGATGTCGCTGGCACCGTAGCCGTGGGGAGTTGCGGCGTCCGGCGGGGTATCGGCCGTTCCCGCCACTACTGGTTCCACTGCCGGGATCTCTGCATTGTCGTTAGCCACAGGCGCTTTCGACTCCTCTTTTTCGTTATAGGCCAGCCGTTGCCCCTTCCCGGAGGAAACAGCTACGGCCAACGGGCACGTCACTGATGCCGCCGGTTGTGACGCTGGCTCGAGGATCCGTCTACCGCACGCGGATATTGCGTCGGAAACGGACTCAGTCAACGTTTCACCGGCGCCCAGTTATCTTCCACGATTCTACCGTGTTATAGGGGTGAAACCCGCATTCCAGAGGGCCAAACGGGGAGGAAACTACCGCTGAGAGGCCACAGACTCCACCTGCAAGGCTCCAGGACTACCGGATGCGGGTTCCTATACGACTCCTGTGCGTCTGAGCGCCCTACACGCCGTTTGCGGTTTTTTCAATAGTTTTGCAAGGAGTGCTTCAGATCTGGTGCTGCCGGGACGGCGGAAGGCAGGCAGAGCCCTCCAAAATTATCCGTAAGTATCCCGCGGGCCGCGTCCGTTGACGGTCCGGCCGCCCTTGCGCCAGCTCGGCGCGGCAGGTCCGAGGACCTGGATCTTGGTCACCACGCCGTCGCCGAGTTCGGTGCGGAATTTCTCCAGCAGGCTCAGGCTGAGCAGGCGCAGCTGGGTTGCCCACGCGGTGGAATCACAGCGGACATGGAGGGTCGTGTCCGTAAAACTCTCCGGGGTGCAGTGGGCGGAGATCTCCGGTCCCACGAGCGTTGCCCATTCGGCCATCACCGAGCCGACGGCGACCGGGGAGCTCCAGCCGCGCTCTGCGACGAGACGGCCAACCACCTTGCCGAGCCCCATCGGGTCCCGGCCGGTGCCGTGGAATTGTCCAAAGCCGCGGGTGCTGCCGGAACTCCGTCCGGTCTTCTGCGGGGTGCTGCCTGGCCGCGGCGGGGCCTTGCGCCGGATTTCGCCGCGTGACGCAGCCGCCTCGCGCATCCTGTTGAGGGCCGACTGGGCGGCGTCTATGTCGTCGGGATCGCGTCCCGGCTGCAGGCCGCCGTCGGTATCCTTATTCATCGATCTTCCCGCTCATCGATTCCTCCCGGGATTACCATCACCCGCCGTCCCGCCAGTTCGACCGGGATATCGTCCTCGACGGCGGCAGTCACGAGCACCTGCTCGGCGCCGGAAACCATTGCGGCCAGTTTACGCCGCCGCTGGACGTCAAGCTCGGCAAAAACGTCGTCCAGGATCAGGATCGGGGCGGATCCGCCGGTCCGGGCATCGTCGAGCATCACGTAGTAAGAGGCCAACCGCAGGGACAGGCACATGGACCAGGTTTCACCATGGGAGGCGTACCCCTTCGCGGGAGCCTCACCCAGGACCAGTTCGAGCTCGTCGCGATGCGGTCCCACCAGGGAGATCCCGCGTTCCAGTTCCTTGCGCCGTGAGGAGGCGAAGGCCTGGACGTAGCGTTCGGTGAGTTCGTCGACGGAGAGCAGCCGGAGGTCTTCGGCTTCCCCGGCAGAGTCCGGCACGGCGCCGTCATCCTCCACGGTGCCCTGCAGCGTGGAGCGGTAGATGGCCCCCGCTTCCTTGGATCCGTCGGTGAGTTGGGCGTAGGAGTTCCTGAGGTGGGGCCGGAGCCGTTCCACCAGTTCGAGCCGTGCATGCAACAGCTCGGCGCCAGCCCGGGCCATGTGCTGGTCCCAGACATCCAGGGTGGCCTCATGCCCCATGCTGAATTTTCCGGCGCGGGCGGACTTCAGCAGCGCGTTGCGCTGCTTCAACACCCTGTCGTAATCGCTGCGGGTGGCAGCGTGCCGCGGGATGAGGCTGACCAGGAGTTCATCGAGGAACCGGCGCCGGCTGGACGGATCGCCCTTGACCAGAGCCAGGTCCTCCGGAGCGAAAAGGACGGTCTGGCAGATGCCCAGGATGTCCCGGGCGCGGACCGGATTGCTGCGGTTGATCCGGGCGCGGTTGGCGCGGGAGCTGTTGATTTCCAGTTCGAGCACCGTTGACTGCTCGCCGCGGACCAGTTTCGCCCTGATCATGGCCCGTTCGGTGCCGAACCGCAGCAGCGGGGCATCGGAACTGACCCGGTGTGAACTGAGGGTGGCCAGGTAGCCGACGGCTTCCATCAGGTTGGTTTTGCCGATGCCGTTGGAGCCGACCAGCACCGTAACCCCGGGCTCCAGGCTCAGCTCCACCTGTGCATAACTGCGGAAATCTGTGAGCGAAAGTTGTTCTAGGTACACGCCGGGTTCAGGATTTCAGGGCAGGACTACTTGGCCGGACGGGTCGCATGCCCGCCGAACTGGTGGCGCAGCGCCGAAACCATTTTCATCGCCGGGGAGTTGTCCTCGCGGGAGGAGAAGCGGGCATAGAGTGCGGCCGTGATGGCCGGGGCCGGTACGGCGTTGGCGATAGCCTCTTCCACCGTCCAGCGGCCTTCGCCGGAGTCTTCGACGTAGTCGTCGATCGATTCCAGGCCGGGATCCTCGTCGAGGGCCTTGACCATGAGGTCCAGCAGCCAGGACCGGACGACGGTTCCCTTCTGCCAAGCCCGGAACGTGCCGGGGAGGTCGGTGACGATGTCCTTGGCGGCCAGGATTTCGTACCCTTCGGCATAGGCCTGCATGAGCCCGTATTCGATGCCGTTATGGACCATTTTGGCGTAATGGCCGGCTCCGGTCCCGCCGACATGGACGAAGCTGTCGGCGCGGTCACCCTCGGGACGGAGTGCGTCAAAGACAGGCATCGCCCGTTCGATGTCCGCGGCGTCACCGCCGGCCATCAGCCCGTAGCCGTTCTGCAGGCCCCAGACCCCGCCGGAAACACCGCAGTCGGCGAAACGGATGTCCTTTTCCGCCAGCGCGGCCCCGTGCTTCTGGTCTTCCGTGAAGCGGGAGTTGCCGCCGTCGATCACCAGGTCGCCGGCGTCGAGCTTGCTGCGGAGTTCGGTAATCACGGCGTCGGTGATCTCGCCGGAGGGCACCATCACCCAGATCAGGCGCGGCGCCGGCACGGCGGCGAGCAGTTCATCCACGCTCGCGACGTCGGTGATCTCGGGGTTGCGGTCAAACCCGGTGACAACGATTCCACCGTTGCGCAGCCGTTCGCGCATGTTGAAACCCATTTTTCCAAGGCCGATCAGTCCGATGTGCACTTAGATGATCTCTTTTCTGCGCTGGGGTGTTTCGGGTGGTGGCGTCAGCCAGAGGGGCCTATCGGTTCCAAAGGATCAAACGGAACCAGCTGCCAGCTAGTTGGGCAGCCGGACCGGCATGACGAGGTAGCGGTAATCGCCCTGGTCCTCGCCGTCGGCGTCTTGCTGGGCCGTGATCATGGCCGGCTTGGGCGCACTGGTGAAGGAGAAACGCACAAACTTGGTTTCGATGACACTGAGGCCCTCGATCAGGTAGTGCGGGTTGAAGGCCACGGTGATGTCGTCTCCGGTGAGCTGGGCTTCGAGTTCTTCCGAGGCCTGCGCATCTTCGCCGGTTCCGGCGTCGAGGTGCAGCTGGCCCTGGGTGAAGGCGAGCCGGACCGGGGTGTTGCGTTCGGCCACCAGCGAGACGCGGCGCACGGCCTCGACCAGTTCTGAAGTTGGTACGGTCGCGTGAATCGGGGTGGATTCAGGGAAGAGTGAGCGGATTTTGGGGTAGTCCCCGTCAACCAGGAGCGACGTTGTGGTGCGGCCGCCGCTTTCGAACCCGATGAGCCGGCTGTCGTCTTCGGCGAGGGCAAGGTTGATGTCGCCGCTGCCGCCAAGGGTCTTCGCGACTTCGTTGAGTGTCTTGGCCTTGACCAGTGCGCTGGTGGAGATGCCCGGGGTGACGGGTTTCCACGGGACCTCGCGCATGGCGAGCCGGTAGCGGTCAGTGGCCAGCAGCGTGATGAGGTCGTCCTCGATCTCCATCCGCACGCCGGTGAGGATCGGCAGGGTGTCGTCCTTGCTCGCTGCGATGATCACCTGCGACACGGCCTGGGCGAACGAGTCGCCCGGAACGGTGCCGCTGATCGGGGGCAATGCCGGCAGCGGCGGGTATTCGGCTTCCGGCATGGTGGCCAGGTGGAAGCTGCTTCGACGGCAGCTCAGGGTGACTTTGTTGCCCTCAGTTTCGATGTCGACCGGTGCCGACGGGAGGCTGCGGCAGATGTCGGCCAGCAGGCGTCCCGAGACGAGGATCGTGCCCTCGGTGGTGATGTCAGCAGCGATTTCGAGCCTGGCCGAAGTTTCGTAGTCGAAGCTCGAGAGGCTGACGGTACCGCCTTCAGCCTTGAGCAGCAGGCCGGAAAGTACGGGTACTGGCGGCCGCGGAGACAACGACCGGGCGGCCCAGGTCACGGCTTCTGCCAGGACGTCCCGCTCGACTCTGAACTTCACGGAAGGGTGCCGCCTTTCATTGCTGCTGTCATCGCTGGTTGCCGGGCCATGGGCCCGGCGGGGAATCACAAAAGATGTCCAGGACGGACACACTGCAGACAGCTTAGCCGCAAGAAGTGTGATTCTCCCATCCCCGGGTTACATCCGTGTGGTTCGGCCAGGCCGGCCCGGTGCCGGTTTCCGGCGGGGTCCGGGACGGTCCCGGGCTGTGTGCAGGGTGCGGACCGAAGTTGTTATTTGAGGGAATTTCATTTTCTAGGGATTAGTAGTGTTAATAACTGCTGTGGATACTGTGGATAACCCTGTTTGGCGGTGCGATTCCGCGGTTAAGCCCTGTTCATGGACTGTGGGCGGAGCAGGTTTTAAACAGGGTGTGGATGGGGATAACATTTTTGGCCGTTCCCTTGATCCACAGGCACCTTAAGGGTTTTAAGCCCATTAACCGTAGTTGTCCCCTTAACTATCCACAGGCTTGTCCACAGGTGCCTGTTAATAAGGTAAGAGTGCGCGGCCGGTCAGGTCAGGAATCAGCTCAGGAATTACGCTGCTGCTGCTTGATCCGGTTGGTCAGCTCGGTCACCTGGTTGTAGATCACTCGGCGCTCGGCCATCAGCTCACGGATCTTGCGGTCCGCGTGGATGACCGTGGTGTGGTCGCGGCCGCCGAGCTCCTGCCCGATCTTGGGAAGAGACATGTCAGTGAGTTCGCGGCACAAATACATCGCGATCTGCCGGGCGGTCACCAGGGTCCTGGTCCGGGACTTGCTGCAGAGTTCTTCCATGCTGAGCTTGAAGTAGTCGGCGGTCTGGGTGAGGATCTGCGCGGAAGTGATCTCCTGGGCCCCGTCATCGGTGATGAGGTCCTTGAGCACCATCTCGGCCAGGGCGACGTCGACCGGCTGGCGGTTCAGGCTGGCGAAGGCCGTAACGCGGATCAGCGCGCCCTCGAGTTCGCGGATGTTGCTGGAGATCTTCGAGGCGATGTATTCCAGGGCATCGTCCGGGGCGGACAGACCCTCGCTGAGGGCCTTCTTGCGAAGGATCGCGATCCGGGTTTCGAGTTCCGGCGGCTGGATGTCCGTCAGCAGGCCCCATTCGAACCGCGACTTCATCCGGTCCTCGAAGCCGGCGAGCAGCTTGGGCGGCTGGTCGGAGGTGATGACCACCTGCTTGTTGTTGTTGTGCAACGCATTAAAGGTGTGGAAGAACTCCTCCAGCGTCCGGTCCTTGCCGGCCAGGAACTGGATGTCATCAATCAGCAGGACATCCACGTTGCGGTACGTCGTCTTGAAGCTGGTGCCTTCATCGTCACGGATGGAGTTGATGAAGTCGTTGGTGAATTCTTCGGAGTTCACGTACCGGACCCGGATCCCGCTGTAGAGCCGGCGGGCATAGTGGCCGATCGCGTGGAGCAGGTGGGTCTTGCCGAGTCCGGAGTCACCGTAGATGAAAAGCGGGTTGTAGGCCTTGGCCGGGGCTTCAGCCACAGCGACGGCCGCGGCGTGTGCGAAGCGATTGGAGGAACCGATCACGAAGGTGTCGAAGACATACTTTGGATTGAGCCGGCCAAATTCGTGGGAGGTGCTGGGCAGCATCGGCTGCGGCTTCAGTTCCACTGAGGGATCGGCCGCCAGGGACAGCTCGACGGCGGGTTCCGGCTCGGTGTGGAGCGGCACCAGATCGGTGTCGACGTCGATCGCGCACCGGATTTCATCGGAGAACACGCTCCGGAGGGCGTCGTCGAGGGCTTCCTTCACCTGCGTCTGCAGTACTTCGCGGGTGAGCTCATTCGGCACGGCCACCAGCAGCGTGGAGCCGATCAGGCCCTGGGCCTGGGCGAGGATGACGAAGCCACGCTGCCGCGGTGACACACGGTGATCGTTCTCCAGCAGGCTCACGACCCGCCGCCAGGAACTTCCGACAGTGTTGGCTTGGTTGGCTTCGTCTACTGTCATCGATCAGTTCCTCAAACTTGCTTGCCTTCATTACCTGCAGCCGCGCGGGTCGATCCAGCGCACTGGACCCCGGATAATCCACAGGGTTATGCACAGTCCGTGGATAATGGGCTACTGAGCCACTGTAGGGGATCAAAAGACCAGAAGATAGCTGGGATCTGTCCTGTGGATAATCACACCGTTGTAGTTCGAAAACGGGGTGCGTGACGCACTTCATCCACAGGCTGGGGAGGCACTTAACCACAACTGTGGACAGTCCGCGGCGCGACCCCCGGTTTGACTCGGGAGGGCGGCAAGCCCTAACGTTGTGAAGTCCCATGTGTACGCTTTTCGCCTCATTTGAATCTCACCCGACGCCCAGCGTCTTGCGAGTCGAGGGAAGCGGCACATACAAAACTTAGCGTCGACCAGTTCTTCCCCTTGATCGGGTGGGCGCACCTTTGATCCCACTGGAGTAACTAACGTGAGCAAGCGGACTTTTCAGCCGAATAACCGCCGTCGAGCCAAGAAGCACGGCTTCCGCCTTCGTATGCGTACCCGTGCCGGCCGTGCCATCCTGGCAGCCCGTCGTGGCAAGGGTCGCACCGAGCTGTCGGCCTAAATAACTGACTCGTCGGTCCACATCCCTGTGCGAGTTTAAAGGTGCTGGCCACCCGCAACCGTCTGAGGACACCAACCGATTTTTCAACAACCGTACGTTCCGGTGTCCGCAATGGACGCCGGAACGTAGTGTTATATACGGCAGCCCTCGCTGCCGATGAACCAAGCCGGATCGGATTCATCGTTTCCAAGAGTGTCGGGAACGCTGTTGTCAGGAACCTCGTTAAGAGGAGACTGAGAGAAGTCGGCGCCTTGTCGTTGCAGCAGTACGGCAGCGGGTTCGCGATCGTGGTCCGGGCCCTGCCCGCCGCGGCGGGTGCCAGCTTCGAGCAGCTGCGGTCAGACTATGACGCCGCCTTGGAAAGCAACATGAAACGACTGGGCAGCCGCCTTCCGAAGGCCGCTTCTTCAGTTTCTTACGAGACAACACAGGAAGGGACCCCGCGTGCGTAACTTAACTGCCGCCGTCGTCCCTCCTGCAAAATCCGCAGCATTATGGCTGGGCCGGGCAGTCTGGAACTTGCCCCGCAATATCCTCATCCTGCTGCTCCTGGCGTACCGCAAGGTGATCTCACCGCTGTACGGCCAGGTTTGCCGCTTCTTCCCCAGCTGCTCGGCCTACGCCCTCGAAGCGATCACGGTCCACGGCGCGGTCAGGGGAAGCTGGCTGGCAGCCAAGCGTCTGGTGCGCTGCCATCCCTGGAATGCCGGCGGTGTGGACCATGTCCCCGCCGGTAACTGCGAGTGGTCCGCAGACCGAACCCCCACAATTGTTGTGCTGAACAATCCGGACAAGTACCTGGCTGCTCAGACTGATGGAGCAGGCCGCTCTGCGGCCTAACGAATAGGGATATCGTATGGATTTCTTTGAAACAATCATGTTTCCGTTCAAGTGGCTTGTGTCCGCCATCATGGTGGTCTTCCACGATGGCCTGAGCGCCATCGGCATGCCCGCCGCCAACGGCTGGACGTGGACACTGTCCATCATCGGCCTGGTGCTGGTGATCCGCGCCGCCCTGATTCCCGTGTTCGTCAAGCAGATCAAGGCCCAGCGCGGCATGCAGCTGCTGCAGCCGGATCTGAAGAAGCTGCAGGACAAGTACAAGGGCAAAACCGACCAGCTGTCCCGCCAGGCCATGGCCCAGGAACAGATGGCCATGTACAAGAAGCACGGCACCAACCCGTTCTCGGCGTGTCTGCCCATGCTGATCCAGATGCCGTTCTTCTTCGCCCTCTTCACCGTGCTGTCCGGCATTACGACGGCGGCCGACAGCGGCAAGGGCATCGGCGCCATGAGCCACGAGCAAGTGGTCCAGTTCGACGAGTCGAGCATCTTCGGCGCCCCGCTTTCCGCCACGCTGCTGCACGGCACCCCTCCCGGCGGCAACGAGGTCGCGGTGTGGATCCTCTCGATACTTATGATCCTGGCCATGACGGCCTCGCAGTTCATCACGCAAAAGCAGATCATGGCCAAGAACATGTCCGAAGAGGCCATGGCCAGCCCGTTCATGAAACAGCAGAAGATGATGCTCTACATTCTGCCGATCGTCTTCGGCGTGGGCGGCATCAACTTCCCCATCGGTGTCCTGATCTACTGGACCACCACCAACCTCTGGACCATGGCACAGCAGTTCTTCGTGATCCGCCGCATGCCGACGCCGGGATCGCCCGCCGCCAAGGCCCTGGCCGAGCGCCGTGCCGCCAAGGGCCTGCCGGCGCTGCCGCTGACAGGCGCCAAGAAAGCCGAGGCCGAGGCCGCTGAAGCTGCCGCCGCCGCAGCCCTGGTGGCCAGGAGCCAGCGCGTCCAGCCACAACGCAAGAACAGGAAGAGGAAGTAATGTCCGCCGAAAGCACCGAACACGCTATTTCCGTCGAAGCCATCGAAGAGCAGGACGACGCCCTGAGTGCAGTCCAGGAAACCGAGCAGGACGTTGATGCCGGCGCCGGCGCCGAAGACTCTGAGGGTTCCGAGGACAAGGGAACTTCCGCCAGCCGCCTGGAAGAAGAAGGCGACGTCGCAGCGGACTACCTCGAGGAACTGCTGGACATTGCCGACATCGACGGCGACATCGACATCGAAGTGCGCAACGGCCGCACCTACATCTCAATCGTCGCTGAGGAAGAGTCAGCCGGCCTCGACAGCCTCGTCGGCAAGGACGGCGAAGTCCTCGAAGCACTGCAGGAACTGACCCGGCTTGCCGTGTTGTCCGCGACGGAAAACCGCTCCCGGCTGGTGCTGGATATCAACGGCTACCGCTCGGAGCGTGCCGGCGAGCTGCAGAAGATTGCCGAAGACGCCGTGGCTTCCGTGAAGGAGTCCGGCGAGACCGTGGCTCTGGCGCCGATGAGCGCCTACGAACGGAAGATCGTGCACGATGCCGTCGCCGACCTGGGACTCGTCAGCGAATCCGAAGGCGAAGGCGCGGACCGCCACATCGTCGTTTCCAAAGACTGAAGCCGCCGGATAGCTTGATGGTTGAAATTACCCCCGCCGAACTGCAGGCAGCCGAAAAGATCTTTGGGGACCGGCTGGATCTGGCCAAGCGCTATGTGGAACATTTGGCCACATCCGGAACGGAACGGGGCCTGATCGGGCCCCGCGAAGTGCCCCGGCTGTGGAGCCGGCACGTGCTGAACTGTGCCGTCATCGAGAGCCAGATTGCCGAGGGAAGCCATGTGGCCGACGTCGGGAGCGGCGCCGGCCTTCCCGGACTGTGCCTGGCCATTGCCCGGCCGGACCTGGAACTGACCCTGATCGAACCCCTCGAACGCCGTGTCACCTGGCTCCAGGAAATCGTGGACGACCTTGGCCTCGACAACGTCACGATCATGCGCACCCGCGCCGAGCTTGCGGTTGGCATGGTGAATGCCGATGTCGTCACGGCACGCGCCGTTTCCGCCCTCTCCAACCTCGCAGGACTGACCATTCCGCTGCTAGCGGGCGAAGGTGAAGTTGTTGCGATCAAAGGACGCAGCGCCGGCGAGGAGATAGAAAAAGCCGCCAAGACGATCCGGAAGCTTGGCGGTACGCAGACTTCCGTTGTCCTGGTGGGCGAGGACCTCCTCGAAGAACCCACAACCGTTGTCCGGATCGTTGTGAATAAGCCTCAAAAGATTTCCTAGCATCAGCCCGTTGCCCTCGGACGCCGAGGGTAAGAGGTTAGGCTAGTAACCGGCAGAAGAGCCGAACGAGAGTGAGTGTGTCACAGTGACCAGTAGCGAAGCCTCCACACAACGGATTCCCCCGTTTGTGTCCCTGGGGTCCGCACGGGCCTTCGCCGCGCCCGCAGTCGCTCCCGCCTACTCCGGAAATCGCACGACATCGGTTGCGAAGACCACGGGCATGGCAGGCGTTTCACGTGAAACATCCGTTGCCGCCCCCGGGACTGTCCTGGATTCCATCGACGACTCCAGCCCCATCGCCCGTGAACTCGCCCATGAGAACAAACGCCGGGAACGCCTCCTGGGCCGGTCGCTTCCGAAGCCGGAGAAGACCCGCATCTTCACCGTCTCGAACCAGAAGGGTGGAGTGGGCAAAACCACCACCACGGTCAACATCGCCGCAGCCCTGGCCGCAGCGGGATTGAATGTTCTGGTCATCGACATCGATCCGCAGGGCAATGCGTCGACTGCCCTCGGAATTGAACACCACGCCGACGTCGACAGCATCTACGACGTGCTCATCAACGACATCCCGTTGCAGGACGTTGTGGCACCCTGCCCGGACATCGCCAAGCTGATCTGCGCACCGGCCACCATCCACCTCGCCGGCGCCGAGATTGAACTGGTCAGCCTCGTTGCCCGCGAGCAGCGTCTGCGCCGTGCGATCGACGTGTATGCCAAGGAACGTGCGAAGAACGGTGAGGAGCGGTTGGACTACATCTTCATCGACTGCCCGCCGAGCCTGGGGCTGCTGACCGTCAACGCCTTCTGCGCAGCCAACGAGGTGCTCATCCCGATCCAGTGCGAGTACTACGCCCTTGAGGGTCTGAGCCAGCTGCTGAAGAACATCGAAATGATCCAGAAGCACTTGAACGCGGACCTGGTCGTCTCCACGATCCTATTGACCATGTACGATGGCCGCACAAACCTTGCTGCCCAGGTGGCGGCAGAGGTACGGGAACACTTCCCCGAGCAGGTCCTCGGCGCTGTTGTCCCCCGTTCGGTGCGCATTTCCGAAGCTCCCAGCTACCAGCAGACCGTGATGACTTATGATCCCTCATCCAGCGGTGCCCTGTCCTATCTGGAAGCCGCAGCCGAAATCGCGCAACGTTAGAATCTTTTCGAGAATTGCACTAGCTAGAGCCCGGTGGTACCAGGCTCTACCAATGGAGGGATTTATCCATGAGCGATAAGCGACGCGGCCTCGGCCGTGGACTTGGGGCACTCATTCCAAGTTCCGCTGCGGCTTCCGGCAACGGTTCAGCGCCGTCCCGTCCCGTGGATCTGTTCTTTCCGGAAGCCCGAAAGCGGACACCGGCAGCGGAAGTAGCGGCCCCGGAAGAAAACGGCACACGTCCCGAGACGGTAGAAACTGCAAAGCCGCAGTCGCCCACCTCCACGCCGGCACCGGTGAGGCCCTCCAACGCGCCGGCCGCGAAGACTGTACCCGGGGCCAGGAAGGCGCCGGTCCGGAAGACGTCTGCGGCCAAGGACGAGATGCCGGCCGCAGCAGCGGCTGAGGCTGCCGCCCAGGAGTCGGTAGCCGACGAGCCGGTTCCCTCGACTGAAGATCAGGGTGTGGAACTCGTGGAGGTACCCGGCGTCCGCTTTGCGGAAATCCCGGTCACCGACATCCACCCCAACCGCAAGCAGCCGCGCTCAGTCTTCGATGAGGACGACATGGCGGAGCTGGTTCACTCGGTTCGTGAAATCGGTGTTCTCCAGCCAATTGTTGTCCGCACTTCAACTGAAGAAGGTGGAGAACCCTACGAGCTCGTGATGGGCGAGCGTCGCTGGCGGGCAGTACAGGCGGCCGGCCTTCAAACCATCCCCGCCATCGTCCGGGATACGACTGATGACGACCTCCTCCGCGATGCCCTGCTGGAAAACCTGCACCGGAGCCAGCTGAACCCACTGGAAGAGGCCGCCGCTTACCAGCAGCTGCTGGAGGACTTCGGCACCACCCACGAACAGCTGGCCGACCGTATCGGACGTTCGCGCCCCCAGGTGTCCAATACGCTCAGGCTGCTCAAACTTCCGCCGCTGGTCCAGCGCCGTGTAGCCGCCAGCGTCATCTCTGCCGGACACGCCCGCGCACTCCTGGCACTCCCGGACGCTGCCGCCATGGAACGTCTGGCGCAGAAGATCGTCGCTGAAGGGATGTCTGTCCGCGCGACCGAGGAGGCCGTGACGCTCTACCAGAATCCGTCGGGGACACCGAAGAACAACATTCCGCGCCCCGGGGCGCGGCACGAGCGCCTGGATTATCTGGCCTCTTCACTCTCCGACCGGCTCGATACCAACGTCAAGATCTCCCTCGGTGCCCGCAAGGGACGAGTCAGTATCGAGTTCGCGAGCGTGGAGGACCTCAACCGAATCATGGATGTGTTGACGCCGGGGTCCTCGAGCTAGCCCGCCCCGCATCGTCGAAGGGACCTGTTTCACGTGAAACAGGTCCCTTTGTTGTTGGTTGTGTTGTATCCGTCTGCCTGAATTACATCTTCTTTCACGCTGGATACCGCACCATTGGCGGAAGAGCCGGCCCTTCAATCCAGTAGCTTTCCGTGCCTGCGGGGACTGGAACGCGGCGTCTCTTCGGAAGGGGCTAGCATTCGCTGTCGCAGCAGCCCCGCCGATGCCACTTTCGTTACGATCTCTGGCACCTGGATTGATCATCGATAGGGAGTTGTTCCCTTCTTCCTGCGGGCGACACGCAGGATTGCACCGCTGTTGGTGAGCGAAGTGCCCCCAGCACCGCAGGCGGCAAACCCGGACGGGCCGTCCGGATATTCGCACCGACCGACGCCATAGGGCACCCCAAGAGCGGCACCAATCCGCTAGTTCCGCGTTTCCGTGGACTCAAAGGTGCGGAGTCCTACTTTTCGCGCCCCTGATCTGGTCCTTTTTGGGCTGAGCAGGGATGCGCACGTTTCACGTGAAACATGAGAGCTACTCACCGGCGACTTGTCTTTGGCCAGACGCGTGGAGACCCCACGGAGAAGCTCGTCGTGGGCAGCCTGCACTTCCCGAGTACGGCTGGCGGGGACTTCTGCGCAGCTGGCGATGGTTCAGGAGACTAGTCGTCCTTCGGCACCGGACGCGGAATCGCCACGGCATGGCCGGTCAGTCGCGCTGAACTCTGGCTCCTCCGCACATAGAGCGGCACGGGCGAGCAATGTTCTGTACGGGAAGCCTGCCGAATTGTGTGTATCGGGTTTCACGTGAAACATCCGGAGTCGTGGTTGGGTCTCGGCAATAGCCGGGTGCCGCGTTCGTTGGTCGCTTCTGGAAGGCACGCTAGTCGCGTAGGACCATGCCACCGCGGCTTCCCCGCCCAGGGCTCACAGCATCGCTGGGACGGCCTTATAGGCGAGAACCGTACGGATAGGGCTACTGACTCCCCCAAAGGCGCTAGGGAGCCCGTGGGCCCCTATTGCGGGCGGTGGGAGTGAGGGCGTCTCGGGTTCTCTGGTCCAGGAACTCATTCCCAGGATGCGCTGTCCGGAGGAACGTTCTGTTGGTGCTCAACGCCGGCCGGCACCTTCATCAGCACTGCGGGTCGTCTCATTGATTGCAAGGTCCCCGCAGACAGCGCTGCACACCAAAGGTTGAGTGATCGCACGAGCGATACCTGGCTGCCGTGGCGATGGACTCCCTTCCGTGGTGGGCGCAACGAGCGTCGGCAAGGGCATCACAGGTATCAGGGGGACGCGAAGGCGCCTCCTGGCGCCCCGGCGTGAGCGGCATGAACACGGGCCCGGTTGGGGCAGTTGAACGCCACAGTGACCCTACAGGGTCAGCAGCCGCCGGCGCGGGCATGAGACAAATTTTCCGGTCCTCCGGCCAGCCGCAGGGTTGAACCTATCCGAAACGTAGGCCGCAGAAGCACAGCCACGGCTGTGGCTTTGAGAAGAGCTGGCTCGAGTTGAGACCTCGGTTGAAAACCAAACGAAATTCTGACCGGATACTGTCTGGTTCCGACGCGGTGGTCCCATCCGTAAGCCAGCAGTGTGAAGATCACACAGCATCGAGCTTAGCGGGATGGGTTCCGGATAGTCGGATTGGAGCGAAGGTGGCTGTTGGTCATCGGAGTTCTTCAACTCCAATCTGGCTGCCGGACGTTGGGCTCCCCCATGGGGCAGACTGCACTGGGTGAAGAGTTGGCAGCGGGGCTCGATCGGCTGTTTGGGGCGTCCAGCTACGGAGCGTACGTGTGTGGCCTCGAGTACGCGGCAGCTGGCCGGTCCTCGTTGTGCCAGCAACCGAGAGAGCATTGTCTGAGTATGCACTCCCCGGCTGAGCCGACGCTTCGTTCGATGGACAACACGGCAAGATGGCGGTGGCTCGGGCGGTGCGCCGCCCCTAGAGCGGTGTGTTGAGCGGGCTGGGATAGGTGGATAGATCGGTGGATACTGCTGTGGATAACTTTGTGGATTATTCCACCGTCTTGTTCGAACGAAGCCTCCGGCTCCCGGGCCACAGGGCTCTACAGCGAACACCCGAAGTTGCCTGTTTCGGGATTGGGACTTGTCGCGTTTCACGTGAAGCAATTGCAGGCTCCCATCCGCGATGGGATGCACGCATCCGCGTTTACAAAATCCCCCGCTGCAGGTTAATTTTCCGTCCGATTCTGCAGATTGGGCCGGAGTATTCCACGATCTAAAGGGGTCGCCTCTGACTGATCTCAGGCTGCGGCGGAGCGGTGCAAACCAGCGTCCTGATGTCGGCGATGCGCTTGTCCTCCCAGGGCGGTACAGGACCACAGTTCGGGGCTGTGACAAATCCCTCACAGCTTGTGGATAACAATGTGCATAACGTCTGTGGAGAAGCCTGTGGGTAAAGGCGCTCGGAGATCCCGTCGGAGCGGTGCAGGGAAAGCCGGCATTCCGTTCGCGATATAGGTAGCGGTCGGATCGCGACCGTCACACTGTAGCCTCAGCAACGGAATCGCAGGTGAGCAACCCCCGCCTGACACTGTTGTGCCCCTCCCTGGGAAATTGCGGACGACGCCCATGGGCCTGTTGACTGAGCCCTCAGGCCCAATAGGACGGTCAGCCCATGGCCCGCCTAGGCCTTTACGAGTGCCCACGGTACGCGGATGCGAGACACTGCTCGCCACGCGAAGGGACCCCTGGCCGGACAGCGACCACGGCACAGAAGCGACCTGTTCGAATCCAGGCCCCCCGTTTGAGGAGCTCGTGCCACAGCATTCCAATCCGATACGGGAAACGGCTAAAGCACTCGAGCCGCCCACTGTGGGGCCGGCGACACCCCAGGGTTCCCCCTTTTGCGGCGAGGATGTTTGGACCCGGGGGTATTCCCACGCGGATCGAATCTCGCTCCCTTCCTGTGGCGCACAACTGTCGGTATGCGGCAAATCGCCCCTTGCCGGACCGTCCCCGCCTGGACCACTAACCAAGCTTCCGGGCCCGTGGGTCCCCTCGCCTCGCCTGAGGAGAGGGTACGGACGGCCGTCCGGTGAGCGAATGCGTCCGATGGATATTGCCTGCGCCGGGGCATGGGCACAGGCCCCGGTGATTATCCGGGGATTCAAGGGATCCGCTCCCCCGTGCGGACTGCTCGGCCAGGTTCACTTGCGTCCTTCGTCCACGGCAAACCGCGGCCACAACACCCATGGGTGCGGCCCGGCCCGGTCCCGGAAGCGTCGGTCTACGACCGCGAGACCGGCGGTTTCCTTGTTCAAGACATCGCAGGGAAGTGGGAATCCGAGTCCCGCAGGCTCTACACCTGTGATCGGCCGGGTGCCCCGGGTGCCCCGGGTCCCTGTGCCCCGGCCTTCTATGCCGCGCCGCCGGCGGTGGAGGCCCGCGGGTGCCTCCCAGGCGCGTTTGTGCGGCATGGAGGCCTTCTGGGCTGGTTCCGGCATCGATGGCGCTCCGGCTGCTGCAGGAACTCTCTCATCGCCCTTGCACTGGGTTGCGCGAACGATGATGTTTCACGTGAAACACGGTGCCGACATGCCCAATTCGCCGCCCCTGATGCCCATGCAGGTACGGTGTCGCGAGTCCTTTCGGGTGTGGACGGCAGCTGCCCCCAGCTCCCGTAGCCCAATGAGCGTCCGAATGGACGGAATGCGGCCCCATGGGTGTCCCAAGAACGCGCGCGAAGAGGAAAACACAGCCTGCGGGAGCCTCCGTTGTTGCGCCGCAGGGCCCGCTATGCGCCGCAGGTGAGAGTGGAATCTCGAATCCGCGAGTGCATATCTCTTCCGTCATACCGCTCTATCCATTCAAATTTGCGTCGAAGCGCTTCACTTGCATCAGGCTTCGACGGAGTCCCACGCCGAGTTTGTTTCACGTGAAACACGCAGACCTCGTTGTTTTGCTCGGGCGGTTGCCGTCCCGGTTTGTTTCCGAGGATCCAAAGAAGATCATCGGGGGCTCGTGTTACTGCGGGGATGTTTCACGTGGAACAGATCTGCCCCGTCTGATGACCAAAACTATCGGATGGCCCTTCTCAATGCTTCAGAAGGAGCCAATGGTGACCGGGATGCGTTCGTTTTGAGTGGAATGCTGCCTCGACTGAGCGTGGGATGTTTCACGTGAATCGTCGGGCCCGCCGCCGTCTGGTGACCAGACATCAAGGACACCCCTCCTCGATGCTTCAGAAGGAGCCGATGGTGACCGCGATGCGTTCGTTTCGAGTGGAATGTTTGTCCCCACCAAGAACGGGATGTTTCACGTGAAACTGATCTGGCCCGCCACCGGGCCGGTATTCTTCGCGCCCAACACAGGTCGAATCCTGGATTCGCGGCGGGGTGCTGGTCCCGAAGGGGGGCACAAGAACAATGGCGGCAGCCAATTCACCTGCGTCTCACCTCGAGGGCACATCGCGGAAACGCCGCTCAGTGCTGGCACGGCATAGACGGCGGCCATGCCCGGTGTAGCTAGGAACCGGACGCAGGCGGGGTTCTCACTCCAGAACAGGAAATCGGCTGGAACGCGACTTGGAGTCGCAGCGACATGCCAGCGGCGGTGTGGTGACGTGGACCGTCGCGTATTCCAGGAGGTCAAAGTCCCAGCCCGCCTTCACGGTTCGGGAGACACCGGCCGCGGCATTGTCTTGGTTGCGTGGCAATCAATCAGAGGAGGCTATGCAGGCCGCAGCGGTGTCGTGAACTCAAGGCGTCCGTTTCCATGCGCATGTTTCACGTGAAACACAGGTAGCGCAATTCGCTCCCCCATTGCGGAGTGGATTCAACGTATGCCGCAGGTCAGTCCGCGCCGGATGCTGTTTCACGTGAAGCAATGTCCGCTGACAGCACATCTCGTTCGCTACTTCTGGAGCGTCCAGCCATGGTCTAGACGGGAGTTGCTCAGTTGGGACCAACGGGATTCGGGCAATTCAGCCCAACACGGCAACATTTTCTGGTTGTTAGCAACGGTTAGCTCCCCCGCCCCGGACTAGCCCAGACTAGAGTCCTCCGCATAGGGCCCCAGAACCTCAGCACTTCAAAAAAATGGCCCCACCTCCTGGAACGGGAGTGGGGCCACTTTAGCGTCTGGTCTGCACTGAGGCCAGACCGCACCGGTGTTAGGACAAAACGTCAGCGAATTCCTTCTCGAAGAACTGCTTGGGGCGGGCCCCGATCACGGTGCCCTTCACTTCCCCGTCCTGGAACAGGTAGACGGCGGGAATGGAGGTGATGCCGTACTGGGCTGCGATCGCCGGGTTGTCGTCCACGTTTACCTTGACGACGTCCACCTTCTCGCTGTATTCCACCGAGATCTCGTCGAGGATCGGTCCGAGCTTGCGGCACGGGCCGCACCACTCGGCCCAGAAGTCCACGATGACCGGCTTGGAAGAAGCCAGTACGTCGGTGCCGAAACTAGCGTCTGTTACGTCTTTTGCGTTGCTCATGGCCCTGTCTCTCTTCGGTTGGTTGCTACGCGCCGATTAGGCGTGGAAGTCTGCGAGGTAGTGCTCGACGTCGAGGGCGGCTACACAGCCGGACCCCGAAGCCGTAATGGCCTGGCGGTAGGTCGGGTCGATGACGTCGCCCGCGGCGAAGACCCCCTTGATGCTGGTCTGCGAGGTGCGGCCGTCGACGGCAATAGTGCCCTCGGGGGTCAGATCCAGCTTGCCCTTGACGAGATCAGTGCGCGGATCGTTGCCGATCGCCACAAAGACCCCCGTGACGGCGAGCTCTGTTTCGGTGCCGTCCACGAGGTTCTTCAACCGGAGACCGGTGACCTTGTCCTGACCGAGGACATCTTCAACCCCGGTGTTCCAGACAAAGCTGATTTTTTCGTGTGCCAGGGCGCGGTCGGCCATGATCTTGGAGGCACGCAGTGCGTCGCGGCGGTGCACCACGGTGACGGACTTCGCAAATTTGGTGAGGAACAGTGCCTCTTCCATGGCGGAGTCGCCACCGCCGATCACGGCAATGTCCTGGCCCTTGAAGAAGAAACCGTCGCAGGTTGCACACCAGCTGACACCGTGCCCGGAAAGGCGCTTCTCGTTCGGCAGTCCAAGCTCACGGTAGGCGGAACCGGTCGACAGAATGATGGAGCGGGCCCGGAAGGTCTCCCCTGAGCCGATGGTCACGGTCTTGATGTCGCCGTCGAGATCCAATTCGGTAACGTCCTCAAACTGGATCTCGGTGCCGAACCTGGCAGCCTGCTTCTCGAAGTTCTCCATCAGGTCCGGACCCATGATTCCATCCGGGAAACCCGGGTAGTTCTCAACGTCCGTCGTGTTCATCAGCTCGCCGCCGGCGGTGACCGATCCGGCCAGGAGCAGCGGCTTCAGGTTGGCGCGCGCCGTGTACACCGCGGCGGTGTAGCCCGCGGGGCCGGAGCCTACGATGATGACATCACGTACTTCGGACGCGGTGTTTTCTGCGTTGCTCACTGAACGGTGAACCTCTTCCTTTGTCGATGCGCCCGCCTGGATGGCCGGCCACATGGCACAACTACCACTTGGCGCTGAATATTCCGGTCGCACTGGGCATCACGAGAGGACACCACCACTCAGGATACCGTCTTGGCACTGAGGCACGCCGGGAGACTGCCGCGGTGACGGACCGGCTACTGGACCTTGATCTCGGCCAGACGTAGGCCATATCCGTAACGGGTCTTTGGGGCCGTCAGCTTGGGCAGCGTCTTGATTGAGACGATGACATACTCCGCGGTGGTGGGCTCCTGCAGCGGCATCGTCAGATCGGGGGAAGTGAAGCTGTTGCTCCCAACCTGCTTGGCGCCGTCCAGGGACGGACGGTCGTTCGTGAAGACGCTGATGCTGCCGCCGGACGCCCCCAGCTGGCTCAGCGTCACCGAAGAAACCTCGGCAGGGTTCTCGAGCTTGACGGCGAGCGGAACTTCGGGGGTCAGGCCGCCCCAGTTGTCCGTGGCGAACTCCATGTTTGACCAGTAGCTCGCGGCATTGCCGTCGAAGGTCTTGACCAGGTCACCGTCATAGGTGCCGGCAAAATCGAAGTTGCCCAGCCGCGTGACGTCCTCGATCACCGGCGGACCGGAGGCCGGCGCAGCGCTGGCGGTACCTGACGGCTTTGCCGACGTCGGACCGGGCGCGCTGGCGGAGGTAGTTCCGCCTGCGATGGGCCCAGGAGTGGTCGTGAAGAGACTGCCGAGGTTGGTCACGGCCAAAACCAGACCGACCACGAGGACCGCGGCCAGCAGTCCGCCAACCAGCCAGCGCATGGAACGGGGTTCGCGCCGAGGTTCCTCGTCTTTGCCGTAGTACTCATCATCGGCCGCCGATTCGCTGTCCCGGGCCGAGCCTGGGAAAAACCCGGGGGCGCGGTCCACCGAGGCACTCCCGGCTGCAGCGGCAAACGCCGGTGCCTGACCGGGCTGGGAAGTCCGCCCTTTGTCAGGGGCGGCGTGATCGTAGTCGTCGTCTGACCACAGCGACACCTTGGGTGTTTCCGGAGGAGTTGGCGGCGTGGAGTCACGTGCAGCTGGTTTCGGTGAGCCTCCCTGGACCGGCTGGGGAGCCGTTACGTGGGGGGCGGCCTCCTGGGGCGCGGTTGCCGGGGATTTCGCGCTGGATGACGCCGCCGCTGCGGCTCCACCCGCGGCGGCACCGCCAGCCAGTCCGGCAGCGCCGGCTGCGCCAGCTCCAGTGCCAGCGGCGGGGGGCGACGTGGCCGGACGCAATGGCGGGCGGGCCGGGGAAACCGGCGGCACCGCCGGCTTAGCCATCTGCGCCGACGCGGCCGGCTTTTGGTTCTGCCCGTAGTTGATGTACCCCGCGTCCACCTCTTCCTCGTCGTAGAGGCCGTCGTAGGTTTCGGGCTCGTGGGAGCGCGGCTGACCGAAGATTTCGCTGCCCAGCGTGTCCGTGAAGAACGGCTCGACGTAGGGCGGGTGGGACGATACGACCAGGTCGAGCAGGTCAGCGGCCGAGGTGTGGTTGGTGATGAGGTAGGTCGTGTCCTCGCTAACCCCCAGATCGAGGATCTGTACGTGGCCGGGACGTTCCCCTGTGGCGACTTCGCGGGCGCTCTGGGCCACCTGCTCGGCGTTATCGGGGCCGGCCACAAGGATGCTCACGGCACGGTTGAGTACCTGGTCCACACCGTCCAGCACCAGATCATGGTCATGTGAGGTCAGTACAGTGGAAGTGACCTTGTAACGGCCACCTAGTACTGATCCGACATCGATCGGGTGGGACACGGGCTCCTCCTAGACTGTCCGGGAGCTGCCGAGCTGATCACTTCATCAGTGACCGCGGGCCGTCCGGTAAAGCCGGTGGACCCCTCGTCTGCAACTCCCCTTGTTAGTCTTCGATCCTAGCCGATGCGCCCGTCCCGGCCACGGAAGCACGGCGCCGCGGACCAGGCCGGTTACTATTTCTTCTTCTTGCCGCCAAACGGGAAATAGGGGTTGTGCCCTGCGGGGCCCTGGTAGGTCCTGCGCCCGGGCAGGGGGACGTCGCCGTCCAGGCCGCCCTCCGCGGTGCTGGGCAGATCCTCCGCGGGGAGGTAGCCGCCCTCCGGTCCGGTGCGGCTGGCCCAGTCGTCCCGTTCGGACAGGGCGGGACCAGCACGGAAGGAGGCGGCGTCGAATTCCCCGGAAATCCTGGGAATGAGTCCGGTGTCCACCGAGACAGTGGCGCGTTCAGGCCTCGGATGGGCTGCAGCGGCGCCGTCAGGATGAGTCCCGGCAGCGGGCTCCGCAGCCGTCCGGCGGCGCAGGCGCCCCAGCAGCGGCTGCAGCAGGTCACTCAGCTCGGTAACCCGGAAGAGCTTCAGCAGGAGCAGGTAGGCCGCCAGCATCACGGGCCCGACGACGACAATCGTCACCAGCGCGGCGGCGGGGGTGCTCCAGGCGAAGCCGTCCCGGCTGTAGCTGCCCATCAGCCACAACGCGACCGCACCGGCCAGCGCGGAACCCAGCGCGGCGTAGCCCATCCGGATGTAGGCGTTGGCGATCCGCGGGCCGTCCAGGTGACCCAGGAGCCGGCGCAGGAAGATCGCGCTGACGATCACGGACAGGATATTGCCCCCGGTGTAGAGGACGGCGATGGCGAAGATGATCTGATCGAACGGCAGGAACTGGATGGTGAATGCGGCAACCACGTTCACGAGGGCCAGCACCAGCTGGATGAAGAACGGTGTCCGGGCGTCCTCATTGGCGTAGAACACGCGGGACATCATGAAGTTGGCGCTCATGAACGGTGTGCTGAGGGCCAGGATGGTCAGCGTCTGGGCCAGCATGACGCCGTCCTGGGGCACCCCGCCCGAGAAGAACATGCCCAGCGGCCCGGCCAGCGCGAACAGGGCCAGGGCACCAAACACCGTGGCCACGGCCATGGTCCTGAGCCCATGGGAGAGCGCACTGCGCAGCGCGGTGTGGTCCCCGTCCTGCGAGGCCCGGGTCATCCGGTTGAACAGCACGGTGGCCAGCGACAGCGCAATGATCGAGTGCGGGAGCAGATACAGCTGGCTCGCCACCTCCAGCACGGCATTGCCCGGCAGCGTGTCGGCGGCCGGGTCCCCTGCCTGCTCCAGCCGGAGCCGTTCCGCGCCCGGGATCGTGGCGATCCGCATGACGTAGAGGAAGGCCAGCTGCCCGACGGCGGCCGTCGCGAGGGTCCAGACGCTGAGCCTGGCGGCCTGGCCCAGTCCGACCCCGCGCCAGCCGAAGCGCGGCCGTAGCCCCAGACGGAGCCGGAACACGGGAACCAGCAGGATGGCGGTCTGGGCGATGACACCGATGGTGGAGAATCCGGCCACCAGGAAAGTCTGGGTGGAGCCCCAGGTGTCAAGGGTGTGGGGGTTGGTCGCGTTGGCGCCGAAGGTCCAGATGAACATGCCGAGGCCGGCGATCGCGACAATATTGTTCAGGATCGGCGCCCACATCGCGGGCCCGAACGCGCCGTGGGCATTGAGCACCTGGGTCAGCAGGGCGTACAGCCCGTAGAAGAAGATCTGCGGAAGGCACAGGAACGCGAAGGACACCGCGAGGGCCTTCTGCTCCGGCGAGTATCCCTGCGTGGTCAGCTCAATGACCCACGGCGCGAGCAGCGTCACTGCCAGCGTGAGCGTCAGCAGCACCAGCACAGCGAGCGTCAGCAGCCGGCTGATGTAGTCCGCCCCCTTGTCCGGAGCCTTGCTGGCCTTGATGATCTGGGGCACCAGGACGGCATTGAAGACGCCGCCTGCCACCAGCAGGAAGATCAGGTTCGGCAGGTTGTTCGCGTTGATGAAGGTGTCGTTGACTGTGGAGCCCAGCCCAAGGGCTGCCGCCAGCATCCAGGTCTTGGCGAAGCCCAGGAAACGCGAGACGAGCGTTCCCGCGGCCATGATGGCGCTGGAACGGACTTCTCCGGATTGGACGGCTTTGGAATCGGCGGGGCCGGAGTGCGCGGGGGTGGGTTTGGCTGTTGACATCGTCTTCATCGTCTCACCCGGGCACGGCTTTAGGCGCTATCCGCGTCCATTAAAGGGGTTTGTGTGGGCCTAGTGGTGGTCCGGCAGAACTTCTTTGGCGAGGTCGGCGATGCGGCGTTCGTTCGGGAAGGAGAGCTTCCGGGCCAGCTCATGGATGGGAACCCAGGCGACGTCCACGGCTTCCTTGTCCGGATCATTCTCGATCGTCAGTTCCCCGCCCGTGGCCTGCAGCAGGTAGTGGTGGACGGTCTTGTGGACGCGGTGCCCGCTGACCGTAAACCAGTAGTCGATGCTGCCCAGCGGCGCGAGGATCTTGCCCTCGATGCCGGTTTCCTCCGCGATTTCCCGCACGGCGGCTTCCTCGTTGCTTTCCTTGCCTTCCGGATGGCCCTTGGGCAGGCACCATTCCAGCCGCCCGCCGCGGTTAAGGCGGGCAATGATCGCAACCCGGAGTTCGCCGTCGGAAGTGTCCACCACAACGCCGCCGGCGGAGATTTCCTCCACCGTGGGGAGGGAGGCCTGTCCGGAGTGCTGCACCGGCGCGACATTGGCACCGATTGCGGACGGCAACGGTGCGTTTGTCCTCCTGCCGGGAGCGCTCGGTACGGGATGGGCCATGAAGTCCACTCTAACGACTCTTGTCCGCACTTGATGACCTAAACATGGCAGGAAAGTGGACGGCCGCGAAAGTGGATCGCCCGTTCCGTCCCGGGTTCGGTGCCAGCGGCCGGACTTGGGGAGCATTCGGTGTGGTGCTGGCCGGGATTTCTGACAAGCTTAAGAAACTATGGCGCACGCACATCACAAGACTGACTCGCACACTGTTGATTTCCAGGTAGACCCTGTGGTCCTGGAGCTTGGGCAGCGGTTTGTCGACGCCGGCCACGAACTCTCCCTGGTGGGCGGGCCCGTGCGCGACCTGTTCCTGGGCCGGGTGTCCCCGGACCTGGACTTCACCACCGACGCCACCCCGGACCAGACGGTTGCCCTGATCAGGAAGTGGGCCGACACCTACTGGGAAATCGGGCGCGCCTTTGGCACCATCGGGATGCGCAAGGCCGGCTTCCAGATCGAAATCACGACGTACCGCGCCGAGGCGTACGATCCCGACTCCCGCAAACCCGCGGTGGCGTTCGGAACGTCGCTGACCGATGACCTGCTGCGCCGGGACTTCACGATCAACGCCATGGCCCTGCGCCTGCCCGCGCTGGAGCTCGTGGATCCCTTCGGCGGCGTCCGCGACCTCCACGCCTCCATCCTCGCCACCCCTGGGGCGCCGGAATCCTCCTTCTCCGACGATCCGCTGCGGATGATGCGCGCCGCCCGCTTCGCCGCGCAGCTGGGGATCACGGTGCACGAGGACGTCCGCTCCGCGATGTCCCGGATGGCGGAACGGATCACCATGATTTCCGCGGAACGGGTCCGTGAGGAGCTGGTCAAGCTCATTTGCGCGGCGCACCCCCGGGCCGGGGTGGATCTCCTCGTGGACACCGGGCTGGCCGACTTCGTGCTGCCGGAGGTCTCCGCGCTGCGCCTCGAATCGGATGAGCACCACCGGCACAAGGACGTGTACCAGCACTCGCTCCAGGTCCTGGAGCAGGCCGCCGCGCTCGAAACGGATCCCGACGGCGCGGTGCCCGGGCCGGACTTTGTGCTGCGGTTCGCAGCCCTGATGCACGACGTCGGGAAGCCAGCCACGCGCCGCTTCGAACCGGGCGGCGCGGTGAGCTTCCGGCACCACGACATGGTCGGGTCAAAACTGACGACAAAACGGATGAAGGCGCTGCGCTTCGACAACGACACCATCAAAGCCGTGGCCAAGCTGGTGGAACTGCACATGCGCTTCTACGGCTACGGCGAAGCCGGCTGGAGCGATTCGGCCGTCCGCCGCTATGTCACCGACGCCGGTCCGCTGCTGGAACGGCTGCACCGGCTGACCCGCTCGGACGTGACCACCCGCAACCAGCGCAAGGCCGAGCGGCTCGCTTTCGCCTACGACGATCTCGAGGCCCGGATCGCGGCCCTGCGGGAGCAGGAATCGCTGGAGGCCGTCCGCCCGGACCTTGACGGCGGGAGGATCATGGAACTCCTGGGACTCAAGCCCGGCCCTGTCGTCGGCCGCGCCTACAAATTCCTGCTGGAGGAACGGATGGAACACGGCCCGCTGGAACCCGCCGTCGCCGAGGCCAAACTGCACGAATGGTGGGCTGCACAGCCCGAGTCCGCCGTCGCACTCTCAACTGAGGAGTCCTAAGTGATTGCATCTGCCAACGCCCCCCGCCCGCAGCTGTGGATCCTGCGGCACGGCGAAACGGAGTGGTCCAAGAGCGGCCAGTACACCGGCCTCACCGACCTCCCGCTCACTGTGGAGGGGGAGCAGCAGTCCGTGGAGGCACGCAAGGTGCTCGACACGGTCGACTTCGACCTGGTGCTGACGTCTCCGTTGCGGCGTGCCCGCCGGACCGCGGAACTCGCCGGCTTCCCCGACGCCCAGCTGGAGCCGCTCGCGGTCGAGTGGGACTACGGAGACTACGAGGGCATCAGCTCGGACCTCATCCGCAAGGACAACCCGGAGTACCTGATCTGGACCCACGGTGTTCCGAACGGCGAAGCCCTCGATGACGTCGCCGCGCGCGCGGACAAGATTGTGGCGCGGGTGCTGGAGTCCGGCCTGGACAACGTGCTCATCGTGGCCCATGGACACTTCTCCCGGATCCTCACCGCCCGGTGGCTGGGGCTCGATCCCCACGAGGGCCGGCACTTCATCCTGGGAACCGCGAAAGTCTGCACGCTCGGCTGGGACAAGAAGACCCCGGCAGTGGTCCGCTGGGGACTATAACCACGATTTAGAAAATAACTTCAAGAAAGTTTATGAATGCGGTAGTCAAGTGCTGCATTCCTGGTGTATTTTTATTTCTGACCCCAGAGCGTCCTGCCGGGGTCGAGGCGCGCGTCGCCCGGCGAGTCGGCCGGAGCCACGGCATAACAGAAAAGGAGGTTGGGATAAATGATTACTTTGACTAGTGGACGGATGTACTTCGCCGCCGCCACCCCGGCCTCTGACGCTGAACCGCGCCCAAATTTCGGCCCGACTGCCTCCTGACCCTTCCCGCCGCGACCAGGTCTTTGACCTAGGAAGCGGAGCCCGGGCGATACCGTAACTCCCCTTCCCGGGAGTTCCGTGACAGTGGACTGACCAGGCGGAACCACGCGGTTGCGCAGCATCCCCAAAGTTCGGAACCCAGCTTCTTGTTGGGGTTGCGGCGCCATGCGTCCAAGGGCCTCCTTTCGCTTTTGCGAAAACCGTTTAATTCGCGCCGGGCATTTCCTTGCCCAATTACGGCCTTTTCTTCCTCAATTCACAGAGGCCTTAATTGGCATGCCCAATTACTCCCGTTCCCGCAGTACCAATGAAAGGTTCATCGTGACAATTGCCAGCACCACAGACCGACCACGCAGCACGAGCCGGCGGCGGGAGGTGACCACCATGAAGCAGAAACTCCAGAGAATACTGCGCCGGGCCCTCAAACCGGCCTCACGGCACACGACGCTGTTCAACGGACAACTCCTCGACCAGAAGCGCGAAGACGTGTACGTCGTCATGCACCAGATGGGCCTCATCCGCTGAGGCAGGTCCAGGCATCGAAGGAGTAACTGATGACCGACATCGGAACTGGTCCGCAAGGAGCCCACGCGGCGACGCGTGGGCTCCCCCGTTTAAACACCCGGTCAGCCGCCTGCCCGGCGCAGCACCGGCACCCGCAGCTGCCCCGGTAAGCTCGGGGACATGCAGGAGACAAAGCCGCCGGAGCACCGCAGACGTGTCCGACTGGTCATTCCAAGCCGCAGCGACCCCCTGCTGAGGAACTTCACGGAGCTGATCGGTGGACCCATGGGCCGCCGTTCTGCCCCCGGCATCGTCTCCCCCGGATTTTTCACCGTCGAACGCGTCCTGATCCTGCTCACCGTTCTGGCAGCCGTGATCGGCATCCTGCTCAAGTCCTTCTGCCGCGGCAATGGCTGGGAAACCCCGGGCCAGTTCTACGCGACCTGCTATTCGGACTTCCCGGAACTGTTCAAGAACCGCGGACTCGGCGACGGCGCGTTTCCCTTCATCACGCAGGGGACGTTCTTCGAGTACCCCGTCCTCATGGGCTTCATCGCCGGCGCCACGGCTCTGCTGGTGCCCGGCGAGGGCGTCTCGGCCAGCCGCATCCTGGCTTACTTCGACATCAACGCCGCCCTGATCCTGGCTGTCTGGATCGTCACGGTCCTCGCCACGGCACGGATGGCCCGCCGTCGGCCCTGGGACGCGGCCATGGTGGCGGTGGCCCCCGGCCTCATCCTGGCCGGCACCATCAACTGGGACATGTGGGCTGTTGGGCTGCTTGCCCTGGGCATGTATTGCTTCTCCCGGAACAAACTCGTGCTGGCCGGGATCTTCATCGGGCTGGGCACCGCAACCAAGCTCTACCCGGTGCTGATTCTTGGCGCGGTCCTGCTCCTGGCCCTACGCACCGGGAGGATCCGGGCGGTCCTGGTCACGGCTGCTGCCGCCGCCGCCGCGTGGCTGGCCGTCAATGTCCCGGTTGCCGCCGTCAACCCGGAAGGCTGGAAATATTTCTACCAGTTCAGCGAGGACCGGCCCGCGGGCTACAGCTCGCCCTGGTACGCGTACAACCTCGTCGCCGGCCGACTGGCCTGGCTGCCCCTGCAGCCCGAAACGATCAACACCCTGGCCTTGAACATCTTCGTGCTGGCCTGCGTGCTGATCGGCGTGCTGGCCCTGGCCGCGCCCCGGCGGCCCAGGCTCGCGCAGCTCGTCTTCCTGATCGTTGCCGCGTTCATCCTGACGAACAAGGTCTACTCACCCCAGTTCGTCATCTGGCTCATCCCGCTGCTAGCCCTGGCCCGGCCGCGCTGGCGCGACTTCCTGATTTGGCAGACCTTCGAGGTGCTGCACTGGGGGGCCGTCTGGATGTACCTCGGACAGGTGACGAGCGGCGGCGTCTCCCAGCACAATATTGATATGCCCTACTACGTCCTGGCCGTGGTCTTCCACATGATCGCCACCGGCTACCTCATGGCGCGGGTGGCCTGGGAGGTCTGGGACCCCAGCCATGATGTGGTCCGCCGGTACGGGATGGATGATCCGCAAGGCGGGCCGTTCGAAGGGGTTCCGGACAGGCTGCGAGTGGATCTGCTGCGGCCCGCGGCATCCGTGCTGCCCTGGCGGCGGGAGTCCGCGGATGCTTGACGTCGCTGTCGTCGGATCAGGGCCGAACGGGCTCGCCGCAGCGGTGACCCTCGCCCGCGCCGGACTGAAGGTGCACGTCTACGAGACGGCGCCCACCCCGGGCGGGGGGCTGCGCACCACGGAACTCATGGAGCCCGGCCACTTTCACGATGTCTGCTCGGCGGTGCACCCGATGGCCCTGGCCTCGCCGTTCTTCCGGGAGTTCGAGCTGTCCCGGCGCATCCGGCTCGAGATTCCCGAGGTTTCCTACGGGACACCGTTGGACGGCGGCCGGGCGGCGCTGGCGTACCGCTCCCTCGAGCGCACGGTTGACGGCCTGGGTCGCGACGGCCGCGCCTTCGGGCGGCTGATGGCCCCGCTCGTGCAGCGGGCGGACGGCATCGCGGACCTGACGCTGAACCAGCTCCTGCGGATACCGCACGACCCGGTGGCGGCAGCCGTGTTCGGAGCCCGGGTTCTGGAGCAGGGCTCACCGCTCTGGGGGCTGCGGTTCCGGGAGGACCTGGCGCCCGCGCTGCTGACCGGGGTCGCCGCGCACGCGGTGGGGCAACTCCCGGCCCCCGCTCCGGCCGGAGCCGGCCTCATGCTCGGTACCCTGGCCCACACGGTCGGCTGGCCCGTCCCGGTAGGCGGCTCCGCGGCGATCGCGCAGGCCATGGTGGCGGACATTGAAGCGCATGGCGGGGCGGTGGAAACCGGGGCCCGGATCGGATCCCTGGCGGAGCTGCCCCCGGTCCGCGCCACGCTGCTGGACGTGGCGCCACCCGGGCTGCTGAGAATGGCGGAGGGCAGGCTCCCCGACCGGTACCGCCGCGCCCTCGAGTCGTTCCGGTTCGGAAACGCGGCCTGCAAGGTCGACTTCATCCTTTCCGGCCCGGTGCCGTGGGCGGCACCCGGACTGGCCGACGCCGGCACGGTCCACGTGGGTGGCACCCGCGCGGAGATGGCCGAGGCGGAAAACGCCGTCGCCGCAGGACGGCATCCGGAGCGGCCCTATGTCCTGGTCTCCCAGCCATCGGGCTTCGACGCCGGACGGGCACCCGAGGGCCGGCACATCCTGTGGAGCTACTGCCACGTGCCGGCCGGGTCCGCCGTGGACATGGCGGAGGCCGTGACGGCCCAACTGGAGCGCTTCGCCCCCGGATTCCGAGACCTTGTCCTCGGTCATCACGTCACGACAGCGGCTGAACTCGGGAAGTACAACGAGAACTACGTCGGCGGGGACTTCACTGCCGGCCTGATGGACCTCCGCGGGATCCTCCGGCGGCCCGTACTGGGCCCGGTCCCCTGGCGGACCCCGCTGCGCGGCGTCTACCTCTGTTCCTCCTCCACCCCTCCCGGGCCCGGCGTGACAGGCATGCCAGGATTCCACGCCGCCAAATATGCCCTCAAAGACATATTCGGTCTCGGGGTGCCGTCTCTCCGGATCTAGGGCGGCTGCCGCATTTGGGCAAACACCTCAGGCCAGGGCAGGACTGACCGGCTGCAGCGCAGAGAGCCTCCCATCACGCATGCTGGCGACCGTATCCGTCAGCGGGACGAAGCCGGTGTCGTGGGTGACCATCACCGTCGCCACACCGAACTCGTCCGTGACCTGGCGCAGCAGCCGCACAATCGCCTCGCTGCGGTCATGGTCAAGGGCGGCTGTTGGTTCATCGACCAGCAGCACGGCTGGATCCCCCATCAGGGCACGGGCGATATTGACCCGCTGCCGCTGGCCACCGGAGAGTTGGTGGGGCCGTTTCCCGGCGGCCGGGGTCAGTCCAACGAGGTCCAGGAGCGCACCGGCACGGACGGTGGCCGCTCTCACCGGTTTGCCGCGCAGATGGTCCCTGATCACCAACTGCTCCAGCGCGGTCAGGGACGGCAGCAGGTTCGGCTGTTGAAAGATGATGCCGATCTGGTCCCGGCGCAGGCACGTGCGTTCCGCCTCGGACAGTCTGCCGGCATCGATGCCGCCGATCACCACGAGACCTGCCGTGGGCCGGACGAGAGTGGCGGCAATGGCCAGCAGGGAGGATTTCCCCGACCCGGAAGGTCCGACAAGGGACAGGAATTCCCCCCGGGCGAGCTTCAGGTTGACGTGGTCGAGCGCTTTGAGGGTGCCGTCGCCATCGGGGTACTCCAGGGTGACGTCGACGAGATTCAGGGCGGTGTTCACTGTGTATGCCTTTCATGGAATGTTTTGGGTGGGACGTGGACGGCGCTAGTTACCGCCCAGGGCCAGGAGAGGGTCGACCCGGGTGATGCTCCGGACCGCCACGGCCGCGCCCGCGAGTCCGAGCACCACGATGCCCGCCGCCGGCAGCAGGGTGGTCTGCGGCGTCAGCAGGAACGGGGCTGCCCCGGCGGCGAGGACGCCGCCAGCCACGCCGGCGGCACCACCGGCCGTGGCCCCGGCGAGGAGCACAAACGCCGCCTGGACCATCGCGTCCTTGAGGACGTAGCCGGAGGATCCCCCGAGGGCCTTGAGGACCGCGATATCCCGGGTGCGCTGCACGGTCCACACCGTCAGGAATGCCACGATGACCAGGGCCGAGATCCCGTACAGAAACGCCTGCATGAGCAGCAGGGAGCCGTTTTCGCTTTTGTAGGATCCCAGGGCCTGGAAGGATCCATCCCGGGTGGTGCTGACGGTCCCGGCTGCTGCGTTGGCGGCATCGACGTCGAGCGCCTGTCCGTCGTCGGCGGTGACCGCGATGACGGTCGCGGCAGCCTCAGCGCCTGCGATGTGGGCCAGCGTCCGCCAGTCGCCGAGGGTGGTCCAGACAACTCCGGTGTGGGAGTACCACTGGTCCGGGACGACGGCGGAGACGGTCAGTTCGGTTCCGCCCACCGTGGCTACGCTGCCGGCCCGCAGCCGGAGTTCCTCGGCGAGGCTGTTTCCGATCACGACCGTGCCCTCGGCTACGGGGGCCGGAGCCAGGCCGCTGCCCTCCGTGCCGAAGACTGCCACGCTGGCCGTCCCGGAAGGGGCGCCCGCGGGGCCAATCGCCTGGAACCGGCTCTGGCTGATGCCCAGCAGCTGGGCGTGCGCCACGCCTTCCCGGGAGTCCCACGCCGACCACTGCCCGCGGGTGACCTCGGACTCGGTAAACGACGCCTTGGCGCTGTCTCCGGCGGGGGCCCCGAAGACAATCTGGTCCGCGGGGAGTGCGGCGAGGGCCGACGTCGACTGGTTGCCCAGACCGGCGGTGAGTCCGGAGAGCAGCACGAGCAGCAGGGTGATGAGCGCGACGACCCCGCCCATCAGAATAAAGCGTCCTTTGGCAAAGCGGAGGTCGCGGAGAGCGAGATACATGACAGTCCTTTTCGAGGGGGTTGTGACCTCGTTCCAAGCCTCCCGCTGTGCCGCGTCGTCGGCATCGCCCGCCCGGTGGGGACTTGGGTGCCGGAGTGGTTGACCCGTGGGTCCACCAAAAGGTTGATAGTGGCCCCGCGGCAGGCTGTTCGACCGGAATCGGCTCGCCCCGGCACTACGCTGAAAGTATGGACGACAAGGCCCGCAGCACGCCGGCAGGGACCGCCGGCACACCGGATGCCGCGGTGATCCTGCGCGTCCTTCGGGTGTGCCTTCACAGCGGCTTCGCGGTCCTGCTCCTGGTTGCCCTGGTGCGGCTGTTCGGCACCGGCCTGCAGGGCACGGGCTGGCTCGCCCTGGGCCTCGCGCTGATTCTCGCGGCGGTCTACCTGCTGGGCACAGTCCTGGAGAAACGCCACTCCACGGATCCGTCCCGGTTCGATCCCCGGCCGTATGCGCACGTGTGGCTGGGGGCCGTCTGCCTGCTCTGGCTGCTGTTGATTTGGGCCAGCGCCGACTTCGTCTGGCTGGCCTTCCCGCTCTTTTTCCTGCAGCTGCACGTGCTGCCGCTGCGGCTGGCGCTGCCGGCGATCGCGCTGAGCACCGTGCTGGTCATCGTGGCGCTGTGGTTCCACAATTCCGGCGCGGACGGCGGCGCCCTGCAGCTGCCGATGGTGCTGGGACCGGCGTTCGGGGCTGCCTTTGCCGTGGTTACCGGGCTGGCGTACCGGGCGCTGTACCTTGAAGCCGAAAAGCAGCGGCTCGCCGCCGAGGAGCTGCGCCGCACCCGCGCCGAACTTGCCCGCAGCCAGCACGACGCCGGCACGCTGGCCGAGCGGGCACGGCTGGCCCGCGAAATCCATGACACCCTGGCCCAGGGTTTCTCCAGCATCGTGCTGATGGGCCGCTCGGCGGAAAAGTCCCTCGATGACGGGGACACCGCCACGGCCCGTGACCGGCTCCGGACGGTTCAGGAGACCGCCTCGGCCAACCTGGCCGAGGCCCGGAACTTCGTCCGCGGCCTGCAGCCCCCCGCCCTGGCGGGGAATCCAGCGGAGATCCCGGCGGAGAATCCGGCGGGAAGTCCGGCAGAGGATCCCCTGGTCAACAGCCTGCGCCGGCTCTGCGAAAAGACCGAGACCGAGGCGGCCGCCCGCGGCACCCGGCTGCGCTGCCGCTTCGACCTGGAGGGAACCCCGGTGGATCTGCCCAACCCGTACCGCACCACCTTGCTGCGGGCCGCGCAGTCAAGCCTCGCGAACGTGTGGGTGCACGCCCGGGCCGGCTCCGCCGTCGTGACCCTGTCCTTCCTGGGTAGCGAAGTGGCGATGGATATCTACGACGACGGCGCAGGCTTCGACCCTTCGGCGGTCACAGGCCCCGCGGAGCGCCCCGACGGCTCGGGCTACGGGCTCAGATCGCTCCAGGAACGGGTGACCGCGCTTTCCGGCAGCCTCGACATCGAGTCCGGGCCCGGCGAAGGCACGGTGGTGGCCATCCGGCTCCCGCTCGGAGACTCCTCGGCAGGGAACCCAGCATGAACGACATCCGCGTCCTGCTGGTGGACGATCACCCGGTGGTCCGGGCCGGGCTGAGGGCCATGCTGGGCGATTTCGAGGGCCTCACCGTTGTCGCCGAGGCGGCCGACGGCGGCGCAGCCCTCGCCGAGCTCTCCCGGCTCCATACGCTCGGCGAGCCGGTCGACGTCGTCCTGATGGATCTGCAGATGGGCGCCGGCATGGACGGCGTCACGGCGACCGGAAGGATCAAGGCGGGCGAGGCCGGCCAGCCGGCCCCGCCCGTGCTCATCCTCACCACCTACGATTCCGACGCCGACATCCTCGCGGCCGTGGAAGCCGGAGCGAGCGGCTACATGCTCAAGGACGCCCCGCCGGAGCAGATCCGCCAGGCGGTGCTCTCCGCGGCGGCCGGCCAGACCGCGCTGGCCCCCGAGGTGGCCGCCCGGCTGATGGGGCGGATCCGCAATCCCGAACCCGCCCTGTCCGCGCGCGAAATCCAGCTGTTGGAGCTGCTGGCCACCGGCCTGGGTAACCGGGCCATCGCGAAGCAGTTGTTTATCTCCGAGGCAACGGTCAAGACCCACCTTGTGCACATCTACGGCAAGCTCGGCGTGGACAACCGCACGGCGGCGATCTCCGTGGCCGCGCAGCGCAGGATCATCCGGCGCTTCTGAGTCCGGCCGCCGCCGGCGCCTTCCTGCGCCGCCGTGCTCCTTCCCGGCCGCCGGGGAGATTGTGACAGCGCATTGTGACAAGGGCTTTGTCTGCGGCACGGGGCATAATGGCGCGGTGGGGAAAATATCGAAACTGTCAGCTGTCCTTGTTGGTCTCATTCTGGGCGCCTCGTTGGTGTCCTGCGACGACGGAAGCGCGGGTGCGCGTGACGCGGCCAGGCAGCTTGCGTCCGCTGTCTCGGCGCTCGACGTCGGCTCCGTAGCTTTTGAAGGCAAGGACTCCGGCGCGGCCAATGAGCAGCTCAACGAGGTATTCAAGGCACTGGGCCCGGCCAAGCCCGTGGTGGAAAGCGGAGAGCTGACGCTGGAATCCGGCACAGCCACGGTCCCGCTGAACTACAGCTGGAAGATCGGCTCCGGGGAGTGGAAATACACCACCTCCGCCGAGCTGAAGAAGTCCGGCGATAAGTGGCTGACCGTCTGGAGCCCGGCCACCCTGGTGCCCGGGCTGGCCGCAGGTGAAATCCTCGGCACCATGTCCCAGTCGCCGGCGCGGGCGGAGATCCTGGGCGCCGGTGACGCCAAACTGGTCACCTACCGGCCGGTCGTGAACGTCGGCATCGACAAGCCCCTGCTGGCCTCCGCCGATCCCGCGGTGTCCGCGGCCCAGCTCGCCCAGCTGGTGGGAGTGGACCCTGCGGCCTACACCCAGCAGGTCCAGGCGGCCGGCCCCGAGGCCTTCGTCACCGCGATTACCCTGCGCGAGGACGGCCGGACCATCACCGACGACCAGATCGGTGAGATTCCCGGCGCCCGCGCCATCCTGGACTCCCTGCCGCTGGCACCCACCCGCACCTTCGCCCGCGCGCTGCTGGGCACCGCAGCCGAGGCGAACGCCGAACAGATCGAGAAATCCGGCGGTGCGCTTAACGCCGGGGACACCACGGGCACCGGCGGCCTGCAGCAGCAATACGACGCGCAACTGCGCGGCACTAACGGAATCCAGGTCTATGCCGAAAAGGCCGGCCTCACCGCCGAGGAACGGCAGACCTTGCCCAACGGCGGCCGCCGGGCCGTCTTCCAGCTCGAGATGAAGGTGGGCACGCCGCTGAAAACGACGTTGGATCCCACCCTCCAGCAACTCGCTGAGGACATCCTGGGAAAGGTGGGCCCGGCGTCGGCCATTGTCGCGCTCCGGCCCTCCAGCGGCGCCGTCCTGGCCGCCGCCTCCGGACCGGGCAGCAACGGCTACGACACCGCGCTGCTGGGGCAGTACGCCCCTGGTTCCATCTTCAAGATCGTGGATTCCCTGGCCATGATCCGCAACGGCATGACCCCGGAGTCTACGGTGGAGTGCCCCGCCACGCTGACCGTCGACGGCCGGACCTTCAAGAACGCCGAAGGCTACCCCGACTCCTCGCTGGGGTCCGTGACCCTGCGCGATGCCTTCGCGCACTCCTGCAACACCGCGTTCATCAACGCCCGGGACACTGTCAGCCAGGCCCAGCTGGAAGCGGCTGCCACGTCCCTCGGCGTCGCTGTGGAAGCCCCGGCGCTGGGGGCCTTCGCGTTTCTGGGCTCGGTTCCGGGCGAGGCGACGGGGACCGAGCACGCCGCCTCGATGATCGGCCAGGGCAAGGTGCTTCTGTCCCCGCTGGCCGCCGCCATGATGGCGGGCTCGGTCGCGAAAGGTGCGCCCGTGTCACCGCAGCTCGTACTGAACCCCGGATCCGATGAGGCGGCAGCCACCGGCGCCTCAGCCACCCCCTCCGCCGCTTCCACGCCGTCAGCTTCCGCACCGGCCCCGGCCCCGGCGTCAGCCTCCGGCACGCCGGTCACCGCAGCCGAGGCCGCCGCCCTGGCGGAGATGATGCGTGCCGTGGTCACGTCCGGGCACACCGGCTTCCTCGCGTCCGTCCCGGGCGCTCCGGTGGCGGCGAAGACCGGTACCGCCGAGTTCGGCGGCGAGGACCCGCCCAAGACCCACGCCTGGATCGTGGCCGTGCACGGGGACCTCGCCGTCGCCGTGTTCGTCGAGGAAGGCGGTTTGGGCGCCACCGTCTCCGGACCGCTGCTGAAGGAGTTCCTCACCGCCGCAGGCTAACGCCGTCGGTCCCTCACCTTTGGGGACGAAACGGCGGACGCTCCCTCACTCGGCGTGGGGGAGCGTCCGTTTAGGTGTTGCGAGACGTGAGTGAGCGTCTCAGGCGGCGAAACCGTCCGCGAGGTCCAGTACTTCATCCAGGATGGAGAGTCCGGCCCGGGCATCCTCCACCAGGGTGTTGCAGGGGGGCACCACGTGGATCCGGTTGAAGTTGGCGAAGGGCAGGAGCCCGCGGGACTTGCAGGCAGCCACAAGCTGGTTCATTTCCGGGCTGGAGGCACCGTAGGCGGCCATCGGTTCGCGGGTCCTGCGGTCCTTGACCAGCTCGATGGCCCAGAAGACCCCTGTTCCGCGCACCTCGCCGACCGATACGTGTTTGTCCGCGAAACCGGCCAGAGCCGGTCCGATCACCGTCTCACCGAGGAAGGCAGCATGTTGCACGGTCTGCTCATCCTCCATGGCGTTGATCGTGGCCACAGCGGCCGCCGTCGCCAGCGGGTGGCCGGAGTAGGTCAGGCCGCCGGGGTAGACCCGCTTGCCGAAAGTGGCCGCGATTTCTGGACTGATGGCCACGCCACCCAGGGGGACATAGCCGGAATTCACGCCCTTGGCGAAGGTGAGCAGGTCCGGCACGACATCGAAGTGTTCGATGGCGAACCACTTGCCGGCCCGGCCAAAGCCTGACATGACCTCATCGGCGATGAGGACGATGCCATGGCGGTTGCACAGTTCCCGGACGCCCTGGAGGTAGCCGGGCGGGGGCAGGTAGATGCCGGCGGTCCCCGGAATCGATTCGAGGATCAGCGCCGCGATCGTGGACGGACCCTCGAAGCTAACCAGTTGCTCCAGGTGTTCCAGGGCGCGCTGGCTTTCCTCTTCCTGCGTCGTGGAATGGAACGCGGTGCGGTACAGGTAGGGCGGGAAGAAGTGGATGGTGCCGGTGCTGGCGGTGTCACTGGCCCAGCGGCGCGGATCCCCGGTGAGGTTCACGGCGAGCTGGGTGCCGCCATGGTACGAGCGGTAGGCCGAGAGGACCTTGTGACGGCCGGTGTGGAGCCGGGCCATGCGGACGGCGTGCTCATTGGCGTCCGCGCCGCCGTTGGTAAAGAAGATCTTGTCCAGTTCGCCCGGGGTCCGCTCCGCGATCAGGCGTGCAGCCTCGGAGCGGGCGTCATTGACGTAACTCGGCGCGACGGTGCAAAGTTTTGCGGCCTGGGCTGCGATCGCGGACACGACCGCGGGGTGCTGGTGGCCAATGTTGGTGTTGACCAGCTGCGAGGAGAAGTCCAGATACTTATTGCCCTCACCGTCCCATACGTGGGATCCCTGGGCCGCGGTGATGACCATGGGGTCAAGGAGGTCCTGGGCGGACCAGGAATGGAAGACATGCTTGCGGTCCAATTCGTAGGCGCGGCGCGCGGCGTCGGCGGTGTCGCGGGCCGGCCGGATGCCGCTGTCCATAGTTGAGGTCATGGTGGTTGCCTTTCTAGTGACGTGCCGATCAGGCGTTCTGCGGGAAGCCCAGGTTGATGCCGCCGTGGCTCGGGTCGAGCCAGCGGGAGGTCACGGCCTTTCCGCGGGTGAAGAATCCGACGCCTTCGGTGCCGTGGGCATGCGTGTCGCCGAAGAGCGAGTTCTTCCAGCCGCCGAACGAGTAGTAGGCCATCGGAACGGGAACCGGGACGTTGATGCCCACCATGCCGACCTCCACCTCGTTCTCGAAACGGCGGGCCGCGCCGCCGTCGTTTGTGAAGATCGCGGTGCCGTTGCCATAGGGGTTGGTGTTGATCAGCTCCAGCGCCTGCTCGTAACTGTCAACCCGGACCACGGACAGTACGGGGCCGAAGATCTCGTCTCGGTAGATGGACATGTCCGGGGTGACGTTGTCGAAGAGCGTGGGGCCGACGAAGAAGCCATCACCTTCCGAGTCGGGGGCCACGTTGCGTCCGTCGACCACCAGGGTGGCGCCGGAGGCCTCTCCGGCATCGACGTAGCCCGCAACCTTGTCGCGGTGGACCGCCGTGACAAGGGGGCCCATGTCGCAGCCACGCAGGCCGTCGCCCGTCCGGAGCGACCGCGTACGCTCCGCAATTTTCGCCACGAGCTCATCGGCTATGCCGCCAACTGCGAGGAGTGCCGAGATGGCCATGCACCGTTCGCCCGCCGAACCGAATCCTGCATTCACGGCGGCGTCGGCAGCGAGGTCGAGGTCGGCGTCGGGCAGGACAATCATGTGGTTCTTGGCGCCGCCGAGAGCCTGCACGCGCTTTCCATTGGCGGTGGCTGTCTGGTAGACGTACTTGGCGATCGGCGTGGATCCGACGAAGGAAACCGCCTTGATGTCGGCGTGGTTCAGTAGGGCGTCGACGGCCACCTTGTCGCCATGCAGGACATTGAACACGCCGTCCGGAAGTCCGGCTTCCTTCCAGAGTTCGGCCATCCAGTTGATGGCCGTGGGGTCCTTTTCGCTGGGCTTGATAACGACCGTGTTCCCGGCGGCGATGGCGAGTGGGAAGAACCACATGGGCACCATGGCAGGGAAGTTGAACGGGCTGATGATAGCGACCGGTCCCAGTGCCTGCCGGATCGAGTGGACATCCACATTGGTGGACGCGTTCTCCGTGTAGCTGCCTTTGAGCAGGTGCGGGATGCCACAGGCGAACTCCACGACTTCCTGCCCGCGGGTCACCTCGCCGAGGGCATCATCCAGGACCTTGCCGTGCTCGGACGTGATGATGGCGGCGATCTCGCCTTTTCGGGCATTGAGCAGTTCGCGGAAGGCGAAGAGGATCTGTGTGCGGCGGGCGATGGAAGTGTCCCGCCAGGCGGGGAACGCGGCTTTGGCCGCTGCGACGGCGGCGTGGCTCTCTTCCTGGCTGGCCAGGGAGACCTGGCCGGTCACCTTTCCCGTCGCCGGGTTGGTTACCGGCGCTGTCCGGCTGCCGGCCGGAACGTAGCTGCCGTTGATCCAGTGCTCGATGTTGTTCAAGTAATTCTCCTCGTGCGGAAAGGGCGGGTGTCTTGCGTCCAGTGTCTCCGGCACGGAGTCACGCCATAAGTGCCGATGTGTAAAGGAAACTATGGCGTGCTTTACACTTTGTAAATGTTGCCCACCGTGCGCTCCATCCTTGATCTTGCCGTGCTGCGCGAGTCTGGTCCGAGGATCCTCGGCGGCGAAGCAGCGCTGGATAACCCTGTCCGCTGGGTCCATGTGAGCGAAGTCCTCGACATTTCGGGGCTGCTGTCCGGCGGAGAGCTCGTGCTCACCACGGGTCTTGAGCTGGAAAAGGCCCCTGGGAGCACCGCCTCGTTTATCCGGTCGCTGGGGGAGGCTGGAGCCTCGGGCTTGATTGTGGAAGTCATCGGAAACCGAACGCGAAGCATGGATTCCCTGCGAACTGCCGCACTCGGCACGGCACTGCCTGTGATCGTGGTGGAACGGCGGGTGCGCTTCGTGGAGGTTACGGAGGTGGTGCATCGGATGATCGTTGCCGAGCAGCTGGAGCGCGTGGAAAGGGCGCGGGACGTCCACGAAGCCTTTACCGTGCTGAGCCTGGAAAGCGCGGGGACGCAGGAGGTCGTGGAGCAGGCGGCGATGATGATCGGTGCCCCGGTCGTTCTGGAGGACCTTTCCCACCTGGTGCTCGCTTACTCTTCCCGGCAGCTGGCGACGGCGGAACTGCTCGATGACTGGGAGCGGCGGTCCCGGACTACGCCGTCGCCGGCGTCGACGGCACGGACCGGTCCTGAGGATTGGCTTCAGGCGCCAGTGGGCGTGCGGCCGCAACTGTGGGGCCGCCTGGTAGTTCCCGTACCGGTCCACGACGACGAGACGGCCGCTATGGTGCTGGAGCGGGCGGCACAGACCCTGGCCATCAACCGCCTGGCGGAACGGGACCGGCTCGAACTGAGCCAGCAGGCGCAGGCGGGTCTGCTCAACGCCCTGCGCCAGCCCCGCGGGCTGAGCGACGCCGAAGCCCTGGCGCGTGCCGCGTCGCTGGGCCTGAAGCGCTCACCGTTTTACGTCCCGGTGGTGTTCCGGACCACTGCGGCACATCAGTCGGCCGGGCACGGCGCAGTGCCTCCGCCGGGCGATCCGCTCGCCGGCCAGCAGGACGAGCGGGAACTACTGGAGCTGCTGGCCCGGACACTCAAGGCCAGTTCCAGCACCGCCCTGACGGCCAGCATCCGCTCCGGTTCGGTGGGCATGCTTCTGGGCCTCCCAGCCCGGCAGCTCGAGGATGCGGTGCTGCAGCAGCTCGCCCGGGCCGTTGCCGGGCAGGCCCGGCCGTCCGGCGGTGCTGGAGCCGGAGGCGGCCCGGTGCTGAGCTGGAGCATGGGTGTCGGGCGCCCCAGCGGGTCCCTGCTGGAGGCTGCCGCGGGCGTCGACGAGGCCGCGCACGTCGCCGAGACGGCGGCAACCCTGCGGGACGGCGGGAAACCGTTCTACCGCGCCACAGATGTCCGGCTTCGCGGTCTCCTCGCCCTGCTGCGCCATGACCCGCGCGTTCAGCAGTTCGTCGAGTCGGAGCTGGCGTCCGTCCTGCATGCAGAGGCCCGCGGGGCGGAGGGGTACCTCGACCTGCTTGGACGGTACCTTGAGTCCGGTGGCAACAAGGCCGCCCTTGCCCGCAACGGCTACCTTAGCCGGCCGACGCTTTACGCTCGGCTGGGCCGTCTTGAGGAGCTCCTCGGCGTCGACCTGGACGACGCCGAATCACGAACTTCGTTGCACGTCGCCCTCCTCCTGCACCGGCTGCGAACCCTGTGACCGTGCGGATCTACGCTGAATGCGAGCACTGACAATTGTCCAAGCCCTTTACCCTGACCCAGCTCCGGTATTTCGCGGTGGTGGCAGAGCTCGAAAACATGACAGCCGCGGCCGAACGGCTGCTGGTGACCCAGTCCACGCTCTCCACCGCGATGGCGCAGCTTGAAGCCAGCCTGGCCACGCAGTTGTTCGTGCGCCTACGGACGCGCGGCCTGCGATTGACGCCGGCCGGCCGGCAGTTGGTCCAGGACATCAAGGTGTTGCTCGAGCACGCCGATTCGCTGTACGAGTCGGCCCGTGGGCTGGCAACGAGCCTGGTCGGCGAGCTCAAAGTCGGCGTCTTTTCGCCGTTGGCACCGTTCCGGCTTCCGGCAATTCTTCAGACCTTCGAGGGCCAGCACCCTGGGGTCGAGGTCTCATTCCTTGAAGCTGATCTGGCGACCCTGCAGACCGCCCTGGTGGAGGGGCAGTGCGACGTGGCGCTGATGTACGGCCACGGTCTGGGCCGCGGATTCATTCGCACCGTTCTGGAGCGTGTGCCGCCACATGTCCTGGTCCACGCCGAGCATCCCGCGGCGTCCCGCCCCGAGCGGAGCATCGCGCTGAAGGACCTCGACGGCGAACCCTCAGTGGTGCTGGACCTGCCCCACAGCCGGGAATATTACGAGCAGCTCTATGCCATCGCCGGAGTGACGCCCAATGTCCGGCACCGATTCGCCGGCTACGAAACGGTCCGGTCGTTTGTCGCGAAGGGCCACGGATACGCCATGCTCAACCAGCGACTCCACAGCGACCTGACGTACTCCGGGGGCAGGGTTGTGGCGCTCACCCTGACCGACGATTTCCCTCCGATTGAAGTGATGCTGGTCCGGCCGGAGGGAGTTACGCCGACCCGCAGGGCATTGGCGTTCGAGCAGACGTGCATCCGCCTCTACGGGGCCGCGCGGCACTAAACCGCGCCCACAGGCCAGCAAGTCCGGGGTTCCCGCATCGATAAAAGCGATCGGTCTGCCCAAAACTATCAATTGGACAGATGTGAGTGGAATCACACACAGTTGCTGCAGTGCGGTGATGGCGGAGATTCTCCAGCGAGATAAACCCCGCCGCTTCGGCCGATGCCGAGTTCCTCAGCGCGAAAGCCATGTTGATCAAAGGAGATTCAATGGTTCCGATTCACGCCCCACGTGTCCGAGACATGTCCGGGCCGGGGCATTCCGGCAACACCGCGGCAACACGGGCAGATTTCATTTCCCGCGGCCGTAACACGTCACAGGACTTCCGAAACACGGCGACTCTAGCGTGGCTGTCATGACGATCAACGACATCCAGGACCAGCCACCGGTCTCCGGGACCACAACGACAACCACGACGCTGGACCAGAAGTCCGCCCCCGCCGTCGCACCCATCACCAAAATGCAGAAGAGGGTTCTGGCCGGAGGCAGTATCGGCCAGTTCATCGAGTTCTACGACTTCACCCTTTACGGACTTACCGCCGTCATCTTCTCGCAGCTCTTCTTTCCGGGCAGCAATCCCGTCACGGCCATGCTGGCCACCTTCGCCACTTTTGGCGTGGCGTTCGTGGTCCGCCCCATCGGCGGGTTGTTCTTCGGAGCCCTGGGTGACCGGATCGGCCGACGCCGGGTCCTGACCATCACCCTCATTGCCATTGGCGGGGCAACCGCACTGATGGGGTTGCTCCCGACCTACGGCCAGATAGGTGCCTGGGCACCAGTCCTCCTGGTCCTCTGCCGCCTCATCCAGGGCTTCTCCGCCGGCGGAGAATCCGTGGGAGCTCCGTCGTTTGTCTTCGAACATGCCCCCGTCAAGAGCCGCGGATTCTGGCTCAACATCACTATCGCTGCCACCGCCCTGCCCTCGGTCTTTGCGGGGTCGATGATCCTCATCCTCAGTCAGTCCATGTCGAACGAATCCTTCATGGCGTGGGGCTGGCGCCTGCCGTTCCTGCTGGCGTTGCCACTGGCACTTTTCGGCGTCTGGATCCGCAGCCGCACGGTGGAAAGCGACGCGTTCAACGAGGCCAAAGCGGCCCAGACCAAGGAATTCAGCCCGGTCCGGGAAGCCTTCCGCGAAAACCGGCTCCGCATGGTGCAGGTCATTTTCGTCATGGGTCTCACCGCGATGGGCTTCTACTTCCTCTCGGCGTATTTCGTGTCCTACGTCCAGACCACCGGACACCTGAGCCGCGAGCAATCGCTCCTGGCCAATGCCGCAGCCCTGGCCCTCTACGCAGTGTTGCTTCCCATCGGCGGCCGGCTCAGCGACCGCTTCGGGCGTAAGCCGATGCTCATTGCAGGTTCGGCCGCCCTGGCCTTGTTCTCGGTTCCAAGCTTCATGCTCGTGACGAGCGGCAGTCTGCCCCTCGCACTGCTGGGTCAGGCACTCTTCGTCGTCGCGCTCTGCATCTACGGCGGCGGTTGCTACACCTTCTTCGTCGAGATCTTCACGACCCGAACGCGCTTCACGTCGGCGGCGATCAGCTACAACGGCGCTTACGCGCTCTTCGGCGGCACCGCACCATTCATCGGTACGGCCCTCGTGGGCGCTACCGGGGTACCCCACGCACCCGGCTTCTATATGGCGGCTGCTGCCCTCGTTGTGCTCCTTCTGGTGCTCTTCACCAAGGTCCCCGAGACGCGCGGGCGCATGGGCTAAGCCCGCCGCCTCTCCCACGCCACCGCAACACACAAAGGACTTCCCATGAACTCAGCAACTTTCCTCGAAGACTTCCACCACGTAGCGACCATCGGCGCCACACCCAACGACGGTGTCGACCGGCAGGCGGCCACGGCGGACGATGCGCAAACACGCGACTGGTTCGCCGGCTGGGTGCGCGACGCCGGATGGGAACTCCGGGTGGACGGAATCGGCAACATGTTCGGGCTGCTGGAATGGACACCGGGGGCGCCGTACGTGCTCATGGGCTCGCACTTGGACAGCCAGCCGCTCGGTGGCCGTTTCGACGGTGCGTACGGTGTCATCGCCGCGCTGCACGCTGCCCGGCGCCTCGACGCCGAGATCGCAGAAGGCGGCGCGGTGCCCCGGTTCAACCTGGCGGTCGTCAACTGGTTTAACGAGGAGGGCGGCCGCTTCGCCCCGAGCATCATGGGAAGCTCGGTCTTCGCCGGATTACTGCCACAGGATCGGATGCTGGATGTCGCAGACCTGCAGGGCATCACCGTTCGCGAGGCGCTGGATGGCATCGGGTACCTCGGCACGTCCGAAGGGCCCGCGGTCGCCAGCTACGCGGAAATCCACATCGAGCAGGGACGGATCCTGGAGCGAGAGGGGATCACGATCGGCCTGGTCGACAGCAGCTGGTACACCCAGAAACTGGACATCGAAGTGCTGGGCGAGCAGTCGCACACGGGAGCGACGGCCATGGCCGACCGGCACGACGCCCTGGTGGCCGCATCCAAGATCATCCTCATGGTCCACGACGTCACTCAGGATTTCGCAGAAGAGGCGCTGGTCTCATCCGTGGGGCAGCTGACGCTGGAACCAAACTCGCCTATCGTTGTGGCGCGCAGGGTGCATCTCGTAGCGGACCTTCGCTCTGGGGATCCCGACATCGTCAAGGCGGCCCGCGCCAAGCTCATTGCGGACATCGACGTGCTGGCCCGTGCGCACGACATCAAGGTCATCGTCAAGGACTTTGACATCCGCCCCATCCGCCGTTTCCCCGAAGCAGGCCTGGAACTCGCGGACAAGGTGGCAGCCGACCTGGGCCTCTCCTCGCGGCGTATTCAGACCATGGCCGGACACGATTCGGTTGCCATGAACACCGTTGCCCCGTCAGTGATGCTTTTCATCCCCAGTGTGGACGGCGTATCGCACTGCGAGCGGGAGTTCACCACCGACGCCGACATGGTGACCGGAGTGGACATGCTCACGGGGGTCGCCCGCCAGCTCATCGGCGGGGCCCTCGCCGAGTCCTCCGCCGTGCCGTCGGCGGGCGTGGCATGACGGAACTGCACTACCTCGACGCCACAGCGGCACTCCGGCTCTTCCGAACAAGGGAACTGTCCCCTGTGGAACTGCTGGAGGCGGTGGTGGCCAGGGCTGAAGACGTCAACGGAGGCATCAATGCGCTGACGGAAACCCTGTTCGAGGAAGCACTTCCTGCCGCCCGGCAGGCGGCCGCCAGCTATGCTCGCGGCCGGAACCTGACGCCGCTGCTCGGATTGCCGGTAGCGGCTAAGGAAAAGCACGGGCTCAAGGGACGCACGCTCTCACAGGGGCTCCTCGCCCACAAGGAGGAGCGTGCGACAGCGGACCATCCTGTGATCGAAAGAGTCCGGCGTGCCGGTGGGATCATTCATGCGCGCACGACAACACCGGAATACAGTTGCGCCACAGTCACCCACAGCCCCCTGTGGGGTGTCACCCGCAACCCGTGGAACCTGCAGTACTCTCCGGGCGGCTCTTCGGGCGGCTCCGGGGCGGCGTTGGCCGCCGGTCTCGCTCCGCTCGCCACGGCTTCCGACATCGCCGGCTCAACCCGGCTCCCGGCATCATTCACGGGGACTGTCGGCTACAAGGCGCCGTACGGACGGATTCCGGGCCTCGCTCCGCTCGCCGCGGACCACTACCGGGGTGACGGCCCGATGGCACGGACCGTGGCTGACACGGCACTGCTGGCCAACGTCATGGCCGGCCGGCATCCCGGGGACCACGCTTCGCTCGACGGCGGTCTGGCGCTTTCACCGCTGCCGACCGGAGCCACGTCGGTGGCCGGCCTGCGCATCGCACTGTGCATCCGGTTGGGGAATTACCCGGTCGCTGCGGACGTCGAAGTGAACACCCGCGCCGTGGCGTCCGCCCTGCGCTCCGCGGGCGCCGTGGTGGAGGAGATCGAGCTGCCCTGGACGACGGAGGACATCAGCCGGACGATGTTCACCCATTTTGGCTACCTGCTGGGTCCGGCCATGGAAGACGAGACGGCGAATTCACCGGAGCTGCTTGCCCCCTATACCCGGCGCTTCATGGCCGACGCGCGCAAAGCGGCCGGGGAGAACCGCTTCATCGACGGGCTCCGGGCGGAGACCCGTATTCAGGCCGAGCTTGCCGCCGCGATGGCTGGCTTCGATGCCCTGATCTGCCCCGCCTCCGCCGTTGCGGCCCTCGACGCCGACGGCATGTACCTCGACGGGATCGACGCCGCGGGAGGCGTACGGCTCGACCACTACTGGCAGGGCCACATGACGGCACCGTTCAACATCGCCAACCGCTGCCCCGTGCTCGCGGTACCCAGCGGAATGGCCGACTGCGGCATCCCCACAGGCGTCCAGATCGTGGGCCATCCGTTCGATGACGCCATGGTCTTCACGGTTGGTGCCGCCGTCGAAGCGGTTCGGCCGTGGGCAGCACGCCGGCCGGATCTTCTGGTGATGGGCTAGCCGCCGCCAGCTCCCGAGCCCGAACGGCGGCCGTGGGAGGATGGAAGTGTGGCTCATATTGACGTTTCCAACATCGATTACTTCCTCTCCGACGGCACCCAGCTGCTCAACGGCGTGACCTTCAAGGTCCCGGACGGGACCAAAACGGCGCTGATCGGACCCAACGGAACCGGCAAGACGACGCTGTTCCGGATCATTTCCGGCGACCTCATCGCGGATGAAGGCGTGATCGGCCGTTCCGGCAACATGGGCATCATGCGCCAGTTTGTCGGACAGGTCCGGGACGAATCCACCGTCCGCGACCTGCTGGTCTCCGCCGCCCCGCCCGCCCTGGCCGCCGCCGCCCGCACCGTGGACGCGGCGGAGCTGGCCATGGTGGAGCACGACGACGAGCCCACCCAGATGGCCTACGCGCAGGCCATCGTGGACTGGGGCGACGCCGGCGGGTACGACGTCGAGACCGTCTGGGATGAAGTCTGCATGGCCGCGCTCGGCCTGCCCTTCGACCGCGCGCAGCACCGCCCGGCGTCGAGCCTCTCCGGCGGCGAGCAGAAACGGCTGGTGCTCGAGGCGCTCTTCGCCGGCCCCGATGAGCTGCTGCTCCTCGACGAACCGGACAACTACCTCGACGTCCCGGGCAAGCGCTGGCTCGAGGCCAAACTCAACGAGTCGAAGAAGACCGTGTTCTTCATCAGCCACGACCGGGAACTGCTGAACAATGCCGCGGGCCGCATCGTGACCCTCGAACCGGGCATTAACGGCGCCGGCGCCTGGATCCACGGCGGCGGCTTCGGCTCCTACGTGGAAGCCCGCGCGGACCGGAACGCCCGCTTCGAGGAACTCCGGAAGCGCTGGGACGAGGAGCACGTGAAGCTCAAGGAACTCGTCAACATGTACAAGAACAAGGCCGCGTTCCGCTCCGACATGGCCAACCGGTACCACGCCGCGCAGACCCGCCTGGCGAAGTTCCTCGAAGCCGGTCCGCCCGAGGCGCTGCCGATCGAACAGAACGTGCAGATGCGGCTCAAGGGCGGACGGACCGCCAAGCGCGCCGTCGTGGCCGAAAAGCTGGGACTCACCGGGCTGATGAAGCCCTTCTCCACCGAGGTCTGGTTCGGTGACCGCGTCGGCGTGCTCGGCTCTAACGGCTCCGGCAAGAGCCACTTCCTGCGCCTGCTCGCCACCGGGGGCACCGACCCGGAGCGGGAGCACCTGCCGGTGTCCGACGTCGACATCGCCGAAGTCCCCCACGACGGCACCGTGAAACTCGGCGCGCGCATCCGCCCCGGTTTCTTTGCCCAGACCCACATCCGGCCCGATCTTCTGGGCAAGACCCTGCTGGAAATCCTGCACCGCGGCGACGAACACCGTTCGGGGATGGGCCGCGAGGCCGCGGCCGGGGCGCTCGACGGCTACGGTCTGGCGCCGCAGTCGGAGCAGAAATACGAGTCGCTCTCCGGCGGGCAGCAGGCCCGGTTCCAGATCCTGCTGCTGCAGCTCTCCGGAGCCACGCTGCTGCTGCTCGACGAGCCCACGGACAACCTGGACCTGCACTCGGCCGAGGCGCTCGAGCGCGCCATCGACCACTTCGAGGGAACGGTCCTGGCCGTCACGCATGACCGCTGGTTCGCCCGGACCTTCGACCGCTTCCTGGTCTTCGGCTCCGACGGCAAGGTCTACGAGTCGGCCGAGCCCGTCTGGGACGAAAAGCGCGTCGAACGCGCCCGCTGACCAACAGCAACGCGGTCACCTGTCACCCATAAATCCCGCGGGAATGGGCGATACGTGACCCCGCGTTCCCTGACGGGTGGGACGGACTACTCCGGCAGCAGCCCGGACGACTGCTCGGCCTCCGGCCCGGCGGTTCCCCCCATGGCGTCTACCAGCCGTTCCCGGGCGCGCCCCAGGTGCTCGTCGAGCAGATCGGCCGCGGCCTCACCCTGGCCGGCCTCGATCAGTTCGAGGATTTTCTGGTGTTCGGCCCGGATCAGCGCAGTGTCCAGCAGGTGCAGGGACTGGACCCGGACCATGCACAGCCGCACCTCGCCCACGAGCGAGCGGTACATCCTGCTGATGCGTTCATTGCCCACGGCGTCGATCAGGCTGGTGTGGAACCGCATGTCGGGTTCGACGACGTCGAGCGGAGCGTCGGACTGCACCGCCGCGATGTCGCGGTTGGCCTGCACCGCCGCTGCCGGCACGTTCCTGGTGCGTGCCAGCCGGCGGAGCACGCTCTCCAGGGCCTACTACGACCGCAAACGCGCCGAAGGCAAACGCCACAACCAAGCCCTCATCGCCCTCGCCCGCCGCCGCTGCGACACCCTCTACGCCATGCTCCGCGACGGCACGCTCTATCATCCCAAAACACCGCTAACCCCTTGACGAAGAACGTAGGGACACCCTCACGTCCTGCACGTTTCACGCCAACCCTCTCTCAGATGATGAGAGAGGGTTGGCGTTTTCCGTGCGAAACGTGAGGAAGCGTGGGTACGTTCGCGCAGGAAATGATTAAGTGATCACGATCCGTTAGCATTTGTTCATGACCACTGAGGAGCGCCACCGGCGCATCGGCGAGTTGTTGCGCCACCGGGACCAGGTGTCGGTCGATGAGCTCATGGCCGAATGCGGCGCCTCCGGCGCGACGATCCGTCGTGACCTGGAGGTCCTGGCGCTCCACGGCGTTCTCCGCCGCGTCCACGGCGGGGCCCGGAGCCTGGTGCTGCGCGGCGAGAACCCGGAATACGGGCAGCGCGAGATCGAGGACCACGCCGCCAAAATCCGGATTGCGGCCGGCGTCGCCGCCCTGCTCCAGGACCGCCGCCACGTCTGGCTGGACAGCGGCACCACCGCCACGGAGGTGGCCCGGCAGCTGCGACAGCGGGACATGACCCTGATGCCGATGTCTCTGCGGGCTGTCAACGCCCTGACCGAAGGCGGCCCGGCCGCCGGCCGGCACCCCGAACTGCTGCTGCCCGGCGGAAGCCTGATCCCCGGGGAGTTGTCCTTCCGCGGACCCATGACGGAATCCAACATCCGTTCGCTGCGGTTTGATACAGCAGTGCTCACGCCCTGCGCGCTGAATTTCGGGGACGGGCTGCTGGCCCACGACCTCGAGGACGCGGCCGTCAAACGCGCCGGACTGGAATCCGCGGGCAGGGTGATCGTCGCCTGCTCCGGCAGCAAGTGGAACGCCAGCGCGGTCGCGCTCGTCGCGCCCCTGGATGCTGTGGATGTCCTCGTCACCGACAAACAGCTCAGTACCGAAGAACTCAACCAGCTCACCCGACACTCGGTGGAAGTAGTAATCGTATGACCAAGACGGCAACCCGCCCGCAGCTCAATGCCGCAGCCGCGGCAACCTTCCTGATTTTCGGGATCAACGGACTCGTATTCGCCAGTTGGGCCGCCCGCATCCCTGCGGTGACGGACATCCTGGACATTTCCTCAGGTCAGATGGGAACCCTGCTGCTGTGCGTGGCGGCGGGCTCGCTGATCGCGCTGCCCACCGCCGGGCATGTGGTGGGCAGGATCGGGACGGCCAATGCGGTGCGGGCCGCCGGCTTAGTCGCCGCCCTGGCCGGTGCCGGCATCGCCCTGGCGCTGCTGGCCGAGTCCGTCCCCGGGACCGCCGTCGCGCTGTTCTTCTTCGGCATGGGCATCGGGCTCTGGGACGTGTCCCAGAACATCGAAGGCGCCGACGTCGAACACCAGCTCGGGCGCACCATCATGCCGCAGTTCCACGCGGCCTTCAGCGGGGGTGCGTTCCTGGGCGCGCTGATCGGCGCCGGACTGGCGGGCCTCGGCGTCGGGCTCCCGGCGCACCTGCTGGTGATCGCCGCCATCGTCGCCCTCGTGACCTTTGCTGCCCCGCGCTACTTCCTGCCGCACCTCCCGGCGCCGGTGCCGGTGGCCGGGGAAACCAGAGAATCCAAGGGCCGCTCGGCCTGGCGGGACGGACGGACGCTGCTGATCGGCGTCGTGGTGCTGGGGGCGACGCTCACCGAAGGCGCCGGCAACGACTGGATCGCGAAAGCCGCCGTGGACGGCCTGGACGCCACGGAATCGACCGGAGCGCTGCTGTTCGCGGCCTTTGTCCTGGCCATGACCGCGGTGCGCTTCTTCGGCGGCCGGGCGATCGACGCCTACGGCCGGGTGCCTGTGCTCCGTGCCAGCATGGCTGCCGCCGCCGCAGGGCTGGGGCTCTTTGTCCTGGCCGGTGACATCTGGACCGCCACGGCCGGCGCGGTGCTCTGGGGGGCGGGGGCGGCCCTCGCGTTCCCGATGGGGATGTCGGCCGCGGCCGACGATCCCAAGCACGCAGCCGCCCGCGTGTCGGTGGTCTCCACGATCGGGTACGTGGCGTTCCTGGCCGGTCCGCCGCTGCTGGGCTACCTCGGTGACCTGATCGGAATCCGGCTGGCGCTGCTGGCCATCATGATCCCGATCCTGGGTGCGCTCCTGCTCGCCGGCGCCGCGAAGCCCCTGCGCGCCAGCTAGGCAAGCGGCGGGCGTCTCCCCGCAGGACTTTGGGAGTCCCTCCCTGTCGGACCGTGTGCCGTCCCGATCCGGCAGTAAGGTGGTCGCATGCGCAGCATGCTGAGGAAGGCGCCGAGCCGCCTGGGGAAACTCGACCGGAAACTCGTGCGCGCCGTGTCCGATCTCCCCGCGGGCACTCATGACGACTTTTTCCGGCGGCTTTCCGCGTCGGCGAACAAGGGCAAGCTCTGGTTTGGCATCGCGGCCGTGATGGCCCTCTTCCCCGGCAGGACGCGGCGTGCCGCGCTCCACGGCGTGCTGGCGCAGGCCGTCGCCTCCGCGGTCACGAATATCGGGTTCAAGACCCTACTGCCGCGGGCGCGGCCGCTGCCGGAGCACCTTCCGGTCTTCAGGTTTGTCCATCCCCAGCCCAAGAGCTCCTCCATGCCCTCGGGACACTCCGCCTCGGCCGTGGCGTTCGCCCTCGGCGCCGGACTCGTCAGGCCGGCCCTCGGCGCCGCGCTGGCCCCCCTCGCGGCAGGCGTCGCCTACTCCCGGGTTCACACCGGCGCCCACTGGCCCTCGGATGTGTTCTTCGGATCGGCGATCGGCGCGGGGGCAGCCCTGGTCACGCGGAAATGGTGGCCCGTCCGGCCGCCGATTCCCGAGCTCCGGCGCACTCCCGTGACAGCCGCGGAGCTACCGGAGGGTGAGGGCCTCGGCATTGCGGTGAACACGCTGGGCGGCTCTTACGCGGCGGAGACCGCAGCCGCGCTCCAAAAAGTATTCCCCAAGGCGTATATAAAAGAGATTGCCCAGAACGAGGACCTCGCGGAGGAGATCGCACGGGTCGCCGGACGGCCCGGGATCGTTGCCCTCGGCGTCTGGGGCGGCGACGGAACGGTCGGCACAGCAGCCGCGGCCGCCGTTGAGCGTTCCCTTCCGCTCCTGGTCCTGCCGGGCGGAACCCTCAACCACTTCGCCCGGGACGCCGGAACCCCCAACCTCACGGCCGCCGTGGAGGCCGCGACCCGCGGCGAAGCGGCGCGGGCGGATGTCGGGCTGGTGTCCGTGGAGCGAGGCCATCCCGCCAGCCCCGCGCCGGTGCACCTGACCATGCTCAACACCGCGAGCATCGGCCTCTACCCGAACCTGGTCCGCCGGCGCGAACTGCTCCAGCCGGCCCTCGGGAAACCTCTGGCAGGCATCGCCGCGATGCTGCGGACCTTCGCCGCCGGGACGCCCACCACCCTGATCGTCGACGGGGTGCGGCACAAACTGTGGATCCTCTACATCGGTCGCGGACGGTACTACCCCCGCGACCACGCCCCGCTGGTCCGCCCGGTCCTCGACGACGGGGTCTTCGACCTCAGGATGATCACCGCCGACGAATCCTTTGCCCGGCTCCGGCTGCTGTGGTCCGTGCTGACCGGAACCGTCGCCACCTCCCGGATCACCCACCTCAGCGAATCCAGCAGCATCCGGGTGGAACCGGGGGACACCAGCATGGTCCTGGCCGTGGACGGGGAGGTCATGCCCGGGGTGCGCAGTGTCGCATTCTCGGTGACGCCCGGCGCCCTGACGTACTACTCGCCGGCATCATGACGGCGGCACTGTCATCCTCCCGGACTACCCTGATTCGACCCTGAATCATCCCTGAGACCGGCGAAACCGGCCCGCAGCCCCGGTAGCGTGGTGTGTATACCAACCCCCACTGCTAGGTAAAGGAACGCTTCCATGATCGAAGCACGAGGCCTGACCAAGGTTTACGGCGACAAGACCGCCGTCGCCGGCGTCAACTTCACCGTCGAAGCCGGCCGGGTCACCGGCTTCCTGGGTCCGAACGGAGCCGGAAAATCCACCACCATGCGCATGATCATGGGGCTGGACCGGCCGACGTCGGGCACCGTCACCGTGAACGGTTCCCCGTTCGCTCGGCACGCCGCACCGCTGCGCGACGTCGGCGCGCTGCTCGACGCCAAGGCTGTCCACACCAGCCGCTCCGCCTACAACCACCTGCTCGCGATGGCCGCCACGCACAGCATCCCGAAAAAACGCGTGCACGACGTCATCGAGATGACAGGGCTGGCCGACGTGGCCAAAAAGAAGGTCGGCGGGTTCTCCCTCGGCATGGGACAACGGCTCGGGATCGCCGCGGCGCTGCTCGGCGACCCGCAGACGGTCATCCTGGATGAGCCGGTCAACGGGCTGGACCCGGAGGGCGTTGTCTGGGTCCGCAACCTGGTCAAATATTTGGCCTCCGAGGGACGCACGGTGTTCCTCTCCAGCCACCTCATGAGCGAGATGGCCGTCACCGCCGACCACCTGATCGTGATCGGCCGCGGCCGGATCATCGCTGATGCGCCGATCGCGGACATCATCACCGGAAAGGGCCAGATCCGCACGCGCGTCCGCACCGACCAGCCGGACCAGCTGATGCGCCTGCTCGCCGGCGACGGCGTTTCCGTGGAGCTGCAGGAGAACGAACTGCTCGAGGTTACCGGCCTCGACCCGCGGCGGATCGCCCGCGCAGCCCTCGACAGCCACGTCATGATCTACGAACTCACTCCGCTTCAGGCCAGCCTCGAGGAGGCTTACATGGAACTGACCAAGGATGAGGTCGAGTACCACTCACTGATCACCACGGGCGCTGCCGCCCCCGTCCAGTCCGGAGGCAACTAAGCCATGAGCTCAACCACTCTCGACCCCTCCCGCCGCGGCGCACACGCCGGCACCGGTGGCGCCCCGGCCCGCGGGATGTCCGGCACCAGCACCGGCCCCGGGCCCAGCTTCTTCCGGGTGCTGAACTCCGAATTCATCAAGTTCCGCACGCTCCTGTCCACCCTGATCCTGCTGGGCTGCACCGTCCTTGTCGTGGTGGGCTTCGGCGCCCTCTCCGCCTGGGGAACGGGACAGTTCGCCGAGGCCGCGGCCAGTGATCCGGAAGCGGCCTCTGCCTTCGCCGCCCAGGGCGGGGACCTCGCCGTCGGCGTCCCCACGTCCGGCATCGCGTTCGCCCAGCTGATCCTGGGCTCACTCGGTGTGCTCCTGATGAGCTCAGAGTTCACCACAGGCATGGCCCGCTCCACCTTCGCGGCCGTCCCCAGGCGGATCCCGGCGTACGCCGCCAAGCTCCTCGTGGTCATGGTGACGGCGTTCGTCCTCACCGCTGGCTCCGTGTACCTGGCCGGCCTGGTGTCGCTGCCGATCCTGGACAACTACAACCTCAAACTGGACCTCGCCAGTTCGCAGTCGGTGAAGATGCTGCTCGTCAACAGCCTCTACGTCGCCGCCGTTGCCGCCATCGGCATGGCCCTGGGCTCGCTGATCCGCAATTCCGCCGGCGGCATCATGAGCCTCGTCGGATTGTTCTTCGTGGCACCGATCGCCTTCCAGCTGATCCCGGGCGACTTCTTCGTCGAGGCCCGCAAGTACCTGCCCGGCAACACGGTCGAACCGTTGACAGCCGTGCAGCACGTCCCGGAGACGCTGGAGGCCTGGCAGGCCGCGATGGTGCTGGGCGCCTGGGTCGTCATCCCGGTGGTCCTGGCCGGCGTGCTGCTGAAAAGGCGGGACGTCTAGGCCCGACCCACCGTCTAGGCTCAGAGCATGATCGATGCAGTTCCCGTGAAGGACGCGCCAGCCGGCCAGGCTGACGCGTCCTTCGCTGAAATCACTGCCCGGCGCCGGGGGCGCCTCCGGCGCTACCTTTTCCAGCACCCGCGGGCCATGGATGCCGTGGTGGTGGCCAGCTACCTGCTGCTTGTGTCCCCCGCCGCCGCGGAATTGGTGCGCGACGGCGCCTGGCCGGTCGCCCTGTTGCTCGTGTTGGCCGCGGCGGCGCTGTGGTTCCGGCGGACCCATCCGGTCCCGGTGGTGGCAGTCGTGGCGCTGCTGGAGCTTGGCGTGTCCTTGCTTCACCCGTGGGGGTCCAACGTCTCTGCCGGGCTGTGGTTTGGGCTCTACTCCGTGGCGTCGACGCGCAGCCGCCGGTTCGCACTGTGGTGCCTGGCGGCGGTGACTATGCCCCAGGTGTTGCTGTACTTCCTGCTGGCAGTGGGTCCGCTGGATGGCAGGCTGCCGGACATGGGCGTAAATACTCCGGAGAACTTCCAGCTCATCACCAGCATCGCCGCAGCCGTCAGCATCACCCTCTCCAACGTGATCGCCACCGGGATGGGCATCTCGGTCCGGCAGCGGCGCGAGCACGAGCACGAGATCGCCGCCTGGGCGGCGAGGGCCGCGCAGCTCGGGTCGGTCACCGAACGCAACCGCATCGCCCGCGAAATGCACGACGTCGTGGCGCACTCGCTTACGGTAATGGTCACCCTGGCGGACGGGGCCGCCGTCGTGGTCAAGAAGAACCCGGCGCGGGCGGCGGACGTCCTCGGGGAGCTCTCCCGCGCCGGCCGGAACGCCCTGGCGGACATGCGGCGCGTCCTGGGCGTGTTGCGCGACGACTCGGCCCCAGGGCAGGCTCCGCGGGAACCGCTGGTGGGCAGGGACAACTTGGGCAAACTCCTGGAAGGCTTCCGCACCGCAGGGCTCCCGCTGCACTACACGCACACCGGCCCCTCGCTGCCGGACGATGCGGCGTTCCAGCTGACGGTGTACCGGATCGTGCAAGAGTCATTGACGAATGTGTTGCGCTACGGCCGCTCGCTGGGCAGGGTGGACGTGGCCATAGTGCGGAACGGCCCCACGGTCACCATCGACGTCGCTGACGACGGCAAGGGCACCGTGGACTCCGGCGGCTCGGCAGCGGCGGCGCGCAGGTCCACCGGATCCGTGGGGACGGGCCGCGGTCTCGCCGGAATGCTGGAACGGGCACGGATCTACGCCGGCACCGTGGAGGCGGGACGGAGCGCCGATCGCGGCTGGTGCGTGCACGCCGTGCTGCACTGGAACGGCGACAACGGAAGCAAGGGCACATGAGGCAAGGGGAACCGATGAGCGAGACCGGACCGATCCGCATCCTGCTGGTGGATGACCAGCCGCTCCTGAGGATGGGCTTCCGCCTGATCCTGGAGGGCGAGGACGATCTGGGGATCGTGGGCGAGGCCTCCGACGGCGCCGAAGCGATCCGCCAGGTCCGCGAGCTCGCGCCCGACGTTGTGCTGATGGACGTGCGGATGCCGGTGCTGAACGGGATCGAGGCCACCCGGGCAATCACCAACTCCGGGGCCAAGGCGAAGGTCATCATCCTCACCACCTTCGATCTGGACGAATACGCGTTCGCCGGGCTCCAGGCCGGGGCCTCGGCTTTCCTGCTCAAGGACGTGGCGCCCACCGAACTGGTCAGTGCCGTCCGGGTGGTGGCGAGCGGGGACGCGGTGGTGGCGCCCCGGATCACCCGGCGGCTGCTCGAAACGTATGTCCGGGGCAACGGGCATGGCCCGGCCGCCGGCGACACCCCCGGACCGGAGGCGCCCGGCGGATCCCCCGCAGGGGCCCGGCCGGCCCGGGATCCGCTGCTGGGCGACCTTACCCCGCGCGAAACCGAGATGCTCGGGGCGATGGCCGAGGGGCTGTCCAATGCCGAGATTGCGCATCGGTACTTCCTGTCCGAAGCCACGGTCAAGACCCACGTGCGGCGGATCCTCACCAAGCTCCATCTGCGTGACCGGGTCCAGGCCGTGGTGTACGCCTACGAGACCGGCCTGGTAGTGCCCAGCAACACGGACTACTGAGCCCGGACCGGGCTCGCCGGCCCGGGGAGTCCGAAGCAGTGGTTTCAGGCACATTGTCGAATTGCCTGTGAGGCAACTTATTTTGCCTCCTTGTCTTCCTTGTTGGAGTTGTGCCCGGATCTTTCCCACGTCATATGTGGGATTGCACAGAACGGGCGCTTCCCTGCCCGGTCTAGGGTGAAACGTCAATGTGGTCCGCCGCACAACTTTTCACGCTCCACCCGCGGACCGAACAATCAACAAAGGACGGCGCTTCATGCAGGCTGACCAGCAGCTCTCCAAATCCCTGAAACCCCGGCATCTGTCCATGATCGCCATCGCGGGCGTGATCGGTGCCGGCCTGTTTGTCGGCTCGGGCGCGGCGATCCAGCAGGCCGGTCCCGGCATCCTGGTCGCGTACACGGCAGCAGGACTCGTGGTCATCCTGGTCATGCGGATGCTCGGCGAAATGGCGGCGGCCAATCCGGAGACCGGATCGTTCTCGACGTATGCCGACAAGGCCCTGGGCCGGTGGGCAGGGTTCAGTATCGGCTGGCTGTACGCCTGGTTCTGGATCATTGTGCTCGGCATCGAGGCCACGGCCGGTGCGGCGATCATGCACCGCTGGGTGCCCGGGATCGACCAGTGGATCTGGGCACTGCTGTTGATGGTGGTCCTGACCCTGACCAACCTGAGCTCGGTGAAGTCCTTTGGCGAGTTCGAGTTCTGGTTCGCCTCCATCAAGGTCGCGGCGATCGTGCTGTTCCTGCTCTTCGGCGCCGCGGCAATCCTGGGCCTGATCCCGGGCGTCCCGGCCCCCGGAGTGAGCAACCTGCTGGAAAACGGCGGCTTTATGCCCAACGGGCCCGGCGCCGTGCTGGCTGGCATCCTCGTGGTCGTTTTCTCCTTCTTCGGCGCTGAGATCGCCACCATCGCCGCCGGAGAGTCCGAAAACCCCGTCGATGCGGTCAAGAAGGCCGTGAAATCCACCGTCTGGCGCATCCTTGTGTTCTACATCGGCTCCATTGCGATCGTGGTGACGCTCCTGCCCTGGAACTCCGCCTCCGTGGCCAAGAGCCCGTACGTTGCCGTGATCGAGCTGTACGGCATTCCCGGCGCCGGCACCATCATGGACATCGTGGTGCTCACGTCCGTGCTGTCCTGCCTCAACTCCGGCCTGTACACCGCCAGCCGGATGCTGTTCTCGCTGTCCCGCCGCGGCGACGCGCCGCGGTCCTGGATGCGGATCTCCAACCGCGGCGTTCCCGCCGCCGCGGTCCTGGCCTCCACCGTCGTCGGCTTCATCACCGTCGGCCTGAACTACATCGCCCCGGACACCGTGTTCCTGTTCCTGGTCAACACCTCAGGCGCCATCGCCCTGTTCGTCTGGCTCGTGATCGCCGGCTCGCAGCTGATCCTGCGCCGCCGGATGGGCGCCGCAGCCAAGGACCTCCAGTTGAAGATGTGGCTGTTCCCCTACCTGACCTGGGTCGCGATCATCAGCATCGTCGCCCTGCTGATCGGCATGCTGCTCGTGGAGTCCACCCGCGAGTCACTGCTGCTCTCCCTGGCCCTCGCCGCCGTCGTGGTCGGTATCGGCCTCTGGCGCTACCGCAAGAACGGCGGGAAGCCCGCGGCAATCGGCGACAGCGGCGCGGCGGACACCGGGACCACTGCGCCCGCCGAAGACGCCACCGTGGGTGCCGGCTCGGCACCGTAACTCCCGCCGCGGCCCCGAATCCTTCAGCACCACGGGACATGCCCAGTCCTGGCGCGGTGCAGTGGACATAATGGCATTATGTCCACTCAGCGCGACCAGGGGAGGGCATGTCCAGCGGGGCGGGTGGAGCATGCCCAGCCCCGGGCGCCCGCGACAGGGCATGTCACCGCCCAGTCCGCTCCGCGCAAGCCACAGCGGGTTCACAGGAAGGGCCTAGTCAGGGCATAGTGCCCCGGGGTTCCATGGACGCATGACCTTTTCCCCGCAGCCACCGCATGAGCCGCACCCCAACCACGACCGCGGCCTGGAGTTCGACCTCTCCACGCTGATGAGCCGCCGGTCGCTGGGCTTCTTCCTCGGGGCCGGCACGGCCGCCGCCCTGGCAGCCTGCACCCCGGGCAGCTCCTCCACGGGTGCCGCGTCCGCCACGGCCTCGGCGGGGTCGACGCCGGCATCCTCCGGAACCGCCGCGGCCACCGGCTCGCCCTCAGCCTCCGCCTCGCCCACCCTGACCCGCGCGATCGCCGAATGCGGCGTCGAAATCCCGGAGGAAACCGCCGGTCCCTATCCCGGCGACGGCTCCAATGGGCCCAACGTCCTGGCGGCCTCGGGCGTGGTCCGGCAGGACATCACCGCCAGCTTCGGCACCTCCAGCACCAGGGCCCGCGGCGTGCCGCTCACCGTGACGCTGACCCTGCTCGACAACGCCAACGGCTGCGTGCCGCTGGCGGGGGCAGCCGTCTACGCCTGGCACTGCGACAAGGACGGCAAGTACTCCATGTACGACGCCGGACTCAAAAACGAGAACTACCTCCGCGGCGTCCAGCAGGCCGACGCCAACGGCCAGGTCACCTTCCAGACCATCTTCCCCGGCGCCTACAGCGGCCGCTGGCCGCACATCCACTTCGAAGTCTTCGAGTCCATGGACAATGCGACCGCCGCCGGGCAGGTCCTCGCCGTGTCCCAGATCGCGCTCACGGACGCCGCGTGCAAGGAGGTCTACGCCTCGGCCGGCTACGAATCCAGCGCCCGGAACTTCCCCCGGACCACGCTGACCTCGGACAACGTCTTCGGTGACGACGGCGGCATCTACCAGCTCGCCACGATGTCCGGGTCGGTGTCCGGCGGGTACACGGCCGGACTCAACGTCACCGTGTAGGAGCCCGCCGGCCGACGCCACGGCGCTAGACTCGGAGCCATGCCTTCCGAGTCCAACGCCGCAGCCCACATCCAGGACCTCGGCGCGTACGTCACCGCGTCGCCGTCGAGCTTCCATGCCGTCCAGGAAGCCGCCCGCCGGCTGGACGGGGCAGGATTCACCGCCCTCGACGAACTGCAGCCCTGGCACGCGGCCGCCGGGACTGGGAAGTTCTACATGGTCCGCGACGGGGCGATCATCGCCTGGGTGACGCCGGTAACGGCCGGTCCCACCACCGGCTTCAACATCCTGGGCGCCCACACCGATTCGCCGTCGTTCAAGCTCAAGCCCAGGCCCACCACGGGCAAGTTCGGCTGGCTGCAGGCCGGCGTCGAGGTCTATGGCGGCCCGCTGCTCAACTCCTGGCTGGACCGCGAACTGCAGCTCGCGGGGCGCCTGGTGATGCGGGACGGGACCCAGCACCTCACCGCCACCGGGCCGCTGCTGCGGTTCCCGCAGCTGGCCATCCACCTGGACCGTGCCGTGAACGAGGGGCTGGCCCTGGATAAGCAGCAGCACATGAACCCGGTCTACGGGCTTGGCGACCCGGCGGGCGAAAACCTGCTGGGCCTGCTGGCGGACCGGGTTGCCGGCTCGGACGTGGACGCTGCCCTGATCGGCGGCTACGACGTCGTCATCGCCGACACCCAGGCCCCCGCTGTGTTCGGCGCGAAGGGCGAGTTTTTCGCCTCCGGCCGGCTTGACAACCTCTCGGCGACCCATGCCGGTCTCACCGCACTGATCAACCACGCCGCCGCGCCGTTGCCGGCCGGGGCGCCGGTTGCCGTGCTGGCCGCGTTCGACCACGAGGAAATCGGTTCGGCCTCGCGTTCCGGCGCGAGCGGGCCCATCCTCGAGGACGTGCTGGTGCGCATTTCCGACGGTCTGGGCGCCTCGGCGAGCCAGCGGCGGCAGGCCTTCGCGGCGTCGTTCTGTGTGTCCGCCGACGCCGGGCACGCCGTCCACCCCAACTACGCCGAACGGCACGATCCGGCGAACCGGCCGGCGCTGAACGGCGGCCCGCTGCTGAAGATCAACGCCAACCAGCGCTACGCCACGGACGCCACCGGCGCCGCCCTCTGGGCGCGGCTGTGCTCCGACGCCGGCATCCCGTACCAGGAGTTCGTCTCGAACAACGTGATGCCCTGCGGCTCCACGATCGGTCCGCTGACCGCCACCCGCCTCGGCATCCGGACGGTCGACGTCGGTGTGCCGCTGCTGTCGATGCACTCGGCCCGGGAACTCTGCGGCGTCGAGGACCCCTACCGGCTCGCGAAGGTGACGGAGCTGTTCTTCCGAACCGGGGCGTAGACGCTCAGAAGGCCAGGCTGATCACGAGGCTGATCGTCGTGGCCAGGATGACGGTCCCGAAGAGGTAGGACAGCAGGCTGTGTTTGAGCGCTTCCGCCCGGATGGCGTGGTTCTGCAGGGCCGTGTCGGAAACCTGGTACGTCATACCGAGGCTTGTGGCGAGGTAGGCGAAGTCGGTGTACTGCGGGGGCCGTTCCTGGTTGAAGTCGATGCCGCCCACCGCCGGCCCGGCCTTCCCGCCCGTGCCGTAGTACAGCTCGGCATACCGCAGCGTGAACAGCGTCTGCACCAGCATCCAGGACAGGGCCACCGACGCCAGCGCCACGAGCCCGCCGCCAAGGCGGGACCCGCCGCCGCTGGTGTGAGAATCGACGACGACGGCGGCCACCGCGCCCAAGCTGGCGACGTTGGCCGCCAGGATCAGAAGGTCGGTGATGCTGCGGGACGGGTCCTCCACAGTGGCATGTGCCCGGGTCTCGGCAGGGTTGAAGCGGCCGACCGCCACCCAGACCCACACGACGTAGGTCAGCGCGGCGCTGCCCCAGCCCACCGCCGGGGCCTCCACCCAGTGCCCCGCCAGTCCGGCCGCCGCGGCCGCGAGCACACCGGCGAGGAGCATGGCCGCCAGGCGCAGCCGGCCGCGCCGTACCGGCCGGGCATGGCCGCCGATCGGGGAACCGTTATTCATTCCCCGATCTTGGCACAGGGTTGTCCACAAGGAGGCCCGCACCGCTTCCCGGACCCTGCCGGCCGCACCTACACTGGCCGGGAATGGAATCGCGGAATCCGCCCCCGATGCACTAAGCTATTGAAGTCTGTGCTGCGCCCTGCCCCCGTTCCTGGGAGCGATGCCGGCACATGGCACCGCAAATGAACCTCCTGTTACGGAAATGCCGTAACCGCTTAGCCCAAAGGAGGTGGGTTCACATATGCGTCCTTACGAATTGATGGTAATCATCGACCCCGAGGTCGAAGAGCGTACCGTTGAGCCAACGCTTCAGAAGTTCCTGAACGTCATCACGACCGATGGTGGAACCATCGAAAAGGTTGACATCTGGGGCCGTCGTCGCCTGGCTTACGAAATCCAGAAGAAGTCTGAAGGTATCTACGCCGTGGTGAATTTCACCGCTGAGCCGGCTACCGCCAAGGAACTTGATCGCCAGCTGAGTCTCAACGAGACCATCATGCGCACCAAGATCACCCGCCCCGAAGTACAGAAGGTCGTTGCTGAGTAATTTCAGCTCCCGGTTTTCACTCTTCACCCCGCAGGAACGAATAAGGAGGCAGTAGATGGCAGGCGAAACCACTATTACGGTCATCGGTAATCTCACCAGTGACCCCGAGCTGAGGTTCACACCGTCAGGTTCGGCAGTAGCGAATTTCACCATCGCTTCTACTCCCCGCACCTTCGACCGCCAGTCCAATGAGTGGAAGGACGGGGAAACCCTGTTCCTCCGCGCGTCGGTATGGCGCGAAGCGGCCGAAAACGTCGCCGAATCCCTGACCAAGGGCATGCGCGTGATCGTTAACGGCCGGCTGAAGAGCCGTTCCTACGAAACCAAAGAAGGCGAGAAGCGCACCGTTATCGAGCTTGAGGTCGATGAAATCGGCCCCAGCCTGCGCTACGCCAACGCCAAGGTCAACCGCACCCAGCGCTCCGGCGGTGGGGGTGCCGGCAACGGCGCCCAGGGCGGCTTCGGCGGCGGCGCCGGCGGCAACACCGGCGGTGGCGGCTTCGGTGGCGGCTCTGGTGGAAACCAGGGCGGCAACTCGGGCGGAACCTGGGGCGGCAACCAGCCCGCACAGCAGGATGACCCCTGGGCCACGCCCGGTGTCAGCAATGCAGGCGGCGGCTGGGGCAACGGCCCGGATTCCGAACCTCCCTTCTAAAACAACATCTAAGGTTCGACGACGGAACCCGCCGGAACGCCGCAAGGCGGACCGGCACTGACCGGCGTCGGATCACCACCATCCCGTGGATCAATATCCACGGGCTCCATCGAATAGGAGCTCCACGATGGCTAAGGCTGAACTCCGTAAGCCCAAACCAAAGTCCAACCCCTTGAAGGCCGCTGACATCACTGTCATCGACTACAAGGACGTAGCATTGCTGCGCAAGTTCATCTCCGACCGCGGAAAGATCCGCGCCCGTCGCGTCACTGGCGTCACGGTGCAGGAACAGCGCAAGATCGCCCAGGCAATCAAGAACGCCCGCGAAGTTGCTCTGCTGCCTTACTCCGGCGCTGGCCGCGGCTAAGGAAGGGATTAACTAACATGGCAAAGCTCATTCTGACCCACGAAGTAACCGGTCTCGGTGCTGCGGGCGATGTTGTCGAGGTCAAGGACGGTTACGCACGTAACTACCTGCTGCCCCGCAACTTCGCTCTGACCTGGTCCAAGGGTGGCGAGAAGCAGGTTGAGTCCATCAAGACTGCCCGCGCCGCCCGCGAGCACGCTTCCCTGGAAGACGCTCAGAAGCAGGCCGCGGCACTCTCCGCCAAGCCGGTCAAGCTCGTTGTCAAGGCAGGCGAGACCGGGCGCCTGTTCGGCACCGTCAAGCAGGGCGACGTGGCCGACGCTGTTGAGGCCGCTGGCCTTGGCCGCATCGACAAGCGCAAGGTTGAACTGCCGACGCACATCAAGTCGGTTGGTTCCTACCAGGCCAACGTCCGTCTTCACGCTGACGTTGCCGCTGTGATCGAACTCGACGTAGTCGCAGGCAAGTAGCCCCACCGGCTGCGCAGTCCTGAACTGCTGGAAGGCCCCCGCCTTCGGACTCCTCTACGGAACCGGATGCGGGGGCCTTCTGCCTTAACTACAGCGAGCCTAGGCGTGGTGCAGGACCGTAGTCGCATGCCGGTAGCCGTTCCGGATCAGCTCGGAGAGCACCGCCTCGTCGACGTCGTCGAGCTTGTTGACATAGACGCACCCGGCGCCGGTCTTGTGCTTCCCCAGCCGTGCCAGCAGCCCGGCCGACTCCGGTCCGTAGGTCAGCCCGTAGAGGGACAGGCTGGCCTTCCGCGGCGAGAACCCGACGGCGGGCGAGTCTCCCTCCCGGCCGGTCGCATACTTGTAGTGGTAGCGGCCGAAGCCGACAATCGTCGGGCCCCACATTTCTGCCGGCTGCCCGGTGGCCTCGGCCATAAGAGCCAGCAGCCGGAGCCCGTCCCGGTGCCGGACGGGATGCTCAACGGCGGCGAGGAACTCCCCGACCGGCGCACCGGTTGCCGTGGTCTTGTTTTCCGATTTGGTTTGGGTCTTGTTCACAGCCATGCGGGAAGTCTCGCAGACCGAGGCAGCATTGTCAGCCGCACCGGCGCCGGTGGTAGCCTGCGGCGGTGACCTCAAATACCCCACCCCCGCCCCGCCTCCGCCCCTTCGCCCAGGTGGACGTCTTCTCGGCCGAGCCCTACCGGGGCAACCCGCTTGCTGTTGTTCTCGACGCCGGGGACCTCACAGCGGAGGTGATGCAGCAGTTCGCCAACTGGACCAACCTTGCTGAAACCACGTTCCTGCTGCCGCCCACCGACCGCCGGGCGGACTACAGGGTCAGGATCTTCACCGGCAGCGAAGAGTTCCCCTTTGCCGGCCACCCCACCCTCGGCTCGGCACACGCCTGGCTTGAAGCTGGCGGCATCCCCCGGCAGGACGGGATGCTGATGCAGGAGTGCGGAGCCGGACTCGTGCGGGTCAAGCGCGACGGCGACCGGCTGGCGTTCGCGGCCCCGCCAATGACCCGCTCGGGCCCGGTGGCGGAGAGGGACCTCGCCCGCGTCGCCGCGGGCCTCAGACTGCCGCGGGAGGCGCTGCTGGACGCGTCCTGGCTGGTCAACGGCCCGGATTGGATCGGTGTGCTGCTGGAGTCGGCGGAGCTGGTCCTGGCCATCAGGCCGGACTACACAGCCATGGCGGGACTGAAAGTCGGCGTGATCGGCCCTTACGCCGCCGGATCGGAGGTCGGCTTCGAGGTGCGCACCTTCATCCCGGGCGACGCCGCGGCGGAGGACGCCGTCACGGGCAGCTTCAACGCCGGCGCGGCCCAGTGGCTGATCCGCAGCGGCCGGGCCCCGGAGTCCTATGTTGCGGCGCAGGGAACGGTGCTGGGACGTTCCGGCCGCGTGCACATCGACGCGGCGGCGGACGACATCTGGGTTGGCGGGAGCTCGGTGAGCTGCATCGCGGGGTTTGTCCTGCTCTGAGCGGGCCCGCGGCCAAAACGTCCGGCCGCCCAGCCGCGTTGCCCTGTCAGTTCCAGTTGCCATTGCCTCGGTTTGGGGCCCAAAAGTGACAGCGCAACGGGGGCGGGAATAAACGGCACGGACCCGCCCTTTACTAGTTAGATGCAAACGCATGTATTAGCGTTTGTGGCCTGACACAACTTGAGGAGCATTCCCGTGGAATCCCGCCGCATCACCGTTCTCTCCGCCGGACTCGGCGTTCCGTCGTCGAGCCGCCTGCTGGCGGACCAGCTGGCCGCCTCCGCCGAACACCACCTGGCCGCGGCCGGCTACGCCGTCGATATCCAGGTGCTGGAACTGCGCGACCTCGCCGTGGATATCGCGAACAACTTTGTGACCGGCTACGCCGCGCCGAAGCTGGCCGAAGTGATCGCCGGAGTCGAGGCCTCGGATGGCATTATCGCCGTCAGCCCGGTCTTCAGCGCCTCCTACAGCGGCCTCTTCAAGTCCTTCATCGACGTCCTGGACCCCAAATCGTTCGAGGGGAAGGCAGTCCTGCTCGGTGCCACCGCCGGAACCGACCGGCACCAGATGGTCCTGGACTTCGCCATGCGGCCCCTGTTCAGCTACCTCCGCACCCGGATCGCCAGCACTGCCGTCTTCGCCGGCCCGCAGGACTGGGGCAATAACGACGACGGCGGTTCACCCCTCTCGACGCGGATCGACCGGGCCGCGGGCGAGTTCGTTGCGCTGCTGCAGGGAGCCCAGCCGCAGCAGAAGCAGGCCGCCCCGGAGTCGCTGCCGTTCGAACAGTTGCTGGCCGGCATTTCGGGCCGGCGCTGACAGCTCCGGCGCGCCGGCGAACGAATGGAGGTCCCGGCTCGTTGTGCGGGACATGAAATGTCCGGTGGATTCAATTGACCTGACCATGAGCGAACGCGGTGGTGTCGAGATCGACTACTGCCCCCAGTGCCGCGGCGTATGGCTGGACCGGGGCGAGCTGGACAAGATCCTGGACCGCGCGGCGGAAACCATGGGCCCGGGAGTTTCGGCGCAGCCCCTGCCTCCGGTGACCCCTGCGCACATTCCGCCGCCGCTCTACAACATGGACCCGCGCCGCGACGACCGGCGCCCCGATGACCGCCGCTATGACGACCGCCGCGACCGGCCGCGCTATGACCAGCCGCGTTATGACGACCGCCGCCGTCCCAAGAAGAAGGAAGGCTGGCTCGGGGAGCTGTTCGACTTCTAGATCCCCACAGTTTCTAGTTCCCCACGGTCCGGGGGTCAGTCCTCGAGGAGGGCGATGAATTCGCGCGCCTGCTTGATGGAGATGTCCGAGTGGCGGGTGAGGGCCTCCGCTGCCGCCTCGGTTTGGCCGCTTCTGGCCAGGGTGCGGATCCTGCCGTAGATCTCGTCGTTGAGCATGTTGCTGCTGACCTCGCGGGTGACATCGCCCTTGCTGGCGATCGCCCGGTAACGGTAGGCAAAGCGCTGCGGCGCGTCGTCGTCGTCTTCCCCGGGCTCCTGTTCGGGCGCCTCGGGCCGGAAGGGCTGCGGGTGGGCGGCCAGGGCCCCCACGGCGTCCCGTGAGGCCCGCAGTCCGTCTCCAGTGGCCTCGAAGTACAGCTTGATCGCGGCCATGGCCTGCCCCTGGGCGATCAGCGCGTAGAGCCGGCGGTGTTGCTCCTGGCTGAGTTTGGCCGCGGCGGCGCGCGCAAGTTCGACCGGATCGCGTCCCGTCTGGGGGGCGGCTTCCCGCCGTGACTGCTTGTCGCGGCGACCGAGGGCGCGGGCGCCGAGCAGGACACCGGCACCTACGAGCGCCAGAATTAGCAGGGGGATAAGCAGGGATTCCATGAAACTACAGCCGATCTACATATTTCTTGGCGGTCAAAAGATCTGAATGGGTCGTCTGCCGCAGCAGCTTGATGGCCTGAAGCTTCTTGCCGTTCCTTGCCATCGTCTGGAGTTGAAGTGCGAACTGTGGGTTCAGTTGGCCGCCGGGGAGCACGTGCCCCTGATACCCGGGCTGCCCGGCGGCAGGTGCGGTACCCGCCTGGGCGCGCAACGCCCTGCGGGCATGGTCGACCTGCTGTGACTGCTGCTGTTCATTCTGGCTCGGACGGGTGACGGCGTCCACGCGGGCCCGGGCGGCGGTGGCGGCCTCGACCTGGGCCGCGTAGTGGGCCTGGGAGCGGACGGCCAGTTCCTGTTGATAGCGCTCCGCGTCGGACATGCCGAAATCGCGGGGTCTGAGGGCCGTGGCAAACGCCCAGAGGACTGCTGCCAGGATGAGGGCAGGCAGTATGACTAGCAGTACATCGCCCATGTGAAGAGCTTATGCCAGATCACAGTTATCCACAGTACATTCTGCGATCGGCATACCGTGCGTCGCCGGTGACGTCAATGCCGGACTGACCGAGTGAGGACCATCACCAAATGTGCATATTCCGGCCTTGTGTGCCCTCGCGGACCGCCGACTATCCCCAGCCACTCCTCGGGTGCTGTGGATGAACATGGCCGGAAATTCTTTTGTGTCCACACGGTGATATTAGCGTTTTCCCACGTCAGAGGCTGATTGCAGGGGAAAGAAACTTTCTATCCACAGGTGTTCCCACAGGCTGTGCACAAGCAGGGGGCAGTAGTGCACAGGTTATCCACAGGAGGGGATGTCGGCCGGGTTGGTGCCTGCCCCTCCGGCAGATAACGTTGCTGGATATCGAGCCTCGGATACCAAAATCCGATGCTGGCTTTCCTTTTCCGCCCCCGGCCCCCAGCCTGGATCCGGGCTGTGGAAAACCGGCAATCCCGGGAGGCGGCCAAAGTGTCTGGGCCCGCTGATAGTAGTTAACCCGTCGGTCTTACGCCAGCGGGCACCAAAGGCCCATGGCACAGGCGTCGCCGGCGCACGGACATCCGCCGAGGCACACAATGGAGGACGGCAGTTTTGTCAGTTACGCATCTGGATTCAGTCGAGGGGACGCGGGGAGCCGAAGGCAGCCGCAAGCCGCCACAGGACATTCCCGCCGAGCAATCCGTGCTGGGCGGCATGATGCTGTCCAAGGACGCCATCGCCGACGTCGTCGAAATCCTGCGCGGCGTGGACTTTTACCGCCCTGCGCACGAGACGATCTACGAAGCCATCATCGACCTCTACGGCCGCGGCGAACCTGCCGACGCCGTCACCGTCTCGGATGAACTGACCAAGCGCGGGGAGATCAACCGGATCGGCGGCCCGGCTTACCTTCACGAGCTCATCCAGACTGTTCCCACCGCCGCCAACGCCGGGTACTACGCCGAAATCGTGGGCGAACGCGCGGTTTTGCGCCGCCTGGTCAACGCCGGCACCAAGATCGTCCAGCTCGGCTACGGCCAGGACGGCGAGGTCGAAGACCTGGTGAACCAGGCGCAGGCCGAGATCTACGCCGTGGCGGAGCGCCGCACCGCCGAAGATTACGTTGTCCTGAAGGACGTGATGGAGTCCACGGTGGACGAGATCGAAGCGTCCGGCCACCGCGAGGAGGGAATGACGGGCGTTCCCACCGGCTTCTACGAACTCGATGAGCTCACGCACGGCCTGCACCCCGGCCAGATGATCGTCATCGCTGCCCGCCCCGCCGTCGGTAAGTCCACCTTCGCGCTGGACTTCGCCCGCTCCGCAGCCATCAAGAACAACCTCGCCACCGTGATGTTCTCCCTGGAAATGGGCCGGAACGAAATCGCCATGCGCTTGCTGTCCGCGGAGGCCACGATTGGCCTTCAGGACCTGCGCAAGGGCACGATCAAGGACGAACAGTGGTCCAAGATCGCCACCACGATGGGCCGGATGAATGACGCCCCGCTCTTTATCGACGACAGCCCCAACATGTCGCTGATGGAAATCCGGGCCAAATGCCGGCGCCTGAAGCAGCAGCATGATCTCAAACTCGTCATCCTTGACTACCTCCAGCTGATGAGCTCCGGCAAGAAGGTGGAGTCCCGCCAGCAGGAGGTGTCCGAGTTCTCCCGTGCGCTGAAGCTGCTGGCCAAGGAGCTCCAGGTCCCTGTCATTGCCCTGTCGCAGCTGAACCGTGGCTCCGAGCAGCGCCAGGACAAGCGGCCGATGGTCTCGGACCTGCGCGAATCAGGCTCCATCGAGCAGGACGCCGACATGGTCATCCTGCTGCACCGTGAAGACGTCTACGACAAGGAATCGCCGCGTGCCGGCGAGGCGGACATCCTCATCGCCAAGCACCGCAACGGGCCCACCAAGGACATCGTGGTCGCCTTCCAGGGCCACTACTCGCGGTTCGCCAACATGGCGGCCGACGCCGGGGGCGGCGGCTTCTAGGGGCTACTCGCCGCCGGCGCGAAGCAGGTGGTTGGGCAGCCGGTTCCCCGGTGCCCGGCCCCGGATCTCCAGCAGTTCGCGGGCGTGGGCGTGCAGCCGTTTGTCTTCCTCGGACACCGGCTCCCACTGCGGGATCGGGACGGACGTGCCGTGCTCGTCGCGTGCCACCATCACGGTCAGGCAGTAGGTCGTGAGGTCCAGCTCGCGTCCTTTGGGATCTCCCGAGCGGACATGGACCGCGATGTGCATGCCCTTGGTCCCCGTGTAGACGAGCCGGGCCTCGACCTCCACCACGTGGCCAATGAGCAGCGGACGGTAGAACCGCACACCGCCGGAGAAGACGGCCACCGTGTCCATACCGCAGTACCGCGAGGCGCAGACGTAGGCCGCTTCGTCGATCCATTTCATGACGATGCCGCCGTGCACTTTGCCGCCCCAGTTCACGTCCGTGGGTGCGGCCACAAAGCGGAGGACAACGTTTTCGGCGGTTCCTGCGTCGGTATATTCCTGCCCGCTCATTGCCTGGACAATTTCCTCGCGGACCTTGATCCGCGCCAGCGCATGGTCGCGCTGTTCGATTTCCTCCGGCGTCGTCGGCTCAAACTGCGGCACGGGGATGGGCTTGCCGTCCGCGCCGACGGCCACGAAGATGACCATGCACTGGCTGCGCATCGTGGCCGGGCCGCCCTTCGGATCGCCCGAGGACACCACGGTGCGGATGTGCATGGAGGACCGGCCCGTGTAGACAATCGTGGCCGTGACCTCGACCATGTCCCCGCTGTTGACCGGGTCCGCAAAGTGGATGTTCCCCACGTAGGCAGTCACACAGTAGGACTTCGCCCAGCCGACCGCGGCCGCGTAGGCGGCCTTGTCCACCCACTCAAGCACGGTGCCGGCGTCGACCGAACCGCTGTGGCCGACGTCGGTGGGCGCGGCGAGGAAGCGCAGGGTCACGGCATTGGCGGCAGTCTCACTCATGCTGCGAGTTTACTGACGGGGCGCTGAAGCGTCGCGGGCGAGGACACAAACGCCGTCCGGAGCGCCACACAGGGCACGACGGCGGGCGGCCACCTGTTGGTGGCCGCCCGCCGGCACGCGCCGCCTGGCGCAGGGACTTCCTTAGGCCAGGACGCTGAGCCTGGAGCCGGTGCGGCCGAAGAGGGCCTTGTCCACGGAGACCTTGCCGGCGCCGACCAGGGCCACGGCCAGGGCGGCGGCGGCCAGGATCAGCACCAGTTCGTAGCCGCCGGTGGCGGCAAAGACTCCCGCGGAGGCATGGACCAGGAACAGGGCGCCGAGCATATTTACCGCGAGCAGGGCCGCGAACACGCGGGTGAGCACCCCGAGGATCAGGGCGATGCCGCCGACAAGTTCCAGCGTGGCGACGACCGGGGCGACGAGGTTCGCGGCCGGAACGCCCATCTGCGCGAAGGAGGCCTGGGTGCCGGCAATGGTGAACTCGTTGAATTTCTGCCAGCCGTGCGCGGCGAAGAGGAATCCGGTGACGATGCGAAGGATGGTGCGGGCCGTGGTGGTGAGTGTGGGCTGGTTCATGGGGATGCCGTTCTGACGTAGGGGCCGCCGCGGGGCGGGCCGCAGGGGATTTAGTTGAAGTTTCAACTTATAGTCTTCCGGTGCGTAGTTGAAATGTCAACTAATGCGAAGCTGTGCGACGCCGGCCCTGCCGCTAGGGTGGTTCCGTGCCAGCCTCCGCCCCGACTCCCGCAGCCCTCCCGTCCGCGGCGGGCCGCCGGCGGGAAATTCTGCGCCTCGCAGTCCCGGCCTTCGGTGCACTCATCGCCGAACCGCTGTTCCTCCTCGCGGATGCGGCAATCGTCGGACACCTCGGCGTGGCCCAGCTCGCCGGCGTCGGACTGGCGTCCGCGGTGCTGCATACCGTGGTGGGCCTGATGGTGTTTCTGGCCTACTCCACCACGCCGGCCGTGGCGCGGGCGATCGGCAACGGTCAATTGCCCAAGGCCCTGGCCGCCGGGCGGGACGGCGTCTGGCTTGCCCTGCTGCTGGGAATCGTCCTCGCCGCCGCCGGGTTCCTCGCCGCCGAACCGCTGCTGGACCTGATGGGCGCCACCGGTGACGTGCGGACATTTGCCGTGGACTACCTGCGCTGGTCGATGCCCGGGCTGGTCGCGATGCTGCTCATCTTTGCCGGCACCGGCGTGCTGCGGGGCCTGCAGGACACCCGCACGCCGCTGTTCGTCGCAGCCGCCGGTTTCACGTTGAACGTCGTGCTGAACCTCATTCTGGTCTATGGACTGCAGTTGTCCGTCACCGGCTCCGCAATCGGCACCAGCATCGCCCAATGGGCCATGGCCCTGGTCTACGTGGTCATGGTCCAACGCAACGCCAGCAACCACGGCGTGTCCCTGCTGCCCGATTGGCGCGGCATCCGTGCCCTGACCAAGGTGGGCTCGTGGCTGATGCTGCGGACGCTCAGCCTGCGCATCGCGATCCTCGCGACGGTAGTGGTGGCCACGGCCCAGGGGCCGGTCAACCTGGCCGCCCACCAACTCGCCATGACCATCTTCACCTTCCTGGCCTTCGCCCTCGACGCCCTTGCCATCGCCGCGCAGGCGCTCATTGGCAAGGAACTCGGTGCATCCCGCCCCGCGGCGGTGCGGGAGCTCGCCGGAACCATGGTCCGCTGGGGCCTCGGTGTTGGCGTACTTGCCGGGATCCTGCTCGCCGGGGCGGCACCGTGGGCGGGCCTGCTCTTCACCTCCGACGCCGAGGTCCGGGGCGCGCTGACGCTGGCGCTGTGGGTGCTCGCCGCCGGGCAGCCGCTCGCCGGCTATGTCTTTGTCCTCGATGGCGTGCTGATCGGCGCGGGGGACGCGAAGTACCTGGCGCTGGCCGGTGTCGTGAATCTCGCCGTGTATCTGCCGCTGCTGCTGGCCGTCGGGCAGTCCGGGGCCGACGGCGGCGCGGGCCTGCTCTGGCTGTGGGCGGCGTTCTCGCTGGGTTACATGGCCGCAAGGGCTGTGACACTGGGCCTCCGCGCGCGGACGGACCGGTGGATGGTGCTCGGCTCGCCCTGAGTCCTGCCGACCGGCCCTCCCGGATGACCCCCGGCCCGCGCGGCAGACCGGCACGCGCCGGTGCGGCTTCGCACTAAACTGGTCGGGTGACTCTCCCCGCAGACCCTGATGCCTCCACCGCCCAGCCCGCCGCGGCCGATCTCTGGAAACCCGTGCTGGTCCGGGCCGCCGTGGCGCTGGGGTTCGGTGCTGTGACCGTGTTCTGGGCTGCGCCCTCCACCGCGGGCATGGGCTGGGCCGGCGGTATGTACCTGCTGGCCACGGGTGTGGTGCTGCTCTGGAGCGTGAACAGGACCGGGCTCCGCGCCGGGTCCGCGTCCAGCAAGATCCTGTCAGCCGCCGGCGCCGTGCTGACCGGAACCGGCGCCGCGGTCGGCTTCATGTCCGGCAACCTGCTCTTCGGGGTCCTGGCCGCCCTGGGCCTGGGCCTGGCCGGCGCAGCAGAGCTCTACCTCGGTATCACCAACCGCGGCCGGTCCGCGCTGGCCCGCGACTGGGTCGCCTCCGGCGTCGTCGGGGTGGGCACCGCCGGCCTGCTGCCGTTCTTCATTGACCTCGGTCCGCATGCGCTGCTCGGCGTCGCCGGCGGTGGTGCCATCATCAGCGGCGTGCTCTGGATGCTGGCCGGGCTGACCCTGCGGCACGATGCACGGGCCGATTCCGCGAAGGCCGTAAACTAGTACGGACAGGTTCTACCTTGCGTAGAACGATCGCGGCATCACAACTGCCACGCCTGGCGGCGTCGGCTGCAGGAGGAAAGCACCTTGGCACAGCAGAAATCTGGAGAACCGCGCAAGCTGCGCACCTCGGTCAAGGGACCGCTCATGTTCTCCGCCTTCTGGGCAGTGCTGGCCTTCGTTGCCACCCTGATGTTCGCTTCCGGCGGCAGCGCTAAGACCCCGCGCTTTGACCTGGCATTCACCGCCGCCGGCATCGCCTTCATTGTGATCCTGGTGGTCCTCGCCATGCTTGCGATGGGCCACAAGCCCAACGATGAACAGCTCGGCAAGGGGTCCGGCGTCAACCTGAGCTCCCGGCACTCCGGCCACGGCGGCCACCCGGCGCAGCCCCGACCGGACGCCGGCACCCCGGATGCCGGCCCCCGCGCGTCGGGCGACGACGTCCGCTAAGTCCGCGAACGCCGCCCGACCCGCCCGCACCCCCGTTCAGGCGCCACGGCGAACGTTCCTACTTGGTCCAGGAAATCGGATTCTTCAGGTACGGGTTGTCGTTGTAGTTCGCGTAGACGTACTTGGAATCGGTGTACTGGACGGTCGTGACTGCATCGCCGGCCGGCGCCAGGAACACCTGGCAGGACACCATGGTGCTGCCGACCACCAGAGTCAGAGAATCCCCGGTGCCCGTGGTGGCAAATCGGGTGCTGTTGCATTGGTCGAAGGCGCCGAAGACGATGAGTGACTGCGCGTCGGAGCCGTCTTTGAGCTGGGCGGTGACCCGGGGCTCGCTGATGCCGAGGGATGCCTTGCTCAGGCTGTCCATCCGGTGGCTGACCGAGACGAAATAGGGCGTCTGCCCGGCGAACTTCGCGGCGTCCTTGAACTTGGCGAAGTCGTCCGGGGTTCCCGCGACGACACCCGTCAGCGTCGAGGTGAAGACGGCTTCCGTGTACTTGGGGTCGGCCTTGTCCTTGCCCGTATTGGTGTGGGTGACGGCAGGTTCTCCGGCCTTGAGCTTGGTTCCCGGCGCCGTGAGTGTGCCGTCCATGGGCACTGCTGCCGCGGCTGCGGTCGACGCTGCCGTGCTTGGCGTGGCACTGGCACTGGCACTGGCACTGGCACTGGCGCTGCTGCCGGCAGGGGCCGCGGACTCGGGCGAACTGATGGTCGCAGGCGAGGTGCCGCCCCCGCCACAGGCAACCAGCCCTACTGCCAAAATTCCGGTAATCCCCAGTGTTGCCGTGACGTTTTTGAGCGGTGGGCGCTGTGCCATGTGTACTGATGTCCCTAGATTGGGTTTCGCCGGCCTGCTGGCTGTGCGAATTAATCCAGTCTATGGGGAAATTCGTCCGGTCCCGCGGGCAGGGCCCGTGCGGGTCACGGCAAAGGCGCTTTGTGACGCGCTCAGGACGCTGCCTTCCGGGCCCGGTAGGCCGCCACGTGCGCGCGGTTCGCGCAGTTCCCGGTATCGCAGTAGCGCTTGGAGCGGTTCCGGCTGAGATCCAGTACGACCGCGTCGCAGTCCTCGGCGGCGCACACCAGCATGCGGTCCATTTCCTTGCTGCGGATGACATCGACAAGGGCCATCGCGGCTTCCGTGCCCATCCGGTCCGCCAGCGGTGCGTCCGGGGTCGTGGCGTGCAGGTGCCAGTCCCATTTATCATGCTTGACCAGCTGGGGGAGCGCGCGCGCCTCCCGCAACAACCGGTTCACGGTGTCCACGGCGGCGGACTCGTCCGCGAGCCAGAGGGTGGCAAGCTCCGCGCGGAGGCGTTTTACGCCGGCCAGCTCGGCCGCGTCCAGGGTCCGGGAACCCCTGAATCCCTCCGCGTCCAGAAAATGATCCAGGTCCTCGGTCGTGGGCAGGTGCTCATCCCCGTTGGCCGACGAGTTGATCAGGTTGACCACAGACCGCAGGGCCACCTCTGTGTCAGGGGCAAAAAGCATCTTGACTCCTTACGTTGGCGTGGCGTACTGTCATGAGCATAACCCTACTTTACTCCTGACAGGAGGCAGCCCGTGTCTGCCGCACGCCGCACCGCCGAAGCACCGGCCACAACCGATTCCGGAATACGCACCCCCGGACAACCCGGTGCCGGCAAGCCCCGTGCGGCATCTGCTTTCATGGCATCGGGTCTGGGGGTTGCCCTGTTTTCCTCGGCCGTGTTCGGTCTCTCGGGCTCCTTTGCCAAGGCGCTGCTGGAGACCGGCTGGACCCCCGGGGCTGCCGTCACCGCCCGCCTCACCGGAGCGGCGATCATCCTGGCCGTTCCCGCCATTCCGGCGCTGCGCGGACGCTGGCACCAGCTGAGGGACAACTGGCTCACGGTGTTGCTCTTCGGCCTCATCGGGGTCGCCGCCTGCCAGCTGTTCTATTTCAACGCGGTCGCCCGTCTGTCGGTAGGGGTCGCCCTGCTGCTGGAGTACCTGGCTCCCGTGATCATCGTGCTGTGGCTCTGGGCCGCCAGCCGCAAACGCCCCCGCCCCCTGACGATTGCCGGAACGCTGCTGTCCCTGGGCGGGCTGGTCCTCGTCCTGGATCTCACCGGGGCCGTCAAGATCGACCTCATCGGCGTGCTGTGGGGGCTCGCGGCCGCTGTCTGCCTGGCGATCTACTTCTTCATCACGGCCAAGGAAAACGACACCCTCCCGCCGATCGTCCTCGCCTCCGGAGGACTCCTGGTCGGAGCCGCCACCATGTGGGTTGCCGCGGCAACCGGCCTGCTGCCGATGGCCTTCAGCACGGCGGACACCCGGTTGGGCCCCTGGGTGACTCCCTGGTGGGTGGCCCTGGGTGGCCTCGTGGTGCTGGCCACCGTGCTCGCCTATGTGTCCGGCATTGTGGCGGCGCGCGCGCTCGGCTCCAAGGTGGCATCCTTCGTCTCGCTGACCGAGGTCCTGTTCGCCGTCGTCTGGGCGTGGCTGCTGCTGGGGGAACTGCCGGGCCCCATCCAGCTCATGGGCGGGCTGCTGATTGTCGGCGGCGTCGTCCTGGTCCGGCTGGACGAGCTCCGGATCCCGTCCGGGGCCGGACCATGCGAACGACCTCGAACCCGTGCCGTAGGCAGGGACCGACGAAACCGGCCCGGACGCTGCTGCGTCCGGGCCGGTTCGATTCTGCGGGCTTCTGCCTAGCGCGAAGCGCTTTCCTGCTCGGTGGCGTTGCGGCTGGCCTGCTTGCCGGCCTCCTGCAGCGCCTGGGAGACCTTCGCCAGCGCGGCAACGTGCTGGCCGTTCCATTCGCTGCGGAACTTGTCGGCGTCCGGACCCTTCCAGTCGGTGCCCTCAAGCACCTTGGTCAGCAGCGACTTCTGCTTGTCGATCTCCGACGATCCCGCCTGCAGCTTCGTCCCAAGAGTCTTGAGCTGAGCAATGTCTGCACCCCAAATAGCCATTCGAAAAATCTCCTCAAGTGGTAGAACCGGACCCGGGCCCTGTAGGCGCCCCCCGGCGGATCCCGGCTGCTCCGGAAGATCCAATGCCCCCAAACTATCCTGCCTGCCGGAAAAGTGTCGATGGGCAGCCCTCCCCATGCCCTCGATCCCTGGCGCAATGGCACCTAGCATGGAGTTATGTGCCGAAATATCCGGACCCTCCACAATTTCGAACCCCACGCCACCACCGACGAAGTGGAAGCCGCCGCGCTGCAATACGTGCGCAAGATCAGTGGCAGCACCAAGCCGTCCAAGGCCAACGAAGAGGCCTTTAACCGGGCGGTGCACGAAATTGCCCACGCCACCCAGCACCTGCTCGACGCCCTGGTGACCCACGCCCCGGCAAGGGACCGCGGGGAGGAAGCCGCCAAGGCGAGGGCCAGGGCTGCGGTCCGCTTCGGCGCGGCCTGAGGGGCGCCCGCTGGGGGACCTACCTGCCGAAGCTGCGCAGCCGCAGCGAGTTGGCCACGACCAGCACGGAGCTGGCGGCCATTGCGGCGCCGGCGATCATCGGGTTGAGCAGGCCCAGGGCCGCCACCGGGATCCCGACGGCGTTGTAGAAAAAGGCCCAAAAGAGGTTCGTCTTGATGGTGGACAGGGTCCGGCGGGACAGCTCGATCGCCTGGACGACCTGCCCCAGGTCATTGCCCATGACCGTCAGGTCGGCAGCCTCGATGGCGACGTCAGTGCCGGAGCCCATGGCGATGCCGAGGTCTGCCTGGGCCAGCGCCGCGGCGTCGTTCACACCGTCGCCGGCCATGGCCACCGTGGCGCCGGTGGCCTGCAGTTTCCGCACGGCCTCGACCTTGCCCTCCGGCAGCACCCCGGCGTACACGTCCTCCGGGGCGATGCCGACGGCGGCTGCCACCTGCGCGGCGACGGCGGCGTTGTCCCCGGTCAGGAGGATCGGACGGAGCCCGAGCCCCCGGAGCCGCAGGATCGCGGCTGCGGAGCCCGGCTTGACCGTGTCCCGCAGGCTGATGATTCCGGCGGGCTCCCCGTCCACGGCGAGCCAGACCGCGGTGGCCCCGGAGCCCTCGGCTTTGCCCAGGGCCTCCAGCTGCGCCGCGGTGGGGGTGATGCCGTCCTCCTGCAACCAGCCCGTGCGGCCGGCCGTCACGAGTCGGCCCCCGACCGTTCCCCGCACCCCGCCGCCGGGCGCGGAGCGGAACCTGGCGACGGCCGGAAGGGCGCCGGCGTCGTTGTCGCGGCGCTCCACCGAGAGTGCGTCCGCGGCGATGGCGCGGGCGATCGGATGCTCGGATGCGGCCTCGACCGCGCCGGCGAGGCGCAGCACCTCGGCCGGGCTGAAGGTTCCGAACGCCTCGGTGCCGTCGACGGCCAGGTGTCCGCTGGTCACGGTGCCGGTCTTGTCCAGCAGGATGGTGTCAACGGTCCGGGTGTCCTCAAGGACCTGCGGCCCTTTGATCAGGATGCCCAACTGCGCTCCCCGGCCGGTTCCGGTGAGCAGCCCCACGGGGGTGGCAAGGCCCAGGGCGCACGGGCATGCGATGACCAGCACGGCGACGGCGGCCGTGAACGCGGCGCGGAGTTCGGAGTCGCTGATGTCCGGGGCGGCAGCCAGCAGCCAGGCGCCGAAGGTGGCTGCGGCGATGGCCAGGACCACCGGCACGAACACCGCGCTGATCCGGTCCGCAAGTCGCGCGATCGGCGCCTTGCCGGTCTGGGCTTGGGAGACCAGCCGGCCCATCTGGGCGAGGGTGGTTTCGGCGCCAACGCGCGTGGCGCGGACCAGCAGCCGGCCGGAAGTGTTGATGGTGGCGCCCGTGACCGGACTGTCCGGGCCGACTTCCACCGGGACGGACTCGCCCGTCACCAGGGAGGCGTCGACGGCGGAGGACCCTTCGACGACGACGCCGTCGGTCGCAATTTTCTCGCCGGGGCGGACGACCATGACGTCGCCCACCCCCAGCTGATCGGCCGGGATCTGCTGCTCCTGGCCGCCGCGGAGGACCGTGGCATCCTTCGCGCCCAGGTTCAGCAGCGCCTTGAGGGCGTCCCCGGCCTGCTGCTTGGCATTGGCCTCCAGGTAGCGGCCCAGCAGCAGGAAGGTGGTGACAACGGCGGCGACCTCGAAGTACAGCCCGCCGGAGGCCATTCCTTCCATGCTGTCCATCCCCGGATGCTCAGTCATCCGCGGGTCGGCAAAGAGCTGCCAGACCGAGAAGGCGTAGGCCGCGGTCACACCGATGGAGACGAGCGTGTCCATCGTGGACGCGAGGTGCCGGGCGTTGACGGCTGCGGCGCGGTGAAACGGCCAGGCCGCCCACGTGACCACCGGCAGGGCCAGGGCTCCTGCGACCCAGCCCCAATTGGCGAACTGGAAGGCCGGGAACATTGAAATCAGGAACACCGGGACCGTGAGGATGGCCGCGACGGTCAGGCGCGGGCGGAGCACGGAACCCTGCTGGCGTGGCCCAACCTTAGACGCACGCTTCCGCGTGTCCCCGGCGGCTCCGCTCGGGGACACGTCACCGGCGGTGGTTGGCTGTGTCAGTATCGCCGTGCTGACCGGCTCGATCGGGGTGGCTGGGTGGTGCAGGGGAGTGCGGATCGTGGCTTTGTAGCCCGCGGCCGCTACCGTACCGGTGATCTGGTCGTCGGTCACGGCTGCGGGGACGGTGACGTGGGCCGACTCCAGGGGCAGATTGACCGTGGCGGTGACGCCGTCGAGCTTGCCGAGCTTGCGTTCGACGCGGCTGACGCAGGAGGCGCAGGTCATGCCCTCGATGTCGAGCTCGATCACCCGGTTTCCGGGTTGGTCCAGCAGTTGCTCGCTACTCACGGTGTTACCTGCCTGTCCTGGTGCTGCGCGGTGTGCCTGGCCGTGGTGCTCAGGTTGCGTTGGACACGATCAGGTAACCCGCTTCGGCAACGGCCTCGCCAATCTCGGCGGTCGACAGGGCGCCGGTGGAGGTGATGGTGACGGTGGAGATGCCTCCGGAGTTGAGGTCGACGTCGACTGCTTCGACGCCGGCCAGGGATTCGAGCTCTTCGCTGACGGAGGACACGCAGTGGCCGCAGGTCATTCCGGAAACGTTCACGGTGGTGGAAACGGTGCTCATGGCTGGCTCCTAGTGGGTGGGCTGCTGGTGGTTCGTTAGCCCAGACGTGTGGTGGTGGTGTTGCCGCTACCGCAGCAGGCGGCCGATGGCATCGGTGGCCTCTTTTACCTTGAAATCGATGGCTTCAGCCCGCAGCTTCGCATCCGGTTCCGAGGCGGCGCCGACGACACAATGGCCGATGTGCTCCTCCACCAGTCCAAGGCTGACGGCGTGCAGGGCTTTGGTGACGGCGGCGACCTGAGTGAGGATGTCGATGCAGTACTTGTCCTCATCGACCATCCGGGCGATGCCGCGCACCTGGCCCTCGATGCGTTTCAGCCGCAGGAGGTAGGCGTCCTTGTTGGAGGAATAGCCGTGCTGCTGATGCTGCTCGGCGTCCGCGGGTTCCATGGCGGGGACTTCGGGCTCGTTCATGAGCCCAACATATACCCCCTAGGGGTATGAAGCAAGTACCCTGCGGGGGTATCCGCGGCCGGCGCCTGGGCCAAACGGTCCGGACACAAAAAGAACTCCGGAGTGCGTTATTGGGGGATACGCACTCCGGAGCCGTCTTTGGGTCGGCGGTCTTTCTCTCGCCTACGCAATCAAGCTTACGTGGCGGTGGGCGGAGAAAGCCAGCACCCTGAATAACAACATTCACTTTACTTTCGGGAGCCCTGCCGCGCCCCCCGGAGCCGCGTCCAGGGATAGTTGGGCGGCGTGGAAGGTGAAGTGCGCCACGGGGTACGCGTAGACGTCCGCCAAGGTCATGGCCTCTTTGAAGAAGGGGTCCCAGCGCGTCGGGAAGTACATCCGGCGGGCCAGGCCAGGTTCCGTCTCCCGCCACAGCCGCCGTTCCAGCGCCGAGGTCACCCGACGCAGCCGGCCGGCCATCCGCCGGCGGTGGAAGATCCGTGCGCCCCCTCTGGAGCCCCAGTAGTTGACGACGTCGAACGGGGCGGTGCCGGCGTTCAGCAGCCACGCGAAACCGCGGTTGACGGAAACAGGCAGCCGCCCGAAGACCCGCACCAACGGCAGCAGGGCCAGCGCCACGACGTAGCCGAACACCATGTGGTACAGCAGTTCCTCGTTGGTCCAGCGGGTGCCCGCGCTGCGGCGGTGGAGCGCGTCGGGCGAGGCGGCTGCCAGAGTCGCTTCGAGCTCAGCGCAGTTGCGCCGATACGCGGCAGCGACGGCTTCCCGGTCCAGCGGGACGGTCACGCCGGCCCACAGTCAGGCACCATGTCAGGAGCTGTGCCTGGTCCGGTGGTGGACCGCACCCCGGACCGGAACGATGAGGATCGGATGGTCCTGATGGTGGCTGAGCCACGCGGCCACCGAACCGTTGAGGGCAGCGGAAATTCGGTGACCCAGGCCGGGTTCCGGGGTCCCCACGATGATCATCGCGGCACCGACCTCGGCTGCCAGCCTGCCCAGCGCCCGGGCCGGGTCCCCGGCCAGCGTCCGCAGGGTCCAGTGGATGCCCAGGGCGTCGCAGGCTGAGCCGATGCTGTTCCGCAACTCCTGGGTCACGGCCCGGATTTCGGCGTTGTCAGTGTCCGGGTGCAGTGAGAGCCGGTGCGCGGACCGCGCCGGATCCCACTCCACGAGATAACTCGCCTCATCGACGTGGGCGCAGATCAGCGGCGCGGCGAGTTTCGAGGCCAGGGAGGCGGCGGTCTGCAGCACTTCGGGGCGTTGTCCCGGAAGCACGCCGACCACGAGGGGCGGCGGACCACTCGTGCGTTCGGCGGACATACTCAATTGTGCCGCCCGCCCCGCGTCAGGAACAGGGGCTTACTCCCCGGCGGCTCCGCTGGAGCGGCCGTGCGCAAGCCCGGTGGGGAAGCCCACCAGGACCGGTTCGGGGGTGCCGCAGCAGGCGCCGGCTGTCTCGAACACCAGGTCGGCCGGAGCGGCCGGGACGTCGCAGCCGGAGTCGGCGTCGGAGGAGCAGACCCCGGTCTCCGGGAGTTCGAGTTGGACGGTGTCCGCGGCCTCGCGGTCCCCGGCCAGGGCGGCAGCGACGGAGCGGACCTGCTCGTACCCCGTGGCCAGCAGGAAGGTGGGCGTCCGTCCGTAGGATTTCATCCCCACGATGTAGAAGTCCTGGTCCGGGTGCGCCAGCAGCCTGGCGCCGTGCGGTGCCACGGTGCCGCAGGAGTGGAATTCAGGGTCGATCAGCGGGCCCAGCTCGCGCGGGGCCTCGACGGCCGGATCCAGTTCCAGCCGGAGCTCCCGCAGGATGTCCAGGTCCGGCCGGAAGCCGGTGCAGGGCACCACGATGTCGGCTTCAAGGCTGCGTCCGTCGGTGGAGGTGACCGTGACGCCCGCGGCCGCCGGCGTGAGGGTGGTGATCCCGAAACCGGTGTGCAGTTCCACGGTGCCGGCCTCGACCAGGCGGCGCAGCCGGCCGCCCAGTTGGCCGCGGGCGGGCAGGCCGTCGGCGTCGCCGCCGCCGTAGACTTTTGCGGCCGAGGCGCCCCGCACGGCCCAAAGGATCCTGGTGCGCGGCTCCTGCCGCGCCAATTCGGTGAGGTTGATCAGGGTGTTGGCGGCGGAATGGCCCGCGCCCACGACGAGGACGCGGCGGGTGGCGAACCGTGCACGCTCGCGGCCAAGGACGTCCGGCAGTGCGGAGGAAATCCGCTCCGCCGCGGCGGTTTCTCCGGTAGCGGGCAGTCCCGACGTACCGAGGGGGTTCCGGGTGCCCCAGGTGCCGGAGGCGTCAATGACAGCGGCTGCCCGGTGCTCGCGGACGTCGCCGCCCGGGTGTTCGACCGTGAGCAGGAACGGCGTGGTGTCCCGGCCGCGGTTGTGGGTCTTGTCCATGCCCTGGCGCGTCACGGCCGTTACTCGGGCGCCGGTGTGCAGCCGGGAGGACAGGGCCGGCAGCGCGGCGAGGGGTGCGAGGTAGGAATCGACGAGCTCGCCGCCGAATGGCAGCGCCGTGGGCCGTGGCGCCTCCCACCCGGAGGCTGCGAGCAGACGCGCGGCGGCGGCGTCAGTGTTGAAGCGCCAGGGTGAGAAGAGGCGGATGTGGCGCCACTGCTCGACGGCGGCGCCCGCCGTCGGACCGGCCTCAAAAATGAGCGGCTCAAGGCCGCGCTCCAGGAGGTGGGCGGCCGCGGCGAGGCCGATCGGGCCTGCGCCGATGACGGCAACGGGAAGACTGGTGGCGACGTCCATAGTGCCTTCTCTCCGGATTGATTGATGATGATCGATATGCCGAGTATCTCCCTATATATCGATGACTGTCAATATGGGTGCATAATGGTGGCATGACAACACTGCAGATTGTTGAGTCCGCGGCGGCGGAGGCCTGCTGCACCCCGTCGGGGATGCCGGTCCTGGGTGCGGAAGAGGCGCAGGGCAAGGCCCAGCTCTTCAAGGCCCTCGCCGATCCGAACCGCTTGCGGCTGTTGTCCATCGTCAAGGCGTCCGCCGGCGGTGAGGCCTGCGTCTGCGACCTCACCGAACCGCTGGACCTTGGTCAGCCCACGGTGTCCCATCACCTCAAGATCCTCGTCGATGCGGGACTGCTGCACCGCGAAAAGCGGGGCACCTGGGCCTACTACTCGCTGGTCCCCGGCGCGCTGGAGCGCACCGCGGACGTGCTCTCGGCCCTGTAGGCGCCGTTAGAGCCATGCGGCACTTGAACGCCTCCGGCGCTGGGCCTAACGTTGAAGACCTCAGGAAAGGGTGACCGCCGTGGAAATCTTCATGTGGTGGCTGGATCTGGATCTGGCGAGCAAGGAGTGGCTGCGGGAGAACCTGCGTGCCGCCGAGTTGCCGCTGACCGTACTGCAGGGCATTGCCGAGGCCGGCGGCCCACACCCGGATGACGTGTCCGGGGTGCTGAGCGACGCCGACTGGGACTTCATCGAGACGCAGTCCGAATTCGTCGACTGACCCGGCGTCCGGCGGACAGGACGGACGGTCAGTACCGCGGAAGGCGCGGGGCCGGACCGATCCGGTCTGCGAAAAACCATTGCGGGCATCCTCTGGTGATGGTTGCATAAGGGGCATGTCAACAGCAGAGAGTTTTGTCCTGGCGATCGGCACCAAAAAAGGCCTTTGGCTGGCCACGAGTCCCGACCGCAGAGACTGGTCACTTTCCGGCCCGCACTTCCTGATGAGTGAAGTCCCCAGTATCGGCATCGACACACGCGACGGCCGGACCCGGATCCTGGTCGGCGTGCGTTCCGAGCACTGGGGCCCCACCGTCTTCCACTCCGATGACCTGGGCGAAACGTGGAACGAACCCGTTGAGGGCGCCATCCGATTCCCCGCGGGCACCGATGCCGCCCTGGAACGCGTCTGGCAGATCCACCCCGACGCCGAGTCCCGACCCGGAGTCGTCTGGGCCGGCTGCGAGCCGATTTCGGTCTGGAAATCCACGGACGGCGGCGAACACTTCGAGCTTAACCGCGGCCTCTGGGACCACCCGCACCGCGCTGAATGGGGGGCCGGCTACGGCGGCGCCGCGGCGCACTCCATCGTCGTCGACCACACCGGCGAGAAGGTGCACGTCGCGATGAGCACCGGCGGCGTCTACCGCTCGCTCGACGGCGGGAGCTCCTGGGAACCGCGCAACAAGGGAATCTCGGCCTATTTCATGCCCGACCCCAACCCGGAATTCGGCCAGTGTGTGCACAAGATCGCGGCTGATTCTGTTGTCGATGGCCGGCTTTACGCGCAGAACCACCACGGTGTCTACCGCAGTGACGACGACGCCGAGAGCTGGGAATCTATCGCGGAAGGCCTGCCAGCGGATTTCGGCTTTGTGATGCTGACGCATCCCCGCCGGGCCGGCACCGCCTGGGTGGTCCCGCTCAAGGCCGACGGCGAGAGGATCCCGCCGGAGGGCAGACTGGCGGTCCACCGGACCGACGACGCCGGGGCGAGCTGGAAGCGGCTGGACGACGGACTGCCCGGAGCGGAATACAACTCCGTGCTGCGGGACGCGGCGTGCGTTGACGCGGCGGCACCGGCCGGCGTGTATTTCGGCACGCGCGGCGGCAGCGTCTACGCCAGTGCCGACGAGGGCGAGCATTTCGCCGAGGTGGCGTCGCACCTGCCGGACGTGCTGTGCGTGCGGGCCGCTGCCGTCTCCCCGGCATACGTTTCCGGTACCGCCGGGTCCGGCGCCGCCGTGAGCGCCTGAGACCCGTGGCCGGGATCAGTGTGGTGCTGCCCAGTGTGCTCCAGCCGCTGGCCGGCGGGCAGTCCTTCCTGACTGCGCCCGCTGACACGGCGGTGACGGTGGAGGGGGTACTGGACGTGGTGACCGGGGAGTATCCGGCGCTGTCGAGGCGGTTGCGGGATGAGACCGGGGCGATCCGACGCTACGTGAATATATACGTCAACGGGAATGAGATTCGCCGCCTGCAGGGCCTGGCCACCGAGGTTTCCCCGGGCCAGGAGGTCCTGATCATCCAGTCCGTCGCGGGGGGCTAGCGGTCTCAGGCGACCCGCCAGAGACTGCACTCGTCCGTATTGACGGCTTTCCGGGTGCCGGACTGCCGGTCCATGATCCAGACCACGCCGATTCCGGGCGCGGTTTCCTGGACGCTGCCGCGGCGGATTACGACGTCGTCGTAATTCGGACCGACCCTGAGGTGCGCCTCGATCTCGTCGCCGCGGTGCAGCTGATCCAGGGCACGGATGCGGGTTATATGGGCTGTGGCTTCCTTCAACATGGCGGGGCCTCCTGGACTGGAGAGTGGTGCCTGCTCTTTGCCGGCGCTTCCAGTCTCCTGCGCCAATGTTGCCGCCGCGTTTCGGCCCGGTAAGACGTGGGTAAGCGTTCGACGCCGGGGGAGTTACCGGCGTGGGCGGGCCGGCTGCCGGAGCCTCAGAACCGCGGCCGTTTCACGGGATGTGGCGTTCGCCCGGGCGCTGGATCCGGAACCACCGGTAGCCGTACCGGCCCAGCTCCAGCTCGAAGCCGCCGTCGTCCGCCAGTTCGATGTCCTGGCCCTCCAGCAGGTCCCGCAGGTAGGTGCCCTCGAAACCCGTCTCCGGGTCCCCCGCGGAGCTCAGGTTCGCGGCCACCGAGGTCGGTTCCGCCCCGAAGTTGTGCGCCAGCACGACGGTCGAACCGCCCCAGGAGCACCGGTGCAGGAGCACCTTCGCGGTGGGTTGTTTGATGACTTCGAATTCGCCCCACCCCAGTTCGGGGCTCTCCCGGTAGCGCTGGATCAAGGTGGCCATGAAGTTCCACAGTGACCCCGGGTCCCGCTTCGCCGCAGCGGCGTTGACGTTCTTCGGCCCGAAGTAGCCGTCCACCACCTGGGCCACGAGGTCCTTTGCGGGGGCGGTCGAGAATCCGCCGTTCTCGGTGTCATTCCATTGCATGGGGGACCGCACGGCCGAGCGGCCCTTCGCCGTGAGGTCCTCGCCCATGCCGATTTCCTCGCCATAGAAAAGCACCGGAGTTCCGGGCAGGGCGAACATCAGTGAGTAGACCATGCGGATCCGGGCGGGGTCGCCGTTGAGCATGGTGGGCAGCCGGCGGCGCAGGCCGCGGCCGTACATCTGCATGTCCTCGTCCGGTCCGAACGCGGCAAAGACTTCCTCGCGTTCGGCGTCGCTGAGTTTGTCCAGGGTCAGCTCGTCGTGGTTGCGGACAAACATGGCCCACTGGTTGTCCGGGTGGATCTTCGGGCGGGAGCTGAGTGACTTGGCCAGCGGCCGGGCGTCTTCCCGGGCGAGGGACAGGTACAGGTTCTGCATGGACAGGAAGTCGAACTGCATGTTCAGCTCGTTTCCTGCCGCCCCGCCGAAGTACGTCAGCTGATCTTTGTATGGCACGTTGACCTCGCCCAGCAGCAGGCCGCTGCCGTTGCGGCGGTTGAGGAAGCTGCGAAGCGCGCTGAGGTAGTCGTGCGGATCGACCTGTGCCGAGTCCTCCTTGGACGTGCCCTGCAGCTCCAGGAAGAACGGGACCGCGTCCAGCCGGAAGCCGTCCAGTCCCAGCTGCAGCCAGAACCCCATGGACTTGGCGATCTCGTCCCGCACCTTCGGGTTCGCCACATTCAGGTCCGGCTGGTGCTTGGCGAACATGTGCAGGTACCACTCGCCGGTGGCCTTGTCCTGGGTCCAGATGGAGGTTTCCTCGCCGGGGAACACCACCTGTTCCGAGGTGTCCGGGGGTGTGTCCTTGCGCCAGACATAATAGTCGCGGAACGGGTTGTCCACCGCCTTGCGCGACTCCACGAACCAGGGGTGCTTGTCCGAGGTGTGGTTGAGGACAAAGTCCGCGATCACCCGCATGCCCCGGTCCTTCGCGGTCCGGATGAACTCCACGACGTCGCCCAGGTTGCCCAGCCGACGGTCCACGCCGTACAGATCCGTAACGTCGTAGCCGTCGTCCTTGTCCGGGGTGGGGTAGAACGGCATCAGCCAGATGCACGTCACTCCCAAAGCCGCGAGGTAGTCCACGCGCTCGACCAGACCGCCGAAATCCCCGGTCCCGTCGCCGTCGCCGTCGAAAAACGTCTCCGGATCCAGGCAGTAGATGACGGCGTTCTTCCACCACAGGTCGGAGGTTTCGGCGATTCTCACAGCAGCGCCTCCCGGTCTTGGCGCGGGTTCCCGGACCCGCGGAGCTGCGGGAGCACGTGTTCCGCGAAGGCGTGGATGAAGGGAGACTGCTCCTGCCCGACGAAATGCAGGTACAGCTCATCGAAGCCGAGGTCGACGTATTCGGCGAGCCACTGCGCGTGCTGCCCGGTGTCCGCGGAGATGTTCACGACATTACGGACCTGTTCCTCGCCGACGTCGGCGCTGACGCCGTCGAAGTGGGCCGCTGTCGGAAGATCCCAGGGGATGGGCGGGGCAAACACGTTGCTGCGCCATTGGTCCATGGCAACCGCCACCGCTTCCTGCTCCGTCGGCGCCCAGGACAGGTGCACCTGCAGCACGGCATTGCCCCTGCCGCCGGCATCCCGGTAGGCGGCGAGCATGTCCTTCAGCTTCGCGTGCGGCTGGTTTACCGTCACCAGCCCGTCCGCCCAGGCGGCCCCGCGGCGCGCCGTTTCCACACTGACGGCCGGAGCAATCAGCGGCGGCTTGATCTCTGGCACATCCCAGATCCTCGCCTGCTGGACGGTGACCAGGCCGTCCCGGGTCACCTCCTTGCCGTCGTGGAGTTCGCGGATGATCTGCACGGCTTCCTCGAGGCGCCGCTGCCGCGTCGCCTTGTCCGGCCAGGCGTCCCCGGTGACGTGCTCGTTCATGTACTCGCCGCTGCCCGGCGCCAGCCAGAACCGGCCGGGAAACATGTCCGCGAGCGTCGCCGAAGCGTGCGCGATGATGGCGGGGTGGTAGCGCTGGCCCGGCGCCGTCACGACGCCCAGGCGCAGCTTGGTGGTGGCCAGAGCCGCCCCGAGCCAGGACCAGGCGAAACCGGAATGTCCCTGCCGGGCGGACCAGGGCTCGATGTGATCCGAGCACATGGCGGCGTCGAAGCCCGCCTGCTCCGCCAGCTGAACGTCCTTGAGGAGCTGGCCGGGACTGATCTGTTCGTGCGATGCGTGGAAACCAATGGTAGCCATCGTTCATGTCTACCGTCGGCCCGGCCGGTTGTCGAGGAAATCCTGCCCGGCCGGGCCTCTGGCGGGCAGCGCGGGGCGCAGACACAATAGGCCTATGCAACTGCCGCTCATGCCCCCGATCGCGCCCATGCTGGCCAAAGCCGTGACGTCCCTGCCCGACGGCGCGCTGATGTTCGAACCGAAGTGGGACGGGTTCCGGTCCATCATCTTCCGCGACGGCGAGGACGTGGAGATCGGCAGCCGCAACGGCAAGCCCCTGACGCGCTACTTCCCGGAACTTGTCGAGGCGCTGAAGGCAAACCTCCCGCCGCGCTGCGTGCTCGACGGCGAGATCATCTTGGTCGGCGGCTCCGGCGACCGGCTCGACTTCGACACCCTGCAACAGCGGATCCACCCCGCCGCGAGCAGGGTCCGGCTGCTGGCAGAACAGACGCCGGCGAGTTTCGTCGCGTTCGATCTGCTGGCGCTTGATGACGAGGACCTCACCGCGCGTCCCTTCGCCGAGCGGCGGGCGGCGCTGGAGCGCGTGCTCGCCGACAGTGCTGCCCCGATCCACCTCACCGCCGCGACGCGCGAGAAGGGCACCGCCGAGGAGTGGTTCCACCAGTTCGAGGGGGCCGGGCTCGACGGGATCGTGGCCAAGCCGCTGGACGGGCGCTACCTGCCGGACAAGCGTTCCATGTTCAAGATCAAGCACGAACGCACCGCCGACTGCGTTCTCGCCGGGTACCGGGTGCACACGTCCGGGCCGGACCGGATCGGTTCGCTGCTGCTGGGGCTCTACGACGACGCCGGCGGACTCGCGAGTGTTGGTGTCGTGGGGGCCTTCCCCATGCAGCGCCGCAAGGAGCTCTTCGAAGAGCTCCAGCCGCTCGTGACCAGCTTCGAGGAACACCCCTGGGACTGGGCCCGGCAGGAGGAAGGGACCCGGACGCCGCGCAATGCCCAGGGCAGCCGGTGGAGCGGCGGCAAGGACCTATCCTTCACGCCGCTCCGGCCGGACCGCGTGGTGGAAGTGAAATACGACCACATGGAGGGCGAACGGTTCCGCCACACGGCGCAGTTTGTCCGCTGGCGCCCGGACCGCGATCCGCGTTCCTGCACTTACGAACAGCTCGAGGAGCCGGTCAGGTACGACCTGGCCGCGGTCCTGGCGACCGGCACTGATTAGCCGGGGCAGGGAAAAGCCCGGCGTCCCCTGTGGACACGCCGGGCTTCCGGTGCTGCGGCCCGATGTCCCGGGCGGGAACGGGTTACTTCTGGCCCAGCTCCTTGGTGGGAATCTTGAAGGATTCCTTGGCGGTCAGGGCCGAGACGGCGGAGATGAGGCAGATGATCGCGGTGAAGACGCTGATCTGGACCCAGCCGCCGGGCTTGGTGCCGCCCATGGCCGCGACAATCGCCGGGGCGAAGCCTGCCATCAGGAAGCCCAGCTGGGTGCCGATGGCCAGGCCGGAGAAGCGGACCTTGGTGCTGAACATTTCGGCGTAGAAGGCGGGCCAGACGGCGTTGGAGGCTGCGTAGCCGAAGGAGAAGAAGCAGATCGCGGCCAGGAACATCATCGGGACGTTGCCGGACTCGAGGCTGAGCAGGAACACGGGCGTCAGGACCGCGCTGGCCAGGGCGCCGTAGATGAAGACCGGCTTGCGGCCGATCCGGTCCGCGAGCTTGCCGAACAGCGGCTGGGTGCCGAGGGCGACGACGTTGGCTCCAACGACGAGCCAGAGGGTGGTGGTGCCGTCCACGCCGGCGACGTTCTTGGCATAGGCGATGGCCAGGGTGCCGAACACGGTGGAGACGGCGGCGATGAACGCGCAGGCAACGACGCGGAGGACATCACGCCAGTGGTGCTTGAGCAGGTCGGCGACGGGGAGCTTGGAAATCTGGGCGGTCTTCTGGGCTTCCTCGAAGGCCGGGGGCTCGTGCAGGGTGCGGCGGATGAAGAACGCAACAATCACCACGACGGCGCTGAGCCAGAACGGGATACGCCAGCCGATGCCGTACTTGATCTCATCCGGCAGGGCCAGGACGGGGATGAACACGAGGGCCGCGAGGATCTGTCCGCCCTGGGTGCCGGTCAGCGTCCAGGAGGTGAAGAAGGCGCGGCGGTTGTCCGGGGCGTGCTCCAGCGTCATCGACGAGGCGCCGGCCTGCTCGCCGGCAGCGGAGAGGCCCTGGCAGAGACGCGCCAGCACCAGCAGTGCCGGAGCCCACCAGCCGATGGTGTTGAAGTCCGGCAGGCAGCCGATCATGAAGGTGGAGGCGCCCATCAGCAGGAGCGTGAACATGAGGACCTTGCGGCGGCCCACCCGGTCACCGAAGTGGCCCAGGATGACGGCGCCGATCGGCCGGGCAATGTAGGCGAAGCCGAACGTCGCGAAGGACATGATGGCCGCGTTGGCCCCGGCGTCGGGGAAGAAGACCGTGGGGAAGATCAGGGCTGCGGCGGATCCGAAGATAAAGAAGTCGTAGTACTCGACGGCGCTGCCCAGGAAACTGGCGAGGGCTGCCTTCTTCGGTGTCCCGGCCGGTGCGTCAGTGCCCGGCGTCGTAGACGGGAGTGTCTGGCTCATGGAGTTCCTTTTTTGTGACGACATTGTCGCGGATGGATCAGGAAGTTCTCGGCCGCTGCTGGCTTTAAGTGTGCGGCAGCCGGAGGTTCGTGGAAAGACCCGGACGAGTAGCCACATTGTGGGAGCTACTTGTGCGATGTAGCAATCATGACTGTGAGCGTCATCACTTGTCAACAAAAATAATCACCATCTAGAAATAGCTCTCACCATGTGAGAGCATTGAGCCATGAGTGTGAATCAAGACACAGACGCGGCCGCGGCCGCCGCTGCCCTTTCAGGCCCCACAGGAAACGGCGCAGCTGCCGGCGGAAAGGCTGGCGCCAAGGCGGGCAAGGAGGACTCCCGGACGGACATGGTCGGCAAGGCCCTGGGGTTGCTGGTCCTGCTCGGCGACGAGCCGCGGGGTGCGAGTGCCGCAGAGCTGTCCCGCCGGGCCGAGCTTCCCTTCAGCACCACTTACCGACTGCTGGGTTCCTTGACCCGCGACGGCTTCGTGGACTACGAGCCGGACGGCCGCCGTTACCACCTGGGCCTGCGCATTTTCCAGCTCGGCCAGCGGGTGTCCAACCACCACGGATTCGCCGGCACGGCCCTGCCGATCCTCCGGCGTGTCACGGAGGAGACGGGCGAGGCCACCATCCTCTCGGTGCGCGACGGAAACCACCATCTCACCGTCAACAAGGTGGACGGCCCGCAGACGTTCCGCGTGACAAGCGACCCGGGGCACCTGGGTGCCCTGCACACCACGTCGGTCGGCAAGGCGCTCGTGGCCTTCGCCGACGACGCGGCCCGCAGCCAGCTCGTCGAAGACCTTGAGCTGGAGCCGCTGACCGACTTTTCCATTACCGATCGGGAGGCTTTCCGGGCCGAGATCGAGCTGGTCCGCAAGCGCGGCTACGCCTTGATGGACGAGGAAAACGAACTGGGCATGCGCGCTGTTGCCGTCCCGGTCTTCAACTCCCAGGGCCACGCCTTCGCCGCGCTGGCCACGGCGGTCCCGGTGTTCCGGATGAGCGCGGAGGCCCTGGTGGCCCTGGTCCCGCTGCTCCAGGCGGCGGCAGCGGAGCTGTCGGCCCGGCTGCCCCAGCAATGAGTCCCGCGGCCCGCCAGGCCATGCGCCGCGCCGTTTTGTTCGCTAGTAGAACAAAAGTGCAGCATATGAACATTTGCTGTACTGTAATCCCCAACACCCGGCCCGCGGCCGGCGCCCCGTGCGTCCCCGCCCGCCGAGTGCCGTTGTCAAAGGAGCTATACGGATGAGCAATCGAGCAGAGTCCTTTCTTGTGGGCCTGATTGGTGATGGCGTGACGCCGTCCCTCACGCCCCCCATGCACGAACGCGAAGGCGATGTGCAGGGCCTCCGGTACCTCTACCGCCCCATCGACCTGACCGAGCTGGGACTTCCCGGCCAGAGTGTCGGCGAGCTCCTCACCGGGGCCTACCGTCTGGGCTTCAGCGGACTGAACATCACCCACCCCTGCAAGCAGCTGGTCATGGAGCACCTGGATGAGGTCACTCCGGATGCCCGGCGCCTCGGTGCGGTCAACACGGTGACCATCCGGGACGGCCGCTTCACCGGCCACAACACCGACTTCTCCGGTTTCGCCGCCGCGCTCGCCGCGGGCCTGCCGGGAGCCAAACTGAACCGCGTGGTGCAGCTGGGCGCCGGCGGTGCCGGCTCCGCCGTCGCCTACGCGCTGCTCACCGCCGGGGTCCGCGAACTTGACCTGGTGGACACCGATCCCGCCCGCTGCTCGGCACGCGCCGCCGAACTCGCCGGCTTCTTCCCGGACCAGCTGGTCACCGCCCGGACGACGGCGGAGCTGCCGCAGCTGATGCCGCTGGCGGACGGCCTGGTGCACTGCACCCCGGTGGGAATGGCCGCCCACCCCGGCGTCCCGCTGGACATGTCCCTCGTGGCAGCCCGGCACTGGGTCGCGGATATTGTCTACCGACCGATCGAGACCGAACTTATCCGCGAGGCCCGCGCCAGGGGCTGCGACGTGCTCGACGGCGGCCGGATGGCCGTGGGACAGGCCGCCGACGCCTTCCGGATCTTCACCGGCCGCGAAGCGGATCCGGACCGGATGCGCGCCCACTTCCTGGAACTCGTCGCCGCTGAAGAGGTGGCCGCCTGATGCGCACCGGAATCGCCACCGTCTGTCTCTCGGGCACCCTGCGGGAAAAGATGCAGGCCTGCGCCGTTGCGGGCTTCGACGGGATAGAAATCTTCGAACAGGACCTCGTCACTTCCCCGCTCAGCCCGGAGGAGGTCCGGAAGATGGCCGCCGACCTCGGCCTGACCCTGGACCTCTACCAGCCGTTCCGCGACTTCGACAGCGTGCCGGAGGAACTGCTCGCCGCCAACCTGCGCCGGGCGGAAGCGAAGTTCCGGCTGATGTCCCGGCTCGGCATGGACACCATTCTGGTCTGCTCAAACGTGGCCACCGCCAGCATTGATGACGACGGGCTAAGGGCAGAACAGCTCGCGGCCCTCGCCGCCCTCGCCCAGGACCAAGGCGTCAGGGTGGCCTACGAGGCCTTGGCCTGGGGAAAGTACGTCAACGACTACGAGCACGCCCACCGGCTCGTGGAAGCCGTGGACCACCCCAGCCTGGGCACCTGCCTGGACTCGTTCCACATCCTCTCCCGCGACTGGGACACCGCCCCGATCGAATCCTTCAACCCGGAGAAGATCTTCTTCGTCCAGGTGGCCGACGCGCCCAAGCTGTCCATGGACGTGCTGTCCTGGAGCCGGCACTACCGGGTGTTCCCGGGCGAAGGGCAGTTCGAACTCGCGAAATTCCTCGGCCACGTGGTCCGGGCCGGCTACACCGGCCCGGTGTCCCTGGAGGTCTTCAACGACGTCTTCCGCCAGTCCGACGTCGAACGCACCGCCGTGGATGCCATGCGGTCGCTGATCTGGCTCGAGGAGCAGAGCGCCAAGTGGCTGGAGGCCGCCCCGGCGGCCGAAAACGGCGCCGGCACCCGCCCGCCCGGCCGCCGCCGCTACCCGATGGAACTGGCCACACTTCCGCAGGTGGCCGAACCGGCCGGCTTCAACTTTGCCGAGGTCAGGGCCGCGGACACCGCCGCACTCGAATCCGTGCTGGGCCAGCTGGGGTTCGCGTTTAACGGACGCCACCGGACCAAGAATGTGCAATTGTGGACCATGGGCCACGCCCGCGTGATCATCAATGAGGACTCCTCCCAGGCATCCCTCGACCCCCAGCCCGCCAGCGCGCCCGCAATCTCAGCCCTGGGCTTCGACGTCGATTCCCCCGTGATTGCCGCGGCACGGGCCCAGCAGCTCAAGGCCCCGGCCGTGCCGCGCAAGAGCCAGGCCGACGAGGAAATTTTCCAGGGTTTCGCCGCCCCGGACTCCACCGAAATCTTCCTGTGCCAGGGCAGCCCCGACGGCACCGCCGTGTGGACCCGCGAATTCGGCGAGGGAAAGGAAGCCCCCGCCGCGGGCCGGGCCGCGGAGCGGAGCGCCGTGATCGACCACGTCAACCTGGCGCAGCCCTGGCAGCACTTCGACGAGGCCGTCCTCTTCTACACGAGCGCCCTGGCCCTCGAACCGCAGCCGTACGCGGAAGTCGCCAGCCCCACCGGACTGGTCCGGTCCCAGGTAATGCTCACCCGCGACCGCGGCGTCCGCCTGGTGCTGAACCTTGCCCCGCTGATCCAGCGCGAAGGTGCCGCACCCGGCGCGGAGGCGGCGGGCACCGGCCAGCGCCGGACCTACCAGGAACACATCGCCTTCGCAGTCGATGACCTGGTGGCGACGGCCCGCGCCGCGAAGGCCAGGGGCCTTGACTTCCTGCAGATCCCGGAAAACTACTACGAGGACCTCGACGCGCGGTTCGATCTGGACCCGTCCTTCCTGGCCACTCTCCGCGAGCTCAACCTGCTCTACGACCGCGACGCCGACGGCGAGTTCCTGCACTTCTACACCGCCACCGTCGGCAGCGTGTTCTTCGAAATCGTGGAGCGCCGCGGAAGCTATGACGGCTACGGGGCGCCCAACGCCCCCGTGCGGCACGCCGTCCAGTACGACCACCTGCACCAGCTGTACCCCACTTCCTGACCGTCCCCAGCAAGCAATACCAACACCCCACGAAAGGAGGCTGCTGTGCCTGAAGAAATCAACCTTGAGACCTACAACGCGGATCCGCTCACCGAAGACGTGTCCGACGAAGCCACGGAGGCCGCACCGAAGACGTATGCGAGTGTTGTCCCTGCCGGGGACAACGCCGCAATGTCGCAGGCTGACCTCAGCGCCGAGATGAAGGCCATCGGCGACGCGTACGCGCAGGCGCTCAAGAACGGCGCCCCGGCGGAGATCCAGCCGCGGCTGGACTATGCACCGTACCGCAGCAGCGTCCTGCGCCACCCGACCAAGGACCTGCACCACGCGGACCCGGAAACCATCGAGCTCTACTCCCCGGCCTTCGGGCACATGGACGTCCACGCGCTCGAAGCGGACCTGACCATCCAGCACAACGGCGAGCCGCTGGGCGAACGCATCATCGTCTCCGGCCGCGTGCTCGACGGCGATGGCCGTCCCGTCGCCGGCCAGCTGGTGGAGATCTGGCAGGCGAACTCCGCCGGCCGCTACATCCATAAGCGGGACCAGCACCCGGCACCGCTGGACCCCAACTTCACCGGCGTCGGCCGTTGCATTACGGGCGCCGACGGCTCCTACAGCTTCACCACGATCAAGCCCGGCGCCTACCCGTGGAAGAACCACCTCAACGCCTGGCGCCCGGCCCACATCCACTTCTCCCTGTTCGGGCAGGAGTTCACCCAGCGGATCGTCACCCAGATGTACTTCCCCGGCGACCAGCTGTTCCCCCTGGACCCGATCTACCAGTCGATTGTCGACCAGGACGCCCGGGACCGGCTCGTGGCCACGTACGACCACGAGCAGACCAAACCCGAGTGGGCGCTGGCGTACAACTGGGACATCGTCCTGACCGGGTCGAAGCGGACCTGGACAGAGAACGAGGCCCTGGGAGCAGAAGGAGACGACCATGAGTAAACTCACCCCCACACCTGGCCAGACCGTGGGCCCCTTCTACGGCTACGCGCTGCCCTACACCAAGGACCGCGAGCTGCTGGCCCCGGGCTCCCCGGGTTCCATCCGGCTCCAGGGCACCGTCTACGACGGCGCCGGACACCCGATCCCGGACGCGATCCTGGAAATCTGGCAGGCGGACGCCGAGGGCAACATCCCGCACCGCACGGGTTCGCTCGTGCGCGACGGCTACACCTTCACCGGCTTCGGCCGCAGCGCCGTGGGCAACACCGGCGTCTTCACCTTCACCACGGTCAACCCCGGCCCCGCCGGGGACGGCGCAGCGCCGTTCATCGCCGTCGCGGTCTTCGCCCGCGGCCTCATGAACCGGCTTTTCACCCGGATCTACCTGCCGGAGAACGCGGAAGCCCTGGCCGCGGATCCGCTGCTGTCCTCGCTGGATCCGGAACGCCGCAAGACCCTGATCGCACGCCGCGACGCCGACGGCGGCCTGAGCTGGGACGTCCGGCTCCAGGGTCCGGGCGAGACGGTGTTCCTCGACTTCGAGGGCGCCTCAAAGTGATCTCTCGCGAAACCAGCGGAACCACCGGGGGCGACGCCGGCCTGCAGGGGGATTTTGGCCTCCTGAGTCCTGTGTCGGCGTCGCCCTTTGTGGCGGCGCTGACCGGGGACCGGGCCGTGCTGGCCGCCATGCTCCGGGTCGAGGCCGCCTGGGCCGCGGTCCTGGAACAGGCAGCACTCGCCCCGGCCGGGTCCGCAGCGGTGGTCGCCGCGGCCGCCGAGGTGGGCCGCTACGACGTCGCGGACCTTGCCGTGCGCGCCCAGGGCGGCGCCAACCCGGTGATCCCGCTGCTGGCGGATCTCCGCGGCCAGGTCAAGGCCCTCGACGCGGCGGGAATCGGTGCCGTAAAGGCCGTGCACACCTCGCTGACCAGCCAGGACGTCCTCGACAGTGCCCTCATGCTGCTATGCAGGGAGGCGGTCCGCGGGCTGCTCGCCGAGCTCACGGCAACGACGGCGGCACTGGCCGCCCTCGCCGGGCAGCATGCGGACACCCTGTGCGTGGGCCGCAGCCTCACCCAGCACTCCCTGCCGTTCAGCTTCGGCCTCAAGGCGGCCCAATGGTTCCACGGACTCGCCGCCGCCGCCCGCCGCCTGGAGGCCCTGGAATTCCCCGTGCAGACCGGGGGAGCGGCCGGAACCCTGGCCGCGGGCACTGTGCTGACGGCGGGCTCCGGCCTCGGCCCCCTGGATCTCTCCGACCGGCTGGCCGCCGAACTCGGACTCGCCGCGGTCCCGGCGCCCTGGCACACGAACCGGCTGGCCGTAACATCCCTCGGTGACGCCCTGGCCGCCGTGACCGACGCCGCGGGCAAGATCGCCGCCGACGTGCTGTTCCTCAGCCGCCCGGAGGTCGCCGAGCTCGCCGAGCCCCGCGCCGCCGGCAGGGGAGGGTCCTCGGCCATGCCGCAGAAGCAGAACCCGGTGCTGTCCGTGCTGGTCCGCAGCGCAGCCCTGCAGGCGCCCGGCCACGCCGCCCAGCTGCACCTGGCCGCCGCCAACTTCAACGATGAACGGCCCGACGGTGCCTGGCACAGCGAATGGCCGGCGCTCCGCCAGCTTCTCCGCCTCGGCCTCGGCGCCGCCGTGCAGCTCCGCGAACTCGCCGCGGGCCTGCAGGTCTTCCCCCAGGCCATGCGGCGGAACCTGGACCTCGCCGGCCCGCTGCTGCTCAGCGAGAACGTCACGGCCGCCGTTGCACCGCTCCTGTCCGGCAACGTCGCGGGTAGGAACAACGCGGACGGCAGGCAGCGGCTGCAGGCCGTGGTGGACGAGACCCTCCGGGTCCCGGCCGCGGACCAGGCCCCCACCTACCGGCGGCTGCTCCGCGCAGCCGTCCCGGCGGACCTGCTCTCGGACGCCCGGCTGGAGGAGCTGCTCGATCCGGCCAACTACCTCGGCCAGGCCGCCGAAATATCCCGGCGCATCCTCGCCGCCTACCCGGAGTACGGCGTCAGCGTCACCGACCCAGTCGCCGCGTCCCACACCACATCACCGACACCCGAGCTGAACGGAGCCCCCCGTGGCTAGACCAACAGTCAAGGCAGTACTGCAATCGCCCCAGCGCCCGCTGGGCGGCAAACCCCTCCTCGTGGTGGGCCCCTCGCTGGGCACGTCCACGTTGCTGTGGGCCCAGGCCGGCGCCCTGCTCGGCGACGACGTCGACGTCGTCGCCTGGGACCTGCCGGGCCACGGGATCTCACCGGCCGCGACAGAACCATTCAGCATCGTCGAACTGGCCGACGCCGTCGTCGAGCTGGTCGATTCGATCGCACCCGGTGCGAGCTTCCACTACGCCGGCGTTTCCCTCGGCGGGGCCACGGGCCTGCAGTTGGGCATCAAGCACGGCGAACGGCTTAAGAGCCTGTCCGTGCAGTGCACCGGGGCCAAAATTGGCACGCCGGAGGGCTGGTTGGAACGCGCCGAAACCGTCCGCACCCAAGGCACCCCCGTGATGATCCAGGGCTCGGCGCAGCGCTGGTTCGGCAGCGGCTTCATGGAGCGCGAGCCAGAGCGCAGCAGCCGCCTCCTGCATACCCTCCGCGACGCCGACCGCTTCAGTTACGCCTTCTGCTGCGACGCCCTCGCCGCCTATGACGTCAGGGAGGAACTGGGCAGCATCCGGGTCCCCACGCAGGCCATCGCCGGCGCCCAGGACACCGCCGCCCCGCCGTCGCTGGCCGCGGAGATCGCCGAAGGGATCACCGCTGGAGGCGGCACCGCGAGTGCCGTCACCCTTGAAGGGGTGGCACACCTGGCACCATTTGAGGCACCCGCCCACATCGCCGAACTGCTGCGGAGCCTCATCACGTGGACCGAATCCAGCGGAGCAGCTAAGTGACTGACCCGCAGAAAAACCGCCCCCGGCAAAACCACCCCCGGCAAGGCGCCCCCCGGCCCTCCGGCCCCGATCTCAGCGGCCCAGCTCGCAACGGCGTCGTCCAGCCGGAGGCCACCAGCCAGGAAATCTACGATGGTGGCATGGCGGTCCGGCGCGAGGTGCTCGGAGCCGCGCATGTCGACCGCGCCAACGCCACCATGGATTCCTTCACCGAGGACTTCCAGGACATGATCACCCGGATCGCCTGGGGCGGCATCTGGACCCGGCCGGGCCTGACCCGGCAGATGCGCTCCGCGGTCACCATCACCGCGATGGTGGCCCACGGCCACTGGGACGAACTGGCCATGCACCTCCGCGCCGCCGTCACCAACGGCCTGAGCCGGGACGAGATCAAGGAAATCCTGCTGCAGACCGCCATCTACTGCGGGGTCCCCTCCGCCAACACCGCCTTCAAGACAGCCCAGCAAGTCTTTGCCGAGCTTGACGCAGCCACCCTTCCCAACTAGCTGGCAGCTGGGGCCGTTTTGAGCCCTCAGAACGGCCTTATCTGCTACCTAGTTGGGATTCTCAGACGGAAATTAGAGGAATCATGAATCACGCTTTTCTGTACGACGCGGTGCGGACCCCGTTCGGGAAGTTCGGCGGCGGGCTCACCGGTATCCGCCCGGATGACCTTGCCGCGCACGTGATCGGTGAAGCGGTGAAGCGCGCGCCGAAGCTCGACGTCGAGCGCATCGACGAGGTTGTGTTCGGCAACGCCAACGGCGCGGGCGAGGAGAACCGCAACATCGCCCGGATGGGCACCCTCCTGGCGGGCCTGCCGGTCTCCATCCCCGGCACCACGGTCAACCGGCTCTGCGGCTCCTCGCTGGACGCGGCCATCATCGCGTCCCGCCAGGTCAACACCGGCGACGCGGAGCTGATGCTGGTCGGCGGCGCCGAGTCGATGTCCCGCGCCCCGTGGGTGCTGCCCAAAACGGAGAAGCCCTACCCCGCCGGGGACATGACCCTGGTCTCCACCACGCTGGGCTGGCGGCTGGTGAATAAGGCCATGCGCCCGGACTGGACCGTGTCCCTGGGCGAGGCCACCGAACGGCTGGCCGACAAATACGGGATCACCCGGCAGGCGCAGGACGCATTCTCCGCCAACTCCCACAACCTCGCCGCCGCGGCCTGGGACGAGGGCTTCTACGACCGGCTCGTCACGCCGGTCCCGGGCACGGACCTGGTCCGGGACGAGGGCATCCGTCCCGGGTCCTCGGCGGAGAAGCTCGCCGGGCTCAAGACCGTGTTCCGGACCGAGAACGGCACCGTCACCGCCGGGAACGCCTCGCCGCTCTCCGACGGCGCCTCCGCGGCCTGGCTCGGGTCCGAGAACGCCGCCGGGATCCTGGGCCTGGAGCCGCTGGCCCGCATCGCCGGGCGCGGCGCGCACGCCAACGACCCGCAGTACTTCGGCTACGCCCCGGTGGAGGCCGCGAACAAGGCCCTCGCCAAGGCCGGCATCGGCTGGGACCAGGTCGGCGCCGTCGAACTCAACGAGGCCTTCGCCGCGCAGTCCCTGGCCTGCATCACCGCCTGGGGCATCGACCCCGCCATCGTGAACCGGCACGGCGGCGCGATCGCCATGGGCCACCCCCTCGGCGCCTCCGGGGCCCGCATCCTCGGCACCCTGGCCCGGTCCCTGCAGGCCTCCGGTGAACGCTGGGGCGTCGCCGCGATCTGCATCGGCGTCGGCCAGGGCCTCGCCGTCGTCCTCGAAAACGTCACCGCTTCATCCAGCACAGCCACCAGCACCGGAAGGGGCTAGACATGCTCGAATTTGTAGACAGCGTCGGCGAGGCCATCGCCAGCATCAAGGACGGCTCCACCGTCATGATCGGCGGCTTCGGCAACGCCGGCCAGCCGTTCGAACTCATCGACGCGCTGATGGACTGCGGCGCCACCGGCCTCACCGTGGTCAACAACAACGCCGGCCAGGGCGACCAGGGACTCGCGCTGCTGATCAAGGAAGGCCGCGTGAAGAAGATGATCTGCTCCTTCCCGCGGCAGTCCGACTCCTGGCACTTCGACGCGAAGTTCCGCGCTGGCGAGATCGAGCTCGAACTCGTCCCGCAGGGCAACCTCGCCGAGCGGATCCGCGCCGCCGGCGCCGGGATCGGCGGCTTCTTCACCCCCACCGGCTATGGCACCATGCTGGCCGAAGGCAAGGAAACCCGCATCCTCGACGGCCGCGGGCAGGTCTTCGAGACCCCCATCCACGCCGACATCGCGCTCATCAAGGCCCTCACGGCAGACGGCAAGGGCAACCTCGTCTACCGCAAGACGGCCCGGAACTTCGGCCCGATCATGGCCGCCGCGGCCAAACACACCGTGGTCCAGGTCTCCGAGATCGTCCCCACCGGGGGCCTGGACCCGGAGACCATCGTGACCCCCGGAATCTTCGTCAACAGCATTGTGAAGGTGGCCTGAGATGAGTAGCCAGACCAACAGCCCGGCCGGCATTCAGACCTCCGACAAGCCCCTGGGCCGCGACGACCTGGCCCGCCTGGTGGCCCGGGACATCAAGCCCGGCTCCTTCGTGAACCTGGGCATCGGCCAGCCCACCCTGGTCTCCAACTACCTCGAGCCGGAGCAGAACATCACGCTCCACACCGAGAACGGCATGCTGGGCATGGGGCCTGAAGCCACCGGAGACCAGATCGACGGCGACCTCATCAATGCCGGCAAGATCCCGGTGACCGAACTCGCGGGGGCCTCCTACTTCCACCACGCCGACTCCTTCGCGATCATGCGCGGCGGTCACCTGGACATCTGCGTGCTCGGCGCGTTCCAGGTCTCCGCGACCGGCGATCTCGCCAACTGGCACACCGGCGCACCCGACGCGATCCCGGCCGTCGGCGGGGCCATGGACCTCGCCACCGGCGCCAAGGACGTCTTCGTCATGATGACCCTCCTGACCCGCGAGGGGATCTCCAAACTCGTCGAGACCTGCAGCTACCCGCTCACCGGCATCGGCTGTGTCACCCGCGTGTACACCGACAAGGCCGTCTTCCTCACCGGACCCGACGGCGTCCGGGTCCGGGAAACCTTCGGCTGCACGCTGGAAGAGCTCCGGGAACTGGTGCCCGTCCCCCTGACAGCTGCGTCCGCCGTCGGAAGCTGAGCATCCGCTCGCACCGATAAAGTGGTGCGGGACCGAGAGGCATGGAAATGATTGACGCAGCAAAGGCCGCCAAGGCCGGTGGCGCGCCGGCGGCCAGTGACCAGTACGTGCAGTCGCTGGCCCGGGGCCTGTCGGTGATCCGCGCCTTCGACACGGACCATCCGAAGATGACGCTGACGGAGGTGGCGGCCCGGACGGACCTCACCCGGGCCACGGCGCGGCGGTTCCTGTACACGCTCGTGGAGTTGGGCTATGTCCGCACCGACGGCAAGATCTTCGCGCTGACCGCCAAGGTGCTGCAGCTCGGCTACGCCTACCTGTCCGGGCTGTCGCTGCCGCAGCTCGCCCAGCCCCACCTCGAGGAGCTGTCACTCCAGCTGGGGGAGTCGACGTCGGCCGCCGTGCTGGAAGGCGCCGACATCGCCTACATCGCCCGCGTGGCGACGCGCCGGATCATGACCGTCGGCATCACCGTCGGCACCCGGTTTCCGGCGTACGCCACCTCGATGGGCAGGGTCCTGCTGGCGGCACTGCCGCCTGACCAGCTGCAGGACTACCTTGCCAGCACAGACATCCGGCCCCTGACCCCGCTGGCCATCGGGACGCGCGAGGGCCTGCTCGCCGAACTGGCCACGGTGAGGGAGCAGGGCTGGTGCCTGCTGAACCAGGAACTCGAGCTCGGGCTGATGTCGATTGCCGCGCCGGTCCATGACGGCCCCAAAGTGGTGGCCGCCATCAACGTGTCATTGCAGGCCCAGTCGGTCGCGAGCCGGCCGGACCCGGCGGCCTACCTCGACTCGGTGCGGGCGGCGACGGTGGCCGCCGCCGAAGTCATTTCCGCGGACCTGTCCTCCGGGCGTTAGGGCAGCTCAGCTGGAAGGGTCCGCCGCCGGTGCGGTGGAGACCGTGATGGTGACCCCGGCTTCGTCGTCACGGATCAACAGGCGCAGGTCCTTGCCCACCAGGGCGGCGTGGATGTCCTCGCTGTCCGCTGGCGCGATCTGCTCCGCCAGCCGCGTGACCGCCCGCGCCATGGCGCGGCCCCAGTCGTGGGGATCCGTGCTGGACGCTTCGGCCTCGGCCGAGTAGTTCTCGTGTGCTTCGGACATGTACTCCCGCTTCCCGCCCCTGGAGTGCGGCCTGTCAGGCTGATCCGGACAGGCAGCCGGCCCAAAATGGCTTGGGACGGCAGGCTCCAGTACTTGAGCATGGCCAGTCTAGTGACTCCGGCGCGCGGACGTCCACGCTTCGCGCCCCGGCTGCCGACGTTACGTGCGGAATCCCGCTAGGATTTCAATCCGGGACACCCCACGCCCCCTTGCCTCCGAAGGACGCCATGCCAGAGAACAATCCCGCGCCGGACAGCACCCCACAGGTTAGGCGTGCCGCCGTAGTCATCAACCCCGCCAAATCCGTTGGTCCCTCGCTCCAGGGCGCGATCCTCCGGCTGTGTGAAACGCAGGGATGGGCCGAGCCGCTTTGGCTCGAAACAACGGTCGAAGACCCGGGCGCCGGCCAGGCGCGTCAGGCCCTGGAGGCCGGGGTCGACGTCGTCATTGCCGCGGGCGGCGACGGCACCGTGCGTTGCGTCGCCGAGGTGCTCGTCGGCACCGGGACCCCCATGGGCCTGGTGCCGCTGGGCACCGGAAACCTCCTGGCCCGCAACCTCGGCGTGGACATCACCGATCCCGTCTCGGCCTGCTACGACGTGCTCAACGGCAGCGAACAGGCCATCGACGTTGTCAAGGCGCGGCTGAACCACTCGGATGAGGAGCAGGTGTTCCTGGTGATGGCCGGACTCGGCTACGACGCCGCGATCATGGCCGACACCGTCGATCTGCTCAAGGACCGCATGGGCTGGCTCGCGTACGTGGAGGCGGGCATCCGCAAACTCCCCGGCAAACCGGTTAAGGCCAGGATCAGCGTCGACGGCGGGGAACCCGTCCGCCGTAGGATCCGCAGCGTCATGATCGGCAATTGCGGCCGGATCATGGGCGGAGTCGAGATCTTCCCGGACGCCAAGGTCGACGACGGCGTCCTGGACCTGCTGGTCCTGGCCCCGCGCGGCCGGCTCGGCTGGCTGGGGGTTGTTGCCGGGATTTTCGGCCGGAACAAGAACGAGACCGAATCAGTGGAGTACTTCCAGGGAAAATCGGCCGAGATCACGCTGGAGCACGAGCAGGAATTCCAGCTGGACGGTGATCACCTCGGCAGCGGGACGCATCTCGCGGTGGCCGTCGAGCGCGACGCCCTGAAGATCCTGATGACCTCCGCCACCCCTTAGCGGTCGTCCGGCGATCAGGCCTCCGCTGTCACCGGCCGGCGGCCGGGCTGTGCGCGAGGATCTCGGCGAGCTCGGCCAGCCGGTGCGCCCGGGCGGATTCCGCCGGGGTGAACGGTTCGCCGGGACGGACAAAGGTGATGGGACCGTGCCAGGCGGTCGGGATCCTCAGCACGGTTCCGTCCGGGGCCGGCGCCGGCCCCGTGCCCGGTTTGCCGGAGGCGGCCGCGGCGTCCGTGTCCGGCATGGCCTTGATCCGTGCGCGCAGCAGTTCAGCGACCGCCAGCGGTAGCTCCGCCGGGTTGGCCGCGATCCTGGCCGCGAGGCTCAGCGCCCCGGTCTGCCCGTCAGCCATGGCCAGCGCCGTGGTGGGCCAGACATGCGGGCCGGTGCCGCCGCCGTCGTGCAGGGCCTTCAGCAGTTCCGCTTCGCCCAGCTCGCCGGGTGCGGACAACACAAACTCATCCAGCACGCCGCCGTCGACCGGGTGGACGTGGATGCTCAGGATGTTGGTGTCCAGCCTGGCCAGTGACTGCGTGAGTTTCTGCAGTGACCCCGGCCGGTCCTTCAGCACGGTGCGGGCCCGCCACAGGGCCGGTGCGGCGCCGAGGCGGCGGCGGTGCCGCAGGGCAGGTGCGTGCAGCCAGCGCCGCAGCATCCGCGCCGCGGACGGTTCCGCGACCCAGATAACCAGGACGGTGGCAGTCAGCGTGAGGACCAGGACCTTCGCCAGATAGGACAGGTGCGTCCCCACCACCGCGGCATGCACAGCCAGCTCGATCGGCAGCATCACCGCGACGTTGGCCAGGGTCAGCCGGGTTTTGGTCGGTTCGGGCATCTGGCCGCAGACTTCGCAGCTCAGTTCGGAGGCGGCCGGGTCCTGTGTTCCACCGTGTTTTTGGCCACGGGCTGAGGGCTTCATGGGTCCCATGATGTCCGGCGGCTGTTACAGGCCCGTTGCCGGCCGGTGACGATTCCGCTCAGACTAGCGGCCGCGCCAGCCGGACACCTCGGCAGTTCGTTTGCCGGTCTGCTCGCCCGGGCGGTCACCGGCCGGTCCGCCGTCCCGCGCCAGGTCGGGGCCGGACGGCCGCCCGTGTTCCGCCCCGGCGAGCTGGGCCAGCAGGTCGCGGATTTCGGCCAGCAGCGCGGTGTCCGCCGGGAGCGGCTTCTCTTCCGGCTCCGCAGTGGCGAGGCGCTTCTTGACCAGATGGTTGATCCGGTTCATCGGCGCCACGAAGATGAAGTAAACAACCCCGGCCGTGATCATGAATGTGACGAAGGCCGTGATGACCGCGCCGAAGTTGAGGAAGGTCTTATCGTTCCCCGGCCAGATGGGGAAGCCCAGCCCGTTGGTCTCGACCCCGCCGGCCGCCGCGATGATCGGGTTGACGATGTTCGAGGTGAACGCGCCGACCAGGGCGGTGAAAGCGGTGCCGACAACGACCGCGATGGACAGTTCGATCACGTTGCCGCGCAGGATGAAGTCCTTGAATCCTTTGAGCATGGGTCCTCCGGTGGGCCTTGAAGTAGTTCTGTGTGCCGGGTCCCGGGCGCGGGATCAACCGCTAGACGCTATCACTTCCGCGGCCTGGTCTCGCTTCTTGTCTGCCGCCTGTGTCCGGACGGGTGCCGGTTCCGCTGAATGGATGAGGATGCCCGGCCCGCGCCGCTCCGGGCATAAAATTAGGCTTGGATGCCAGCGCCGCCGTCGTAACAATCCGACTCCAAGAAAGGCGCCTCCACCTGTGAAAATGCTTGCCGAGATGTTCACCATGGCTCCCGGCAACAAGGACCACCACGTCGCCACCCGCTGCGCCATCGGTGTTTTCGTCCCGCTGATCGCCCTGGTGCTGCTCGGCCGCCTGGACCTGGCGATCTTTGCCTCCTTCGGCGCCTTCACCGGGATCTACGGCCGCAATGAGCCGCACGCCAGGCGCTTCGGCCTCCAAGTCCGTGCCGGGGCGCTGATGCTGGTGGTGATGCTGCTCGCCGCCCTGACCGCCCGAGCCGGGGCGGCCTTCGCACTCCCGGCTGCGGAGACCATCTGGCTCCAGGTCGCCGCGACCACACTGGTGGCCGGAGGCTGCTCGCTGGTCGTCGCCTGGTGGCGGCTCCGTCCCGCCGGGTCGTTGTTCCACATCTTTGCCTTTGCCGCGATCGCCTCCATACCGAACCAGCCGCCGCTCTGGCAGGGCATGCTCGCGGCTGTGCTGACCGTCGTCTTCTCCCTGCTGGTCGGCATGTCCTCCCGCGTGGTCCGGAGCCGCCGGACACCGTGGGTGCTGCCTGCTGCCGCGCCACTCACGCCGGCCGAAAAGCGCACGGCCCTGCTCGAGAGTATCGGCTACCTCGTGGCGGCAGGAGTGGCCGGAACCCTGGCAACGCTGCTTGGCCAACGGCTGGGCTTCGGCCACAACTACTGGGCGATGGTGGCCGCCGTCGTCCCGCTCGTGGGCCACACCACGCGGCACCGGGTAAGCCGCGGGCTGCAACGCGTCGTGGGCACGGCACTCGGGCTGGTGCTGCTCGCGGGGATCCTGCTCCTGCAGCCCGCGCCCTGGCAAACCGTCCTCGTGATCGCCGGCTGCCAGTTCGGGGCGGAGATGTTCATCGCCCGCCAGTACGTCCTGGCGCAGATCTTCGTTACGCCGCTGGCCCTGATTTCGACCCTGCTGGTGCTTCCCGCGGCGCCCGGCATCCTGCTGCGCGACCGGATCCTCGACACCGTCATCGGAGCCGCCGTCGGCATCGCCGTCGTGCTGGCCCCGACAGCCGGGCGCCGGCTACGCGCCCGCCGCCGCGGTCCGGCCCGCCCCCAGCAGCACGTCGGGACACGCCGGGTCTAAGGTCCCTGTCCGACGCCCGGCCGGACCCCGAGGCGAGTCTCGCGCCTCCTCCCGGACCGGCGGAGCGCCGGCGGCGTAGAGTGGAAACAGGATCCATTCAACGGAAGAGAGAAGGCGATGGCCAATTCGGGCACCGGGGACTCCGTGGTGGACCGCGTGGTCCGGGTGATCTCGGCGTTCCCCGAGGGCGTCACCGTGCTGCCCCTCTCCGAGCTCGCGGGCCGGGCCGGACTGCCGCTGAGCACCGCCCACCGGCTCGTCCGGCAGCTGGCCGGGCATGGGCTCCTGGAACTGGGCAGCGGGGGATCCGTCCGGCTGGGCCTGCGCCTGTGGGAGCTGGTCAACCGGAATTCGCCCACCCTGGTGCTCCGCCAGGCGGCCATGCCCTTTATGGAGGACATCCAGCAGGTGCTGAACCAGAACGTGAACCTGGCCGTGCTGGAGGGCTGGGAAGCCCTGTTCGTCGAGCGGCTTTCCCGCCGCGGGTCCGTGGCGAACCGGGCCCAGATCGCCGGACGGATGCCGGTGCACGTGTCCTCCGCCGGGCTGGCGCTGATGGCCAACCAGCCGGCGCCGGTCCAAGCGGAGTACCTGCACCAGTTCCACGATCCGGCCGGTAAGGTCCGGCGGGAGGATCTCCGCACCCTCCTCCAGGAGACGGCCGACCACGGCTTCGCGCAGCTGGCCGGCGTCGTGGACCCGGACACGTGGGGGATTGCCGTCCCCGTGCGGGACGCAAGAAACCGCACCGTGGCGGCGCTCGGCGTCGTCGTTCCCCTGCGCGAGATGCGGCTCCAGGCGCTGGTTCCGGCCCTGCAGACCGCTGCCCGCGGGATCGGCCGGCAGCTGCAGGCAGCGGCGCCGCCTGCATTCCATTCGGCGGAATCCGTGTAACGCCCATCACGTAGCCGGGCGCACACTGGAGCCAGAGAACCCACCAGGCCCCCGACGCCCACCGGTCCGGGCCCCGCAACGAAGCGAGGACACTATGGCAAACCGCAAAGTCATCATTACCCAGGTCGCCATCATGGGTGCCGGTCCGGCAGGGCTGATGCTCTCCCACCTGCTGGCCCGACAGGGAATTGAATCCACCGTGATCGAGATCCGCAGCCACCAGGAAATCTCGGAAACCGTCCGCGCCGGCATTCTGGAACACGGTTCCGTGAACATGCTCGTGGACAGCGGCGTCTCGGGCCGGGTGCTGCGCGACGGCGACCGGCACGACGGCATCGAGCTGCGCTTCAACGGCGAGAGCCACCGGATCGACTTCCAGGACCTCGTCGGCGAGTCAGTCTGGCTCTACCCCCAGACGGACGTCTTCCTCGATCTCGCCGCCCGGCGCCAGGCCGACGGCGGCGACGTCCGCTACAGCGTCACCGACACCACCATCCATGACCTCGAAGGCACGCCGAAGGTCTGGTTCACCGACGCCGACGGCGTGGAGTGGGAGCTGCAGGCGGACTTCATCGCCGGCGCCGACGGCTCGCGCAGCCACAGCCGATTCCAGATCCCGGAAGCCCGGCGCAAGTGGTACTTCCATGAGTACCCGTTCGCCTGGTTCGGGATCCTGGCAGAAGCCCCGCGCAGCTCCGACGAACTGATCTACGCCAACTCCGAGACCGGCTTCGCCCTGATCAGCCAGCGGACTGAAACCGTCCAGCGGATGTACTTCCAGTGCGACCCGAACGAGGACGTCAACAATTGGAGCGAGGACCGGATCTGGGACGCGTTCCGCAGCCGGGTCAACGGCAACGGCTTCGAGCTCAAGGAGGGGCCGGTCATCGACAAGACGGTGCTGAAGTTCCGCAGCTTCGTGCACGCTCCGATGCGGCACGGCAAGCTGTTCCTCGCCGGCGACGCGGCCCACACCGTCCCGCCGACCGGGGCCAAGGGCCTGAACCTGGCACTGCACGACGTCAAGGTGCTTTTTGAAGGCCTGGACAGCTTCTACAAGACCGGAAACACCGTGCTCCTGGATGTCTACAGCGACCGCGCCCTGGACCGGGTCTGGAAGGCCCAGCAGTTCTCCTATTGGATGACATCCATGCTGCACACTCCGGTCGACGCCGACGAGTTCGCCCGCGCCCGCCAGCTCGGCGAGCTCAACTCGGTGGTGTCCTCCCGCCACGGCCGGGCCTACCTCGCCGAGGCCTACACCGGCTGGCCCGGCGCCAGCTGACACCGGGGGCCCGGCGGGCTAGGGGACGCGCACCGATTCCGCCGGCGCCGCTTCGACCAGGACCGGCGTCGTGCTCCCCTTGCCCGTTCCGGCCCTCCCGGCTTTGGCGGACTTCCGGCCCGCCCGGCCGTAGACCAGATACATCGTCACACCCGTGATGACCATCAGCAGCACCGTGTAGACAAAGGTGTTGGAGACCCCGTCGACGCCCTCGGCGCCGTCCGTGTTGGCCTTGATCACCAGGCCCAGGGGCTGGTACAGCGGGTGGGCCAGGAAGATGGCGGTGTCGTAGTCGTCGAGCATGCTGTTGAAGTTGAGCGCCGTGATCGCCGCGGCTGCCGGCAGGACGATCGGCAGCAGGATCCGGCGGAACACGTACAGCGTCTTGGCGCCCATGATGTTGGCCGCTTCCTCGAGCGAGGAGTTGACCGAGGTGAAGGAGGCCTTGAGCATCCGCAGGGTGAACGGGATCTTGACGGTCACGAAGGCGATGAGCAGGATCACCGTGGTCCCGGTCAGGACGGCGCCGCCCACCAGCGGGTTCGGATGGTCGTAGCTGAGGATCAGGCCCAGGGCGAGGAGGGCCGAAGGGAGAATCCACGGGATGTGGAGGAGGTACTCCACCACCGACGTCACCCAGTTGCGGTATTTCTGCAGGAGCCGGGCCACGAAGAGCAGGCCTCCGACGGCGATCAGCGCGGCCAGCGCGCTGTAGACGATGCTGATGATGAACGGCCGCAGGCCCGAGGGCTGGGTGAGCACCCGGATGTAGTTGTCGAAGGTCAGGCTCGCCGGCAGCAGCTGGCCGGTCTGGATCGCGGCGCCGTCGGCAAAGGAGTACAGCACGATCAGCACCACGGGCAGCGTATAGACGGCGAACAGCAGGTACGCGGCGGTGTGGACGGCAGCGTTGGCCACGGGGTTGCGGATTTGCTGCTTCTGCAGTCCGGAAGAGACTTTTGACACCGAGAAGTACGTTCCGCCCTTTTCCAGCCGGGTCATCACTGCCAGCATCAGGATGGTGGCCACACCGAGGATCACGGCGAGCAGGGCGGCGAGGTCCCTCGACGTCGGGCTGTTGCTGAAGGTGAGAATCATTGGCGTGATGGTCTGGAATTCCCGGCCGCCGAGGACCTGCGGTGCGCTGAGGGCTCCCAGCCCGGTCAGGAACGAGAGGACCGTGACGGCGAAGAGCGTGGGCTTAAGCATCGGCAGGACGACCCGCCGGAGGATGCCCCAGGTGGAGGCGCCCATGTTCCGGGCCGCCTCGATGGTCTGATAATCCACGCCCTTCAGCGCGTTGGTGACGAACAGCATGTGGTTCGTCGTGGTGGCGAACGTCATGACAACCAGGACGGCAAAGAAACCGGAAAACCAGCCGGGATCCATGCCGGGAAACAGTCCCACCAGGAAACCGGTCACGATGCCCTTGTCCCCGTAGATGAATTTGTAGCCGGCCGCCAGCACAATGCCGCCGTAGATGAACGTGGTGGCGTAGCCGAGAAACAGGAGCCTTGAGCCGCGGATCTTGAAGTACTGGGTCACCAGCACAATGAAGATTCCCACCACATTGACCGTGATGGACAGGGCGACCGCCAGCAGGAAACTGTTGCCCAGGGATTTCATCGCCCGCTGGGAGGAGAAGAGCTTTTCGGCGGCGCGCCCGGAGAAGCTCCCGTCCGGGAAGAAGGTCTGGATCAGCACATTGGCATTGGGCCAGACGAGAAAAGCCGCAATGAACCAGGTCAGCACGACCCCGACGATCAGGACTGCGGGGGAGCGGAGCATGCTCCGGATGCTCGCGCCGTTCGAGCCGCCCGTTGTACTCACAGGCTGGTCACTTCCTGCAGACGGTTCCTGAGTGAGACACCTGATTCCGGATGGTACTGAAGGACGTGGGAGGGCTGGACATAGACCGTGGCCTGGCTGCCCGTGGCGGGATGGGTCCCGCCGTCCTCCTTGACCAGCAGCCGGATATCGGCGCCGTGGCAGCGGACGATGAACCGGCTGTGCAGGCCGTGATAGGTCTTCGAGACGACGGTTCCCTGCACGGGGACGGCCGAGCCGTTGCCGCCGGCGGGATCCAGCGATGCCTTTTCCACGCGAAGGTAGGAGTTCGCCGTGGGATCGAGGACGTGGCTTGACTGCCGGTTCAGCTCCGCGACGAACCCGGCCGTCAGGCGCGAACTGTCCCCGATGAAATTGCAGACGAACTCGGTGGCGGATTCGTCATAGATGCTCTGCGGAGTGCCAATCTGCTCCACCACCCCCTTGTTGAAGACGGCCACCCGGTCACTCATCGCCAGGGCCTCGTCCTGGTCATGGGTGACGTAGACGGTGGTGATGCCGAATTCGCTTTGGAGATCCTTCAGCTGCTGCCTGAGCTGGTGGCGGAGCTTGGCGTCCAAATTGGAGAGCGGCTCGTCGAGCAGCAGGATCTTGGGCTGCAACACGAGCGCCCGGGCGACGGCGACGCGCTGCTGCTGTCCGCCGGACAGCTCCGCCACGTTTTTGCGCAGCTGGTCCTCGGACAGGTCAACCCGCCGGGCGATGTCGCGGACGAGGCGGTCACTTTCGGCCGGCTTCTCTTTGCGCACGCGGAGGCCGAAGGCGATGTTCTCCCACACGCTCATGCTGGGGAACAGGGCATAGTTCTGGAACACCATGCCGACCTGGCGTTTGTCGCTCGGGAGCCGGGTGACGGGCTTGCCGTCGACGTAGACCTCGCCGGCGGACGGTTCAATGAATCCCGCCAGGGTGCGGAGCGCGGTTGTTTTTCCGCAGCCCGAGGGTCCCAGCAGCGTGAAGAATTCCCCCGGTTCCACCTGGAGATCCAGGTTGGGGATGGCGGTGAAGTCGCCGAAGGTGACTTCGATGTTCTCGAAACGGATCATGGCAACCTGTCCTGTGCTGGCGGCGAAGCGGGGTGTCGAACGGGAAGACGCGGGGTGCAGCCGGCCGGCTGCACCCCGCGCGGGTCAGCTCATGTATTCCAGTTCGATCTTTTCCACCCAGGCGCCCATGTTCTCCTGCACGAAGTTCCAGTCGATGTCCTGCTGTTTGAGCGTGTTGAAGAATTCGACGACCTCGGGCTTGGCCGTGGCCACGGCTGCCTTGTTCACCGGCATGGAGTTGAACTGCTGCGCCCATTCGCCCTGGGTCTTTGCGCTGCCGAACCAGTCGATGAACTTCAGGGCCTCATCCTGCTTGTCCGTTCCCTTGACCAGGGCCACCTGCTCGATCGCCAGTGGGACGCCGACGGACGGCATGACGGTCTCGACGTTGACCTTGAACGACTTTTCGCGCTCGAGAATGATCGAGGAGGGCATCTGTCCCATGTCCGTCTCGCCCGAGGCGATGCGGGCGAAGAGATCGGTCTTGGCCACCGCGGGGGTGCCGTTCTTGAAGTAGCCTTCGATCTGCTTCCACCCTTCATCCGAGATGCCCAGATCGCCGCCGTCGTCCTTGTACCGCGTCAGGATGCTGGCGAAGACCAGCTGTGCGGTGGCGGTTCCGACGCCGGTGACGCGCTCGTAGCGGGACTTGAACTTGTCCTGGGCCCACAGATCGGTCCAGTCCTTGGGGGCCTCGTCCTTGCTGAACTTCTCCGTGTTGTAGCCGAGGAGGATGGCCTGCTGGACCAGCGGCCAGTAGGCTTTGCTGTCCGACTTGTCGCCCTTGGCGGTGTCGACTTCCCCGGACCAGGCGGGGGTGTACGGTGCGATGGCACCGGCTGCCTTGACCTGCTCGAAGTACATGTTGTTGAGCCCGAAAGCGACGTCCGCGATCGGGTTGTTCTTCTCCGCGATCAGCTTGTTGGTGGCGTCCGCGCCGCCGGCGCCGACAATCTCGATCTTGAAGCCCGCTTCCGCCGCCTTCGTCGTCAGCCACTCGCCACGGCCTTCACCGTTGGAATTGGTGTAGACGATCAGTGTCTCGCCGGAGGGCGGCCCCGAGGGGGCGACGGCGGCGGGTCCGGTAGCTGCTTCGGACGCGGCGGGGGCTGCGGCGCCCGCTCCGCAACCGGAAAGAAGGGCGACGGCGACGGCGCCGGCAACCATGGTTTTCAATCTGCGCACGAGTGAGACTCATTCCTGAACGGGGCCAGATGGCATTTGTCCGGCCAGCCTATAGCGGGCGGCGCCGGTTTGAGCGGTAATGGCTATCAAATCGATGAAATAGCCCGACCTTGGCCCCCGAGTCTCCTGCGTCCGGGTGAACGTCCGGCGCCCGCGGTGTCAACACGCGGTGAACTTCCGGGTCCGCCCTGCTTCCCCGCCGATGCGCCGGTCTCGTTCCTGGCGGTAAGCGGGATCCATCGACATGCCCGGGGACCAGGAATAGCCTTAATCCGTCCCAACACCCGACAAAGATGACGGAGGTGCCCGACATGGGAACCGCAGAAAATGCTGAACTCGTCCGGCGGGGGTACGAGGCCTTCAACGCAGGCGATATGGCGACCCTCAGCGAGCTGTTCGCGGAGGACGCCGTCTGGCACGTTGCCGGAAGTGGCGTGCTTTCGGGGACCAAACAGGGGCGTGATGCCGTCCTGGCGTACTTCGGGGAACTGGGAGCGCGCACACAGGGTTCGTTCCAGGCCGATGTCCAGGACATCGTCGGCGGGGAAAACCACACGGTAGCGATCCAGCAAACCCGCGGAGAAAGCAACGGCAAAACGTTGGACCTGGCCACCGTCATCGCGTTTGTGATCCGCGGGGGAAAGATCGCGGAAGGGCGGGAGTTCTCCGAGGACACGGCCAAAGCCGACGACTTCTGGACCTGACCGAACTGTGCCGCCCGCAAAGGGACGCAGGAGACGCTCCGTGTCCGCCCGGAGCAGGACCGGGAATCAGAGCCTGCCCTAGTCCTCCTCGAGCGTCTCGGTCAGGTGGTGCGTCGGGATCCGGTCCCGGTCATAGGTGATCTCGGTGTACCCGTGCGGTGCGGGCTTGCCGTGCGGATCGAGGTTCACGAAGACGATTTCCTCGATCGTGAGGATGCTCTCCCGGGTGATCATGTTGCGGACCTCGGCGCGCATAGTGAGCGAGGTCCGCCCGAACCGGGTGGCCGTGAGCCCCATCTCGATCAGGTCGCCCTGGACGGCCGAGCTGACGAAGTTGATTTCGGAAATGTACTTGGTGACGGCCCGGCCGTTGCCGAGTTGCAGGATGGCGTAGATCGCCGCTTCCTCGTCGATCCATTTCAGCAGGCTTCCGCCGAATAGCGTGCCGTTCGCGTTGAGGTCTTCGGGCCGCACCCACTTGCGGGTGCGGAAGGTGATGTCGGCCGGTTCCATAGTGCGAGATTAGCCGACGGCGGTGCGGCCTGCGGGAGTATGACGGATCCCCCGGGCCGGGCGGCGGCCCTAGACTCGGGGCATGGACGCTCTCTCGGTCGTCGGCGGCGGCATCGCGGGACTGGCGCTGGCCGCATGCCTTGACCCCACCCGCTTTCAGGTGACCGTCCACGAGCGGCGGAACGAGCCGCCGTCGGTGGAGACGTCCCTGGCCATGTGGCCGGAAGCCCAGCAGGCCCTTGGTGAGGTGGGGATTCTCCCGGCCGTCCGTGCAGTCGGCTCCGATTTTGGCGGTATGGCACTCCGGGACGGATCCGGCACCCCTCTGCTCACGGTGCGGGCACCGGGCGTCATCGGGGTGTCACGTGCGGACCTGCTCCGGCTGCTGGACGCGGCGGTGCCGGCTTCGGTGGCCAGAGCCTACGGGCCGGTGGCGTCACTGCCGCGTTCGGGCCTGGTGGTGGGCGCCGACGGGGTGCATAGCATTGTCCGCCGGAGGCTCTGGGGCGAGCGCAGCAGGGCCAGGCTCAGCCCCTATCTTGCGCTGCGCGGCATCATCGACGAACCGCTGCCGCCCGGCGGCGGCGGGGAATACTGGGGGCGCGGCCAGCTGTTTGGCATCACGCCTGCGTCCCGTGGCCGGACCTACTGGTACGCCTCCTACCGGTCGGTGCTGGGGCCCGGCGGCATCGACGTCGAGGAGGCCCTGGCGCTGACGCGCGGGCGGCTGTCCGGCCGGGCTGCGGGCATAGACCGGGTCCTGGCCGCCGCAACGCCGCGGGACACGCTGGCTCAACGGGTTTGGACGGTGCCCTTCCCCGGCAGCTACCGGCACGGCGGTGCGGTGCTGGTGGGGGATGCGGCGCACGGCATGACCCCGAATCTGGGGCGCGGCGCTTGCGAGGCGCTGATCGACGCCGTCACGCTCGCGGATTTGCTCAACTCCCGCCCGGTCGCGGAGGCCCTGCGGGCGTACAACCGGCGGAGGCTGCTGCGCAGCCAGGCCTTGCGCGTGGCGTCCTCGGCCATGGCACGGCTGGCGCTCGCGGAGAGTGCCCAGCCCCTGCGCGACGGGGTGCTGCGGCTTGCCGGCAGGCGCGGCCGACCGGGTGCCGGCTGACCGGGCCGAACGCGGGACCGACTAGGCCATGGCGGTGTGGGCGGCGCTGTGCGAGTCGATGGCTTTCGAGTAGCAGTAGGAGTGCTCCACCCCGATGTACGGCCCGAAGTTCGGCACCGCGACAAAGCCGGAGTTCTGGTAGAACTGCCGGCCGTCAGTCTGCACCGAGCCGGCCTCCGCTGTGATGGACGTGATGCCGATGCTGTGCGCGTGCGCTTCCAGGGCCGCGAGGATGGAGCTGGCCACCCCGGAACCGCGGGTGTACGGGAGCACATAGAGCCGCTTGATCTCGGCGGTGTGCGCGTCGAGGATGCGCAGGCCGCCGCAGCCCACGGGCTGGCCGGAGGCCTTGTCGTGGGCAACGAGGAACACGGCCGTGTCGGACTCCGACGGCGGCGGGCCGGGTTCGTGGTCGCTCGTGCCGAAGCGGGCGTCGAGTTCGGCCTGCTGGGCGGCACGGAGATCCGCGCCCACCGGGTTGGCCCAGGTGACCTGCCGGATGTTGAGCCGCGGGTTGGTCTGCATGGCTGCCTCGCTTCGCCGAAGGGTTATGCAGTTCAACGCTAGGCGCCGCCGGTTTCGGCCGTGTTTCCTGCGCGTTAGGGTTCGGAGAAATCCGCTACAGCGTGCCGCCGGTCGGGTCCTCCGCAGTCGGGTCCAACAGTGCCAGGCCGCCGACCGGACTGTCGTCCCAGTGGATCAGCCGCCAGCCGGCGTCGGGATCCCCCTCCAAAGCCACAATCCCCGTGTTCGCGAGGACGTGGCGGGCGGCGAAGCCCGCCTCCACATTGCTGGCCCGAAGGCCAGCCCAGACGCGGATCGCGGCGCCGTGGCTGACCACGGCCACCGTCCCGGCGTCGCCGGCCGCAGCGGCTGCGGCGGCGATCCGGGTGATCGAGGCGTCGTAGCGTTCGAAGAAGTCGTGCCCGCTGGGCCCGGCCGGCATCCTGCGGTGCAGTTCGCCGGCCGCCCAGCCGAACACGGTGCCAAGGTAGCGCAGGTGCGATTCCTTGTCGGTGTGCTTCTCCAGGGACCCGGCTTCGATCTCCCGCAGACCCTCCAGCACCTCGACCTCCAGACCGCGGACGGTCGAAAGCGGCGCGGCCGTGATCTGGGTGCGGATCAGTGTGGAGGCGAAGAGAAGATCGATCTGCTCATTTGCCAGGGACCGCGCCAGCGCGGCGGCCTGCCGTTCGCCGAGCTCGGTCAGCCCGGGGCCCGGGTGGGCGGTGTCCAGCTGGCCCAGGACGTTGCCGGGCGTCTGGCCATGGCGGATGAGCAGCAGCCTCATGCGAGGTGGTCCACCAGCTTGTCCGCGATGCCGGTGTACTTCCCGGGGGTCAGGGCCAGCAGCCGGGCTTCGGCGTCCACCGACAGGCCCAGGCTCTGGACGAATTCCTGCATTCTGGCGGCGTCGACGCGCTGCCCTCGGGTCAGGTCCTTGAGCCGCTCGTAGGGGTTTTCCATGCCTTCGACGCCGGCGATGGCCTCGGCGCGCATGACCATCTGGATGGCTTCGCCCAGGACTTCCCAGTTGGTGTCGAGGTCCGCAGCCAGCACGTCCTCGGCCACCTTAAGGCGGTCCAGGCCCTTGGCCACATTGGAGATGGCGAGCAGGGAGTGGCCGAAGGCCACGCCGATGTTGCGCTGCGAGGAGGAATCGGTGAGGTCCCGCTGCCAGCGCGAGGTGACCAGGGTGGAGCCCAGGACATCCAGCAGTCCGGAGGAGATCTCCAGGTTGGCCTCGGCGTTCTCGAAGCGGATCGGGTTGACCTTGTGCGGCATGGTGGAGGAACCGGTGGCGCCGGCGACCGGGATCTGCACGAAGTAGCCGATCGAGATGTAGCTCCAGATGTCCGTGCAGACGTTGTGCAGGATCCGGTTGAACCGTGCGACGTCGGCGTACAGCTCCGCTTGCCAGTCGTGGCTTTCGATCTGCGTGGTCAGCGGGTTCCAGCTCAGGCCCAGGCCTTCAACGAAGCCCTGGGCGACGTGCTCCCAGTCGGCGCCGGGGACGGAGGCCACGTGGGCCGCGTACGTGCCCGTGGCGCCGTTGATCTTGCCGAGGTATTCGGTCCGGGCGATGCGGTCCAGCTGGCGGGTCAGGCGGTGCGCGATGACGGCCAGTTCCTTGCCGAGCGTGGTGGGGGTGGCCGGCTGGCCGTGCGTGCGAGAGAGCATCGGCACGGCCCGGTTGTCCCCGGCCATGGCGCTGATCTGCGCAACGAGCTTCCGGGCGGCGGGTAGCCAGACATCCTCCACGGCGCCCTTGATGCCCAGGGCGTAGGAGAGGTTGTTGATGTCCTCGGACGTGCAGCCGAAGTGCACCATGGCGGTCAGGTGATCGATGCCGATCCCGGGCAGGCGGCGGCCGATATAGTACTCCACGGCCTTGACGTCGTGCACGGTGACCGCTTCGATGTCCGCCAGCTCGGCAACCGAGCCGGCGTCGAATTCGGTGACGATGGCGCGCAGCTTCTCCTGCTGCTCGGCGGTCAGCGGTCCGGCGCCGGGGAGCACGTTGTTGCCGGTCAGGTGGATGAGCCATTCAACCTCGACGGCGACCCGGTCGCGGTTGAGGGCGGCTTCGGAGAGATAGTCGACCAGCGGCGCGACGGCGGACTGGTACCGGCCGTCCAGGGGGCCGAGCGCGATCTGTTGTGAGGACGCGGCAAGGGCGAGGCGTCCGGACGGCGTGCGGGTATCGGCTGTGGCGGCAGTTTCAGGCATGCCCCGATTCTTTCACGAAGTCCCGCCGGGCCTTAAGCGCGCTGATCCGTGTGACTTTCCGCCGGGTTTCCCGGGGCTCCCTGCAGTGCCACCGGCACTTGTCCACATGGCCGGGCGGGGAGCTTCAGCCCGCGCGCCGTAGCCTCTAACGTCGGTGTTATGACGAGCATCAGCGCACTCCCCGGCGCCCACACCAGCATCAGCGCCGGCAACGACCCCGTGGGCGGCGGGGCGTCCGCGGACGGTGTCCTGGCCTCTGATGCCGCGGCCTGCGCCTCGCGCAGCCACGAGGTCCAGCAGCTTGCTGCCCGGGTGGCCGCCTGCGCCGACCACACCGACGCCGTGCTGGCTGGCCTGGTCAGTGTGGAACTGCAGAGCTGGCAATCACCGGCGGGCCGGGCCTACCGGACGGCGGTGTCCCTGCAGGCCGCGTCCCTGCGCCGCAGCCGGGCAGCCCTGCAGGAGGCCGCTGCCGCGGTACTCCGGCACGCCCGGAACGTGGCACTGTCCCCGGGGTGGCCGGGGCCCTGATGGCGGAGGTTTCGCCAGCTGGCTCCGGGGCAGTGCCCGTCCCCGCCGCCCCGGTGGATGGGATGCTGCGGATCCGGGGCGGAGTGGGCGGCCTTAGTTTCTCGTTCGAGGAGCTGCTGGCAGGAGCCTCGGTCCTGGACGGGCTCGTCCGGGAACTGGCGGAGGCGGAGGTGGAGGCAGAACGGGTGCGCCGCGCCCTGTTCCCCTACCAGTCCGACTCGTACTCCTCCGGCAACGCTGCGATTACCGCCGTCGGGGAGGTAGCCCGGGCCCTCGGCCGCGTCCGGACGGAGCTGGAGCGTCTCTGCGGTGAGGTCCGGGCGAGCCACCGGGAGTACGAGTCCGCCGAAGCCAGGAACACCCTGCTCCTGCGGATCGGCCGGACCGGTCCCGGATACGGGCCGCTGTGGGGTCTGGCTGGCCTGCCGCCGCTGACCGTCCGCGACACGGTGGAGGACGAGTTCTCGCTGGCGCCCGGAAGGCTGGCGCTGCTGCTGGGCCTGCCGGCCGGCGCCGGAGCGGCAGGGGGACCGGCGGGCGGTGTCCGGGCCGCGATCCGCGGATTGACGGACGCGCCGGGTCTGGACTTCCTGCGGCCCCGGCCCGTCCGGATCGCGGGCCGGGAGACCCGGACGGAGGAGGCCGATGTCTCACCGGCCGGGATGCTGCTGCGGGCCGGGGACGTCGGCCGGAACAGCGGCGAGATCGAGATCCTCCGGCTGGGGGAGTCCGGCACCCGCGCCTGGGCGGTGATCATCCCCGGAACGCAGCTGGACGGGCTGCCGCAGGGCACCAACCCCTTCGACGCCGCCGGTATCGCGGAGGGCCTCGGCTACGACTCGGCCGAAACCGCCGCGGCCATCCGTCAGGCCCTGGCGGAGGCCGGCGCCGAGGCGGGCGACCAGGTGGCCGCCGTCGGCTACAGCCAGGGCGGTATCCACGCCATGAACCTCGGCCGGGACAAGGCATTTTTGGCCGACTACGAGCTGAAGTTCGTGCTCACGGCAGGTTCCCCGGTGGGCGGGATCGAGCCCGGGCCAGGCACCAGCAGCCTGCACCTGGAGCACGAGCAGGACTGGGTGCCGGGGGCGGACGGGACGCCCAACCCGGACCTGTTGGACCGGGTGACCGTCACTGTGGCCACTCCGATCCCCGGACACGAATGGCTGGAGCCGGGGATCGGGCCAGGCCACGCCTTGGGCCGCTATGCCGACGGCGCCCGGGACGTGGCTGCCAGCCGGGATCCATCACTCCAGGCTTCGACCGCCGCGCTCGCGGCCGTGGTCGGCACGGGCGGAACCGCCGTGGTGACCCGCTTCTCGCTCCGGCGCGAAGCCATGCCGTCCCAGCGGGGAGCGCCCGTCGCCCCGGGGCCCCGTCGCAGCCCGGGAGGAAGTTCCCCGGACTCCGCCCGGCAGCCCGCAGCCTAGCGAGCACCCGCCCCCTGTCCTGGCAGATCCCGCCGGGTTTCCGGGCGGCGTCCCCTAGCGGTCGAGCGCGGGGAGAAAGCTCGCCACGAGTGACACCGCACTGATAATGAGGGCGGCGAACACCGCCGTCCAGAAAAAGGAGTCAAGGGTGAAGTGCACGGTGGTGTAGCTGCTGACCCAGGACGTCAGGTATAGCATCCCCGCGTTGATGACAACCGTGAAAAGTCCCAGGGTGAGGATGGTGATCGGCAGCGACAGGAGGCTGACGATCGGCTTGACGAAGGCGTTGACGAGGCCGAAAATCAAGCCGATGAACAGGTAGCCCAGGATGGTGCTGACGGTGCCGTTGCCCGAAGTGGAGATATCCAGGCCGGTGAGGATCCAACACGCGATGGCCAGGGCCAGCCCGTTGACGATGACTCGTACGATGAAGGGGCGCATGGGCCCATGCTGTCACAGGCCCGGCGGCAGCGGCAGGGACCATGTCCCCCTCTTGTGGCAGCTCCTATGGCAGCCCGAAGTAGGCTAGATGGCATGACTTCATCAGAGAACACGGCCGGGGGCATCAGGCCCCGTCCGGTGGTAGACCTCCTTCCCCGCTACGCGGCCGGCAAACCGCCGGTCCCCGTCGAGGGGCTGGTGAGCTACAAGCTTTCCTCCAACGAAAACCCGCTTCCCCCGATCCCTGCAGTGCAGCAGGCCATCGCGGCGCAGACCGACTTCAACCGCTACCCGGATCCGCTGAGCAGCAAGCTGCGCGGCGCGCTCTCCCAGTTTCTGGCGGTTCCCGCCGAGGACATCGTCACCGGCGCCGGAAGCCTCGGCGCGCTGAACCAGCTGCTGGCCACCTTCGCCGGGCAGAACGACGACGGCAAGCCCGACGAGGTCATCTACGCCTGGCGCTCCTTCGAGGCGTACCCGATCTGCGTTGGCCTGGCCGGGGCCGAGAGCGTTCGGATCCCGCTGACCGGCGAGGGCCGACACGATCTCGACGCCATGGCCGCCGCGGTAACGGCGCGCACCCGGATGATCCTGCTGTGCACGCCCAACAACCCCACCGGACCCATTCTCACGACCGAGGAAACCGAGCGTTTCATCAAACGGGTTCCCTCCGACATCGTCGTGGTCATCGATGAGGCCTACCAGGAGTTCGTCCGCGACGAGCAGGCCGTCGACGGGATCGAAATGTACCGGAAGTACCCCAACGTCGTCGTCCTGCGGACCTTCTCCAAGGCCCATGGCCTGGCCGGGCTGCGGGTCGGCTACAGCGTGTCCCAACCGGACCTCACGCAGCATCTGCGCGTTGCGGCCACCCCTTTCGCGGTGTCCCAGATCGCCGAAGTCGCGGCGGTGACCTCGCTGGAGCACTTCGGCGAGGTTGTAGAAAGGGTACAAAGCCTTGTGGACGAACGGGACCGCGTCACTGCCGGCCTGCGGGATCTTGGCTGGTTCGTGCCTGAGGCCCAGGGCAACTTCGTCTGGCTCAATCTCGGTGCGGACAGTGGGGAATTCGCCGCCCTGGCGGGGGAGCGGGCCCTCTCCGTACGCGCCTTCGCCAACGAGGGCGTGCGGGTCAGCATCGGCGAGACCGAGGCCAACACCCGCTTCCTGGAACTCTGTGCGATCTATACAAAACCCCCGCTGCGTTCCTAGCGCTTAACATGACGGCCGCCGCCAGCCGGCTGCGGATACAGTAGGGACGAGTAAGCCAAAATATATGCCGGACCGGGAATGTATTACCGGTCCGGCATATATCCCAGCGATTGCGTCGCATTCGGATGCGGCAAGCAAGGAGACGGTATGGGCGCCACACATCTGCCCTCTACCGAGTTCGATGGAAGCGATATTGAGGACCGTCTCGAGGCGGAGGCCGAAGCCCGCCAGGGCGATCCGGCCGAGCCCATGGTGCAGCTCCTCGCTCCCGATGGCACGCTCGGCTCCGATCCCGTGTTCTCGGACTACGCCGAGCGGCTCGATGCCGGGAAACTGCGCGGATTCTATGCCGACATGGCGAAAATCCGCCGCTTCGACGTGGAGGCCACCGCGCTGCAGCGGCAGGGCCAGCTGGCCCTTTGGGTTCCGCTCACCGGTCAGGAGGCCGCCCAGATCGGATCCGGCCGGGCCAGCCAGCCGCAGGACTACATTTTTCCCACCTACCGCGAACATGGCGTCGCGCTGACCCGCAACGTGGACCTGGCCGAGCTGCTGCGCCAGTTCCGCGGCGTCTCCAACGGCGGCTGGAACCCTAAGGACACCAACTTCCACCTCTACACCCTGGTCCTCGCGGCGCAGACCCCGCATGCGGTCGGCTACGCGATGGGGATCCAGCGCGACCAGAAGTTCGCGGCGTCGGCGGCACTCGCGGGCCAAACTGGCCAGGCCGCGGAGCCCAAGGCTGCCGTTATGGTCTACTTCGGCGACGGCGCCAGCTCCGAAGGCGACGTCCATGAGTCCATGGTCTTCGCGGCTTCCTACAAGGCCCCGGTGGTGTTCTTCTGCCAGAACAACCACTGGGCGATCTCCGTTCCCAGCTCCGTGCAGACCCGCATCCCGCTCGCCAACCGGGCCAAGGGCTACGGCTTCCCGGGCATCCGGGTGGACGGCAACGACGTGATCGCCGTCCATGCCGTCACTGAGTGGGCGCTGGAACGTGCCCGCCAGGGCGAGGGCCCGGTGTTGATCGAGGCGTTCACCTACCGCGTCGGTGCGCACACCACCGCAGACGATCCCACTAAATACCGGGAATCCGCCGAGGAAAGCCGGTGGCGGGCCAAGGATCCGCTGGAGCGCCTGGAGAAGTACCTCCGCGCCGAGGGAATGGCCGACGACGCCTTCTTCGAGCAGGTCAGGGCCGACGGCGACGAACTCGCCGCCTACGTCCGCAAGACCACCTACGATCTCGAAACTCCCGACATCCGGACGGCCTTCGCCAACACCTACGTGGAGGCCCACCCGCTGGTGGCCGAGGAGCTGGCCTGGTTCGAGGAGTACAGCGCGGGCTTCGCCGACCAGGCAGAACCCGCGGAGACAGCCCGGGCAGAAGGTGCGGCCAACTGATGACCATCATGACCATTGCCAAAGCCATCAATGAAGGCCTCCGCGCGACGCTGAACAACAACCCCCGCGCCCTGCTCATGGGCGAGGACATCGGACCCCTGGGCGGCGTGTACCGCGTCACCGACGGCCTGATCGCCGAGTTCGGTGCCGACCGCGTGGTGGATACCCCGCTGGCGGAGTCCGGCATCATCGGCACCGCGATCGGACTGTCCCTGCGCGGATACCTGCCCGTCTGCGAAATCCAGTTCGACGGCTTTGTGTTCCCGGGCTTCAACCAGATCACCACCCAGCTGGCGAAAATGCACTCCCGCAGCAACGGCAACCTGACCGTGCCGGTCGTCATCCGGATACCCTACGGCGGCGGCATCGGCTCGATCGAGCACCATTCGGAATCCCCGGAGGCGCTGTTCGCCCACACGGCCGGCCTGCGCATCATCACCCCGTCCAACCCGCACGACGCCTACTGGATGATCCAGCAGGCCGTCGACTGCCAGGACCCCGTCATCGTCTTCGAACCGAAGCGACGCTACTGGCTCAAGGGAGAGGTCGACACGGAATCGCCCGGAACGTCCGCGGACCCGTTTAAGGCCCACGTGCTCCGCGAGGGAACAGACGCCACCGTCGTGGTCTACGGACCCCTGGTCCCGGTTGCCCTGGCCGCTGCCAACGCCGCCGCCGAGGACGGACGCAGCGTCGAAGTGATCGACCTGCGTTCCATCTCGCCGATCGACTTCGACACCGTCACGGACTCCGTCAGGAAGACGGGCCGGCTGGTCGTGGCCCACGAGGCTCCGACATTTGGCGGAATCGGCGGCGAAATCGCGGCCAGGATCAGCGAGCGTGCCTTCCACTCACTCGAGGCGCCCGTCATCCGCGTCGGCGGTTTCCACATGCCCTACCCGGTGGCCAAGGTGGAGGAAGACTACCTCCCGGACATCGACCGCATCCTTGAGGCACTGGACCGCGCCCTTTCCTACTGACCGCTTCCCGCCGAGGCGCCCTCTCCCAACAAGGACAACATGACACTCCACAAGTTCAACCTCCCCGATGTGGGCGAAGGGCTGACCGAGGCCGAGATCGTCGCCTGGAAGGTCAAACCCGGCGACACGGTGGCCATCAACGACGTCCTGTGCGAAATCGAGACCGCAAAATCCCTCGTCGAGCTGCCCTCGCCGTTCGCCGGCACCGTCACGGAGCTTCTCGTCCCCGAGGGCCTGACAGTCGACGTCGGGACCCCGATCATCAGCGTGAGCGACTCGGCGCCCTCCGGCCCGGCCGCCCCGGCTCCGGCCTCGGCACCTGATGCTCCGCTGTACGGAAAGCTGGAAGCGGACACCTCCGACTCTGGCGAATCGGCGGGAGGCCCGGCCGGCGGTCCCCTGGTGGGCTCCGGTCCCAAGGCCGACGCCGTCAAGCGGCGCGCCCGCGTCACAGCTCGGGCAGCGCGGCCTGCTGTCCCGGCCAGCCCCAGCGCGGGAACAACTGGCCCAGCCACCGGTCCGGCCCACCCCGCCGAGCCCAGGGAGGGCCATGACATCTGGAGCAGCCCGGACGTTGCCTCACGAGTTGCCTCACGCGAGGAACCCGCAGCCCCTGCCGACGGTATCGACCCGCGCCCCACGCTCGGCGGCGCCATCAGCGGCCTTGTCAGTAAGGTCCTGGCCAAGCCCCCCGTGCGCAAAATCGCGCGTGACCTCGGCATTGACCTCGCCGACGTCGTCCCCACCGGGGCACGCGGCGAAGTGACCCGCGAGGACCTGGTGAGCTACCAGGCCCAGCGCGATGCAGAGCTGGATAAGGCGGACACGTTCTGGGGCAAGTCCGGCCGCCCGCAGGAACAGCGCGTCGAGCGGATCCCGGTCAAGGGCGTCCGCAAGGCCACGGCCAAGGCAATGGTCGAGTCAGCCTTTTCCGCCCCGCACGTCAGCATTTTCGTCGACGTCGACGCGAGCCGGACCATGGAGTTCGTCAAGCGGCTCAAGGCCTCCCGCGACTTCGAGGGCATCAGGGTCTCGCCCCTGCTGATCCTGGCCAAGGCGGTCATCTGGGCCGCGGCCCGCAACCCCAGCGTTAACGCGACCTGGGTGGACAACCCGGACGGCACCGACTCCGCCGAGATCCACGTCAAGCACTTTATGAACCTCGGTATCGCCGCCGCCACGCCCCGTGGCCTGATGGTCCCGAACATCAAGAACGCCCAGGACCTGTCCCTCAAGGAACTGGCCCTGGCCCTGAACGAGCTTGCCACGACCGCACGGGCCGGCAAGACCCAGCCCGCCCAGATGCAGGGCGGCACCCTGACGGTTACCAATATCGGCGCCCTCGGGATCGATACCGGCACGCCGATCATCAACCCCGGCGAGGTGGCGATCGTGGCCTTCGGCACCATCAAGCAGAAGCCCTGGGTCCTTGACGGCGAGGTGATCCCGCGCTGGATCACCACCCTCGGCGGTTCCTTCGACCACCGCGTGGTGGACGGCGACCTCTCGGCACGGTTCATGGCCGACGTCGCGTCGATCCTGGAAGAACCAGCGCTCCTGCTGGACTGACCCGAAGCCTGAGGCGCATTGGTATGCAGAACGTCCCAATAACTGCGAAATAGGTATTTCCCCTTACTAATCAACACTCCTAAGCTGGACTGAGCACGGCATTTCGCCTGCTCCGAGCCGCCCGGGAGCTTCAATGGAGACGCGTCACCTCAAGTACTTCATCGCCGTCGCCGAGGAACGCCACTTTGGCCGGGCAGCCCAGCGCCTGCACATGGCCCAGCCTCCGCTGTCCCAGCAGATCCGACAGTTGGAGGAACAGCTCGGCACACCCCTGCTGCTGCGCACCACACGCAAGGTGGAGATCACCCCGGCCGGGCAGCTCCTGCTGGACCGGGGACGGCTGCTGCTGCAGGAACTGGAAGCGCTCGAGGAAGACGTACAGCAGGTCGGCGCCGGTGCCAGCGGCGTCATCCGCGTCGGCTTCACCGGAACCGCCACGTACCGACTAATGCCCAGCATCGTCCAGGCCGCGCGCCGCACCCTTCCCGGACTCCGCATCACCGTCCAGGGTGAGATGCTGACGCCACAGATGGAGTCCGCGCTCGAGGACGGCCGGCTCGACGTCGCCGTCCTCCGGCCGCCGGTCCGCGCCGGAACCGTGGCCCTCAAACTGCTCGAACAGGATCAGCTGGTCGCAGCGCTCCCGGCGGACTCACCCCTGGCGGACAAAGGCACCCTGGACCTGGCGGAGCTCGCGGGCCAGGACTTCATCGGCTATCCCAGCTACTCCGCCGTGAGCAGCATCCTGGTGGACGCCTGCCGCAAAGCCGGGTTCCAGCCACACCTCGTCCAGGAAGCGAGGGAAACCTCCACCCTGCTCTCCCTCGTTGCCGCCGGGATGGGGATCGCGCTGGTACCCATGACCTCCCGGATGTTCTCTTTCCAGGGCGTGGTCTTCCGTCCGCTGCGCAACCCGCCCCCCGTCGACCTCGCTGTCGCCTGGATCCGCGGCGCCGAAACACCCCTGTTGCGCAGCTTCCTCAGGCTCTTCGACTCCTTGCCCGCGTCGAGCCCCGGCAAGCCACAACACCCGCTCCTACCAGCGGAGCCAACAGCACAGTCATCGTCAGGGTCACAGCCCACAGCCGCCACAAAGGAATCCCGCCGTGAAAATTGAACGCATTGAGGCCATCCCCTATTCGATCCCGTACGCGCGGCCGCTGAAGTTCGCCAGCGGCGAGGTGACCTCCGCTGAACATGTGCTGGTCCGGATCTACACGGACACCGGCATCTGCGGTGTCGCTGACACCCCGCCGCGGCCCTACACCTACGGCGAAACCCAGGATTCGATTATCTCGGTGGTGACCAAAGTCTTTGCCCCGCAGCTCATCGGGCTGGACCCACTGGACCGCGCCAAGGTCCAGCAGCTGCTCCGCCGCACGGTCAACAACCCCACGGCCAAGGGGGCCCTGGACATTGCGCTCTGGGACGTCATCGGAATCTCCCTGGGCACCCCGGTGCACAAACTCCTGGGCGGTTTCACCGACAGCATGCGGGTCTCACACATGCTGGGGTTCAAACCTGCCGCCGAACTACTGGACGAAGCGCTGCGTTTCCGCGAAACGTTCGGCATCAACACCTTCAAGCTCAAGACCGGTCGGCGGCCGCTCTCCCTCGACGTCGAGGCATGCCACGTGCTGCGGGAAGGCCTCGGTGCGGACACCGAGATCTACCTCGACGCCAACCGCGGCTGGACCGCCAACGAGGCCATGGAGGTCCTCCGCCGGACCGAAGGCCTTGGCCTGTCCATGCTGGAGGAGCCGTGCGACGCCGGAGAAGCCCTGGGCCGCCGTCGGCTGGTGCAGAGCTCCAGCATCCCGATCGTGGGCGACGAAAGCGTCCCTACCCTCGGTGATGTCTCCCGGGAACTGCTCTCCGGCGGCAGCAACGCGATCTGCATCAAGACTGCGCGCAGCGGATTCACCGAAGCCCAGCAGATCCTCGGCCTCTGCGAGGGCCTGGGCGTGGACGTCACGATGGGCAACCAGATCGACACCCAGATCGGCAGCCTCGCGACGGTCACCTTTGGCGCGGCCTTCGAGGCCAGCTCCCGCCGGGCCGGGGAGCTCTCCAACTATCTGGACATGACGGACGACCTGCTCGCCGAGCCGCTCGAAATCCACGACGGCGCCATCCGGGTCCGAGCGGTCCCCGGCGTCGGCGCGGCTATCGACGCCGACAAACTGCAAAAATACCGGCAGGACCGGGCCTGACCCGGCCGCATCCTGCCTTCAGCGAGACCCCACACCACAAGGAGAATCACATGTTGTATCTGGTCCGCATGGACGTCAATATTCCGCTGGACATGCCCAAAGAGCGCGCCGACGCCATCAAGGCGGAGGAGCGGGAGTATTCCCAGCAGCTCCAGCGCGACGGACGCTGGGCCCATCTGTGGCGGGTCGTCGGCGAGTACTCCAACTACTCGGTGTTCGACGTCGCGGACAACGACGAGCTGCACACGCTGCTCTCCGGGCTGCCGCTCTTCCCGTACATGGACATCAAGGTGACGCCGCTGGCCAAGCACCCTTCCGCCGTCGAATAGCCCGGCCGCACCTTCGAGCATTCATATGCAAAAGCTTTCAATGAGCCGGAAATAGGTATTTCCCCTCGATCAATTCCAGGCCTACCGTTGAAACAACACCGGATGTGATGCGCGGCACGACGCACAGCGCAGAATGCCAGTCCGGAAACCACCGAGAACCGTTTCTTACGATCGTTCTTTTGACAAGGGAGTCACCATGTCCACGGAAACCGACGCCACCGCAGCCTCCTCAGGCGCTGGGGCAACCGCCCGCTTCCGGGCGAACAAGCAATTCGCTGCCGACACGGGCCAGGAGCGCGTCAGCATCCTCGCTGGCCGGGTCATCAAGGCGATCAACGACACCGTCCTGGACGAGAAGGTCACCTACGACGAATACAACGCCTTCAAGGCCTGGCTCATCCAGGTCGGCGAAGACGGCGAATGGCCGCTGTTCCTGGACGTCTGGGTGGAGCATTCCGTCGAGGAGGTCGCCAACTCCAGCCGCCACGGCTCCAAGGGAAGCATCGAAGGACCGTATTACATCCCGGACGCTCCCTCGCAGAACACCCCGGCCACCCTGCCAATGCGCGACGACGAACCCGGCACCCCGCTGCTGTTCCAGGGCCAGGTCACGAACGTTGGCGGCGAGCCGCTCGCCGGGGCCCTGATCGAACTGTGGCACGCCGACGACCTCGGCTTCTATTCCCAGTTCGCTCCCGGGCTGCCTGAATGGAACCTCCGCGGCTCTATCATCGCCGACGCCCAGGGCAACTTCCAGATCAACACCATGCAGCCTGCGCCGTACCAGATCCCCACCGACGGCGCCTGCGGTGCCCTCATCGCCGCGGCCGGCTGGCACGCCTGGCGGCCGGCCCACCTGCACCTGAAGGTCTCGGCCCCGGAGCACCAGCTCATCACCACCCAGCTGTATTTCCAGGGTGACGAGCACGTTGCCGACGACATCGCCTCGGCCGTGAAGCCGGAACTCATTCTCGCGCCCACCGAGCGCGCCGACGGCAAGGGCCGCGAAGTTACCTACGACTTCGTTCTCGACCCCCGGAACTAAGCCTCCAATCCAGGGCCCGGGGCTGGCACCCAGCCCGCCCCGGGCCAGGCCCAAACATCTTCCCCACCACCCGCCGTGCTGCCGCTTGCCCAAAAGGAAGCCAAGCAAGCCGCACCAGCGAGGATCCCGGATCAATCGGGTCAGAACTTCAGACGAAAGTGAGTTACCGGTGACTAAACCCACCTACAACGTCCAGGACGTTATCGACAACACGCCCATGGGAGTCAAACGATGGTCCATCATCGTCCTCTGCTTCGTGATCGCACTGCTGGACGGATTCGACACCCAGTCCATTGCATTCATCGGACCGGCGATCGCCGAGGACTTTGGCTTACAGGCCACTGACATGACATGGGTGATCACCGCCAGCACCGTCGGCATGTGCGTGGGTGCGATGTCCCTTGGCACCTTTGGGGACCGGATTGGCCGCAAGAAGACCATCCTGCTGGCCCTGACCCTGTTCGGCGTCTTCTCCCTTGCCGGTGCTTTCGCTCAATCGCTTGAGCAGATTGTCGTCTTGCGCTTCCTTATTGGCCTCGGAATGGGCGGGGCCACCCCCGCGCTGCTCGCCCTGACGGCGGAGTTCAGCCCCAAATCCCGCCGTGGCACGTTCATGACATTGGTGCTGCTGGGCCTGCCCGGCGGAGCGCTTATCGGTGGGCTTGTGGCCGCGGCATGGCTGCCCGTAATGGGCTGGCGCGGCATTTTCCTGATCGGCGGCGTGCTTCCGCTGGCCATGGTGTTGGTCTGCGCCAGAATGCTCTCCGAATCACCGATTTTCCTGGCGGCTAAGGGCACCACCGCGGCGGATACACAGGCGCGGCAGATCATGGCGGCCGTCTCCGGCAGCCCGATCAGCCCGGACGCCGTACTGGTGACAAATGACAAAATCGAGGCCCGCCGCAGCTCCATCGCCGCGCTCTTCTCTGCCAGGTACCGGATGGTCACCATCGCGGTCTTCGCCACCTACCTGCTCAACTGGATCGCCTGGTTCCTCCTGCTGCTGTGGATGCCAACCGCGCTCAAGATGTTGGGGCTGGCCGGCTCCCAGGCCGCGATGGGAACTGTGACCGTCAACGGCGCGTTCATCCTCTTTGCCATCCCGCTCTCCATCATCCTGCCCAAGGTTAACCCCAGGAAACTGCTGCTGGTCATGTTCGCCGCAGGGATCGTCATCGCGCTGGGTCTGGGGCTGGCCGGCTCCAACTTCGCGCTGGTCTTCGTGCTGATCGGCCTGGCCGGCTTCGGCATTGGCGGCCAGCAGTTGGCACTGAATTACCTGATCGCCAACGCCTATCCCACTCAACTTCGTGCCACTGCTACCGGCTGGGGCATCGGAATAGGCCGCCTCGGTTCCATCGTGGGCTCTGCCCTCGGTGGGGTCATCCTCATGGGGCTGGGCGTCTCCGGCTACTTCATGGCGCTCGCCGTGCCGCTGGTTCTGGCCGGCCTGGCCACCCTGATGGTGCGAAACTCGGCAACCCAAGACGAGACTGCCCCGACGGCCTTGGCGCCATTGGAACGCGAAACCGTCAGCTAACAGGGCAACAGACGACGGGCCGGGCCCGCGGCAGCGGTACGGACGGGTAAACCCCGGGACCCACTCCGATGCCGCGGGCACCTGCCGTGTACAAATTGGCCGCAACCGGCCGAAAGATCCCAGGAAGAAGGGACGCACAGCAATGCGTTTTAATGACAAGGTTGTAGTGGTGACGGGCGCCGCCCAGGGGATTGGCGCCGTCGTCGCCCGAAAGATCGCCGCCGAGGGCGGCACCGTGGTGTTGGCGGACCGGTCCGAGCTGGTCAGTGAAGTGTGCGCGGAGCTCACGGCCAGCAATCTGCCTGCCCGGTATTATCTCTGCGACCTGGAAACCTATGCGGGCGCCGCGAACCTGATGGCCTACGCCGTGGCGGAGTTCGGACGCATCGACATCCTGATCAACAATGTTGGCGGCACCATCTGGACCAAGCCCTATGAGAACTACCAAGAGGAGGAGATCGAGGCTGAAGTGCGGCGCTCACTCTTCCCCACCCTGTGGTGTTGCCACGCCGTCCTGCCGCACATGATCGAGCGGACAGCAGGGGTGATCGTAAACGTCTCCTCGATAGCCACGCGCAGCATCAACCGCGTGCCGTACGCGGCGTCCAAGGGTGGGGTCAACGCCCTGACCGCGTCGCTGGCATTCGAGGCCGCTCCAATGGGCATCCGCGTCGTGGCCACCGCCCCCGGCGGCACAGAGGCCCCGCCGAGGAAGGTGCCGCGCAACTCCAACGCGCAGTCCGCCCAGGAAGAGATCTGGTACCAGCAGATCGTAGACCAGACCACCGAAAGCACCCTGTTCAAGCGCTACGGCACATTGGAAGAGCAGGCCGCTCCGATTTTGTTCATGGCCTCTGACGACGCCGGCTACATCACTGGCGTGGTGCTGCCCGTGGGCGGCGGGGACCTGGGGTAGCTCAGCCCGGCCCGGCCCAAGCATCATCCGCCACCCGCCGGGAAGCTACTCGGCCAAAATCGAGCGCTCCCCGAGAGCGGACCGCTCCCGAAAGGAGACTCAGATGACCCAGGACATCGTAGGGGCCGCTCGCACCCGAGAGTTGCGGCATGTCTTCGGCGCGTTCGCCGCCGGAGTCGCCGTGGTTACCACCCTGACCGAGGACGGCGTCCCGCACGGCGCCACCGCCAGCGCCTTCACCGCCGTTTCCCTCGATCCGCCGCTCGCCCAGGTCACCCTGCCCCGCACCTCGCGGGCCGCCCGGTATCTGGAAATTGCCCCGTTCACTATCAACATCCTGTCGATCGAACAGATGGACGTGGCCCGGCACTTCGACGGCGAAGTCCTCGACGAGGAACCGGCGTGGACCCTGGACGGCAACGCCCCGGTGCTCGCGAAGAACGCGGCCACTCTCGAATGCCGGCCGTGGAACATCTACGATGGCGGCGACCACATCATCGTCGTCGGCGAAGTCATCGGCATGGAAAACACCGGGCGCGAGCCGCTCCTGTTCTTCGGCGGTGAGATCCACCAGACAGGACGCTGTGTCGGGGGAGCCCGGTGGAATGTTTCCGGGGATGCCCCGGAACGGGGTTCGTTCGCCGGTTCCAGCTCCTTCAGGCCGCTGCACGTCCCGAAGCCGATGTAGCAGCCCGCACTGCCTCGCACCCGCGGAATCCGGCTGTTTTCCGGGCCCACAGCCGGTGGTGCACGCGGTCACCACGGCAAATAGCTTCCAGTCCTCGCCGACGACGCTCCGCGTCGTCTCGGGCATACGCAGGCCGGGGGAGATGGGGAACTTCCAATTTTACCGCCGGTACCGGGCTGCGGCGGGCCGGAATCCGGGTGAGCCTGCCCCCTGGGCCTTGTGACGGGCGTTGCCGCGGTTCTGTCCAGGCGGGCCTGACGGCACTAGAGTGGCACCAGCCGCCGCCAGCGGGGCGGACGCGGATCAAAGGAGATGTTGCGTGTTTTCGAGCCCGTTCCCCGATGTGGAAATTCCCGACGTTAGCCTATACGACTACCTTTTTGGCGGTCTGGAGGACGCGGACCTGGACCGGATCGCCGTCGTCGACGGTACGAGCGGCGCTGAGACCAGCTACCGGGCCCTCGTGGGGCAGATCGATGCCGTGGCCGGAGCCGTCGCGGCCCAGGGCCTGGGCGTCCACGGCGTCGCGGCGATCCTGTGTCCCAACGTCCCGGCGTTCGCCGTCGTCTTCCACGGACTGCTGCGGGCCGGCGCGACTGTCACGACCGTCAACTCCCTGTACACGGCGGACGAGATCGCCCTCCAGCTCGCCGACGCCGGCGCTCAGTGGCTGTTTACCGTCTCCGCCCTGCTCCCCGCGGCCCGGGAGGCCGCCAGCCGGGCCGGGATCCCGGCCGACCGGCTCGTCGTTCTCGACGGCGCCGCCGGGCATCCCTCGCTGCGCGACCTGCTGACGGCGGGCGCCCCGGCGCCGGACGTCAGCTTCGATCCGGCCACCCACGTGGCCGTGCTGCCCTATTCCTCCGGGACCACCGGCCGGCCCAAGGGGGTTATGCTCAGCCATCGCAACCTCGTGGCGAACGCGGAGCAGTCCCGCGGGCTGCTCAAGGTCACTCCGGAGGACCGCCTGCTGGCCCTGCTCCCGTTCTTCCACATCTACGGGCTGACCGTGCTGCTGAACCTGGCCCTGCGCCAGCGTGCCTGCCTGGTCACGATGCCGAAATTTGAGCTGGCCGAGTTCCTGCGGATCATCCAGGACCAGAAGTGCAGCTACCTGTTCATCGCACCGCCCGTGGCCGTGGCCCTGTCCAAGCACCCGATGGTTGCCGACTATGACCTTAGCTCCGTGCACACCACCCTGTCCGGCGCGGCACCGCTCGACGGCGAACTGGGCGGCAGGCTGGCGGTGCGCCTTGGTTGCCGCGTGCTGCAGGGCTACGGCATGACCGAGATGAGCCCCGTGTCCCACCTGATCCCGGTGGACGCCACGGAGCTGCCCGTCAGTTCGGTCGGCTACACCGTCCCCAATATGGACTGCAGGCTGCTGGATCCTGCCACCGGGGAAGAACTCGAGATTCCGGCCGAGGGCTCCAGCGCGCCCGGACACCTGCTGTGCCGCGGACCGAACGTGATGCTCGGCTACCTCAACCGGTCCGAGGAAACGGCCGACACCCTCGACGCCGACGGCTTCCTGCACACGGGGGACATCGCCACCGTCCGCGCCGACGGTGTGGTCACGATCGTGGACCGGCTCAAGGAACTGATCAAGTACAAGGGCTACCAGATCGCCCCGGCGGAGCTTGAGGCGCTGCTCCTCACCCACCCCGGCATCGCCGACGCCGCGGTGATCGGAACGCCCGACGCAGACGGCCAGGAGGTGCCGATGGCGTTTGTTGTGCGCCTGCCCGGGAACGACGCTGAAGGCCTCGACGAGGCTGCGGTGATGGACTATGTGGCGACCAGGGTGGCGCCCTTCAAGAAGATCCGCCGGGTCGAGTTCATTGACGCGGTGCCAAAGTCATCCTCCGGCAAGATCCTGCGCCGGATGCTCAAGACGGCGGGCGCAGCTACCGGATAAGCCCCGTCGCCCGGCTGACGCCAAATCGATCCGCCGGCCAACGAATGTGACGCAGCTAATCCGGGGCACCTTCCCCTACCGCGTATAGTTGGGAGTGGTCAGGACGCGGCCATTGGAACCCCATCGTGGAGCTACCGTGCAAGAGATTTCCCCCGTCCTGCCTTCTGCCGCCAAACGCGAACACGCGATTCGAATTGTGCCGCATACCCCGGCGCGGACCATCCGCCATAAGGCCGCTGACGTCCGCCGGCCCTCAGCGCCCGGCAAATTTGAAATTGTGCGAGTCGACGGGGGCGGGTTCCTCATCCGCATGCTCGACGGGAACGGGGCCGTGCTGGCCCGCTCCCGGGCCTACCCGGATATCGCCGCTGCGGTGCAAGGTGTCGAAGCCGTGCGGGAATGCGCTGCCGCGGCCCACATCTCGGACGAGACGGCGCGTTCCCCCGCCCCGGAGTCCCTTACCCCGCCGCTTCAGTAACGCGGTCGCCGCGACCGCCGACACGGATTTCCCGGCCCGGCGGCTGCCGATCACCATTGGGGGTGACCGGATGCCGTCATCAGTGCCAGCGAACTCCCGCCCTGCGGTCGCGGTTTGCGCCTATTCGGACACGTCCGTCTTGGCGATGTAGACGTCGCAGGGGGCGTTGTGGGCGACGGAGTTGGCAACGCTCCCGAGCACGCGGCCCAGACCCTTCATCCGCCGGTTGCCGACCACAATAAGCTGGGCGCCGGAACGGGCCGCTTCGTCGATCAGGGCCTCGGCAGGTTTGCCGCGGGCGGCGGCGTAGGTGACGTGAACCGCGGGCGTACGAAGGCTGTCGGCGACGCGGCGGGCAACCTTTTCGGCTTCCCCGGCGTCGGAGACGATCCACTTGTCACTGCCGCTGCCGAAGACCTCGGTCCGGTCGCTGTCGAACGCGCTGACCACATGCAGCGTGGCCCCGAGCGACGCGGCCAGGTCACGGGCGGTGTGCGCGGCCTTCAGGGCAGTCTCGCTGCCGTCGACGCCGACAACAATAATTCCGGTCATGAAGTGCTCCTTGGGTCAACGAAAGTCTTCGGCCGTGCACCGATGATTCAGGCTACAGGGCGGCGATGGCTTCCCGCAGGACCGGCGCCAGCCGGCGCACCCCTTCGCGGATGGACTCCGGCGGGACGGCGCTGAAGGCCAGCCGGATCTTGTTGGACGGGTCGTCGGAATGGGTAAAGGCCGCGCCCGGAATGAAGACCACCCCGGCGTCGATCGCTTTCTTCAGCAGCGGATAGGTGTCCACGCCATCGGGAAGCGTGACCCAGACGAAGAAGCCGCCCTCCGGGCGGGTCCAGCTCAGGCCCGGCGGCAGGTACTCGTCGAGGGCGGCCAGCATCGCGTCGCAGCGCTCCTTGTACAGCCCCCGGTACGTCTCGATCTGGCCGCGCCAGTCGTAGTCGCGGAGGTAGGCGGAGACGAGCATCTGGTTGAGGGTCGGCGGGCACAACGTGACAGCCTCCGACGCCAGATAATAGCGGCGCTGGAGGTGCGCCGGCACGAGCGCCCAGCCGATCCGCAGCCCGGGCGCGAAGATCTTCGAAAAGGACCCCATGTAGATCACGTCGTCCGGGTTGGCGGCCCGCAGCGGGGTGAGCGGTTTGCCGTCGAAGCGCAGCAGGCCGTAGGGGTTGTCCTCCAGCACCAGAATATTCGCATTTCGGCATATATCCACCACCTCCTGCCGCCGCTCGGCGGACAGGGTGATCCCGGAGGGGTTGTTGAAGCTCGGGATCGTGTACAGGAATTTGATGTTCTTGCCCGCAGTCTGCAGGGCGGCAATCCTGGCCTCCAGGAGGTCCGGGATGATGCCGTCGTCGTCCATCGGGACGGTGGCAACCTGGACCTGGTACGCCTCAAAGGTGTTCAGCGCGCCGACGTAGGTCGGATCCTCGACGAGCACCACGTCGCCGGGATTGCAGAAGACCTTGGTCGCCACGTCCTGTGCGGACTGTGATCCCGCCGTAATCACGACGTTCTCGGGCTTGGCGTCCAGGATTCCCTCCGCGGCCATGACTTCGCAGACCTGGGTCCGGAGTTCCTCGGTGCCCTGGCCGCCGCCGTACTGCAGCGCGGTCATCCCTTGTTCGGCGATGATCTTTGCGGCAGTCTGGCCCAGCCGTTCCAGTGGCAGGGACTGGAGATACGGGCTGCCGCCCGCCAGCGAGACGAGGCCGGGGCGCATCGAGATGTCGAAGACATCGCGGACTGCCGATTGCCTGATGTTTGCTGCGCGCTCCGAGAACAGGTCCTCGTGGCGGTGGGCGGACGTAGCCGCACGTTCGATTGCGTCAATTGCCTCGGCCGGGAGTACTTCTGCGGCGGCATCAAGTGTTTCGTGGGTCACATCTCCCAGAATACAACCCTTGTTGCTACAGGGGAAACGTTTGTTTTCACCGCCCCTACGAGTCCGCGGACGCGAAACACCCCCGGCCGCCGGAGGGCGGCCGGGGGTGTCCGGAGTGGAGCGGTGAACTACGCTGCGGAGGCGATGCGGGACACTTCCAGCGCCTCGAAGACGGCCTTGATCTGCTCCACAACCTCGGCGTCGTCCTTGGGGTGGACCTCGGCGAAGCGCACCATGGAACCCGGGACGGCCAGCTTGACGTCCCCGAGCACCCGGGCCCCGGCGATGCCGACGGCCTTGCGAGCCTCGTCCTGGGCCCACACTCCGCCGAACTGGCCGAAGGCGGTGCCGACGACGGCGGTCGGCTTGCCGCTCAGGGCGCCGGCGCCGAAGGGGCGGGACAGCCAGTCGATGGCGTTCTTGAGCGAGGCGGGCACGGTGCCGTTGTGCTCCGGAGTGACCAGGAGCAGGGTGTCGGCGTCGTTCGCGGCGGCGCGCAGGGCTGCTGCGGCGGCGGGAACCTGGCCTTCAATGTCGATGTCCTCGTTGTAGAACGGGATGTTGCCGAGGCTGTCGTGGATGAGAACCTCCACCTGCTCCGGGGCATTCAGCTGGATGGCCTCAGCCAGCTTCTGGTTGGTGGAATCGGCGCGAAGGCTGCCGACCAGGGTGAGAACGGTGTTCTTGGACATGTGAACTCCTAGGTGTCGCGCCGCGTGATGCTGCGGCTGGCTGATGATGGAGGCCATTCTGGCCTTCACAGATCAAAACGGACTGCGGTCCGCTTCTATTCCCCGGGACTAGAATGTGCGTTGTGAGCCTGATCCCAATCCGCCCGGGCCTGGAGCCTGAACGCCGCGACGCAGCCCGCAACCGCGAGCTGCTGCTCCGGGCTGCCCGCGAGCTCATCGAGGAATGCGGGGCGGACGGCCTGACCATGGGCACGCTGGCGCAGCGGGCCGGTGTGGGCAAGGGGACGGTGTTTCGCCGGTTTGGCAGCAGGGCCGGGCTGATGATGACCCTGCTCAGCGACGCGGAGGCCGGGTTCCAGGGGAGGTTCATGTTCGGCCCGCCGCCGCTGGGCCCCGGCGCTCCGCCGCTGGACAGGCTCGTCGCCTTCGGCGAGGAGCGGATCGCCTGGGTGCTGGAATTCGGCGAGCTGGCCCGGGCCGCGGACGTGTCGGCCTACAACCGGTTCGACGTACCGGCGGCCGTGCTCTGGCACCGGCATCTGGAGATGCTGCTGCGCGAAGCGGGCCTGACGGCCGACCCCTGGCTGATGGCCACCTCACTGAGTGCCGTCCTGGAACCGGAACGGATCCTGCACTCCGTCCGCGTGCACCAGATTGCCCCGGAGCGCCTCGCCGCATCCTGGCGCGAGCTCGTCTCGCGCGTGGTCCGCGGGGCCTAGGCGCACCCGGATTCCGGCCGGGGCCCAGCAAATCAATTCCCCGGAATTATTCATAACGATCTGATACCTGACTCGCGGAATGCCGGGTTCGTACGCGTTCGGCGGCGGTGTGCATGTGATAGTTTCCTCTGGAATGTGACCCGCAACATAGTCCACCAGGACTTGCCGAAAGGCCTGCGGGTGGGCCGGATACCCGCTGGCCAAGATCCCGGATCGGCAGCGGTGACCCCCTGCCGGATGGGGACTACGGAAGGATCAGTTGTGAATCTTGTCAGGAATCCTGCGCACGCCGAGGCAGAGAACACCGTTCCGGCGGCGGCAGCGCCCGCACACACAACGGCGACCCAGAACTAGCCGCCCCATGCTCCGATACCTCGCCAAACGTGCCGTCACGTATGTCTTCATGATCTTCCTGACGACCACCGCCGGGTACTTCCTGGCCGTGAACACCCTGCAGCCGGCGCTGCTGGAGCAGGAGCGGATCCCGCGGCCCACCCCCGAGCAGGTGGCCAACTCGTTCCGGCTCAAGGGCCTCGACCCGGAGCTCAGCGCGTGGGAGCGCTACGTTGAGTGGCTCACGGCGATCGTCACCCGCTGGGACTGGGGACGCAGCCCCAACGGCGCGTTCATCAACGCCGAATTCGGCGACCGGGTCTGGATCTCGACCCGGCTGTTCCTGGCCTCTATCATCCTGACCCTGATCATCGGCGTCGCCCTGGGTGTGTACACGGCAGCGCGGCAGTACAAGGCATCGGACCGGGTCATCACCTCCTACAGCTACCTCGTCTACATCGTGCCCGCGCCGATCGCCTACTTCCTGGTGCAGCTCGGTGCCATCAACATCAACGAGACGGTCGGGGAACGCATTTTCTTTGTCACCGGCATCTCCACGCCAGGGCTGGAGGGAGGCGGCTGGGTGCAGTTCGTGGACATGCTGGCGCACTACGCGGTGCCGACCTTCGCGATCACGATCGTGGGGTGGGGCACCTACCAGATCGCCCAACGCCAGTACCTCCTGGACAACGTCAACGCCGACTTCGTCCGGACGGCGCGGGCCAAGGGACTGACCCGGAACCAAGCCATCAGCCGCCACGCACTGCGGGTGTCCTTCATCCCCGTCGCGCAAAGCATCGCCTTCACCATCCCTGCGATCTTCGCCGGCGGCTTCTTCGCCGAGAAGATCTTCGCCTGGCACGGCGTCGGCTCCTGGAGCATTGACGCGATCGCCCTGCAGGACGTCAACGCCGCGACGGCGACCCTCGCCTACGGTTCCGTGATCTTCGCGATCGGCGCGATCCTCGCGGACTTCGCCACCACGCTGGTCGACCCGAGAGTGCGGGTGCAGTAACCATGACAAACCTCAACACCATCGACCCGGCCGCCGTCGCCGGCGAGGCGAAAATCGAGAACAACGACGTCGTCATCGCGAAGTCCTCGATCATCCTCCGCCGCTTCCTGCGTAACAAGACAGCCGTCGTCGGGCTGGTCATCTTCCTGGCCCTGACCCTGTTCTCCTTTGTCGGCGGCCTCTTCACCAGCTGGGACAAGGAGACGATCGACCCGTTCAACATCGGCATGCCGCCGTCGGCCGAGCACCTGCTGGGCACCTCCCAGGCCGGGATCGACCTTTACGCCCTGACCGTGGAGGGCACCCGGATCTCGATCCTGATCGGCCTCGTCGTGGGGCTGGTCTCGGTCCTGATCGCCGCGGTGTACGGCTGCACCATGGCCTACTTCGGCGGGAAGGTGGACAAGGTCATGCTGTTCGTCCTCGAAGCCCTGATCATGATGCCGGCCCTGCTGGTCGTCGCCGTGGCCACGAGCGGCGGCGGCAACGGCCTGCAAAAGTCCCTGCCCAGCTGGCTCCTGCTGATCATCGTGCTGCTGGTCTTCAGCTGGATGGGCACGGCCCGGCTCATCCGCTCGCTCTCGATGTCCCTCATGTCGCGCGACTTCGTCAAAGCGGCCCAGTACATGGGAATCCCGCCGCGGCGCATCGTCTGGCGGCACCTGGTCCCGAACATCGGCTCGCTGCTGGTCCTGGACATCACCCGCGGCATCACCGGCGCGATCCTGGCCGAGGTGGCATTCTCCTTCATCGGGATCGGCATCAAGGTCCCCGACGTCAGCCTGGGCGTGCTGATCGGCCAGGCCACCTCCCAGGTCTCCACCTTCCCGTGGATGTTCTGGGTCCCGCTGACCGTGATGTTCCTCCTGACCGGGTCGCTGGCCATGATGAACGACGGCCTGCGTGACGCGTTCGATCCCAGCTCCAGCTCCGTGGGCCGCGCCAAGAAGAGCGGCCCCGCGAAGAGTCAGTCCGGCAAGGCACGGAAGTCCGTACAGAAGAAGACCACATGAGCCACGAAATGACCGCCAGCACCGAAGCTGCCGACCTCTCCGCCGTCGAGCGCCTCCACATCGCCGGGCTGCACGCCGCAGGTGATGCCCCGGCGGATGCGGTGCTCTCCGTCCGGGACCTGAACGTCCGCTTCAACACGGAAAACGGGGAGGTCCACGCCGTCCGCGGCATCGACTTCGACCTCCGCGCAGGCAAGACGCTGGGGATCGTCGGCGAGTCGGGTTCCGGGAAGTCCGTCACCTCCATGGCCATCCTGGGCCTGTTGCCCCCGACGGCGGAGGTCACCGGTTCGGTCCGGCTCCAGGGCAAGGAACTGCTGGGACTCAGCGACAAGGCCATGTGCCGGCACCGCGGCAACGACATCGCCATGGTCTTCCAGGATCCGCTGTCCTCCCTGACCCCGGTCTACACGGTCGGCAACCAGATCATCGAGGCGCTCACGGTCCACAACCCCACCATGAGCAAGCAGGCCAAGGAGGCGCGCGCCGTCGAGCTTCTCGGCATGGTGGGCATCCCCAGTCCGAAGGACCGGCTCAAGGCTTTCCCGCATGAGTTCTCCGGCGGCATGCGCCAGCGCGTCATGATTGCCATCGCGATTGCCAACAACCCGCGCGTGCTGATCGCCGATGAGCCCACGACGGCGCTGGACGTCACCATCCAGGCGCAGGTCCTGGAGGTGCTGCACACCGCGCAGGAGGAGACCGGCGCCGCCGTCGTGATGATCACGCACGACCTCGGCGTCGTCGCCGGCATGGCGGACGACATCATGGTGATGTACGCCGGCAAGCCGGTGGAGACCGGCAGCGTCGACGACATCTACTACAACCCCCGGATGCCCTACACGATGGGCCTGCTCGGCGCGGTGCCGCGCGTTGACGTGGCCGAGAAGTCCTCGCTGGTGCCGATCGAGGGCATCCCGCCGAACCTCATCCACCCGCCGACGGGCTGTTCCTTCGCCCCGCGCTGCCCGCTGGTCAGCAACGCCTGCCTGCAGGGCGAGCCGGAGCTGTGGCCCGTTGCCGGGACCAGCCCTGACAGCGGCCTGCCGCATATGGCCGCCTGCATCAAGACCGACTCCCTCGGCCTGGAAGTGGACGTCCGCGAGGTCTTCAAGGCCCCGGCGGTTCCGGTGTCACGCTTTGACGCGATCCCGCGCGCGGAACGCCGGACCGTGCTGGAGCTCAGGGACGTCAAGAAGCACTTCCCGCTGATGAAGGGTGCCCTGCTCAAACGCCGGATCGGCACCGTCAAGGCGGTCGACGGGCTGAGCTTCGACATCCGCGAGGGCGAGTGCTTCTCGATCGTCGGCGAGTCCGGCTGCGGCAAAACCACCACCCTGCTGGAAATCATGGAGTTCCACAAGGACCAGGACGGCGAGGTGGTCATCGGCGGCCTCAGCAACAAGGAAGCCTCCGACGCAAGAACCAAGAGCGCCATGCGCAAGGAACTCCAGATGGTCTTCCAGGACCCCACCGGCGCCCTTGACCCGCGTTTCACCGTCTTTGAAGTGCTGTCCGAGCCGCTCGAGAACGCGGGCATGGCCAAGCCCCAGATCCGGAAGCGGATCATGGAGCTGATGGAGCTCGTAGGCCTCCAGCCGGACCACGTCAACCGCTTCCCCAACCAGTTCTCCGGCGGCCAGCGCCAGCGGATCGGCATCGCCCGCGCCCTGGCCGTGAACCCCAAACTGGTGGTCCTGGACGAGCCGGTGTCCGCCCTGGACGTGTCCGTCCAGGCCGGCGTCATCAACCTGCTGGACCAACTCCGCGCGGAACTCGGGCTGAGCTACCTGATGGTGGCCCACGATCTGTCCGTAGTCCGGCACATCTCCAACCGGGTGGCCGTGATGTACCTCGGCAAAATCGTGGAGATCGGCGACGTGGACAGGGTCTTCGACAATCCCCGCCACCCCTACACCCGGGCCCTGCTCTCCGCGATTCCGGTCCCCGACCCGGTCCTGGAACGCACCCGCGAACGCATCATCCTGCAGGGCGATCTGCCCTCGCCGCTGGAGGCGCCGACGGGCTGCAACTTCGCCACGCGCTGCCCGGTCTTCGCGGCACTGCCGCCGGCAAAGCAGGAGAAGTGCCTGTCCCTGGAGCCCGGGCTGCTGGCAGTCACGGACTCCCTGGAAACCGTCGGCGCCGGAGCCCCCGGACACCCGGCCGCCCCCGGCCATCCGGCGGCTCGCACAGACCAGCAATTCGCCTGTTTCTATCCCGACGGCGAACTGGACGCGGACATGCTTGTTGTCCACGAGACCACCTGACCCACCAGCTACACGCATCACAACCCGCACCAAAAGGAATGAAGGGGAACACATGAAGAATCTGACCAAGATCGGCGGCGTTACCGCCGTCGTTGCAGCGCTTGCGCTGACCGCTTGTGGCGGTGGCGGCGGCGCTGCACAGGGCCCGGAGACCGCCAAGGGCCAGGACGCGGGAAGTGACCTGGCCAAGCTGGTCAGCATCAACGCGAAGGAAGCCAAGGACCTGCAGCCGGGCGGCACCGTCACCCTGCCGCTGGGCAACATCGGTCCGGACTTCAACGGGTTCTCCAACAACGGCAACAGCGCGGACAACACCGCCCTGCACCGCCCGATCGACCAGGCCGGCACGTGGGGCTGCTGGAACTTCGACTTCGACGGCACCGCCACGCCGAACAAGGACTTCTGCGAGGACGTCAAGAGCGAGGTCAAGGACGGCAAGCAGACCATCACCATCAAGGTGAACGAGAAGGCCACCTATAACGACGGCACCCCGATCGACGTCAAGGCCTTCGAAAACACCTGGAACATGCTCAAGGGGGAGAACAAGGACATCGACATCGTCAGCTCCGGCTCGTACGAGTTCGTCGAGTCCGTCACGGCCGGGTCCAGCGACAAGGAAGTTGTTGTCACCACCACCCAGCCGGTCTACCCGCTGGATTCCCTGTTCACCGGGCTGATCCACCCGGCCGTGAACACCCCGGAAATCTTCAACGAAGGCTTCACCGGCGACATGCACCCGGAATGGATGGCCGGGCCGTTCAAGCTCGACCAGTACGACAGTGCCGCCAAGACGGTCACCCTCGCCCAGAACGACAAGTGGTGGGGCACCAAGCCGGTCCTGGAAAAGGTGGTCTTCCGCCAGCTGGAGAGCAGCGCCGCCATCGCCGCCTTCAAGAACGGTGAAATCGACGGCGTATCCGCCAACACCATCACCCCCTACAAGCAGCTCGACGGCACCAAGGACTCCGAGATCCGCCGCGGCCAGCGCCTCTTCGCCGGTGGACTGAACCTCAACGCGCAGAAGGCGCCGATGACCGACGCCGCCATCCGCAAGGCGATCTTCACCGCCGTCGACCGCGAAGCCCTGCGCAAGGTTCGCTTCAACGGCTTGAACTGGGAAGAAACCAGCTCCGGATCGATGATGCTGCTGCCGTTCTCCAAGCACTACCAGGACAACTACCCGGTCAAGGAAACCGGCGCCGAGGCCGCCAAGAAGGTCCTGACCGACGCCGGCTACACGGCCAACGCCGCGGGCATCATGGAAAAGGACGGCGTCCCCGCCGCCTTCAAGATCAGCAACTTCGGTGACGATCCCACCACCCTGGCGTTCGCGCAGACCCTGCAGAGCCAGCTCAAGGCCGGCGGCATGGATGTCGGCATTGACCAGCGCGCTTCCGCCGACTTCGGCAAGGTCCTGGGCAGCCGCGACTTCTTCATGAGCGTCTCCGGCTACACCGTGGGCGCCGACGCGACTGACGCCGTCAAGCAGTTCTACGATTCCAAGACGAACGAGAACGAACTGGGCGATGCCGAGCTGGACGCCGAGATCAAGAAGCTCTCCACCATCGCCGACAACGATGAGCGGAACAAGGCAGCCATGGAAGTTGAAAAGAAGCACATGGAGAAGTACTTCTCCATGGGTGTTGTGATGAACGGTCCGCAGATCTCCTTCGTGCGCACCGGCCTGGCCAACTACGGCCCGTCCCTGTTCAAGAGCCTCTCCCAGGTTCCGGACTGGACCACCATCGGCTGGGAAAAGAAGTAACACCACCCCCTTCCGACGCTCCCTCACCTTTGGCAGCATTTTGGGCGACGCTCCCTCACGTTTCGAGGGAGCGTCGCCTGAATTGTTGCGAAATCTGAGCGAGCGTCGAATGGGGATGCGGGGGTAGCGTGGGACCATGACAACAGACTCCAGCCGGCCTATCCGCACGGCCGTCGCCGGCTTCGGCCTCTCCGGCAGCGTTTTCCACGCCCCGCTGCTCGCCGCAGACCCCGCGTTTTCCGTCGAGGCGATCTCCACCTCCGACGCCGGCCGGCAGGCCACCGCCTCGACCCGGTACCCCGGCGCCCGCCTGGTGGGCACCCCGGCGGACATCCTCGAGCTCGCCGGCGAACTGGACCTGCTGGTCCTGGGAACCCCTCCGGCCACCCACTACCCGCTCGCGAAAGCCGCACTGGAAGCCGGACTCGACGTCGTCGTCGACAAACCGTTCACCGTGCGCAGCGCCGAAGGCGAGGAGCTCATCCAGCTCGCGGCCCGGCTGGGACGCGTGCTCACGGTCTTCCAGAACCGGCGCTGGGACGGCGACTACCTGACCGTCCAGGGCCTGCTGGAGAGCGGCGCGCTCGGCACTGTGACGCGGTTCGAATCCCGCTTCGAACGCTGGTCCCCGGAGGTCGCCAAGGCCTGGAAGGCGGCCGCGACGGCGGACGACGGCGGGGGCGTGCTCTTCGACCTCGGCACCCACCTGCTGGACCAGACGGTGCAGCTGTTCGGTCCGGCCACGGTCACCCACGCGGAATTGGCTGCGCGGCGGCCCGGCGAGATGACCGACGACGACGTGTTCCTGGCCCTGGAGCACGAATCCGGCGTGACGAGCCACCTGTGGATGAACATGCTCTGCGCCCAGCAGGGGCCGCGGTTCCGGCTGCTGGGCACTGCGGGCGGCTTCACCAAAAACGGCGTGGACCCGCAGGAGCCCTTCATCGTGGCCGGCGGCAGCCCGCTGGACCCGGACTATGGGGTCGAAGACCTGGACTGGGCCGGGCTGCTCGGCCGGGACGGCCACCTGGACCGGCTGCCCACCGAACGCGGCGCCTACCCGGAGTTCTACCGGCTGCTGGCCGCGAAGATCCACGACGGCGGGGCGGCCTCGGCGCTGCCGGTCCCGGTCGATCCGGCAGGTCCGGTCGAGGTGCTGCGGCTGATCGAGCAGGCCCGGGCGCTGGGCTAAAGCGGGTTAAACAGCGATCGGCTGCTCCGTAACCGCCGTTTTGGGGGTCCCAAAGGGCGGTTACGGAGCAGCCGATGCGGTTTCTGGCTATGCCGGAATCGGCGGGTGTTACGCGGAGACCAGCTCGTGCCAGTCGGCGACGAGGGGCAGGTTGTGCGCCTCGGAAACCGAGCGGTGCGCCACCTTGCCACCGGCGATGTTGAGGCCGGCGGCGAGGGCGGCATCGCGTTCAAACGCGGCCTTGACGCCCAGGTTGGCCAGGGCGACGGCGTAGCGCAGGGTGACGTTGGTCAGCGCGTAGGTCGAAGTGTTCGGCACAGCGCCCGGCATGTTGGCCACGCAGTAGAAGATCGTGCTGTGGACCTTGTACGTCGGTTCCTGGTGCGTGGTGGGGTGCGTATCCTCGAAGCAGCCGCCCTGGTCCACCGCGATGTCCACCAGCACGGAGCCCGGCTTCATCCGGGCAACGAGCTCGTTGGTGACCAGTTTCGGGGCCTTGGCGCCCGGGATCAGCACGGAGCCGATCACCAGGTCGGCGTCGACGACCGACTTCTCAATCTCGTACGCGTTGGACGCGACGGTCTTCAGTCGGCCCTGGTACTGGGCGTCCAGTTCGCGGAGGCGGTTGATGTTGATGTCCAGGATGGTGACGTCGGCGCCGAGGCCGAGGGCCATGGCGGCGGCGTTGGTGCCGGCAACACCCGCGCCGAGGACAACGACCTTGGCGGGGCGGACGCCCGGTACGCCGCCGAGCAGCACACCTTTGCCGCCGGCCGGAGCCATCAACGAGGTGGCGCCGACCTGGACGGAGAGACGGCCGGCAACCTCGGACATCGGGGCGAGCAGCGGCAGGGTGCGGCCCTCCTGGACAGTCTCGTAGGCGATGGCGGTGACGCCGGAGTTGATGAGCTGCTGGGTCAGTTCCGGCTCGGCGGCCAGGTGCAGGTAGGTGAAGAGGATCAGGCCCTTGCGGAAGCGGTGGTATTCGGCCTTGACCGGCTCCTTGACCTTCATGACCATGTCGGCGCGGGCCCAGACGTCATCGGCTTCGACGACGATCTCGGCCCCGGCGATGGCATATTCCTCGTCCGTGATGCCCGAGCCCAGGCCCGCGCCGCGCTCCACGAGGACCGAGTGGCCGTGGGTGCGGAATTCGTGCACGCCGGCGGCCGTGATGGCGACGCGGAATTCATTGTTCTTGATCTCTTTGGGGACACCGATGATCATTTATGGGCTCCAATGCTGGCGGCCTTGTGGGCCTGCGTATTCGGGGAAGTCGTACTTCCAGAATAAATCCGGCTGTGAGGCACGTGACAGGCGCCGCCTCGCGGCAACGGCCGCTTTCCGCGGAATTCCGGGCTTTTCCAAATACCGGACTGGACATTTGTCGACCCGGCAAGCGTCAGGTGTCGCCTGCTGTCCGTTGGGGCGGTGTTCGCCGCGGCGTTTCCAGGGGAGGTGGCATCGGCAGTAGTGTTGCAGCATGCAGCAGCAGGACGTCGAACAGCTTGTGGAGCAAGTCGCACTGCAACTGGGCCGCGGGCTCTCACTCGAGGATCTCGACGGCCAACTGCTCGCCTACAGCTCAAACCAGTCGCACGCCGACCGGGTCCGGGTGAACTTCCTGCTCAGCAAGCGCGTCCCGGTGGACGTCAGCGCCTGGCAGCTCTCGCACGGGATCGCGACGGCGGTCCGCCCGGTGGTCGTGCCGGCCAACGCGGAGCTCGGAATGCTGGGCCGGGTCTGCGTTCCCCTGCTGGTGCGGGGCTTCCGGGTGGGATACCTCTGGGTCCAGCTCGACGCCGATGAGCCGAACGCGACAACGGTCCTCGCCCAGCTGCCCGAGGTTGCCCGCGAGCTGGAGCAGCTCTCGGCCCTGCTGCTGGAGTCCAACACCGCGGAATCCGAGTTCCGCCGCCGCCGCGAACAGGAATTCCTGGCCGCCTGCCGCGGCGAGTCCAACGCCGTCGCGGCCGTCGCCGGCTGGAAGGAAGTCCAGGGGCGCGGACCCTGGCAGCTGGTGACGGTACTGGATGCGGACGGCTGGGCGGAAGGCTCGGACCCGATCGCTTCCACGCTGGTCCACCGCTCCGCCGCCCTGCAGGCCACCATCGGCGTGGACGCCACACTGTTCAGCGCCGGCACGGAGACCCACGCCGTCGTCTTGTTCAGGGAATCGACCGGCCGCGCCAACCACGCCCAGGTGCTGGTCCATTACCAGCTGGAGCTGGCCAAGCGGACCGGCCGTCCGGTCCACCGGATCATCCTGGGAACCTCCGAGGGCTTCGCGCGGCCGCGGGAACTTGCCGACGCGTACCGGCAGTCCCGGCAGGCCGCGCAGGCCGCTGCGGTGGATCCCCAGCTGGGAGAACTCGTGGACTGCCGCGCCACCGGGATCTACCAGCTGCTGGCCTCGGCCGGCGGCGGTGCGGGGGCGTGGGCGGACGCGGGCTCGGTCTATTTCCGCCTCCTGGAGGACCACGACCGGAACCAGGAGCTGCTGCCGGTGCTGGAGCTGTTCTATGACAATGACGGATCAGTCCAGGAAGTCGCGGACAAGCTGCACCTGCACCGGAGCAGCATCTACAACCGGCTCGGCCGGATACGCCAGCTGCTCGGCGTCGACCCGCTCAAGGGGATGGTGCGGCTGGAACTCCACGCGGCGCTGAAGGCGCGGCGCTGGGCAGCGCGCCCCAGGATATAGGAGCCCGCTGGCTTAGGTGCCGCGGCCCTCGCGTTTGGGCTGCTCGGCCTCGAGTCGCCGATCCGGTGCGGAGCCGGCATCGTCGGCCTCCCGCACTGCTTCCCGCCCGCTTTCTCGCGCCGTATCCAGCGCTCCTTCCCGCGCTCGTTGTCTCCTGCGGAGCGTGATCCGGCTGTCCATCCACATGGAGACGGCCACAAACACAACACAGCTGGACATAAAAGCCGCGGTATTGTTCAGCCCCATGGAGTTTCCGAGAATGCCCGTGAGCACCATGGCGGCAATGCCAGCCACGATGTGCCACCCTCTGAACTTACCCACAAGCCAAGCGTAACCCCGGCCTTCTCCGCGTTTCCGCGCAGGGCCGGGATCGTTGTTTGATCCTTATCACGCCGTCACGAAGCATCCGCGGCACCGTCATCCCCGTGGCCCGGAGCACCGTCCGCGGTACTGTTCTTCTTCTGCTTTTCCAGCCAGGCTATGACGTCGGCGAGCCGGATCCGCCGGTGTGTGCCACGGTATTCCACCGGGATTTCGCCGCGGTCCGTCATGTTCCGCAGGTAGGTGTGCGAGATCCCGGCCAGCTCGGCCGCCCGGGACGTGGTCAGCATTTCCTCGACGCTGCTGACCGACACCGCCTCGCCCCGGCTGAAGCGCGCCAGCAGGTCCACGACGGCGTCCCGCGCCTGGGGCGGCAACCGGTGGACGGTGCCGTCGACGAACACCGTGATGTCGTCGCTGCCTTGCAGGGCGTACCGGAGTTTCTGCGCGTCCTCAGCCGGAAGGACGGACGTCACCCGGGGAGCAATCAGTGTCATGGAGTGCATCCTAGCGCCCCCTGATCGGCCCCACACCACCTCTGCCTGCTGTGGCGCTACAGACCGAGCTCCTCGAGGACCGGCAGCTTCGCCCGGACCCAGGCGCGGGCCTCGGTGGCGCTCGGTGCGGAGAGGGCCAGTTTGGCCAGTTCCTGCGCCTCGGCCAGAGTGACGGTCTTCAGCACGGCCGCCACGGCGGCGAGGGACCGGGCCGTCATGGATAGGGTCGAGACGCCGAGCCCGGTGAGAACGACGGCGAGGGCCGGATCCGCGGCGGCCTCGCCGCAGACACCGACCGGTTTGTCGTGGCCCTCCGCGACGGAACCCTCCACGGTCAGGCCGACGAGCCGGAGCACGGCGGGCTGCCACGGGGTGTTCAGCGCCGCGAGCGGGCCGAGCTGGCGGTCGGCGGCCATGGCGTACTGGGTGAGGTCGTTGGTGCCAAGGCTCGCGAACGCCACCTCCCGGAGGATGGCCTCGGCCGTGAGTGCCGCGGACGGGACCTCCACCATGACGCCGGGGGTCTTGATCCCGGCCTCGGCGCACAGGGTGGCGAAGCGGGCAGCCTCCTCCGCGGTGGAAATCATCGGCGCCATCACCCAGACGTCCGCCTCGGACTCCTGCTCGGCCCGGGCGATGGCCTGCAGCTGGCGTTCCAGCACACCCGGCGTGGTGAAATCGGTGCGGTACCCGCGGACCCCGAGGGCGGGGTTGGGTTCCGTGGCGTCGGTGAGGAAGGGCAGCGGCTTGTCCGCGCCGGCGTCGAGCGTCCGAAGCACCACCTTCTTGCCCGGGAACGCGTCGAAGACGCCCTTGTAGGCGGCGGCCTGTTCGTCCACGGTGGGCTCGGTGTCCCGCTCCAGGAAACAGAACTCGGTCCGGAACAGCCCCACCCCCTGCGCGTTCAGCTTGGCTGCGGCCACGGCATCCTTGCCCCCGCCGACGTTGGCGAGCAGCGGTACAAGGTGGCCGTCCGCCGTCGCGCCGGTGCCGTCAAAGTCCGCCAGCAGCGAGGCCGTTGCGGCCCAGTGTTCGGCGGCGGCGCGCTGCGAGTCATCCGGGTCCACGGTGATCAGGCCGGCGGCGCCGTCCACATAGACCTCGGTTCCGTCCGGAACCTGGTCGACGCCGGTCGCGGCCACGACGGCGGGGAGGCCCAGTGAGCGGGCAATGATCGCGGTGTGGGACTGCGGTCCGCCGCCGGCGGTGAGCAGCGCCAGGATCTTCTCCGGATCCAGGGTGGCGGTGTCCGCCGGGGCGAGATCCTCGGCGATCAGGATGAACGGGGTAGGGGAGGAGGGGATGCCCGGGGCCGGGACGCCGCGCAGTTCGGCCACGATCCGGGCCCGGACGTCCAGGACGTCGGTGGCCCGCTCCGCCATGTAGCCGCCCAGGTTGTGCAGCATTTCCGAGACGGAGGCGCCGGCCTCCCAGATGGCACGCTGGCCGGAGGCTCCGCGGCCGATCAGTTTGGCGGCGGACTTCAGGAGCATCGTGTCCGTCGCCATCAGGGCCGTGGCTTCCAGGACGGCCTTGCCGTCGCCGCTGACCGTCTCGGCCCGGGCCTTCAGCTCATCGTGGACGGCCTTCGCCGCCGTCTTCAGTGCCGCGGTCGCCTCCTCGGCCGTGACGCCGGCCGGCAATTGCTCCCCGGCGGGCGGTTCGCTGACGGGTTTGGGCATCTGCCGGATGGTTCCGATGATGCGGCCGGGGCTGACGCCTACTCCTGGGAAGTTCTGCACTGAAGGTCCTCATTCTCTGCCGTGGGCCGGTAAGCCGGTGAGTCAGGTACCGCCGGAGCCGGTCGTCCGATCCGGGCCGGACGATCCGGCCCGGATTTCTGGATCGGACGGTCGGCCCGGCCTGCCGACAGCTACGTCGGCGGGCGGATCCGGTACCTGAAAAAATTGTATGTGATGCACTTCATATAGCGTTGCTATAGGTGCTAGGGTAGCGGTTATGAGTTTCGATGGCCAGCTTCCGCCAAAGACGCGGCTGCTGCGTGCGGCGGCTGAGTTGCTGGCCAACTCCGCCGGTGGCCCGGTTTCCACCCGCCAGATCACCCAGCGGGCCGGCGTCACCGCGCCGACCCTCTATCACCACTTCGGTGACAAGGAAGGGCTGTTCGACGCGGTTGTCGCGGCAGGTTTTGAGGAGTATGTGGCGGGCGAACGCGACTTCGCGCCGTCCGGACATCCGCTGGAAGATATCCGGCGGATGTGGGACAACCACGTGCAGTTCGGACTCAACCAGCCGGAACTGTACCTGGTCATGTTCGGCAATATCCGCCCGGAGAGCCGCCCGGCTGTCGTCGCCGACGCCGAGGGCCTGATGGAGGAAATGCTGAACAAGGCCGCCGTCGCCGGCCAAATTAACGTCCCTCCGCGGGAAGCGGCCAGGAGTATCCTGGCTGCCAACGTCGGGGTGACACTCATGCTGATCACGGAAAAGGCGCCCGAGCGCAACCTCGAGCTGTCCACCATGACCCGGGACGCCATGATCTTTGCGGTGTCCTCGGAACAGGCCAAGGAGAACGGTCCTGAAGCATCCGGGAAATCGTCAGTGGTTGTGGCGGCGATCGCCCTGAACGCGGCACTGCAGGCATCGCACTCCGACCAGCTCTCCAGCTCGGAACTCAAGCTCTTCCTCGAATGGCTCCACCGGATCTCCACCAGCTCCACCAGCTAGCTTTCGCGAATTCATCGGACCATCCTGCGGTGCAGCAGGAAATGACGGTTAGGAAATCACATGGCAACAGAGACAGTTGCGAAACCCCGTACCAGCGTGCGGGTCGGCGTCCAGAAATTCGGGACGTTCCTGTCCGGAATGATCATGCCCAACATCGGCGCGTTCATCGCCTGGGGCATCATCACGGCGCTCTTCATCCCGGCGGGCTTCCTGCCCAACGAGGAGCTCGCCAAGCTCGTCGGGCCAATGATCACCTACCTGCTCCCGCTCCTGATCGGCTACACCGGCGGCCGGATGGTCTACGGCGTGCGCGGCGGCGTCGTGGGCGCGGTGGCCACCACTGGCGTCATCGTCGGCACGGACATCCCCATGTTCATCGGCGCCATGATGCTCGGCCCGCTCACGGCCTGGCTCATGAAGAAGCTGGACAAGATCTGGGAAGGCCGGGTCAAGCCGGGCTTCGAAATGCTGATCGACAACTTCTCGGCCGGCATCCTGGCCGCCATCATGGCGATCGTCGGCATGCTCGTAGTCGGTCCGGTGGTGAAGGCCTTTAGCGACGGTGCCAGCGCAGTGGTCGAGTTCCTCGTTATCAACGGCTTGCTGCCTTTCACCAGCATCTTCATCGAGCCAGCCAAGGTTCTGTTCCTGAACAATGCCGTTAACCACGGCATCCTCACGCCTTTGGGCACGCAGCAGGCGCTCGAGCAGGGCAAGTCCCTCCTCTTCCTGCTCGAAGCCAACCCCGGTCCGGGCTTCGGCATCCTACTCGCCTACTCGATCTTCGGCACGGGACTGGCCAAGGCGTCCGCGCCGGGCGCCGCGGTGATCCAGTTCGTTGGCGGCATCCATGAGATCTACTTCCCGTACGTGCTTATGAAGCCCATCATGATCCTCGCCGCAATCGGCGGCGGCATGACCGGCATCTTCACCCTCGTGGTGACCGGGGCCGGCCTCCGGTCGCCCGCCGCGCCGGGCAGCATCATCGCCGTCTACGCCGCCACCGCCCGCGACAGCTACGTCGGCGTGACCCTCTCCGTGCTGTTCGCCACCACCGTGTCCTTCCTGATCGCCTCGGTGATCCTGAAGGCCAGCAAGACCCCGGTGGGCGCCAGCGAGGAAGATGCCCTGGGCGCCGCCACCGTCCGGATGGAGGAAATGAAGGGCAAAAAGAGCTCGGTGTCCTCCCTGCTCACGGGCTCCGGTGCTGCCGCCGGCGGCGTCGCAGTCCTCGCCGGGCCGGTCAAGAACATCGTCTTTGCGTGCGACGCCGGCATGGGCTCCAGCGCTATGGGCGCCTCGGTGCTGCGGAACAAGATCAAGGCTGCCGGCTTCCCGGACGTCAAGGTCACCAACTCCGCGATCGCCAACCTCAGTGACACCTACGACGTCGTCATCACGCACCAGGACCTGACTGAACGGGCCACGCCGGTGACCGCCAGCGCCGTGCACGTCTCGGTCGATAACTTCATGAACAGCCCCAAGTACGACGAGATCGTGGAACTGGTCAGGTCAAGCAACACCGAGATTGGAGCCGACGCCCCTGCGGCTGGCACTGCGGCCGGCGCCGCAACGCCCGAAGCGCCCGAAGCTCCCGAGGAAACCGGCCCCGCCGGCGTCCTGGTGGCGGAGAGCGTTGTCCTGAACGGCACGGCCACCACCCGCGATGCCGCCATCGACGAGGCCGGCCGGCTCCTGCTGGACCGCGGCGCCGTCGACGCCGGCTACCTGGACGCCATGCACGAACGTGAGGAATCCGTGTCCACCTACATGGGCAGCTACCTCGCGATTCCGCACGGCACCAATGCCGCCAAGGACCACATCATGAAGTCCGCAGTCTCCGTGATCCGCTACCCGAACGGCATCGACTGGAACGGCAAGGAAGTGAAGTTCGTCGTCGGCGTCGCCGGGATCAACAACGAGCACCTCCACATCCTGTCCTCCATCGCCAAGGTCTTCACCAACAAGGCACAGGTGGCACAGCTTGAGGCGGCCACCACGGTCGAGGAAGTCCTCGACCTGTTCGGAAAGGTCAATTCATAGTGAAGGCTGTTCATTTCGGAGCCGGGAACATTGGGCGCGGATTCGTGGGGCTGCTGCTGCACGAGGCGGGGTATGAGGTGGTGTTCGCGGATGTCGCGGAGGACCTGATCACCCAACTGGCCGCCGCGGACAGCTACCGGGTCCACGAGGTGGGGGAGCACCCCACCGTCCGCACCGTGGAGAACTTCCGCGCGCTCAACTCCGGCGGCCAGGAAGCGGAGGTCATCGCGGAGATCGCGACGGCGGACGTGGTCACCACCGCGGTGGGGCCGCATATCCTCAAATTCGTGGCCCCGGTGATCGCCCGGGGGATCGCCGCCAGGGCCCCCGGTCTCGCTCCGCTGCAGGTGATGGCGTGTGAGAACGCCATCAACGCCACGGACATCCTGAAGTCCGAGGTCTCGGCGCAGTGGGACCCGGCCGCGGGATCCCTCGACGCCGCCGCCGTGTTCGCGAACACGGCGGTGGACCGGATCGTGCCCAACCAGGAAGCCGGGCAGGGCCTGGACGTCACGGTGGAGACCTTCTACGAATGGGTCATCGACCGGACACCGTTCGGCGCTGCGGTACCGGTCATACCGGGTGCCACGTTCGTGGATGAGCTGGAGCCCTACATCGAGCGGAAACTGTTCACCGTGAACACCGGGCACGCCGCGGCAGCCTATTTCGGTTTCGAGGCCGGGCTCGGGAAGATTTCCGAGGCCATGGCCGATCAGGATGTCGCCGCCGATGTGCGCGCCGTCCTGGACGAAACCAAAGAGTTGCTGGTGGCCAAGCACGGCTTCAACCGTGACGAGCAGGAGGCCTACGTCCAGAAAATCCTGGGCCGCTTCTCCAACCCGCACCTGCCGGACACTGTGAACCGGGTGGGCCGGGCGCCGTTGCGCAAGCTCAGCCGGCACGAACGCTTCATCGGTCCGGCCGCGGAGCTCGCCGAACGCGGAATCGTGCCGGAGTCACTGCTCGGGGCGATCGCCGCAGCCCTGCGTTTCAACGACCCGGCCGACGCCGAGGCCGTGGAGCTCAGGCAGATCGTGGCATCCTCCAGCGCGGACGAGGCCACCGCGAAGATCACCGGCCTCGCCCCGGACCACCCGCTGTTCGCGGCTGTGTCCGCCCTGGTCGACGAGGCCAAGGAAGCCGTCTAGTCCGTTTCCAATATCGCGAAAGCATAGCCGCCGACGCCGGAACTCACCCGAGTTCCGGCGTCGGCGTCTGTGTTTTCAGCGGGTTCACCCGCCGAGGTGACAGATCACGCCCATGTTTGCCGGAAACATGGGCCTGATCTGTCACCTCGCGGGGCGGTAGGGCAAGCTGGACTGGTGACTTCGAACCTCCCTGACCGGACCCCATTGCTGACCCTCGACGTCGACACCGGGACTTTCCGCCTGCGCCATGCCGAACGCGCCGATCTGCCCGACATTCTCCGGCTGCTGGCGGACGACCAGCTCGGGTCAAGCCGCGAGGACCCGTCCGATCTGGCCCCCTGCGAGAAGGCGTTTGCCGCGATCGACGCCGATCCGGCCCATCTCCTGCTCGTGGGGGAGCTGGCGACCGCGGACGGGCCCGGTATCCGCCTGGTGGCAACCTTCCAGCTGAGCTTCCTGCCCGGGCTGTCCCGCCGGGGTTCATGGCGCGCCCAGTTGGAGGCTGTGCGGGTGGGGAGCGAGCTGCGCGGCCAGAGCGTCGGGGCGGCGATGGTGGAATGGGCCATGGACGAGTCGCGGCTCCGCGGCTGTTCACTGATGCAGCTCACCACGGACAAGTCCCGCACGGCCGCCCACCGGTTTTACGAACGGCTCGGCTTCGCGGCGAGCCACGAGGGCATGAAGCTCGTTCTGTAGCCCCAGTGCCGGCCGAGGTGACAGATAATGCCCATGCTTCCCCGAAACGTGGGCATTATCTGTCACCTCGCGGGGCGGGACTGCGCGCTGGAGTGCGCCCGCTCAGGCCTTGCCGGAGTCCTTCGCGGAGCCCTTCGGGACGAAGAGGGTCTCGGCATGCTCCAGGGACATTCCGTTGGTTTCCGGGACCTTGAACTTCACGAAGAAGAACGAGGCCGCCGCGAACATCGCGTACATGGCGTAGGTCAGGGGCAGGGAGGCCGCCGCCATGGCCGGGAAGCTCAGGGTGATGGCGAAGTTGGCGATCCACTGGGCGGCCGCGGCGAGGCCCAGCGCACGGGCGCGGATCCGGGACGGGAAGATCTCGCCCAGCAGCACCCACACGAGCGGCCCCCAGGAGGCGCCGAAGCTGATCACGAAGACGTTGGCGGCCACCAGGGCGACCGGGCCCCACGCACCGGGCAGAGAAATCGCGTCGCCGGTTCCGGTGGCGGACCCGAAGGCGAGGGCCATGGTGCCCAGCGAGACGGCCATGCCGATGGAACCCGCCAGCATGATGGGCCGGCGGCCGATCCTGTCCACGAGGGCAATCGCCACGAGGGTCACGAGGATGTTGGTAATGGCGGTGGCCACAGAGATCGTCAGGGAGTCCTTCTCCTGGAATCCGACGGCCTTCCACAAGGTGGTGGAGTAGTAGAAGATCACGTTGATGCCGACGAACTGCTGCAGCACCGACAGGATGATGCCGATCCACACCACCGGCTGCAGGCCGAACGCCTTGCCGCGCAGGGAGCCCTTCTGGCCCGCGACCTTGTCTTCCTCGATGGCCTTTTTGATGTCGCGCAGGTGGCGGTCCGTGTCCTCGTTCGGGGCGATGGACTGGAAGACTTTCAGGGCTTCCTCGTCCTTGCCCTGGAAGACCAGGAACCGCGGCGACTCGGGCAGGGTGTACGCGATCCAGCCGTAGACGACGGCAGGTACGGCGCCGGCGAGGAACATCCAGCGCCAGGCCTCAATGCCGAACCAGAGAACCTCGCCGGCGCCGCCGGCGAAGTTCGCGAACAGGGCGTCCGAGAGCAGGGCCGCGAAGATACCCGTGGTGATGGCGAGCTGCTGGAGCGACGCCAGGCGGCCGCGGACGTGGCGCGGGGAGATCTCGGAGATGTAGGCCGGGGCGATCACGGAGGCCAGGCCGATGCCCAGTCCGCCGACGAGGCGCCAGAAGATGAGGTCCCACACGCTGACGGCGAAGCCGGTCCCGATGGCACTGATCAGGAACAGCAGCGCACCGATCTTCATCGCAGGGATGCGGCCGTAGCGGTCAGCGACCTTCCCGGCCAGGTAGGCGCCCGCGGCGCAGCCAAGCAGGGCCACGGCGACGGCGAAGCCGGTCACGGCCTCGCTCAGCGCGAACTCGTCCTTGATGGCGTCGACGGCGCCGTTGACCACCGAGGAGTCGAAGCCGAAGAGGAAGCCGCCCACGGCGCCCGCCACGGCCAGCCAAATGACCCGCTGGGGGATCTTGGCTACGGTCTGGTCTTGGGTGGTTGTCATCTGGCTCCCTCGGCATTCGCGTTCCACGGCCTGCGGCCGCAGCTACCAAGTCTTACACCGAGCCAGAGCGGTGCATGTCACACGGCCAAAAAGTGAGACGAAACATACAGTTTGGCGGGCGCCGCGGGCGGACGCCTCCGCCGACCGCCGCCGAGGTGACATTTCGCGCCCATGTCCGGGCCAGCCATGGGCGCGAAATCTCACCTCGGCAGAAGCGGCCCGGGCGCTGTTGAGGACAGGTGGAGGCAAGCTGGGGATAACTTAAACGCGCTGCGCCGGATCTCATCATGATGAGGTAATGCGTCGACTTGAACTCCCACCAGCCCTGGCGGATGGCTCGTTCTCCGTGCTGGCCGCGGATGAGGCCGGGATTCCCCGGAAGCGGACCCGGGCCCGGGACCTGATCACCGTGTCCCGCGGTATCCGGGTCCCGGCCGGCAGCAGCGCACAGGGCGCCGCAGCGCTGAGGGCCTACTGCCAACTCGATGACTGCACCGTGCTCTGCCACGTCACCGCGGCGCGGATATGGCGCGTAGGCCTCCCCCTGTGGGCAGACTCCGACTGGCGGATCCACCTTGCCCGGCCGCGGGGCGGCAGCATCCCGAAACGGGCGAACGTGGCGGGACACCGCCTCGCGCTCCGGCCCGGGGACGTTGTGATGCTCGACGGCGTCCGGGTGACCTCGCCCAAACGCACTTTCCTGGACCTGGCTGCGGTTCTGTCGTTGGACGACCTCGTGGCCGCCGGGGATTCCCTGGTCTCCGAGCACGGCCCGGAGTTTCCCTCGCCCCGGGACGCCCTGTCGAGCATCGAGGCGCTGAACCGGATGCTGTTCCAACACCCCGGAGCCCGGAACATCCGGAGGGCGCGGGAAGCCCTTGGGTTCGTGCGCGTCGGTGCGGATTCCCCGCCGGAGACGCATCTGCGCCTCGCCGTCGTCCGCGGCGGCCTGCCGGAACCGAAGCTCAACCACGTGGTCTGGGGCCCGGCGGGAACCCCGGAGTTGTGGCCGGACGCAGCCTATCCGGCATTCGGTGTCTCGCTGCAGTATGACGGGATCCACCATGGTGAGGCCGGCCAGCATCAGCGCGACATCCACCGTGCGCGGACCACGGACCGGCTGGGCTGGGTCGAGGTGAGGGTCTCGAAGGATGACCTGACGGGAGAGCGCCCGGCCGTCGTCGGCAGGGTCCGGCGCGCGCTCCTGTCCCGGGGATGGACGCCGAAGTGAGATTTCGCGCCCATGATGTTGCCAATCATGGGCGCGAAGTGTCACCTCGGCGCATTACCGCTCGACCAGGATCCCGTCCGGGTCGCACCAGATCGTCGCGCCGGGCCGGAGGACGACGCCGTCGATCTCCAGTTCCACGTCACTCTCGCCCGCGCCCGCTTTGGCGCTCTTGCGCGGGTTGCTGCCCAGCGCCTTCACGCCGAGCGGCAGCCCGGCGATGGCGGTCCGGTCGCGGATGGCGCCGTTAATCACGACGCCGGCCCAGCCGTTCGCGACGGCGCTTGCCGCGATCAGGTCGCCCATCAGGGCCGTGCGCAGCGAGCCGGCGCCGTCCACCACCAGGACGGCGCCGTCCCCTGGGGTGGCGAGGGTGGACTTGACGAGGGCGTTGTCCTCGAAGCAGCGGATGGTCCGGACCGGGCCGCTGAAGTGCGTGTTGCCGCCAAGCGACTGGAACTGCAGGGCCACGGAGTCGAGTTCTTCCCCCCGCTCGTCGTAGAGATCGGCGGTATTAACGGCGGACGCGGCCATCGGGTCTCCTCTTACTGGAAATAGGGGGGCGGATCGTGATCCCCACGATAGTCTGGCTCCACACTGATTTTCAGCGTGCGTCAGCCGTTTCCGGGGGGAACTGAATTACATGAGCCTGTCCGATCTGTCCGGAGCAACGCCGGACCCAGCCCGCGGCAGCCTTAACGCGGGAAGCCCGACGGCGGTGGCGCTCGCCGAACCTGAACGAGCAGTCCGCCCCGTCTGGGTCACCGGCGTCGTCCTCGTCAACGTGGGAATCAACGCTGCCTTCTTCGGCCCGCTCCAAGTGCTCCTCGGTCAGCAGGCCGCCGCGTTCAGCGAAGCTGACAAGGAGGCCATTCTCGCCCTCGTAACCGGAGCCGGTGCGGCGGTCTCACTCGTTGCCAATCCCTTGTTCGGTGCGTTCAGCGACCGCACCACTTCACGCCTGGGCCGCCGCGTGCCCTGGGTCCTCTTCGGGGCAATCCTCGGCGCCGCGGCCCTGATCGCGCTCGCCGGGGCGCCGAACGTTGCCATCATGGCGCTGCTCTGGTGCCTCGTCCAGGCCGGCTGCAACGGGGCCTATGCCGCCGTTACCGCCGCCATCCCGGACCGTGTCCCCGTGGTCCAGCGCGGCACCGTGGGAGGCCTGGCCGCCATGGGCCAGACAGTCGGCATCCTCATCGGCGCGGTGATCGCCGCGGCGGTAACCGGGAACTTCGCCGTCGGCTACCTGTTCTGCGCCGTGGCGCTGCTGGCCGGCGTCGTGCTGTATTTCTTCAAGAACGACGACGTCCCGCTCCCCGCGGGGGCACGCCCGCCGTTCAGCCTGGCCGGCTTCGCCAAGGGCTTCTGGATTTCCCCGGTGCGTTACCCGGACTTCGCCTGGGCCTGGCTGACCCGGCTCCTGGTGAACATCGGCAACCACATGGTCACCCTCTATCTGCTCTTCTTCCTCAAGGACGCCGTCCATCTTCAGGAGACGCAGGGCATCGCACCGGAGTTCGGTGTACTGATCCTGACCGGCCTCTACGCGGTGATGGTGATGGTGACCAGTGTGGTCGGCGGCCGGCTGAGCGACCGGATGGGGAAGCGGAAGCCGCTCGTGATCATCTCCTCCGTCATCATCGCGGCGGCCTCGCTGATCCTCGCGTTCGCGCCGAACTGGACCGGGGCGCTGCTGGGCGCCTCGGTGCTGGGAATCGGCTTCGGCTGCTACCTTGCGGTGGATTTCGCCCTTATCACCCAGGTGCTTCCGACGTCACTGAGCCGCGGAAAGGACCTGGGCGTCCTCAACGTCGCCAATTCCCTACCCCAGGTCCTCGCCCCGCTCATCGCTTTCCCCTTCGTGACGCTGTGGGGAGGCTACGTTTCGCTGTACGTGGCGGCCGCGGTGATCGGACTGCTGGGGGCCGTCTTTGTGGTCAAAATCAAGGGCGTCGACTAAGCCAGAACGCGCCGCTGAGTGGCTCCGGCCTGCCGCCGCCGGCACTTCTTATGACTGGATTCCGGCCCGGGAGCGTGACGTATAGTGGACGGGAATTGCCGCGGCAGCGCTGTGGGAGATCCCTTCCTGCTGCCGAGAAAACCGACCCCGGAACGCTGCTGATGCCTGAATTTCACTCAGAACTTCCACCGATGGCCCCTCCGCCCTCCCTGCCAAGGCAGCGTCTCCGCTACACCCGGATCCTCGACGTCGCCGCCGGGTTCGCCCGCAAGGGCCTGGACTCAGTGGTGCTCTCCGAGGTCGCGGCCAAGGCCGACGTTCCGCTGGGCACCCTGTACCGGTATTTCCCCTCTGCCACCCAGTTGGTGCTGGCGCTTTACCGTAAGCAGTTGACGGAACTGCATGCAGGCGCACCCGCGAAGAAATCCCCGGGTCGAACCGCGAAGCCGCCCGCAGGGAACGCCGGCGGCCCGGCACGGAATGCCGGGGGCGACGTGCCGGCCCACGCGCTCGTCGGCGTCGTGATGGAAATCTTCCACATGCGCCTCATGCAGCCCGCCGTGGAGCAGTGCCTGAACAGGGCCGTCTATGCCAAGGACACGGACACCACGAAGCTGCTCCGCGAGATCGACTCCGCGGCCAAGAAAGCCGTCACGGCCGTAAGCGGCGACGCCGCCATCTCCCGGGTTCTGCTGCTGACCGTCACTGGACTGGTCCAGTCCGTCCGATGCCGGCGGCTGTCCCTCTTCGAAGCCGAGGAGGACCTCAAAAAAGCGTGTTTTCTGCTGACATGCACCCGCCGGTCGGCGTAACTGGTCTAGACCAATCTGATAATTTACCGGCCGGTATTGGCTCTTTTTCGTGCTCCAGGCCACAAATTCGCTGGGATAAACGTTTAACCGACCGCTCCGGTATGTCGCGCGACACGTCACGGCCGGCGAGATCTGTTTACCATTGCAGAACCGGAGCGGCCCAGCCGCCTGCAGTACCCGGAGCTTCACCGCGGACCCACCAACCCTGGGTCGCTGCCGAGGCTCCAGACCATCTTGAGCATCCCTGTGCTTGAGCTTCCATGTGCCGTACGCCCACGGTGAGCCCCAGGAGACAACGAAGTGTCCATTGAAACGATTAACCCCGCCGACGCCACGTCCCCCGAGCCCGTAGCAGCGCTCAGCGACGAAGAAATTTTCGCATCCCACCAGGGCGGCAAGCTTTCGATTGCCAGCACCGTGCCTCTCGCCAGCAAGCGTGATCTGTCCATCGCCTACACGCCCGGCGTCGCCCAGGTCAGCCGCGCCATCGCGGCCAACCCTGAATTGGCCAAGACCCTGACCTGGGCCCAGCGCCTCGTTGTCGTCGTCAGCGACGGCACGGCGGTTCTCGGCCTTGGCGACATCGGCGCTAGCGCCTCGCTCCCGGTGATGGAGGGCAAGTCAGCCTTGTTCAAGGCCTTCGGCGAACTCGACTCCATCCCGCTGGTGCTCAACACCACCAACGTCGACGAGATCGTCGAGACCCTCGTCCGGCTCCGCCCGAGCTTCGGCGCCGTCAACCTTGAGGACGTCTCCGCGCCGCGCTGCTTCGAGCTCGAGGAAAAGCTCATCGAGGCCCTCGACTGCCCCGTGATGCACGATGACCAGCACGGGACCGCCGTCGTCGTCCTCGCGGCCCTGACCGGCGCCGCCAAGGTGACCGGACGCGGGCTCGAGAAGCTGCGCGTTGTCGTCTCGGGCGCCGGTGCCGCCGGGATCGCCGTCGCACAGATGCTGCTCACCGCCGGAATCAGCGACATCGTGCTGCTGGACTCCCGCGGCGTCATCAACAGCGAGCGTGCGGACATCGCCGCCGATCCCGCCAGCAAGAAGGCCGAGCTGGCCAAGAGCGGCAACCCGCGCGGCGTCTCCGGCGGACCCGCCGACGCCCTGCTGGACGCCGACGTGTTCATCGGGGTCTCCTCCTCCCAGCTGGCCGAGGAACACCTCAAGCTCATGAGCCAGGACTCGATCGTGTTCGCCCTGTCCAACCCGGATCCCGAAGTCCTGCCCGAGGTCGCACGCCGGTACGCCGCCGTCGTCGCCACGGGCCGCAGCGACTTCCCGAACCAGATCAACAACGTCCTCGCGTTCCCCGGCATCTTCCGCGGAGCCCTCGACGCCGGCGCCCGCCGGATCACCCCGGCGATGAAGCTGGCTGCGGCCCGCGCCATCGCCGCCCTGGCCGACGAGGACCTTTCCGCCGACTACATCGTCCCCAGCCCGCTGGACCCGAGGGTGGCGCCGGCAGTGTCCGCCGCCGTCGCCGCGGCGGTTGAAGCCGAGTAGCCACAGCAGCACAGACGACGACGGCGGCGCTTCCTTGGGGGATGCGGTGCCGTCGTCGTCTTTATGGGGCCGGCCGGGCGCCGGGCCAGCCGGAACCACGCGCCTCCGCGCCATAGACTGGGGCGATGAACCCCGAGTCTGTTGTGACGATCCTGTGCGGCCTCGCCATCCTGGTGGGCGTGGCCGGTACCGTCATCCCCGTATTGCCCGGCAGCTTCCTGATCGGACTGAGCCTGCTGGCCTGGGCCATCTGGGGCGGCGCCGGAACCACCGGCTGGGTGGTGTTCGCGATTGGCATGGTCTTCGTCCTGGCCGGAATGGCCGCCAGCGCCGTCCTGACCGGCCGGAAACTTAAACAGCACAGCATTCCCAGCCGCTCGGTGGTGGCAGGCCTGGTCCTCGGTGTCGTGGGGATGTTCATCATTCCGGTGGTGGGCCTGTTTGTCGGTTTCGCCGCCGGTCTGCTGCTCAGCGAACTACACCGCACGCGAGCCATCGGCACGGCCGCAGCCTCCAGCTGGGCCGCCTTGAAGGCCACCGGGCTGGGCATGATCGTCGAGTTCGGACTCGCCTGCCTCGCCGGCAGCACCTGGGTGATCGGCCTGTGGGTTTCGGCCGCGGCCTAGTCTGCCCGCGGCCTCCCCGCGCCTACTAGCATGGATGTATGAGCGCCGGACCAGGACAATCCGCACCCCGCCCAGCCCTGTACCGTGACATGCGCGACCTGGCGCCGTTCCGCACGCCGGTCATCCGGACTCCTGTCCGCGGCCTCGCCGAGGGCGTGGGCGGCGCGGTCTCCGGAGTCCTGGCCGGGCGGACCCGCGGCGCTCTGCCCGTGGAGGGCGGCGCGCCCCGGCTCGGGAAGATTGGCGGCAGGGCCCCGGGCAAAGCAGCGAAGGCCGTGCACTCCGCGATCTTCGGCAGCTCCGACCCAAACCGGCTGATTGCCCTGGCGCACACCTACCCCGGGTGGGCCGGGCTGTGCTACCTGATGGCAGGGCTGCAGAGCTACGCCCAGGGCGGCCACCTGCGCGCTGCCGAACTGCTCCAGCGCGGGATGCTGACCAGGAACGACGACGATGCGAACCGCTACGCCGCCACCTACCTGGCCCGGGTTATCACTCGGGTGGCCGTCGCCGAGCGGGTCGAGGTTCCGGTCCTTTTCAGCGAGGAAGCGGTGTTCCTGGCGCTGTCCCACTCACTGCGCGAGACCGGCCAGACGGAGACTGCCCTCGCGGCGCTGAACGGACTGCCGCCGTCGTTGCCGATGGCCCTGGCGCGCTGCACGCTGGCCGCCTCGCTGGGACGGCACGAGGAGGTGGTGGCTGACACTGAGGGGCTGCTCAACGGGGACGACCTCTCGGCGGCGCTGCTCCTGGTGCGGGCACGCTCTCTGCGGAAATTTGGTGCCAATGCGGCCGCCCGTGCCGCCCTGCAGGAGGTCCTGCGCCGACGCGCGACCGACTTTACGCTCCGCAGCGATGCCCTCACGGACCGGGCGCTCCTGCTGCTGGACAACGGACGGAAGGCGCTGAACCGGCTGGACTGGCAGCACCGCCAGTCATCAGACCTGGAGACGGTCCGGGCCATCCGCAAGGACGCGGAACTCCACGAGCTCTGGGACCGCGAATACGGCCGGGCCGACGACGACTGAACCGGGGCGAAATGACCCTTGCGGGGCCCCGGAAACAGGGAGTACAACCGAGGGATGAGAGATGCGGCAGCGCGCTGGATGCAGCACTACATCGTTGCCTGGACGTCGAACGAGCCGGAGGACATCAGGGCGCTGTTCACTGAGGACGCCGTCTACGCCACCCGCCCGGATGATCCCGATCCGTGGACCGGGCGCGAGCAGATCGTGGAGCGCTGGATCGCCAGCCATGACGAGCCGGGGGACTGGACGTTCAAGTGGAATCTCCTCGGCGTCGACGGCGGAAGGGCCTTCGTGCAGGGCCGCACCGATTACCGCGGCGACAGCCGGAGCTATGACAACCTCTGGATCATCCAGCTCGCGGGCGACGGCCGCGCCACAGCGTTCACCGAGTGGTACATGCCGCGCGCGGCGGCCGGCTGAGTTCAGCCCCGGGACAGGACCTGGCCCAGGAGCGGCACAAGCTGCTCGGACAGCAGGACGGTGCCCAGGGCCACCATGATGATGCCGCTGGCGAGCGTCACTTTCCGCGCCGCCCCCGGTCGGGAGTGCAGCAGCCGGCGCGCCAGCAAGGCAACGGCGCTGTAGACCACGGCGACCAGGAGGACGAACGTCAGGCCGAGGAGGCCGGACTGCACGGGCACGGGCAGGGAGGCCTCGGGGCTGACGAACTGCGGCACCAGGGCCACATAGAACAGGAGGCCCTTGGGGTTGATGCCACTGGTTCCGATGCCCTGCAGGAAGGTCCGGAACTGGTTTGCCGGTGCCCGCAGCTCCGCGCTGCCGAAGCTCGCCCCGCGCCACGTCCGGATGGTCGTCAGCCCGAGCCACAGGAGGTAGGCCGCGCCGGCGACGGTCAGCCAGCCCAGCATGCCGGGGACCCCGGTGAGCAGGGCGGCCAGACCGGCCACCAGCAGCACCGTGTGCAGCACGTAGCCCCCGCAGAGTCCCGCCACTGCGGGCACGAAACTGCGCTGCTTCAGGCCCGCGGTGATGGAATACGCCCAGTCCACCCCCGGCGTGCAGGCCAGGGCGCCGGCGACCAGCAGAAAGGCGAGGAAAAGCTGGGGGTTCAAGGCGGTCTCCTGAGGTCTGGGTACAGGAAAAGTCTAGGAAAATAACCGCCAAAAGTGTTCCCCTTTTTCGCGGAGAAATGCCGCTGAAGGGTAAGATTATTGCGTGATAGACCATTTGGACAGAAGTATTTTGCGCTACCTCAAAGAGGACGGCCGAATGACTGCGACGGCGCTCGCCGCGAAGGTGGGATTGACCGTGGCGCCCTGCCACCGGCGGCTCCGTGACCTGGAGGCCGCCGGCGTGATCCGCGGCTACCGGGCCGACATCGATCCCTCGGCCCTCGGGCTCGGGTTCGAAGCGATCGTCTTCGTCACGCTGCGCCAGGTGGACCGGGCAACGATGGAGATTTTCGAGAACCGCGTCGCGGACAACCCGAATATCGTCGAGGCGCAGCGGCTGTTCGGTTCCCCCGACTACCTGCTCAAGGTCATCGCCGAGGACCTGCCCGCCTACCAACGCTTCTACGACAGCGAGCTGACGTCGCTGCCCGGCGTCGAACGGCTGACGTCGACGCTGGTGATGAAGAACCTGAAATCCAACACGGGTCCGCCCGTCTAGCTCGGCGGAGCCGACGCTCAGGTGCCCAGCAGGCCCGTGGTCCGGTAGGGGATGACCTCGCGCAGGAACATGCTGGTGGAGGTCCGCACGATTCCGGGGCAGAGCCGGATTTCCTCCGAGACGCGGTACAAGTCGTCCGGGCTTTTCGCCACCACGCGGATCAGCAGGTCCGTCTCGCCGGCCGGTGCGTGGCATTCGAGCACCTCCGGGATGTTCCGCAGCGCAGCGATCGCTTCGTTCAGGTGGCTCTGGTCCAGCTCGGCACTGACCGACGCCGCCACGCCGCGGCCCAGCGCGGAGGGCAGCACCCGGCTGCTGTTCGGCCGGAGCGCACCGGAGAGAGTCATCCGCTCCAGGCGTGACTGCACGGTGCCGCGGGCCAGGCCCAGTTTCTGGGCCAGCACCATGATGGGCAGCCGGGGATCCTGGTCGAGGGCGAGGAGGATTCGCCGGTCGGTCGCGTCGAGTTCCTGCAAAGTGACCACTTCCTGTTTGTCGCCCCGGCCGCAGTTGATCAGATTGACCAGTGCAGGCGATGTCCGTTGCACCAACTGTAGGACTTCTGTTGAAATAGTGACAACAAAGGGACGAAGGCCACCGCCGGATCCCAACGGCTACAAGTACCCCGGCACACCACCCGGACCTTGGATGAGGCTTCCCGCAAGGAACCCGCCTGCTGATTGACTCTTGTTCACACCAACGTCTTTCCGCACCAATCCCCGCATTCGCAGTGCCATGGCCCGGAGCAACGCCCCGGGTCCGGCACGGCAAGAGCCCCTGAGCCACCGACGTCGGATTTCCGAAGTCATCGGTAGCTGAGGGGCTCTTGTGCTGGCGGCGCATAGGCTGGAGCCATGACCTCTGCCGGCCGTTTCGCCCCCAGCCCCTCCGGCGAACTGCATGTCGGCAACCTCCGCACCGCGATCCTCGCCTGGCTCTTCGCCAGGTCCACCGGCAGGCGGTTCCTGATGCGGGTTGAGGACCTGGACCGGGCCCGGGCCGGCGCCGAGGCGGAGCAGCTCCGTGACCTCGCCGCGATCGGCCTCACGTGGGACGGCGGAATCGTCCGCCAGACCGACCGCGGGCCCCTCTACGCCGAGGCGATCGCCGGGTTGACCGCGGCCGGCCTGACCTATGAGTGCTTCTGCACCCGCCGCGAAATCCAGGAGGCGCCGTCCGCCCCGCACGCTCCGCAGGGGGCCTATCCGGGCACCTGCCGGAACTTGTCTGAGGCCGAACGCGCGGTCAGGCGCGCCGCCCGTCCCGCGGCGGTCCGGCTCCGGTCCGCCGTGACCGCGGCGACGGTGCAGGACGTGCTGCACGGCAGCTACACCGGCGTGGTGGATGACTTTGTGCTCCGCCGCAATGACGGCGTGACCGCCTACAATCTCGCCGTGGTGGTGGACGACGCAGCCCAGGGCATCGACCAGGTGGTCCGCGGCGACGACCTGCTGCCCTCCACACCCCGGCAGGCCCACCTTGCATCGCTGCTGAATATGCCTGTTCCGGAATATGCGCATGTTCCGCTGGTTCTTAGCGCCGACGGCGCCCGGTTGGCCAAACGTGACGGGGCAGTCACACTCGCGGACCTTTCGGCCGCCGGTATTCCGGTGGGCCAGGTGCGCGACGCGCTGCTGGCATCCCTGGGGCTGCCGGCCGGTCCGCTGAAGCAGGCACTCGCCGTGTTTGAGCCCCCCGCGCTGCCGCGGGCGCCGTGGATCTGGCCCGGGATGGCCGGGCCGGACGCGTAGGCTGGAAGCATGTCAGAACCAGAGTTCAGGGAAGCGACCACCCCGCAGCCGAGTTTCACCGTCGAGACAGCAAAGATCCTCGCCGAAGTGGCCCACAACCGCCAGAAGGACAAGCTCAAGCGGCCGTACCGCGAGCACGTGATCGCGGTCGGGGATGCCCTGGCGGACTTCGACGACGACATCAGGATTGCTGGCTACCTGCACGACATCGCCGAGGACACCCCGATGACCCGGCAGGCGCTGCTGGACATGGGCGTCACCGAGCGGGCCGTGGACATCATTGAGCGTGTCACCAAGCGCCTGCACGAGAACCCGGACGACTACCAGGCCGGCATCCGCTACATCGCCGAGGACCACGACGCCACCCTGGTGAAGATCGCGGACAACGCCCACAACTCCCTGCCGGAGCGGGTCAGGGCACTGGCCGAGAAATGGCCGGACAAGCCGCCGGTCACCCGCTACAACGAGGCCCGACCGGTGCTCTATGCCGCGGTTCCGGTGGAGGAAACCCGCAAGATCCTGGCCCGGATCAACCCGTGGCTGCTGGCGGAACTCGACGATCTGCTCGACGAGGCGGACAACACCGACTACGAGAATCTCTCCTACGAGGACACCACCGAGGACACCAGCGAGGAAACGACCGAGGCCGAGCCTGCGGCCGGACCTGGCGAGACCCACGCCGCGGCCCCCGAGTCCGAGCCGCACCGGGCCTGAGCCTGCGCCCGGCCTGCGCCGGTCGGTTCCGAAGCCGTGTCCGCCGTCGGCCTCTGACAGCAAACGGGGGATCACGCCGAGCCCATCCCGCCTCCCACCATGGGCGATAGCTGACCCCGCGGTCCGTTGGCTGGGGACCTCGCCCGCCACAACAGGCCGATATAGGCCAGATCGAAGACGCTGCAGAGGACGCCGACGCCCAGAATCAGCGGCGAGTTGCCGTACCAGCCGAACACAATGGTGGGCGCAAGGGTCCCGATCCACTTGGCCACTGCGATCAGCAGTGTCTGGCCGCGGGGTCCCTGGCGGGCAGCAAACAGGGCGATGAACAGCCCGGACATCAGCAGATTCTGCAGGAACGCCGCGTAACGCGGCGCGTCTTCCCAGCCGAACTCCACCACGAAAAGCAGTTGAACCGCGAACGCCGTGGCGCCCAGCAGGAGCGCCCAGCCGATGAAAAGCCTCCGCGTCACCCACGCTGGCAGCTCGGAGCGGCCGAACCTGAGGAAGGTATACACAATCACGACGTCGGCGAGTGCCCACGCGATGTTGAAGACCCCCTGGGTGGATATGCCGGTCGCAACGGAGCGGGTGGCATGGATGGTCTCCCAGGCGAAATTGAGTCCGAGCGCCGCGGCCGGGATCGCGTAGCTTCTGTCCCGGAACCCGATTCGGATGGCATCGACGTACACCGCGGTCCAGGCGAGGCCGCTCACGATCGTGAGAAACAAGATCACGGTTTCCTCCTCGTCCTAGCCGTCTCACGGCCAGCCCGCGCGATACGTGCGGGTTCGCCGTTGCGTTACGGCGACTTCGTGCGCTTCCGGCGAATTCGGCCTGTGACCCCGCGTTGCCTTAGGGGGTTAGACCCGGCCCAGGGCGTCGATGTCCTCGAGGAACTGCTGGTGGACCTCGTCGCTGACCGTGGTCCGGGTGTCCGCGATCGCGTCGAGGTAGTCCTGTGTCGCGGGACCCTTCCGAACCGCGTCGCGGAGGACGGCGCTGCCGCTGGAAGCCAGCCCGCCGTCGTCGTACACCGCCTTCTCCAGCGCACGCTGGGACGCGCTCCGGGCCGCGTACTCGATGTCCGCGGGGGAAAATCCTTCGGTCCGGTCCACCAGCAGCTCCACGTCCACGTCGTCCACCACGGTAGCGGGAATGAACCGCTGCCACATGGCCTCACGGGCCTGTCGGTCGGGCAGGCCGATGGGGATGACGTAGTCGAAGCGGCCGTGGCGCAGGAACGCGGTGTCCAGGGCGCGGATGAAGTTGGTGGCGCAGACCAGCAGCCGGCCGGGTTGTTCGCGGAAGGCCGGGATGATCTTGAGGAGTTCGTTGGTGACGCCCTGCAGCGGCGACGGCGGCTCGCCGGACCGCTGGGCGGCGATCTCCTCCACCTCATCGATGAACACAACGGCGTGTTCCAGCTCGGCGATCTCCAGGAAAGTCTCGCGCAGCGCCCCTGCCAGGCCCTTGGGATCGGAGGCCAGCCGGGAGGGGAAGACCTCCACGAACGGCCATTCAAGGCGGGAGGCAATCGCCTTCGCGAACGTGGTCTTGCCGGTGCCGGGAGGGCCAAAGAGGACGACGGCGCGCGGCGGCACCACACCGTACTCGTCGGCGAGGTCGGCCTCGGCCAGCGGCAGGACCAGGCGGCGCTCTAGGAGCTCCTTCTCGTTCCGCATGCCGGCGACGTTCCCCCATAGGTCGCGGGCCAGGATCCGGCCTCCGAGCTGGCTGAGCGGTTCGAGTTCCTGGCGCTGCACCGGAATCTTCCGTTCGAAATAGCGCAGGTTCTTCTTGAGCACAAAGCCTCGGCCCAGGAACGCCTCCACCCGGGTCTCGGATTCCGGCATGAGCGCGGAGAGCTTGTTCAGCCCGTGCGGCGCCATCCGGTTCTCGACGGCGGCCAGCAGCGAGGTGCCGATCCCGCGGCCCCGGTACTCGGGGAGGGTGGCCAGGAAGACGATCCAGCCCTGGTCGTGGGCGGCCCGTCCGATGGCGGCGCCCACGACCTGGTCGCCCTGCACGGCGACGACGGCATGGTCCTTTTCGCAGGACGCCAGCACCTCGGAGAGCGCGTAGACCGGTTCGACATTGGTGGCCTTGAGGGACTCCCAGAGGTGCAGGATGCCGTCGAGATCGGCGGAATGGAAATCCCTGATTCGCCAGTTGGTCATGAGGTGTCTCCCGGGTGGTTCGTCGCTGAGCCAGTGTGAATCTGTCCGTTGAGCATATGCGAACAGCCTCCGGGAGAGGTTGCGCGGACGTAGCGTTACGGGGACGCGGAGTGCCGGAAGGCTACTCCGGATCTCCGCCGGCACTCCCGGCGGGCCGGGCGGCCGCGAGCGGGTATGGTCCGGTGAAGCCGTCGCGGACGGCGGCGATTTCCAGGATGCGGTGCCGGCAGAGCCGCCAGCCGAGCATCAGCAGCGGAACAATGACCACGACCGACGCGATGGTCCACGTTCCCACGGGCGAGTCGAATGCCATGAGGATCAGGACCGCCAGGAGGAAGGCCAGCGTGATCCAGCCCGTGACGGGAGCGCCGGGCATCCGGAAAGTGGGCCGGAGCAGTTCCCCGCGGGCTGCGAGCCGGGCAAGCTGCATCTGGCACAGGACGATCATGGCCCAGGTGCAGATGATGCCCAGCGATGCGACGTTCAGGACGATCTCGAAGGCCTCGGCAGGGACCAGGGCGTTGAGGACGACGCCCAGGCCCGCCACGCCGGCGGTGAGGGCGATGCCGCCGTAAGGGACACCGGACTTGTTCATCCGGCCGGCGAATTTCGGCGCGGAACCTGAAACGGACATGGAACGCATGATCCGGCCGGTGGAGTAGAGGCCGGCGTTGAGCGAGGACAATGCCGCGGTCAGGACCACGAGGTTCATGATGGCGTCCACGCCGTCGACACCGATAGAGCCGAAGAACGTCACGAACGGGCTTTCGCCCGCCTTGTAGGAGCTATAGGGCAGCAGCAGCGAGAGCAGCACCAGCGAGCCGACGTAGAACACCGCAATACGGACTATCACCGTGTTGATGGCCCGAGGCATGATTTTTTCCGGGTTTTCCGTCTCGCCGGCGGCGGTGCCGATCAGCTCGATCGAGGCGTAGGCGAACACGACACCCTGCATCACCACGACTGCGGGCAGCAGGCCGTTGGGGAACATGCCTCCGTTGTCCGCGATCAGGCTGAACCCGACCTCCTGGCCGGCGACGGGGGTGCCGAAGATGACAAAGTAGATGCCGACGATCAGGAAGGACACGAGCGCCACCACCTTGATCAGCGCGAACCAGAATTCGAGCTCGCCGAACACCTTCACGCTGATGAGGTTGAGACCCAAAACGAGGATCAGGGCGGCCAGGGCCCACGCCCACTGCGGTACGTCAGCGATCGGCGCCCAGTACTTCTTGAAGAAGTTCATGTACAGCGCGACGGCAGTGATGTCCACGATCGCCGTCATGGCCCAGTTCAGCCAGTACAGCCAGCCGGTGACGAAGGCGGCCTTTTCGCCGAAGAATTCGCGGGCGTAGGAGACGAACGAGCCCGACGACGGCCGGTGCATCACGAGTTCGCCGAGCGCCCGCAGGATCATGAAGGCAAAGAACCCGCAGACGGCATAGCTGATGATCAGGGCAGGGCCGGCCGTGGCGAGACGGCCGCCGGCGCCCATGAACAGGCCGGTGCCGATGGCGCCGCCGATTGCGATCATCTGGACCTGCCGGGGTTTCAGACCCTTGTGGTAGCCCTGGTCCTCGGCGTGCAGCGCTGCCTCGGAGGCATGGGCATGCGCCGGAATGGTGTGGTCGGAGACGGCTGGCCGCTGTTGGGCCGGTTGATTTTGGGCGCGGGCAGTTTCGGGAGAAGTCATGGGGTTCCTTCGGGGTTCGAGGGCGCGCTATTTGCTCAGGTTGGCCAGCCGCTGCGGGCTGAGGAGGTCGGCGAGCTGCTCGGCGGTGAGCAGCCCGTGTTCGAGGACGAGTTCCGCGACGCCCTTGCCGGTGGCGAGGGCTTCCTGGGCAATGGCCGTGGCCGTGGCGTAGCCCAGGTGCGGGTTGAGGGCGGTGACGAGGCCGATTGACTGTTCCACCGTGAGGCGGAGGTGTTCGGTGTTGGCGGTGATGCCCCGGACGCAGCGGGCCGTGAGGGTGCGGCAGGCGGCTTCGAGGTGGGAGATGCTCTTGTGGAGGCTGTGGACGATGATCGGTTCGAAGGCGTTGAGCTGGAGCTGGCCGGCTTCGGCGGCCATGGTGATGGTGACGTCGTTGCCGATGACCTCGTAGGCGACTTGGCTGACCACTTCCGGGATGACGGGGTTGATCTTGCCGGGCATGATCGAGGAGCCGGACTGCACGGCGGGGAGGTTGATTTCGCCGAAGCCGGCGCGCGGGCCGGAGGAAAGCAGCCGGAGGTCGTTGCAGATTTTGGACAGTTTCACCGCGACGCGCTTGAGCACGCCGGAGAGGTGCACGAAGGCGCCGACGTCCTGGGTGGCCTCGATCAGGTCCACCGCGGTGACGAGCGGCAGGCCGGTGATGTCGGCCAGGTGCCGGCAGGCGGCCTCGGCATACCTGGCCGGTGCGTTGAGGCCGGTGCCGATTGCGGTGGCGCCGAGGTTGATTTCGTGGATCAGCAGGTCGGCTTCGGCCAGGCGGAGCCGGTCCTCGCCGATCGTGACGGCGTAGGTGCCGAATTCCTGGCCGAGCGTCATGGGGACGGCGTCCTGGAGCTGGGTGCGGCCCATCTTCACGACAGTGCGGAATTCCAGGGCCTTGGCGGCGAAGGCGTCTTCGAGTTCGGTGAGGGCGTCGAGCAGCTCCCGGGCGGCGAAGATTGTGCCGAGTTTCACGGCGGTAGGGTAGACGTCGTTGGTGGACTGGCTGAGGTTGACGTGGTCGTTGGGGTGCAGCCGCGCGTAGTCGCCCTTGGGGTGTCCGAGGATTTCCAGGGCACGGTTGGCGATCACCTCATTGGCGTTCATGTTCGACGACGTCCCGGCGCCGCCCTGGATCACGTCCACCACGAACTGCTCGCTGAGCTTGCCGTTCATGACGTCGGTGCAGGCCTCCTCGATGGCCCCGGCGCGGCCGGCGTCGAGCAGCCCGAGCTCGTGGTTGGTGCGGGCGGCGGCCAGCTTGACGGCGGCCAGCCCGCGGACCAAATGCATGTTGGACGCGAGCGGCTGGCCCGTGATCGGGAAGTTCTCCACGGCCCGGAGCGTGTGCACACCCCAGTAGGCGTCGGCGGGCACCTCCCGGTCGCCCAGCAGGTCATGTTCGGAACGGAATTCTGCGCGTTCATCGAGCGAGGTCATAGCGGTCCTTACGGGGTGTCGGGAAGGTTGGAGAGTTACGGGGGGAGCGAGGAAATCGGTGGCCTGCAGCAGCCCGACGGGCCGGCCGCCGCCCAGCACCGGTGCCGCGGCGATGCGCGCCAGGGGAGAGGTGTCGACATCGAGGGCGGCCAGGATGCGCACGGTGACGGGCATCCTGGCGCGGTCCCCGCCGTCGGAGATCTTCACGGCAACGCCGCGGCCGTCGGGCAGACCGACCAGCTGGACGCCCTCGAAGCCGTCCTTGGCCAGGAGGCCGGGGACCAGTCGCATCAGCGCGGTGACATCCCGGTCCTCGCCCGCGGCCATCTCAGGCTGGCGGCGCATGGCGCTGGCGACGGCGGCTTCCGCGCTGCCGGGTCCCGTTGCCGAGGCCAGCCGGCCGAAGGCGCGGGCCATGCCGCGCAGGGTTAGGGCGAAGAGCGGGGTGCCGCAGCCATCAGTGGAGGTGTGTTCCGGGTCCTCGCCGGTCAGGTCCGCCACGGTCCGGGCCACGAGCTGCTGGAGCGGGTGCGCCGGGTCCAGGTATCCCAGGACCGGCCAGCCGTTGATGACGCAGGTGGCCGCCATAGCGGCGTGCTTTCCGGAACAGTTCTGCGCCAGTTGGGTGGCCTGCCCGCCGCGGCCGAGCCATTCCTCGCGCTCATGAACGCCATAAGGGAGGTCGGTACTGTTCTCGAGGTCTTCAGGGGTCAGTCCATGCAGTTCCAGGATGCGCAGCGTGCCGTCGCGGTGAGTCGCCGCCCCGGAGTGGCTGGCGGACGCGAGGGCGAGGAGGTCCTCCGGAAGGTCCAGGCCGGCACGAACCATGGCCACGGCCTGCAGGGGCTTGAGGGCGGAGCGCGGGTAAAACGGAGCGAGGGGCTGGCCGGCTGCCAGGAGGATGCGGCCGTCCGCCGCCGTGGCGATTGCCGAGCCGTAGTGGATACTCTCGACCACGCCGCTGCGGGTCTGGACCGCCAGCGGGACGTGTTCCGGGAGGCTCCCTGGAGCCAGCGGAGTCGGGGTGTGCGCGGGGGCAGGAAAAATCATTGCGTCCTTTGGGCGGTGGTGTTGGTTGTCGCTGGTCAAGCCGCTGGTGGATCTACTCTTCTTGGCGCGGGGGTCAGGAGCCTGCCGGGGAGTTGAGAATCGAGTCGAGGGCAAGACCAACGGCATGCAGGTGCTGGCTCATGGCGATGCGCGCCGTTGCCGCGTCGCCGGCCTCGATGGCGGACAGGATGCGCCGGTGCTCCGCATCGGAGGCGTGTTGCCGGTCCGCCACCATGTTCAGGGTCTCGGACTGGTGGGCCAGGGCGTCCCGGATGTCTGCGACGACGTTCTCGAACACCTTGTTCCGGCTGGCCCGCGCGATCAGCGCGTGGAAGCTCGAGTCCAGGCCCACCCACACCTCGGGGTCGTCCTCGGCGGTCATCGCGGCGACGATGTCCCGCATGGTCTCGAGTTCCTCGGGCGTACGGCGTTCCGCCGCCAGCCCGGCGGCCGGGACCTCGATGTGGGGACGTGCCTCGGTGAGGTCGCGCGCCGAGTATTGTCCCAGGACCAGGTCCTTGGCCACGCGATCGGCGACGACGAAAGTGCCCCGCCCGGTCCTGGTGACGGTCAGCCCCAGGGCAGTGCAGGAACGCAGGGCCTCGCGCACCACGGAGCGGCTCACGCCGTACTGCTGGGCAAGAGTGGTCTCGGAGCTCAGCTTGGCGCCAACGCCGAGCTGGCCGGATTCGATTTCGGAGCGGAGGACATTGAAGACTGCTTCGGCTGCGCTAAGGCGGGCGAGGGGCTGTCCTGCTGTCCGGCTGTCTGACAGGTTCACGCTTTAAAATATGGCACGGGTCACATCACGTGTCAACTCTGACGGCGGCCCCGGGGCCGGAGGCCGCCGTCGTGGTGACGCGCTGACGTCCGTCTACAGGCCCGCGAGCAGGTCCTTCATTTCCTGGATCTCGTCCGTCTGGGAAGCCGCGATGTCCTTGGCCAGCTGGATGGCTTCGGGATCATTCCCTGGACGAACATGGTGTCCGAGCCGTTGTGGTCCGCGGCCGCAGGTGCTGCACTCGGGCCCATGGTGCTGTGGTCCATGCCGGGCATGCTGCTGCTGCCGGAACTGCCGGGGGTGGAGCAGCCGGTCAGTGCCATAACGGCGGCGAGGGCGGCGGCGGAAAAAGTGAGGGTCTTCTTCATGGGAGGTCGTGTCCTTCGTGGATCCGGCGGCGCAGCGCAATTGGCCGGAGAGGACAATTATGACAGTATCTGCGTATGAATGCAGATATGCGGGTTGAGGTCGACAGTCCCCACGTGGAGCTGGCCGTCGAAGTGTTCTCCATGCTGGCCGACGCCACGCGGGTCCGGCTGATCCTTGCTTTGGGAGCGGGTGAGCTGCCGGTCAACGCCCTGGCGGAGCGCGTCGGGAAGCAGGCTTCAGCGGTCTCGCAGCACCTAGCCAAAATGCGGCTGGGCGGCATGGTCGCCACACGGCAGGAAGGCACTAAAGTCTTCTACCGGCTGCAGAACGACCACGCCCGCCAACTGGTGATGGATGCCGTCCACCAGGCCGAGCACGCGCTCGGCACGGCCCCGCGGCACGGCGCATGAACCGCCCGTCGGATGCCGTGGAGGAACACAGCCACGGCGAACGCCAGAAGCACGGCCACGGCCACGGCCCGGACGGCCACGACGCGCATAACCACGACCACGGCGCGTCCGGTCACAACCACACGCACGCCACCGGCCTGAAGGGCTGGCTTCAGTCGGTTTTCGTCCCGCACTCGCACGACGCTGCGGACTCCATCGATGAGGCGCTCGAATCCAGCTCCCAGGGCATCCGCGCCGTCAAGATCTCCCTGCTCGGGCTCGGTGCCACCGCGCTCTTCCAGCTCGCGATCGTGCTGATCAGCGGCTCCGTGGCGCTGCTGGCCGACACCGTACACAACTTCTCGGACGCGCTGACCGCGGTCCCGCTGTGGATCGCGTTCCTGCTGGGCCGCCGCGGGGCCACCCGGACGTTCACCTACGGCTTCGGCCGGGCCGAGGACCTCGCCGGGCTGTTCATCGTGGCGATGATTGCCCTCTCCGCCGTGGTGGCCGCCGTCGAATCGATCCGCCGCTTCTTCGAACCGCAGCCCGTGCACAACCTCGGCTGGGTCCTCGCCGCCGGGCTGGTGGGCTTCGCCGGCAACGAACTCGTCGCGATCTACCGGATCCGCGTCGGCCGGCGGATCGGTTCCGCAGCCTTGGTGGCCGACGGCGTCCACGCCCGGACGGACGGCTTCACCTCGCTGGCCGTCGTCGCCGGCGTCATCGGCATCTGGCTCGGCTTCCCGCTCGCGGACCCGATCGTGGGCCTGCTGATTTCCGCCGCCATCGTCGTTCTCCTGTGGGGCACAGTGCACGACGTCGGACGGCGGCTGATGGACGGTGTCGACCCTGGGCTGACCCGGAGCGTCGAGGCCGTCGTCGCGGAACACTCCCGTTCCGGCGGCACCGCCCGGCTGCGCTGGTCCGGGCACCGGCTGCACGTCGAGATCGCGGTGCCGGTCCCGACGGACGCGCACCTGGTTGAGCTCGCGTCGGTGACGGCCAATCTGGAACGCGGGGTCCGGCGGGCCCTCCCGCACGTCGGATCGGTGACGATTGTGCCCGACTTCGCCGCGGCAGAGTCGTTGCGGCCGGCCTAGATCCCCAGCGTCGTGAGACTCTGCTGCAGGGTCTCCGCCGAATGGTGCAGCGAGGCGAGTTCGCCGTCGTCCATGGGGGTGTCCAGCACGGCGCGGACCCCGCCATGCCCCACGATGCTGGGCAGCGACAGCGCCACCCCGGTGATCCCATACTGGCCATCCAGCACGGTGGACACCGGCAGGACGGCGTTTTCCGCGCGCAGCAGGGCCTCCACGATGCGCGCGCCGGACAGGCCGATCGCGTAGTTCGTGGCGCCCTTCCCGGCGATCACCTTGTAGGCCGCCTGCGTCACTTCACGCGCGGTTTCGGCGAGGTAGTCGGGCGTGAAGACGCGTTCACCGTCGACCGTCCAGTTGCGGATCGGGACCGGGCCGATCGTGGCCCCGGACCAGATGGGGAACTCGGTGTCGCCGTGCTCGCCCACCATGCTGGCGTGCACGCTGGTCAGGGAGACCCCGGCCTTGCGCGCCAGCAGCCACCGCAGCCGGGACGTATCCAGCACGGTGCCGGAGGAGAAGATGCGTGAGGACGGCAGGCCGGAGATTTTCTGCGCCGCGACGGTCAGCACATCGCAGGGGTTGGTCACCAGGACGTAGACGGCGTCCGGGGCGTGCGTGAGCAGCTGCGGCATGAGCTGTTCGAGGATGCGGACGTTGGTACCGGCCAGATCCAGCCGTGTCTGGCCCGGAGCCTGTTTGGCCCCGGCGGTGATGACGACGACGTCGGCCCCTTCAGTCGCGGTGATGTCGCCGCCGCCGGTGACGGTTGCCGCGGCGGCGGCGAACTGGGTGCCGTGGGCCAGGTCGAGCACCTCGGCCTCGGCCTTGGTGGCATTGACGTCGAAGAGCGCGACGCTGCTGGCCGAGCCGCGGATCAGGGCGGCGTAGGCGAGGGATGTGCCGACGCTGCCGGCGCCGACAATTGCGAGTTTTGAGCCGGCACTCTGGGACATGGGTTCCTTCTTTCCGATGCCCTGGGTGCCGCCGCTCGGCCCGTCCCAAGCTCACCAATCACGGCCCCGGCTTGGGCAGAGCCGTTGGACCTTTCGGACTCGCCCGGCAGCGCCGGCGGCCCGCCGCCGCGCGTGTCCTGTACCGGCGGATCAGAGGTGCTGGATGCCTGCCCGCTGCATGGCGTCCTTGTAGACCTCGACGTTCTTGCTCAGGAGTTCCTCCTGCTTGACGGCCGAGACGGCGAAAGCGCGGCCACCCAGGGCGGTGGCCTTGTAGATCTTGACGCCGCGGTTTTTCAGGGAGGAGTGGTAGGTCTTCTCGAAGAGCGTCAGGAACGCGTGGGCGTCGGCGCCGTGGGCGATGACGGCGGAGACCCGTTTGTTGATCTTGAGGAACTGGCGGAACGGCCGCAGCCCGTCCGTCTTCTCCTGGACGTTCAGCGCGGACGGGAGTTCGGGATCGCGGACCCAGGGGTAGGCGTTCCACGGCATCACGTAGCGGGGGTCGAGCTCGACGGCCTCGTAGATGGAGGTGGCGCGGCGGGCGGCCTCGTCGTCGTTGAAGTGGGAAACGAAGCCCGATTCGGTGCCCTTGCCCGGGGCGATGTGGAGGCTGACGATCCGGCACTCGTCCTCGTCATGGACGGGATCGATGTAGGGGACAACCGACCCCGGCTTCTTTTCCATCAGTTCGTCGCAAAGCTGCGTTACGGCGGCGATGTTCGGTTCCTGCAGCAGGGTCTTCTTTTCGTCCCAGTCAATCGTCACGATTTCTCCCTCAGCGCTCGGCGTCCAGAATCAGGCGTCTGGTTCCACTCTACGCTTTCGGGCGCTGGGGCGTTTTTTTAGGCCGTGGAGTGCGGGGCCATTGGGTCGTTGATTCGCCCTTGCGGACCACTCGCTTACATGGTTAAACCGGTGCACGACCCGGCCTGACGGGCCGTGGCCGCGGCGGATCGAGCGCAAGCCGCAAACCCGCCCGGGCATGATCCCGGTGCCAGCCGGTCAGCTCGACCAGCTCATCCAGGATCCGCCCCTTCCTGGCCCGGTCGCCCGCCCGGTAGGACTCGGCCAGATGCTTCGTGACAGCCTTGCGCTCACCCATCGTCAATCCCATTCCTCAAGGATGTCCGCGGCCAGCCTTGCCGGACCTTTTCCCATGAGGCAACGTATCCGGCTATGCGGAGGTTTTTTATGAGTCAACTCGGGCCCTACCCATGTCGGCGGTCCGGGCGTACGCTTAAAACGCCTGTAGGTAGCCACTGGATTAAGCCGGGTCGTTCTGGACATGAAAATGTCCGAGCCGTCTCATAGCGAGATCGCGAAGGTACCTGCAGGCCTTTCGCTTAAGTGCAGGGTTCGTGGGATTCCGCCTTATGGCCGAATCCGGTCCGCCAACCTGATTCGGACGCTCGACAGAGGTGTCACAGGCGTCGGGCCGTACCGATCCCAGGTCCCCACCCCACCGCCCTTACGGCGTTGGTCGCCCTGGGGCCACCGGGTGGCAGCTATCGCCGGCCCGGGGGCGCGCGCTGGAGCGGCCACGGAAGCCGCGCATCCGTAAGCTTTGAAGGAACGCAGCGCCCTCGACCCAAGGAACCCATGCCGATCAACAGACAGTCACTGAAGCAGGACGGGTTTACCGGGTTCCGGCCGCTCGGGGACCTTGACATCAACCGAATCCCGCAGAAACCCGGGATCTTCGCTGTGCTGCTGCCGGATGGCTTCCGCCCGCAGTTCCTGGCCAAGAGCACCGCCGGCATCTTCAAGAAGAAGGACCCCACCCTGAAGACAGATGAGCTCGCCGCCGAGTGGGTCGACGGGGCCGACGTCCTCTATCTGGGCAAGGCCGGCCCAGGGAGCAAGGGCAACCGTGGGCTGCGCCGGCAGGTCCAGGAATTCGTCGATTTCGGCAAAGGCAAGCCACCTGGCCACTGGGACGGCAGGCTGATCTGGCAGCTAGCCGCGGCCGGCGCGCTGATCGTCGCGTGGAAGGAGCTGCCGGTTGAGCAGCTCAATGCGGCCGAAGCCGGCTACCACGCGGCGTTCATGGATGAGTACGGGCGGCTGCCGTTCGGCAACCTGGTCCAGTCGCGGGTCAAGGCAGGCTGACTCAGCCGGTCAGACGCCGCCCCGGAACGTGAACCGCCCGGCCACGAGCGTCGCGGCCACGGGCATCGCCGCAAAGACGGCGTCCGCTACCGCCAGCGGGTCGCCATCGAGCACCACTAGATCCGCCGTATCCCCCACCCGGATCCTGCCCCGCCCGCGCGTTGACGCGGCCAGGGCCTCCTGCCGTGTGAGCGCCTGCTCCGGATGCCAGGGGGCCCGCCCGTCCTGGCGCGCCCGGGTGGTGGCCGCCGACATGGCGGTCCACGGCTCCAGCGGCGCCACCGGCGCATCGGAGCCCAGCGCCAGGGTGGCCCCGGCAGCCAGCAGCGACCGCAGCGGGAACGCCCGGTCCGTGCGCCCGGCCCAGTTGGAATCGGCAGCATCACGGTCATCCAGGGCGTGTGTGGGCTGGACACTCGCGGTCAGCCCCAGCTCGCCGAAGCGCGCGAAGTCCTGGCCCCGGACAAACTGGGCATGCTCAATCCGGCCGGCGATCCCGGCCGCCGCGAAGGCATTCAGCGCCACCTCATTCGCGCCGTCGCCGATCGCGTGCACCGCCGGTACGAAGCCGGACTCCCGGGCCCGGACCAGCAACTCCAGCAGCTCCGCCTCGCTCACGGTCAGCAGCCCGCGGCCGCCGTGCGGGTACGGGTCCACGCAGTACGCCGTGCGCGTGTTCAGCGAGCCGTCAATCAGCACCTTCAGCGGGCCGACCCGCAGCAGCCCCGCCCCGCCGTCGAGCTCCTGCCCGGTCCGCATCCCCTCGGCGACGGCCCGCGCCAGGTCCTGCGGGTAGACGCCTGCGTCGACGCGGAAGGAATCGAACCCGCGCGCCACGCGGCGCAGCCACACGTCCCGGTTCCAGGTCATTTCGAAATCGACAATCCCCACGATCCCGCGGGCGGCCGCCGCCCGCGCGGCCTCCCGCACCCAGGCATCCACCACGGCGTCCGGCAGTTTGCCTAGCTCACGGGTCAGTTCAAAGGCCGGCTCCTCGCGCAGCAGCCCGGAGGAGTCCACCGGCATGCCGTAGCGGGACGCCGCGGCGCGGTTGAGCCAGACGCAGTGCAGGTCATGGCTGAGCAGCGCCGTCGGCAGGCCGCCGGTGGCGCCGTCGAGCAGCTCCAGGCTGGGACCATCCGCCCAGACGGCATCCCGGAAACCGACACCCACCACCGTCAGGCCGCCGGCCCCTTCACCGGCAAGGCCGGGGCCGGACAGGGCGGAACGCACGACGTCGGCCGCCTCGCGCGCCGAGGCGGCACCGGAAAGATCGATCCGGTTGGCGGCGAGGGCCCACTGCGTCATGTGGACATGTTCATCCCACAGCCTCGGGATAACGAAGCGGCCGTCCAGGTTGACCACCGGGGCTGGAATGCCGGACATTCCGGCGGGAGTGATCCGCGAAACCACCCCGTTGGTCACGTGCACGTCGTACACCGCGGTGTCACCGGGAATCCGCGCCGAGGCGAGCACGAGGTGGCGGGTCACGGCAGCGGCAGGTATCTCAGGCATAGGGAACAGGCTATGGGCGGGAACGCGCCGCGCCAATCCGGACCGCGCAGCCGCCGGATTTCGTTAGTGCCCCCGGACAAGGGACTTTCGCCCCTTGCCCAGGGAACACCCACGGACCAAGCTGAACTTGGGGCGGTTCCTGCACGGCCATTGGGGATGAACCGCTTGCTCGTCAGTTGTACGGTCTCGCTCGAACCTTGGGGAAGGAAAAGGCATTCTGCACTGCCCGTGTCTGCGGGACCAGGGCAGGAGACCGCACCAACATGACTGCTATCAGCGATTCTTACATTCTCGAGTCCGCCCACGTGCTGCGCGGGAGCTCTGACGCCGTATGACGCACAGGCAGCACGGAACCCGGTCCAGCGCCTACTACGCGCACCCCTCACACGGGGATCCGCGCATCAGGGTGCTCATCCGGATTGACGCCCTTGAGGAGTCGGCGAGGGTCAATGTGCGCGGCGTCGTTACGCCCGCAAATATCAGGGCCCTCTACGTCGTCTGCCGCCGCGTGACCGCGAAGCTTCCCGGGTACGAAATCGTGGTGGACCTCGCCCACGCCCGCGTGACGGCCGAGGCCATCGAGGAACTTCACGACCATGCCAATCGCTCAGTCGTGTCATCCGGCATCGACGGCACGCTAACCCCGTGCCGGCTGCGCATCGTGGATCCGCCGAACATCCGCAGAATAAGGGAGAACGCGTGAAAGCCCTCGTCTATGGCGGTCCCGGTGAGAAGTCCTGGACGGACGTTCCCGATCCGAAGATCCAGAATCCCAGTGACGTAATCGTCAAAGTGGACACCACCACGATCTGCGGCACGGACCTCCATATTCTCAAGGGCGATGTTCCCGCGGTGACCAAGGGCCGGATCCTGGGCCACGAAGGCGTTGGGACCATCACCGAAATCGGCTCCTCCGTGACCAGCCTGAAAGTGGGAGACCGCGTCATCATTTCCTGCATCAAGTCCTGCGGCCACTGCGCCAACTGCAAGACCGGCCTGTACTCGCACTGCATGGGTGAGGAAGGGGCCTCGGGCATCGGCTGGGTGTTCGGCCACCTGATTGACGGCACGCAGGCCGAGTACGTCCGCGTCCCCTACGCCGAAAACTCGCTCCATCTGCTCCCCGAGGGCGTCACCGACGAACAGGCCGTCATGCTCTCCGACATCCTCCCCACCGGCTTCGAGATCGGGGTCCAGTACGGTCGCGTCAAGCCCGGCGACACGGTCGCCGTCGTCGGTGCCGGACCGGTGGGCCTCGCCGCCATTGCAACCGCCGGACTCTACGGAGCCGCCACCATCATCGCTATCGACCTTGACTCGAACCGGCTGGACAAGTCCCGCGAGTTCGGCGCCACCGACGTCGTTCTTTCCGGCGACGCTGACTGGAAGGAACAGGTGCTCGCGCTTACCGACGGGCAGGGCGTGGATGTGGCGATAGAGGCGGTCGGCATCCCGGCGACGTTCAGCATGTGCACGGATATCGTGCGCCCGGGCGGCAATGTGGCCAACGTCGGCGTGCACGGCAAGTCCGTGGAGCTGCATGTGGAAAACCTCTGGATCCAGAACATCAACATCAGCATGGGCCTGGTCAATGCCAACACCACCCCGATGCTGCTCAAACTCGTAGCCCAGAAGAAGGTGCCGGCGGAGAAGTTCGCCACGCACCACTTCAGCTTCGACCAGTTCCTGGAGGCATACGACACGTTCGCCCGGGCCGCGGAAACCAAGGCGCTCAAGGTTGTGATCACGGCATGAAAGCCCTGGTCGTCTACGATTCGGCGCACGGCAACACCCGATCGGTAGCCGAGGCGATCGCCAATTCGCTTGACGGACTGCAGGCGATTTCGGTTCCGGTCGGCGACTTTAAGCCCGGCGCGCTCGCGGCGGGGGACCTCCTCGTAGTCGGCAGCCCCATCAATGGCTGGCGCCCGACGCCCAAGATCACCGCGCTCCTCTCGGCTCTGGGAGACGGTTCCCTCAAGGGAGTGAAAGCCGCGGCATTCGACACCCGTGTTCGGATGTTCCACGGCGATGCCGCCAAGAGGATAGCGCATGCCCTGAAGGCGGGCGGAGCGGACATCATCGCCGAACCCATGCCCTTTTACATGAAGGGAAACGAAGGGCCGCTGCGCGACGGCGAAATCGAGAAAGCGGGAGGCTGGGCACGAACCCTCCTCACCTCACTTTGGAGCTGAGTGAACTGATCTGCATCTGAAAGGACGGCGGCCATGCGACCAGGCCGGATAGTGATGCTCGTGCTGGGCACGCTCAGCGCACTTCTCGGACTGGGGCTGCTGGCTGCGGCCGGCGCCGCAGGGTTCGCCAACTACCTGCAACGCGACAACGGCTACTTCACGACACCATCGGAACGTTACGCCACGAACTCCTATGCCCTGACGACACCCCGTCTGGACATCATGGCCGACGAGGGCGTGCCGGCCACGGCCCCGGTCGGCGTCGTGGGAAGTGTCATGTTGGGCGGCTCGGCGGCTGCCGGCAAGGAAATCTTCATCGGCATCGGGCCGCGGAGCGACGTGGCGGCCTATCTGAACGGCGTCAGCCACTCAGAGATCACCGATGTGCGGTTCAACCCCTTCCGGGTGGACTACCGGGACGTGGCCGGCACCCAGGTTCCGGCGAGGCCCGCGGACCAGGGGTTCTGGGCCGCATCCGCCACCGGCACGGGGGAGCAGCAGCTCGAATGGGACCTGAGGTCCGGCAGCTGGGCTGTGGTCATCATGAACGCCGACGCCAGTGCCCCCGTGGTCGTGGACATGAAAGCCGGAGCCCGGTCCAACCTGCTGTGGCCTGTCTTTGTCGGGCTGCTGGTCGGCGGAATATTGTTCCTGCTCATCGGCATTCCGCTGATCGTGCTTGGGGCCGCAGGGCTTGGCCGCGGCAAGGAAGGGCCTCCCCAGCCCGGCCAGCCGCAGCCCCGGCCCGGCCAACTGCAGCCCTCGTCCGCGGCCTCCGCACCACAGCTCTATGCGGCGGGCGCGGTGCCGGGTGCGGTGCCGGGCGCCGTTGCGGGCGCCCCGCCGGGTGCGGGCGTCGTCTATCCCGCCCGGCTCAGCGGACACCTCGACCCGAACCTGTCCCGCTGGAAGTGGCTGGTTAAATGGCTCCTGGCGATCCCGCACTTCATCGTCCTGTTCTTCCTCTGGTTCGCCTTCGGCGTGGTCACCATCGTGGCGTGGTTCGCGATCCTCTTCACCGGGCGCTACCCGCGCTCGCTCTTCAACTTCAACGTCGGGGTGATCCGCTGGAGCTGGCGGGTGGCCTTCTACTCGTACGGGGCGCTCGGCACGGACATCTATCCGCCCTTCACGCTGGAGCGCACCGACTACCCGGCTGACTTCGACGTCGACTATCCCGAGAAACTCTCCCGCGGCCTGGTGCTGGTGAAGGCCTGGCTGCTGGCCATCCCGCACCTGCTGATCATCGCGCTGCTGACCGGGACCGCCCAGACCTGGGTGTACCGCGACGGTGACTGGGTGCAGGTGGGTACGGGGCTCTCCCTGTTCGGGCTGCTGGTCTTCATCGCCGGGGTCATCCTGTTGTTCACCGGCGTGTACTCGCGGGGTCTTTTCGACTTCCTCCTGGGCCTGAACCGCTGGATCTACCGTGTTGCCGCGTACGTTTCCCTGATGCGCGACGAATACCCGCCGTTCCGCCTGGACATGGGGCCGCGGGATCCGGGAGACGCCCCTGCGATTCCTCCGGCGGCGCCTCCGGCCGGCCCCGAATACGCCCCAGTTCCAGGCGGGGCAAGCGCCGGCGGGATTGGCGCGGCCACGGCCGGGCCAGCCGGAGGCCAGGCAGGCTTCTACGGTATCGGCGGGCCCGCCGCCGCCGGCCCGGACAAACCGGACGCCCCCGCCGGCCCGGACAGCCCGCCGCGCGCCTAGGACACCGGGGCAGCTCCAGCCGCGGCCGGGCAGCTCACCAGAGCCGCCCGGCCGCTTCGCTGCGCCCCGTCGCCCACCGCGGCGCGCTCCGAACGCTTCGCAGCTGCGCCCCGTCGCCGGTGCCCGCATCTCCTTTAAAAGATACCTACATGCATGTGCATCCAAACGCGCCCGTGCGCCGGTAGTAGGGGTGTAAGCAAAAATCGCCCGCCTGGCGGGCCGTTGAAGGAGATGTAAATGCGTACCAGCCTTTTCTCAGCAGGCGCCGTGGCCATCGCGGCAGCTCTCACCCTTGCCGGCCCCGCCCAGGCGGCCGAGTCCGATGCCCAGCTTTCCGTTCTTCACGCCGTGCCGGGACTGACCGTCGACGTCTGGGTCAACGGCGAACGCACCCTCGACGATTTCGCCCCCGGCACCCTGGCCGGTCCGCTGGCCCTGCCGGCCGGCGACTACGACCTCGCCATCACCGCTGCCGATGCCGCGGACGCGTCCGCCCCCGTGATCGGGCCGGTTAAGGTCACCCTCGCCGCCAGCGGCAACTACACGGCCGTGGCCAACCTCGACGCCGCGGGCACACCGACGGCCAACTTCTTCACGAACGACGTTTCGCAGATCGATCCCGGCAAGGGCAAACTCACGGTCCGCCACACGGCAGCAGCACCGGCCGTGGACGTCCTCGCCGGCGGCTCCCCCGTTATCTCCGGCCTGGCCAACCCCAATGAGGAGACCCTGACGCTGGATCCGGGCACCCTGTCCGTTGCCGTGGCCGCCGCCGGCACGACAGACCCCGTGATCGGCCCGGCCGATGTCACGGTCGCGGAAGGCACCCACACGGTGGTGTACGCGTGGGGCAGCCTCGCGGACAACAACCTGGCGGTGGCGGTGCAGAACATTGAGGGCCTGCACTCCGCCCCGGCCGGTGTTCCCGGAGCACGTTCCGGCGCCGCTGACGGCGGAACCGCATCAGCCGGTCAGACAGCAGCCACCGTAGGCATCGGCGCCGCGGCCCTCCTGCTGCTTGCTGGCGGGGTCGCCGTGTCCCGCAAGCAGCCGGCGCTCCGCCGCACCCGCTAGGCCGCAACCGCTAGCCCGGCCGCCCGGCTACCCGCCGGGCGGCCGGCCCACGAGGTTCAACACGGCAGGAGGACGGAGATGAACGGTACGAGGGCCGGCGCCACCCAGCGCCCCCCGGCTCCTGGTCCGCGGACATCCGCGCAAGTCTCCGCCGCGCGGATCGCGGCCGCCGCCGTCACGATGGCGCTGCTGATCGCGGGATGCACCGCACCACAGGAAACCGCGCCGCCGAAACCCGTGTCCACGGAGGGTACCGCCACGGAGAGTACCAGGGCGAAGACAGCCGCCCCAGGCACCCCGCAGCCCCCCGCCCCAGCGCAGGCCACCGTCGCCCCCGTCCCGGGACCGGCGATCCCGGTCCGGCCGGCCACTCCACTGGCCCAGACGCCCAAAGACCCGGCCCCGCGCTTCCTCACCGTGGCGGGAACCACCATCAACATGCCGATCGTGGAGGTGGGCGTAAGCCCGGACGGGGCGATGGAGATCCCCGAGCCGTTCAACGAGGCCGGCTGGTACCGCTTCGGTCCGGCGCCCGGAGCCGCCGCCGGCACCGCGGTGGTCGCGGCGCACGTCGACACGACCTCCGACACGGCGCCTTTTTCCCAACTCAAAGCTCTCGCGCCCGGCACCCTCGTGACGGTGCAGCGCGACGGGGCAGCGCCCGTGACGTTCCGGGTGACCGGGGTGGAACTCATGGCCAAGGACGCGTTCGACGGCGCGTCCATCTTCCGCCGCGCCGGCCCGCCCGAACTGAAGCTGGTGACCTGCGGCGGCAGATGGCTGGACGAACAACAGGACTACGGCGACAATGTGATTGTCACGGCGGTGCCGGCATGAGTCAGGATGCCGCGCTCATCGTCGCCACCAGCGGGCGGAAGGAGCCGGGCTTGGCACCCTTCGAGGCTTCTTCCGCCTGGGACGCGCGACTCAACGAGTCCTTCGCCGCCGGTGACGAGACCGCCCTGGCAGAGGCGTACCGGCAGTTCGCGCCGCTGGTGCACACGCTGGCGCTGCGCTCGCTGCGCGACAACGCCGCCGCCGATGATGTCACCCAGGAGGTGTTCATCCGGGTGTGGCGCTCGCGGTCTGCCTTCGACCCCTCGAAAGCGCGGCTGCCGGCGTGGATTGTGGGCATCACGCGGAACGTGATCACGGACGCGCAGGCGGCCTCGGTGCGGGAAACCCGGAAGGTGCTCGCCGCCGTCGAACTCTCTCCGGACCGGGACCAGGCGGCCGGGCACGCAGCCGCGGAGGTCCTCGCCGACCGGCTGCTGCTGGACGGGGAACTGGAGAGGCTCGGGGAGCCGCAAGGATCCATCCTCAAGCTCGCCTTCTACGATGACCTGACGCATACGCAGATTTCACAGAAACTGGACCTACCGCTTGGTACGGTCAAAAGCCACATCCGCCGCAGCCTGTCCCAGCTCAGAACCCGATTGGAGGTAGACCGTGCAACATCTTGATCCGGAGTCCCTGAGCCTGCTAGCCCTCGGCGAAGAGCTCGGAGACGACGCCGCGGACCACCTCCGTTCCTGCGCCAGCTGTGCAGCGGACTACGCGGGCTTCCGCCGAGCCGTCGTGGCGGCGAAGCCCGGACCATCCGACGCCTCCGCGCTGGAGCCACCGGGACCGCAGGTGTGGGCAGGAATTCACCGCACCCTGGGGCTTTCCGCCGCCGTCGCCGCCGACCCGCTCGGATCCCCGGTGGCGGGCTCCCGCCCGCCAGCACAGGCACAGCCGCCACAGACACAGAAACAGCCGCCGCCAGAGTCACCGGCCGGCTCCCCGACGCCGCTCCCGTCCCGGGAGGAACGGGCCGCGCGGAAGCGGGAACCAGGCGGGGGCTCCGGGTGGATCCGCCGCCCCGGGGTGTGGCTGGCGGCCGCAGCGTCCGCGGCACTGCTGGCGGCCGGGGTCTTCTGGTCCGTGCAGCAGAATCAGCCGGCGGTGACCCCGCTCGCGCAGGCCGAACTTGCGCCCGTGGACCAGCATTCGGCCACCGGCTCAGCCCGGGTCGTCGAGACCGAGGACGGGCAGCGCACGCTCGAGGTCCGGGTCGACAAGAACGAGGCCCGAGGATACCAGGAGGTCTGGCTGATCGCGCCGGATCTGTCCCGGCTGGTGAGCCTGGGCGTGATGACCTCCGAGTCCGGGACTTTCTCGGTGCCGGTGGGCCTGGACCTGGGCGAGTACCCGATTGTGGACGTCTCGGACGAGCCGGTCGACGGCAATCCCGCGCACTCCAGCGTGAGCATTGTCCGCGGAACCCTTGCCTCGTGAACCCGTCCGCCCTCTTGCCAGCGGACGCGGGCGAGAACATAGTTGAGGGAATTTACCACTCCACCGCGGGAGGCAGGCGACCATGCTGAACAACGAGGTGCTTGGAAACGGACTGCTGAAGGGCAAGACCGCGCTGGTCTACGGTGCGGGGGGTTCTATCGGCGGAGCCGTGGCCCGGGCGTTTGCGGCGGAGGGCGCCTTCGTCCACCTCGCCGGTCGCACCGAGTCGCGGCTGGAAAAGGTGGCCCGGGACATCGAGGAGGACGGCGGCCGTGCGGAAACCTCCGTCGTCGACGCCCTGGACGAGGAACAGGTCGACGCGTTCGTGGACCGGGTGGCCAAGAAGAACAAACGGATCGACATCTCCTTCAATGTCATCTCCTTCGGCGACATCCAGCAGCCGCTGATGGACATTGACGTCAACGACTTCACCCAGCCCATCAGCCTGGCGACCCGCACCCATTTCCTCACCACGCGGGCGGCGGCGACGCACATGATCAAGCAGCGCTCGGGCGTGGTGCTGATGTTCGGCGGCTCCGGCCCCCAGACCGCGCCCGGCCTCGGCGGCTTCAAGGTGGCCCTGGACGCGATGGACGGGCTGCGCCGGCAGTGGGCCCTGGAACTCGGCAAACACGGCATCCGGGTGGTCACCATGGTTTCCGGCGGCATCATCGAGACGATCCCGTGGCAGACGGAGGGGCGCGAGGAGATCATCGTGGAGATCTCCAAGTCCGCCCACTTGAATCGCACTGCAACACTGGCCGACGTCGGAAACGTCGCCTGCTTCGTGGCCTCGGACAAGGCCGGCGCCATCACCGACGCCACGGTCAATATCTCCGCCGGCGCGATTGTGGACTATTAGGGGCTAGGCCACCAGGTTCGCCGCGGCGCCGTCCATGTGCTCGAGGATGGTTTGTCGTGCGAGCGAGGCGTCGCCGGACTCGATCGCCGTGACAATGTCGAAATGCCTGTCGACGCTCATGTTGCTGACGGCCCGCTCCACACCCGCGAACATGATGGACATGCGGATGGAACCCTCCAGGGACTCCCAGGAGTGCAGCAGGGTTTCGTTGCCGGTGAGGCGGCACATCGTCCGATGGAACTCAAGGTCGGACTCGATCCGCTCTTCCAGGCTGCCCTCGGCCGCCGCGGCCATGGCTTCGATCGCGGTGCGCAGCGAAGCGGTGACCTGAACGCGGTCCGGCAGTTCGCACAGCGTCCGCGCCGCGAGCGATTCGAGCGCGGCACGCACCGCGAAGATGTCGCGGATTTCCTTGGCATCGAGGTGGCGCACCGACAGCCGGCCCCGCGGCCCGGCCGAGAGCAGGCCCTCCTGTTCCAGCTGGCGCAGCGCTTCCCGGAGCGTGCCCCGGCTGATCTGCAGCATGTCCGACAACTCGGTTTCCACCAGATGCCGTCCGGGCTCCAGTTCGCCGCTGGTGATGGCGATGCGCAGCGCGGACAGGGCCTGTTCGCGGAGACTCTTCTTCTCGAGTCCCAGCAGCGGTGCTGTAGCTCCGGCCATAGCGGGTGTCCTCAATGTCGCGGGTGACGGTTGACAACTTACTGTCGACCGTTGCTGTGTTAACTGTTGATCTTACGGCAGAAGCGCGGCGCAGGCCCTGTGCCCGCGCCGCGCTTCTGCCGTGGCCGCGTATTATCCGAGTTCCGCGAGGACTTTGGCGACGATTTTCTGGACCGTGAGTCCGTAGCGATCGTGGAGCGTGGGCAGGGCTCCGGCGTCGAGGAACTGGTCCGGCAGGGCGATTGGTACCACGCGTTTGCCCAGACCGGCGGTGACGACGGCGGATGCGACGGTTTCGAAGAGCCCTCCGATCACGCTGTGGTTTTCAAGGGTCACGGCGAGGCGGTCGGTGTTGAGTTCGGCGAGGACTGTTGCTGTGTCGAAGGGTTTGATGGTGGGTGCGTGGACGACGGCGACGGCGACGTGGTGGGCGGCCAGGGCTTTGGCGGCCTGGAGGGCGCGCATGGTCATCAGGCCGCTGGAGATGAAGACGACGTCGGCGCCGCCGCGCAGGACCTTGGCTTTGCCGAGTTCGAAGCTGTAGTCGTATTCATCGAGCACGGTCGGGACGTTGCCGCGCAGGAGCCTCAGGTAGCTGGGTCCTGAGCTGGCGGCGAGCTGGGGGACGGCTTGTTCGATGTCCAGGGAGTCGCAGGGATCCACGATGGTCAGGTTGGGCATGCCGCGGAAGATCGCCATGTCCTCGGTGGCCTGGTGGCTGGGTCCGTAGCCGGTGGTCAGACCGGGCAGGCCTCCGACGATGTTGACATTCAGGTTCGGTTCGGCGGCGTCCAGGCAGAGAAAGTCGTAGGCGCGCCGGGCAGCGAAGACGGAATAGGTAGAGGCGAAGGGCACCATGCCGGTTTCGGCGAGGCCGGCTGCGGCGCCGAAGAGCAGCTGTTCGGCCATGCCCATCTGGAAGAACCGTTCGGGGTAGGCCTGGGCGAAGATGTGCATGTCGGTGTACTTGCCCAGGTCCGCGGTCAGGCCGGCGATTTTCTCGTTTTCCTGTGCTGCTTTGACCAGGGCGTGTCCGAACGGTGCGGAGGCGGTTTTCTGGCCGGGGTCGGCGAAGGAGGCGATCATGGCCGAGGTCTTCAGCTTGGGTGCGGCGGTGGTGCTCATGAGCTGGCCTTTCCTGTGTGTCCTGCGGTGAGTTGTTCGCGGCAGGTCTGCCATTCGTGTTCCTCGATGCGCATGAAGTGCGCCTTTTCCCGGTCCTCCAGCAGCGGCACGCCGCGGCCGACCTTCGTGTCGCACAGGATGACGGAGGGCCGTCCGGTGAGGGAGGCCTGGGCGGCGGCGTTGTCGAACGCGGTCAGCAGGGCTGCCATGTTGTTGCCGTCCACGCGCTGGGTGTACCAGCCGAAGGCCTCCCACTTTTCTGTGACGGGTTCGGTGCGGAGCACGGTGTCGGTTTTGCCGTCGGCCTGCAGGGCGTTGATGTCCACCAGTGCGGTCAGGTTGCCGAGCTGGTGGTGGTGGGCGCCCATTGCGGCCTCCCAGGTGGAGCCTTCGTCGAGTTCGCCGTCGGAGAGGAAGTTGTAGACCCTCGCCGTGGAGCCCTGGTGGCGCAGGCCCAGTGCGATGCCGACGGCGATGGAGAGTCCGTGGCCCAGGGAGCCACCGGAGATTTCCATGCCGGGGGTGTAGGTGGACATCCCGGACATCGGCAGGCGGGAATCGTCCGAGCCGTAGGTGTCCAGTTCCTGGACCGGGATGATCCCGGCCTCGGCCAGGGCCGCGTAGTGCCCGATGGCGTAGTGGCCGGTGGAGAGCAGGAACCGGTCGCGTTCCTCCCATTCGGAATCCTCGGCGCGGAACCGGAGCTGGTCGGCGTAGACGGCGGCGAGCATGTCAGCCGCGCCCAGGGCCTGGCCCACGTAGCCCTGGCCCTGGACCTCGCCCATGTTCAGGGCATGGTGCCGGATCCGGTACGCGGCGCCGTTGACGCGTTCGAGGCGTTCTGGGGCGGTTTCCGCGGCGTCGCCGGGGGCTTGGCCTTGGGGGTGTGTTTCTTGCGTGAGAACCACGATGATCCCTTTCTGATGTGGCGGCTGGGCCGCCTGGCAGGCCGCGAGGCCCTGAGGTAGGTGAGTGGCGGTGCGGGTTAGGCGTCTACGCGTGAGGGGGTGCTTTTGGTTGCTTCATCTGCCAGCTGCCGTTCGCGCTTGCCCCAGGTTTCGCGGGTGACGAGGGCGGCCCAGAGGCCGATCGCTGCGTAGCAGCTGAAGAGGAGGGCCGGGCCCATCCAGCCCAGGCTGACGAACAGCAGCGTGGTGACGAAGGGGGTGAAGCCGGAGACCATGGCCGAGATCTGGTAGGCCAGTGAGGCCCCGGAGGAGCGGGTTTTGGCCTGGAACAGTTCCGGGAACCAGGCGCCCTGGGCACCGGCGAGGGAGTTCTGGCACACGGCGTAGGAGATGGCGACGGTGATGATGATGGCGATGAACATGCCGGTGTTGACCAGCAGGAACATCGGGATGCCGAACAGCAGGGCGAACGCGCAGGACCAGATGTAGAGTGGCCGGCGGCCGATCCTGTCCGTGAGCCGGGCCCAGGCCTGGGTGGCGAAGATGCCGATGGCCGAGGCGATGCACAGGGCCACCAGGGTCTGGGTCTTATCCGCGAGCTGCTCGGTGTGGAGGTAGGAAATCATGTACGTGATGGACACGGCGTACCCGGCGGTCTCGGCGATGCGCAGGCCGATGCCCTTGACGATGTTGCGCCAGTCGGTCTTGATGACCTCGGTGATCGGCGACTTGACGATGGAGCCGCTTTCCTTGACCTCGTCGAAGACGGGGGACTCGGGGACCTTGGCGCGGATTATCAGGCCGACGGCGACCAGGACGATGCTAGCCAGGAACGGCACCCGCCAGGCAAGTTCGCCGCCGAGGTTCACGCTGACGAGGAAGACCAGGTTCGCCAGCAGCAGCCCGACCGGGAAGCCGGCCTGCACGATGCCGGTGTACTTGCCCTTGGACTTCCACGGGGCGTGTTCGTAGCTCATCAGGATCGCGCCGCCCCACTCGGCGCCGAAGGCCAGGCCCTGGACGATGCGCACGAACACCAGCAGGGCCGGGGCCAGCAGGCCCACCTGCTCGTAAGTGGGCAGCAGACCGATCATGAACGTGGCCACCCCCATGAGGATCAGCGAGGCCACCAGGACGGGCTTGCGGCCCACCTTGTCGCCGAGGTGCCCGCCGATGATGCCGCCGATGGGCCGGGCGGCGAAGCCGACGCCCAGGGTGGCGAAAGCGGCCAGGGTTCCCGTGACCGGGTCGCCCGTGGGGAAGAACGCCGTCCCGAAGTACAGGGCAGCCGCCGTGCCGAAACCGATGAAGTCATAAGTCTCGATCACCGCGCCGACGCCGGATCCGACGGCGACCCGCTTTGCGTCCTTGGTGCCGTGGACCGGCCCGCGCATTTTCAGAGCTTCGTTGCTCATGGTGAATCCCTTTCGATTTGCAACCGAAGCGGTGCCGCTCGGTGCTGTCGACTGTTAACAACTGATGCAATTCAGTGTGACCCGCGCCATACATCATTGTCAACAGTCAACTTCAAGGGTTGACTGTTGACAATGAAATTCCGTAGGGTGGTCTGCAACCCCACCGCCCCCGGGCATGACCAGAGGATCAACGACGATGTTCAACTCCCGACTCGGCTGCTCGTCCATCAGCTTCCGGCACCAGGACCTGTCCACGGCGCTCCGCACCATGACGGACCTCGGCTTCGAGGAAATCGACTTGGGCGCCCTCCCCGGTGTCTGTGACCACGTCCCCTACGAGTTGGACCTGGCCGCCGTCGCGCTCGTGGCAGCCGAGGTCGCAGCCTCCGGACTCCGGGTGCGCTCGGTCAACGGGGACATCGGGGACCTCAACGCCGTACTCGACGCCGCCGGGGAGGCGGCCCGCGAACGGCACCTGACGGCGCTGCTCACCCTCACGGCCGACACCGGAGCCAGGGCGCTGGTCCTTCCCTGTGGAGCCCTCAGCCACGAACCGGTCCGGAGCCTTGAGGAGGACCTGGACGCTGTCGCTACCGGGCTGATCCATGCCGGACAGCGCGCAGCAGGGTTCGGCGTCGAGGTCTGGACCGAATCGCTGCACTTCCTCCGGTTCTGCTGGAACCTCGAGCGTGCCGAACTGCTCGCCCAGCGGCTGGCCGGGTCCGGCGTCGGAATCGTCATGGACTTCAGCCACATCGTGGCCGCCGGCGAGGACCCGCTCGAGTACCTCCGGCGCCACACGGGGCGGATCTCGCACGTCCACCTTCGCGACGCCGCCCCGGGGAACATCAACCTCAGCATCGGCAACGGCCACGCGGACTTCGCCGCGGGACTCCGTCGGCTCGCGGCACAGGGCTACACCGGGCATTTCTCGCTCGAACTTGAGACCCGGGACGTCACCCACGAGGAACGCCCGGCCGCGGCCGCCAAGGCCGCCAGTTTCATCACCGGTCTCATCTGACCACCCACTGCTCCGTAACTGCCGTTATGAGCCCTCAAAACGGCAGTTACGGAGCAATCGATCCCAGCAAAAGTCACAACACACCATTCAAGGAGCATCATGAGCAACACCACCCGGCGCACCGCCGTCCTGACCGGAGCCACCTCGGACCGCGGCATCGGCATCACCACCGCACGCCGCTACGCCAGCCAGGGGTGGGGAGTGGTGATCCTGGACCTCGACGGCGAGAAGTCCGCCAAGGTCGCCGCCGACATCGGCAACGAATTCAACGTTCCCGCATTCGGCCACCAGATCGACGTCGCCAACGAGGACTCCGTCAACGCCGCCTACCGGGCGGTCGCCGCCGAAGTCAGTGCCGGCAACCTTCCCCCGGTCGGCGCCCTGGCCAACATCGCCGGCATCACCTCGCCCGTCCCGTTCCTGGAAACCACCCTCGTGCTCTGGCACAAGGTGATGGACGTCAACGCCACCGGAACCTACCTCGTCACCAAGGCCTTCCTGCCGGACATGATTTCCAGCGGCTGGGGCCGGATCGTGAACATGTCCTCCGTGTCCGCCCAGCGCGGCGGCGGCGTCTTCGGCAAGGTCCCCTATTCCGCTGCGAAGGCCGCGATCCTGGGCCTCACCAAGGCGCTGGCCCGCGAAATCGGCGCCACGGGCGTGACGGTCAACGCCATCACCCCCGGCGCCGTGGACACCAACATCCGCGTGGGCAGCACAGAGGAGCAGGAAGCCGCCATCAACGCCGGCATCCCCCTGGGCCGCAACGCCACCACCGAGGAAATCGCGGCCGTCATCACCTTCCTGTCCTCCGAGGAATCCGCCTACCTCACCGGAACCACCATCGACATCAACGGCGGAAGCCACATCCACTAGCAGGGTTCAAGATCCAGGTGCTTACCGACTTCGACGGCTGCTGAGCGTGAGCGCCTACTCGACCGTCACCTTGACCCGCTGCACCACGTTGTTGCCCATGCCCTGGTAGTTCCAGGCCTGCTCCAGCGGCTGGGTGGCACCGGTGGCGTCCGTGGCGCGGCAGGCCAACTCGTGTTCGCCGGGGTCAGCCACCCAGGGCAGGGACCAGGCGCACCAGGCGAAGGGCGCGGCCGGATGTTCCAGATGCGCCGGCGTCCATTTGCCGTCGATCCCCACCTCGACGCGCCGCACCGAGCCCTCCCCGGACCAGGCCCGGCCGGTCAGCAGCACCGGCCCGGCCGGCACGATCCGGCTGCGGGTGAAGAAGTCCGGGACGCCAGGCGGGACCATCAGCGAGCGGACCTTGATCCAGGTGACGGGGGTGCCGGCGTCGTCAGCATCCTGTTGGTACCGGTACGCGACCGCCTGCTGAAAACCGTCGAACGGCTTGGTGAGCACCTTGATCGAGGAGAGCCACTTGACGCTCGCCATGCCGTACCAGCCGGGGACCACCAACCGCAGCGGGTAGCCGTGCTGCGGCGGCAGGTCGTTGCCGTTCATCCGGTAGGCCAGCACGATGTCGGGCCGCAGGGCTTCCGCTATCGGAAGGCTCCGGGCGTACTGCTGCCGGACGCCACCCTGGATCCCGCTGTCGGCGCCGGTGAACACCACCTCCACAGCATCGTCCTCCACCCCGGCCTGGGTCAGCAAGTAGGCGAGCGGAACCCCGGTCCAGACGGCGGTGCCGACGGCCTCCAGCCGCCAGGGCTGGCTCACCGGGCGGGGCCGCAGCAGCGAGCGGCCGTTGCCGGCGCATTCCAGGGTCACGGGGATGCTGATCCTGGGCGACCGGCGGAGCGCCTTGAGGTTCAACTCCAAGGAACGCTGCACGGCGCCGCTGATCCGCAGGTGCCATTGCTCGGCATCGATGAACGGGATATCGAAATGGTTCAGCAGGTAGTGCAGCCCGGGCGGGGTGGTGTCATGCCGCAGGGCCTCCAGCGGCATGGAGTGGTTCCGCGCGGCGAGCTGCAGTTCCTCTGCCGTCAGGGGACCGTGGCTCGGCTCGCCGGGGTGCGGCGTGAGCTTCCGGCCGTGCCGCGGGGTCTTCAGGATGGACGAGTGTCGGGACATTTGCTTTGGCATGGCACTGCGATTCTGCTCCGGACCAGCCCGGTTTGGGACCGGTGACACCTGTCTTCAGGTCTACGCCGCAGCCCGGAAGCCGTCAATACTGGGCCGGTCCGGCAGCCGCCCGCCGGGCGACTAAATCGTGTGCGACTTGGCCAGGAACTGCGCCAGTCCCAGCGGTTCGCGGCCGGTGAGCTCGTGCACGGCCGACGTCGGGCCGGCGAGTTCGCCGGCGGCGATCGCCGTGTAAGTGCTCACCCAGGCGTCCATCTGCCAGCGCGGGGCGCCATAGGAGGCCCGCGAGGCGTAGGCCTCCTCAAGCGTCTCGTTGTGGAACGTGATGGTCCGGCCGGTGCCGGCGGTGAGGAGTTCCGCGGCCCGGGCCAGGGAGAGATCCTCGGGCCCGGTGAGGTCGTAGGTTCTGCCCATGTGCAGGGCCGGGTCCCGGAGGACCGTCACGGCGGAACGGGCGACGTCCGCCCGGGCAACGGCCGCCATGACGCCCTCCCCGGCCGGTCCGCGGATAACGCCGTCCTCGCCTGCCAGCAGCGGCAGGAAGTCCAGGTAGAAGTTGTCCCGCAGGAACGTGTAGTCCATCCCCGAGGCTTTGATCCGCTCCTCGGTGGCGAAGTGGTCCCGGCCCAGCGTGAAGATGGAATCCGCTGCCGCGCCGAAGAATGAGGTGTAGACGATGTGCTGCACGCCGGCAGCGGCCGCCGCGTCCACAAAGGTGCAGTGCTGCTGCAGCCGGTCCTCGGCCTCGGCGGCGGAGACCATAAAGAGCGTCTCCACCCCCTCGAGGGCTGCCTTGGCGAGGACGGTATCGGCGTAGGTGACGACGGCAGGGATGGCGTCTTCCAACTCCGGCTCCCGGCCGAGGTCGCGCACGAGCAGCCGCTGCGGGCTGCCGGCGGCGGCCAGCTGCCGGGCCATCAGGCCGCCCAGGTGTCCGGTGGAACCGGTGACAGCGAGCGAGGGCCCGGCGGTCACGGGACTAACCCTCCCGGGAAGCGGGCGATTTGGTCTGCGCCGGGTCGCGTTCGGCAAGCGAGCCGATCGCGGCGTCGATTTTCTCCATGATCCCGGCGTCCAGCTTCACGCCCGCGGCCGCCACGTTCTTTTCGATCTGCTCAGGCCGGGACGCGCCCATGATTGCGGAGGCCACGTTCTGGTTCTGCAACACCCAGGCGATGCTCAACTGGGCCATGGTAAGTCCGGCCTCGTCGGCAATGGGCTTAAGCTGCTGCACGCCGGTGAGGACCTCGTTGGACATCCAGCGCTCGATCATCTTCGAGCCGCCTTTGGAATCCGTGGCGCGGCTTCCCTCCGGGGCCGGCCTGCCGGGATGGTACTTCCCGCTCAGCACGCCCTGCGCTATCGGCGACCAGACGATCTGGGAAAGGCCTAGTTCCTCGGACGTCGGAATCACGTCGGCCTCGATGACGCGCCACAGCATGGAGTACTGCGGCTGGTTGGAGATCAGCTGGAAGCCGAGTTCCTTGGCCAGGGCGTGGCCGTCGCGGATCTGGCTGGCCGTCCACTCGCTGACGCCGATGTAGAGGGCCTTGCCCTGCCGCACGATGTCCGCGAAGGCCTGCATGGTCTCTTCCAGCGGGGTTTCGTAGTCGTAGCGGTGGGCCTGGTAGAGGTCCACATAGTCCGTCTGCAGCCGGGTGAGGGAGCCGTTGATGGCCTCCAGGATGTGTTTGCGGGACAGGCCAAGATCGTTGTGGCCCTTGGGTCCGGTGGGGCCGAAAACCTTGGTGAAGATTTCCAGCGACTCACGCCGCTCGTCCCGGAGGGCCTTTCCCAGCACGGTCTCCGCGGCCGTGTTGGCGTAGACGTCGGCGGTATCGAAAGTGCTGATACCGGCGTCGAGCGCGGCCCGGACGCACTGGGTGGCGACCTCGTTTTCCACCTGCGAGCCGTGCGTGAGCCAGTTGCCGAAGGTGATTTCCGAAATCTTGAAGCCGCTGTTCCCGAGGTACCTGAATTCCATGCATTTCAACCTAGCCGACTTGACTGCCAGGGGTAAGGCCTCAGCCGGCTTTGCGCTCCTGGGCCAGCGACTTGGGTTCTTGATTGTTTTGGGGCTTGGATGACTGTTCGTTCAGGGGCCTGCCCAGGGGCTTCCGGGGCAGCGGCGGACGGCCGTGCAGGGAGACCATCGAGCCGGTGTCCAGCAGGGACTTCGCAGCGGGCATCGGGGCCTTCTTGAAGGTCCGCGGGACGGTGCCGAGCTGGCCGTTCCGGTCCGTGGCTGACTCCACGAGCGGCGCCACTGCCGCGACGTCCTGTGCCGGAGCCGTGGGGCTGGGCAGTTCGCGGACCGAGACCTTGACCGCCGGGGCGGCATCCGCCTTGGCCCGGGCAGCGGCGCGGGCATCGGCCTGCGCGACGGCGGCAGCCCAGTCCGGCGACAGGGCGGGTTCCTTCTTGGCGGGCTTGTCCGGCTTCGCGGCTTTGTCCGGCTTGGCAGCCTTTTCCGGTTGAACGGCTTTCGGCGGCCGGGCCTCTTGGGCGGCCCCGGGGGTCCGGGCCGGGCGGTTCAGCTGGATTGTTCCGGCGGTGCGGCCGGCGGTCCGGAACAGTCCGCGTCCCACCGCCACGACGGTCACGGCGACCAGCCGGCCGAGGCCCGCGATTACCAGCGTGGCCACAAAAACAAGGAAAAGGCCGAAGAACATGACGAGCGCCACTGCCAGGGTCCCGAAGAAGGTCAGGTTGAGCGCGATGGTTGTCGGATCTTCCATTTCACCTCTCCTGGTTGGCCTTACGGCGACGCTTCCCGCCACAACCGGCGGGCAACAACACCCCTTAACCATACGGACTTTTCCCGTGGACACGCAGCCCTGCGGCCTCTTCGCGGAGTCGTGTCAAAGCTGTTATCCGTTCCGGCGTGTCAGCCCCGCGGGACCTGCGTCTATAGTCGGAAGGAGCCCTGCCGGCGTGGTCCGGCCTCCGGAAAGGACAATTGTGACGCCCCCAGCCGCTGCCCCTCCGGGAGCCGATGCCCAGCCTGTCCGGGCCCCGTTCCGGGGCAACTGCCCCTGCCTGTCCGGGGAACAGTACGGCGAGTGCTGCGGGCGCTTCCACGACGGCTTGGCTGAGGCCCCGACGGCTGAACAACTGATGCGCTCCCGGTACAGCGCGTTCGTTGTGCTGGACGCCGCCTATCTCCTGCGGACCTGGCACCCGGAGACCCGGCCTGCCGAACTTGACCTGGATCCGGACCTGCAGTGGCGGCGGCTGGACATCCTGTCCACGTCCTGCGGCGGCCCGCTGGACACCGAAGGGACGGTTGAGTTCAAGGCCCACTTCCGGCACGGCGCCGACCGCGGAGTCCACCACGAGACGAGCCGCTTCCTGCGGGTCGAGCGCCGCTGGTATTACGTTGACGCAGACGCAGACGCAGACGCAGACGCAGTCGAGTTCGGCTGAACGGCCGGCAGCGCACCTGACGGTTAAACACCTGCCGGGCGCCGGGCAATGTTCGCCCGGCGCCCGGCAGGTCGTGGACGGCTGCCTGCCGGCCTAGCGTGCCTCGACGGTGTCCGCCGGGGCGAATCCGGCTCGATCCACCTTGCGGTGGAAGTGCATGCCGGCGGTGCCGCCGAGGACGGCGCCGACCAGGGCCACCGCGGCCACCACAACTGCCGCGATGATGCTCGTGGTGGTCAGTTCGCCCTCGTTGACCGGGATCCGCGGAAAGGCGTTGAGCTGGGCCAGGATGTTGTACTGCTGGCCCGCCACGACGCCGAGAAGGGCGACGACGACCGCGGCGATGAGGGCCCAGACCCACACCATGAACCCCTGCTTGGCTCCGTTGAAGCGGGCCATCCGGCCGGCGACGTAGCCGCCGGCGAAGTAGGACACGAACAGGATCACCAGCAGCACAATGATGCCGACGAGTCCCACGGTTTCGTTGTCGGAGGCGACCGTTGCGTTGACGTCCGTGTTGGTGGCGAGGCCGACGGCGGTGCCGGCGGCGGCCACGAGAGCGGTCAGCAGCACAGCCATGCCCGTGGCGGCGAGCCAGCCGAAGAATGCTGAACCGATCTGGATGCCGCCGAACTGCTCCCTTTCACGGGCCACCACGGTTTCCCGGGTGGGAACCTCTTCGACCACAGTGTTCCCGGCGGGGGTGGCACGCGCGGGCTCGTCATGGCGCATGGCGGTGACGGGCTGGCTGCGGGTCGGTTCCGGGCGGACCGCGGCATGGCTCCGGGTGGGTGCCTCGGTAGCTGCGCCGGTCGGGATGACGCGGGTGTCGTAGGTGCCGCCGGTGTCGGGGCGGGCAGCATCCCGCCGGGCGTCGTGGATCCGGGCATCCTGGCTCACAGCCCCATCCTCGTCACGGGCGCGCCGGGGAGTGCGATCTTCGGGGCCTGCTGGGTTGCTCATGGGGACTGCTCACTTTCAATTAATGACCCGCGCCCATTGTTTGGGCCGGGCACCGCAATGCGGAGGCCGGTGTGCATGGCCTCGGGTCCACCTAATCACGGGCAATCACAGGTAGCAAGGATGCTTACTATTTAGGGGGTGGCGGGGAACAGCCCTGCGCACCTTGTCAGCGGTACTTCCGGTGCAGGTTCGCCTTCACCGACGCACGGGGGCTGGCGTCGGCAATCCAGGGTCCGGTGCCTTCGGACTGATCCAGGACTCCCGCCTCCAGCCACTCGTAGTCGCCGGCCAGGACCCTGCGGGAGAGCACGTGGTCGCCGTCGTCAGTGTTCCTCCAGAGCTGGTCGAAGTATTCATCCACCCGCACACGGGCCTGTTCGCAGAATGCCTCGGCAAGTTCATAGGCGGAGGCGGCCTTCTCCGGGGAGGTCCGCAGCAGCATTTCCGCCCGGGAGCAGGCGGCGGCCATCGCGAACAGTTCGGCCCCGATATCCACAATCCGGCCCAGGAATGCCTGTTTGTGCTCCAGCTTTGCCTGCCACCGCCCCATCCCGTAGAAAGTCTGCCGGGCCAGCCGCCGGGAGGACCGCTCGACGAAGCGCAGCTGCTTCGCGAGGCGGCCGAAGTCGCTGTAGGAACGCGGGTCCAGGCCGGCTCCGGCGACGAGCTTGGGCAGCCACTTCGCGTAGAAACCGGACGCGCCGACGGCGGCGCGGGCCTTGTCGGACAGGCTCGCGTCCTCGGAGGCGAGGTCTCCGGCGGCTGCGAGGTGCGCGTCCACGGCCTCCCGGGCGATCAGCAGTTTCATGATCTCCGAGGATCCCTCGAAAATCCGGTTGATCCGCAGGTCGCGGAGCTGCTGCTCGGCCGGGACAGCGCGCTCGCCGCGGGCCTCGAGTGAGTCCGCCGTTTCGAAGCCGCGGCCGCCGCGGATCTGCACCAGCTCGTCGGCGATCCGGCAGCTGATCTCGGTGGACCACAGCTTGGCCAGGGCCGCCTCGATCCGAACGTCTTTCTGCCCGGCGTCGGCCATTTCGGCGGACAACTCGAAGACGGCGTCGAGGGCGAAGGCGCTGGCCGCAATGAAGGCGATTTTCTTGCCTACGGCTTCATGCTCGCCCACCGGCCGGCCCCACTGGGTGCGGGCGTTGGACCACTGCCGGGCGATCTTCAGGCTCCACCGCCCGGAACCGACGCAGAGCGCCGGAAGCGCGAGCCGGCCGGTGTTGAGCGTGGTGAGGGCGATTTTTAGGCCCTGTCCCTCGCGGCCCAGCCGGTTGGCCGCGGGCACCCGGACCTTGTGGAAACGGGTGACGCCGTTCTCGATGCCGCGCAGGCCCATGAAGGCGTTGCGGTTTTCCACCGTGATGCCGGGGGAGTCCATCTCCACGACGAAGGCGCTGATCCCTCCCTTGTGGACCGTGCCGTCAGCGTCGGTGCGGGACGGGACAACCGCCATGACCACCACAAGTTCGGCGATCACGCCGTTGGTCGTCCAGAGCTTCACGCCGTCCAGGACGTAGGATTCGCCGTCGTCCGAGGGGGCGGCGGTGCTGCCCATCCGGGCCGGGTCACTGCCGACGTCAGGCTCGGTCAGCAGGAATGCGGTGATGGCGCCGGCGGCGCAGCGCGGCAGGTATTCCTGCTTCTGCGCGGGGGTGCCGAAGACTTTGACCGGCTCGGGGACGCCGATGGACAGGTGCGCGGAGATCAGGGCGCCGAGGCTGGGGTGCACGGAGCCCAGCAGCGCCAGCGCCCGCCCGTAGTACACCAGCGAGAGGCCCAGCCCGCCGTAGTCGCGGGGGATCTTCATGCCGAAGACCCCCAGGTCCGCGAGGCCTTTGAGGTACTCGTCCGGAATCAGCGCATCGCGTTCGATGGTCCGCCCGGACATTATGCGGCAGAACGCGGTCAGGCGGGCCATGAACGCTTCCCCGCGTTCGACGTCGTCCGCCGGCGCTTCCGGCCAGGGGTGGATCAGGCTGAGGTCAAAGCTGCCCAGGTACAGGCCCTTGGCGAAACTGGGCCGGTCCCAGCTGGTCTCGCGGGCGGCTTCGCTGATGGCCCGCGCGTCGGCCGCGGTGGCGTCGGGACCGATCGTCTCGGGCGGGACCGGGACATCCGAGGCGGGGCTGTCGGCGGGATTGTCGGTTGCTGGATTCTCAACGGCGGAGCTCATCGGGCATCTCCTCTAACCGGGGTCACCGGCTCGAGCCCTGGATCCGCCGTGGGTGGAGGACCCTTCAGCTGTCCCGCAATACTACCCGCGGGTAGGTGCCGGTACTAGGGGCAGACTGGCCCATGATCTCCGCCGCGATATCCCCCACGAAGTCACCGGCGAAGTCGCCCGGGAGCTCCACCGTGGAGGCGTGGTGAACCAGCCGGTCCCAGAGGTGGTTGATGCCATGGACAAGGCCCAGCAGCACAGTCGAGGCGACGATCCAGGCGAGCCGCCCGACGCCGACCAGCACGAGGGCCACGAACGACGCCGTCATCATGAAGAGTGTGATTACCAGGGCAAAAACGAGCGTCCCGATGAAAACCAGCGTTCCCGTTTCCACTGCGCTTAAGTCGAACTGCATTCTTCCCCCTGCACCATTGCTTTGGCTGAATCAGTAGCCCGAGCGTAAGGTGCGGGAGGTGCGCTAGCCAGAGCCGACAGCCCGTGCCGCGACTCTTGATACGGGATCGAAATACTACCGGGGCGTAGGTCACGGGGCGGTTGCGGTAGCCTCACGGGACGGTTTCGGCAGCCCGGTGCCGCACGGCCGGGAATGTCAGCCGGGGCCTGCGTTAACCTTGTAGCTGGCAGTTTTCCTGATCCGCTGCCGGTCCAGATCCCACGGCAGCCGTAAGGAGGGTGCGTGTCCCGCTCCGCCCTGTCTTCCGCCGACGCCATCAGTGCCCGGCTGAGGGACCTCGAACTCCTCACCAAGGGTCCCGCCTGGGCGCTGACCCGCTCGGCGCCGTGGGTAATCGCCGTGCTGCAGGCGTCCTTTACCCGCACCCGGCCGCAGCTTCCGCTCGAACAGTTCCACGCCGACGTCGACGCCTTCCTGGAACAGCTCCGCCGCCAGGACCCGGGCCTGGGCGGCGCCGCCAACGGGAAGACGTTCGGCGACGAGTGGACCCGCAAGAACTTCCTGACCCGGCGGAACCAGTCCGGGCAGATCGTGTATGAGGTCACCGAACCCGCCGCCCGTGTCATCGCTTTCCTGGACAGCCTCTCCAGCGAACGCTCCACGCTCAACGGCTCGCGGCTCGGCACGCTGCTGGGCGACGTCGAGAAGCTCGCCAATGAGACGAACCCGGACCAGAGCGCCCGGCTGGAGTCCCTTGAGGAGGAGATCGGCGAACGGCGTCAGCTGATCGAGGACATCAGTTCGGGGGACTTCGACGGGCTGCTCGACGACGAGGAGGCCGTAGAGGCCGCCGGGAACATCCTGGACCTCGCAGGGAGCCTGCCCGCGGACTACAAGAAGATGCGAGACCGGATCGAGGAGCTGGTGGGCGAGCTCCGCAACCAGATCATCGAGGAGTCCCTCAGCAAGGGCGCCACGATGGCCCAGGTGCTGGAAGCGGACAAGCGGCTCCGACAGAGCCCGGAGGGCCGGACGTTCCGTTCCTTCACGGCGTTCCTGGAGGATCCGCAACAGCAGCTGCGGTTCCGTTCCGCGATCGGCGAGGTGCTCAGCAGGCAGTTCGCCGATGACCTCAGCCATGAGGAACGCGAGACGCTGAAGAACCTTGTCGCGGAATTGCGGACCCAGCACAGCCAGATCCAGCGGATTTACGGCAAGCTCAGCGAGAGCCTGAACACCTACGTCCAGAGCGACGACTTCCGCCAGTCGGTCCGGCTCCGGAAGGTTCTCCGGGAGGCCGAACAGGCCATCCGGTCCCTGCCGTACGAGCGCGAACGCCCCGGACTGGTCAGCGGCCCGGTGCTGTTCAATGCCGGCTTCGAGTCCCTGGCCATGGTCAAACTGTTCGACCCGGACGAGTTCGCCGCCCCGCCCAAGCTGGCCGACCCTATCGCCTTCAACGACTCGGACCGGGTGCGCTCGCCGCGGACCGGCAAAGCCAGCCCCGCGGCGATCCGCGCCGCGTTCGCCGGCGCCTCCACCCTGGCCGAGGCCTGGGAGCAGCTCCCGCCCGGAGAACGCCACATCAACTCGATCCGCGCCCTGCTCTCCCACGCCCTGCACGAAGGTGCCGGCTTTGACCGCGAGGCGTGGGACACCCTCGACTTCGAACAGATCGACGGCTCCACGCGCACCGCGTACCTGCCGGTCGTCACGCTCAAGAAGGACTGAAGATGACTGAACTTCCCCACGCAGCAGTGGAAGACGCGGCCGAGGCAGCCGAAGATGCGGCAGCGGCGGCGGAGCCCGCCCAACACGTCCACGCAGACCCCTTCACGGTCACCCCGCGCGACACCTTCGTCGACGGCGCTGCGCTCTTCCCGGGGGACACCGGCGTGCTCCCGATGAAGGTCCGCCAGGCCCTGGTTAAGCTCCTCAAGGGCCCGTACGTCGACGGCGGCCGGGACGAAAAGCTGTGGACCACACTCCTGGACAACCAGTTGATCCTGCGCAGCCGCCTGTCGGAACTGTTCCTGACCCTGCAGCTGGACCACGAACGCAAAGTGGCCGTCCTGCGCCCGGTGGATCCCGAGGCCATCGGCGGCAGCACCCGCTCCAGCATCCTGCGCCAGCAGCGGGCCCTGAGCCGGGTCGAAACCATCGTGCTGCTCCGCCTGCGCCTGCTCCTGGACCGCCACGTCACAGCACAGACCGACCCCACGATCACGCGCGAGGAAATCGCCGAACTCGTGGCCCACTACCAGCCGGCCGGCCAACAGGACGCCCTCCGCGATTCCGACGTCGTCAACCGTGCCATCACCAAACTCCTGGCCCGCCAGCTCCTCCTCGCCACCGGCCTGGACGAGGTATACACGATCTCCAACGCCCTCCCCCTGGCCCTCCCCTTCGAGAACATCGGCGACATCCCCGCCCAAATCGACGCCCTGGTAGCCGCGAGCACCGACCAGTCAGGAACAGAACCCCTCCTCGAGTTCGACGGCGACACGGCGAACACCGAGGCGGACGATGCCGAAGGTGACGACGACAGCGAAGAAGCAGCAGCTACGGACGCCCAAGGCGACCTGACAAACGAAGACGACGACGGCGATGCCGCCCCGGGAGCGGCATCCAAGGGGCCGGACGAGGGGCCCGATGCGAGCTTGCGAGCATTGGGAAGTCCGGACCCGCTGTCGGAGCCGGACGGCTCGCTGCTTGCAGCAGAGCCGTCCGGCGAAGGGGCGGGGGCGGCATCGCCGTCGTCGTCACCCAGCCACACTGGAGATACCGAGGCGGCTAAGTGAGCATCGCAACCATGCTCCCGATGGGCGAGCTCACGAACCCCGGCCAGATGCGCCTCGCCCTAGTCCAGGTCGTCAACTGGGGCACCTTCCATGGGGCCCACACGATGCACGTGGACCGCAACGGCACCCTGCTGACCGGCAATTCGGGCGTCGGCAAGTCCACGCTGTTCGACGCGATGCTCCGGGTCTTCGACGCCAGGCCGCGCTCCAACGAGGCCGCGGCCCAGCGCGCGGGCGGCGCGGTCGAGGACAAGCGGACCACCTTCACCTACATGCGCGGCAAGGTGGGGGACAAAGCGGTCGGGGAAGGCTCGGCGAGTGCGTTTCAGCGCCCCGGCGCCACCTGGTCCGCCGTGGCGCTGACCTTCGATAACGCCGCCGGCACCCGCGTGACCGTGTCGGCGCTGTTCGACCTGCCCAAGAACGGCACGGAGTCCAGCGTCGGCCGGTACTACCTGATCGACAACAAGCCGCTGGACCTCACGGCAATTGAGGGCATCGCGGAGAAGCGCTTCACCAAATCGGCGCTGGACGTGATCTTCCCGGACGCCCAGATCTTCGACGTGCACAAGGCATTCGCGGAACGCTTCCGGCGCCTGCTCGGGATCAATTCGGACCAGGCCCTGCCGCTGCTGCGGGTCATCCAGGCCGGCAAGGGCCTCGGCGGCAGCGTCAACAACTTCTTCCGCGACCAGGTCCTGGACGCGCCCGCCACGCTGACCGCCGCCGATGACGTCGTCGAGGAATTCAGCAACCTGATGTCGATCCGGCAGCGCCTCGAGGACGTCCGGCAGCAGCGCGACCAGCTGGCCCCGGTCCCGGGGCTGAACAAGGAGTATGCCCAGTCGCTGCTGGATGCGAACCGCCTGCGGGAGCTCGCCGGCGAGGAATTCGGGGCCTACAGGCAGCAGCTGGCCGTCACCGTCCACGAGAAAACGCTCGCCCGGTTCAAGGACCTGGCCCAGGCGAAGGCCAAGGAACTCGGCGCCGAGCGCGGCATCCGGGACGGCCTGGCCAAGGAGCTGCGGCAGCTCGAGGCGGACTACAACAACCAGGGCGGCAACGCGATCTCCGCGATCGAGCAGGCGCTGGAGAACGCCCGGGTGGGGCTCAAGCTCCGCCAGCAGGTGGAGGAATCGGCCCGGAAGGCCCTCTCCGACGCCGGCCTGGAACTTCAGTGGTCCGCGGCCGGCTGGGAGCAGGCCCACGAGCATGCGGCCGCCCGCTCGGCAGAGCTGAAAGACGATTCGGAGGCGCTCAAGGAGCTGCGCTTCGAGGCGTTCGACGGCCACGCGACCAGAAAGCGCGAGCTGGCCGCGGCCCAGCAGGAACTGGGGTCGCTCAGGACGCGCAAGTCCCTGCTGCCGCCGTCGAGCATTGAAAACCGCAGCGCCATCGCGGCGGCCACCGGCGTGCCCGAGGAGCTGATGCCGTTCGGCGGCGAGCTGATCGACCTTGCCGAGGGTCAGGAAAAGTGGCGGCCGGCCGCCGAGCGTGCGCTGCGCAGCCTCGCCACCACGCTGCTGGTCCCCGGCGAGCACTTCGGCGCCGTGACCCGCTACCTCAACGACCATTCCGTCCGCGGCGCGCTGCGCGCGGTGGACGTCTCGAAGCCGCTTGCCGGCGGAGCGCTGGCCGTGCAGGATGCAGCCGACGGCGATCTGCTCACCAAGCTGGACATCCTCGCGACGGGAGCCTCCGCGGACGCGGGCGGGTGGATCCGGGAGCGGATCGCCCTCGACTTAGCCTTCCCGTGCGTTGAGGACCCGGACGAGCTGGCCCGGCTGGACAAGGGCCTGAGCCTGGGCGGTGTGGTTAAGCGCAACCGCCATACCGTGGAAAAGGACGACCGCTTCACCGGCCGGCAGGACTATGTCCTCGGTTTCGACAACGCGGCCAAACTGGAGCTTGTGGCCGCGCAGGTCGAGGACCTGCAGCAGGAACTCGCCACGGCCGCCGAACTGGCGCAGAGCCGGGAGGAATCGCACCAGGGGATGAGCCGGCAGCTCGAGGCCCTGCGCCGCGTTGCCGACGACCACCGGCCCTGGGAACAGATCTCGGCCGCCGTGGCCGCGGACGAACTCGCCCGGATCGAGCAGCGCCTCAAGGACGCCCTCGCCGCGCAGGCGGATCTGGAACCGCTGCGGGCCAACATCGAGGCAGCCCGGCACAAGCACCAGTCCAGCACCGAGGCCGCGGCCGTCCTACAGAGCGAATACAAGGGAGTCGACTCGCAGCTGTCCTCCGCCGATGCGCTGCTTGACGCCGCGCGGGCCCGCCTGGCGCAGGCGCCGCCGTCGGACGCCACCGTCACGGCGCTGGAACCGTACTTCGCGGACTTCGGCGACGTCCTGGAAATGCACGAACTGGACAACCTCGCCAACCAGGTCCGGACCCGGCTCCTCGCCGAGCTGCACGCGGCCGAATCCCGCGGGCAGGCGACCTCGGAGCGGCTCACGCGCATCTTCGAGGGCTTCGTCCGCGAGTGGGGAACGGCGATTTCCGCGGACCACGGCACCTCGATTGGCGCCGCCGCGGAGTTCGAAGCCCGCTACCACGCCATCGTCAGCGACGGCCTGCCGGCCCAGGAAGCCGAATTCCGGCAGTTCTTCAACCAGCGCACGCACGAGTCCTTCAGCACCCTGCTGCACCTGCTGGACGAGGAGCGCCGCTCGATCAGCAGCCGCATCCTGCCGCTCAACGGGATCCTCTCCGAGGTGAACTTCCATGAGGGCAGTTTCCTGGAACTCGACATCAAGCAGACCCTGCCCGCCACCGCGAAGCAGTTCAAGGACGCGATCCAGAACGCGCTGAAGGTCCGGCACACCCGACCCGGCAAGGCGGCCGCTCCGGCGCCCGGTGCATCCGACGCGGAAGCGGACGACGACGCCGAGCTCGGCAACCGCTACAAGTCGCTCGAAACGCTCGTGAAGCGGCTCGGCTCGCAGACCCCCGAGGACCGGCGCTGGCGCAGCGAAGTGCTGGACGTCCGCGGGCACCTCTTCATCCAATGCAAGGAGCACCGCGAAGTCCAGAGCTCGCGGGCGGCGAAGGGCGGGCGGAAGAAGACCGAGGTCTTTATGCACGCGGACACCGGCTCAATGTCCGGCGGCGAGCGGCAGCGCTTCACCGCGTTCATCATGGCCGCGGCGCTGAGCTACCAGCTGGGCATCGCCGAGCAGGGCTTCACCACCTACGGCACGGTGATGATGGATGAAGCCTTCGTGCTGGCTTCGGAGGAATTCGCCGGCGCCGGGATCAAGGCCCTGCATGAGTTCGGTTTCCAGCTGCTCTTGGCCGCACCCGAGAACGTGATCGACCTGTCCCGGCACCTCGGTTCGGTCACCGAGATCCTGCGGGACAAACGCACCAACCGTTCCGGCGTGCTCACCGCTCCCGTCATCGGCCCGCGGCCCGGCACCGAGGGAACCTGGCGTTCCGAGGCGAACCCGGTGGACATCGTCCTCCGCTGACCCTCCAACCCGCGGCAACGCGGGGTCACTTCCCGTCCGTAATCCCCGCCGGGATGGGCCGAAGCTGACCCCGCGTTTCTGTTTAAGCGGCGCGGCGGCTCCGGGTCCGTCTATTAGGTTACGAAAAATTTGCGTAATTTCCGCAAGGGTAGGCTAGCCTTACTTAGGTTCGCACCATTGACCTAAGGAATCCCATGCCTCTCCCTACCGCGGGGCGCACTGTGCCCAGACGCCGCTTCCTCCGCGCTTCCGGCCAGGCAACTGCTGCCCTCGCCGCCGTCGCGCTCTCCCTGACCGCCTGCTCCACCGGCCCTGCCAGCTCGACGGCGGCGGACGCCCCCAGCCAGTCGGCCAGCTCCGCTTTCCCGGTGACCATCAAGCACGTGTTCGGCGAGACCACCATCGAGGAGCAGCCGACCCGCGTCGTCACCGTGTCCTGGGTCAACGACGATGTGGCGCTTGCCCTCGGTGTGGTTCCCGTGGGTGTCCCGAAGAACGAATGGGGCGGAAACGACAAGGCATCCACCCCGTGGAAGGATGCCGCACTCGAGGAACTCGGCGCCGGCTTCGGTTCGGACAAGGCCCCGGTCCAGTTCTCCGAGGCTGACGGCGTCAACTTCACCGAGATCGCCAAGCTCAACCCGGACGTCATCCTGGGTGCCTACTCCGGCCTCACGGAGGAGGACTACAAGAAGCTCAGCGAAATCGCCCCCGTGGTGGCCCACCCCGAGATCGCCTACGGAACCTCCTGGCAGGATTCCACCGCCATCATCGGCAAGGCCCTCGGCAAAGACGCCGAAGCCACCAAGCTGGTCGCGGACACTGAGGCCACCATCAAGGAAAAGGTCTCCAAGTACCCGCAGATCGCAGGTAAGAGCTTCATCTACGGCAACCTGGAGCCCGCTTCGGCTGACGGAGTCAACGTCTACACCGCGAACGACAACCGCCCCCGCTTCCTCAGCGAGATCGGCATGAAGCTGGCCCCCGTGGTGGAAGACAATTCCAATGGCTCCAAGGAGTTCTTCATCCCGTGGTCCGCCGAGAAGGCCAACGAACTCGAATCCGACATCTTCGTCACCTGGGTTCCAGACGCAGCCACCACCGATTCCATCAAGGCAGACCCTCTGCTCGGCCAGATCCCGGCCATCAAGAAAGGCACCCTGGTTGCCGACTCGGACAACACCCTGACGCTGTCCATCTCCGCTTCCTCGCCGCTGAGCCTGCCGTGGTCGCTGGACACGTTCCTGCCGCAGCTGGCCAGCGCAGCAGACGCGGTGAAGTAAGCACATTCCCATGAGTCCCCTTACGACGACGGCGGTTTCCGCAGCCGCCCGGCCCGCGCCGGAGACGCCGCGCACGGGTGTTGCCTTCCCCGCCCGGGGACCGCGCGTGCTCTGGCTGCTGGCCGCCGTCGTCGTACTGGCGCTCGTGACCCTGGCGTCGTTCGCCGTCGGAGCCCGGGGCCTGGCCCTGGACACCGTCTGGCAGGCGCTGACCCAGTTCGATCCGGCCGACGGCGACCACGCCGTCGTCCATGCCCGCATCCCGCGCACTGTCCTGGGCCTGCTCGCCGGGGCGGCCCTCGGTCTCGCGGGCGCCGCGATGCAGGGTGTTGCCCGCAATCCCCTCGCCGACCCGGGCATCATCGGCATCAACGCCGGGGCCGCGCTGGCCGTTGTCACCGGAATCTACGTCTTCGGCGTGTCCTCGCTGACCGGGTACATCTGGTTTGCGTTCGTCGGCGCCGCGGCCGCCGCCGTCGTGGTCTACCTGATCGCCTCGCTCGGCAGGGACGGCGCGACGCCGGTGAAGCTCGCCCTGGCCGGCGCCGCCCTGAGCGCCGGTCTCTTTTCACTGATGAACGTCATCTTGGTGTCCAGCCGGGACACCCTTGACCGCTTCAGGTTCTGGCAGGTCGGCGGAATCGGCGGCCGGGACTGGTCCGTGATCTTCCCGGGCCTGCCGTTCCTGCTGCTGGGAGCCGTGATTGTGCTCGCCACCGGCCGCATCCTCAACAACCTGGCCCTCGGCGACGACATCGCCCGCGGCCTGGGCCAGCGTGTCGGGCTGGCCCGCGGCATCACCGCCCTCGGCATCGTCCTGCTCTGCGGATCGGCCACGGCGCTGGCCGGCCCGATCGGCTTCGTGGGCCTCGTCATTCCGCACGCCGTCCGCTTCCTCACCGGCCCTGACTACCGCTGGATCCTGCCCTTTTCGCTGGTCCTGGCCCCGGCCCTGCTGTTGACCGCCGACGTGATCGGCCGCGTGATCCTGCTTCCGGGTGAGGTCCCGGCCGGGATCATGACGGCCCTGATCGGTGCCCCCGTGTTCGTCTGGCTGGTCCGGCGCAGCAAGGGGGCCGGGCTATGACAACCGCCCCGCAGACCCAGCCCGCCCCCGGCGCGACACCCCCGTCCGGTGAATCCCCCGCCGAGGTGACACTTGGCGCCCATGTCCGGTCCAAACATCGGCGTTTTCTCGCACCTCGCGGGACCGGGCTCAACCGCACGGGCGTCCTGGCCCTTGCCGTCGTGGCGCTTTTCGCGGCCAGCGTGCTCCTGGGCAGCTACACCGTCACTATCCCCGACTTCTTCAGGATCCTGGCCGGCCACCTCACCGGCGGCGAGAAGATCCCGGGCGCGAGCTTCATCGTGATGGAGCACAAGCTGCCACGCGCCGTGGTTGGGACGCTGATCGGGGCCGCGTTCGGGCTGTCCGGCGCGCTGTTCCAGACCATGCTCCGGAACCCCCTGGCCAGCCCGGACGTGATCGGCATCAGCTACGGCGCCAGCGCCGCGGCGGTGACGGCGATTGTCGTCTTCGGCGCGTCCGGTGCCGTGGTTTCGGGCGCCGCCTTCGCCGGTGCCCTGGCCGTGGCCGCCCTGATCTACGGCATCTCCCGAAACGGATCCCTCGGCTCCGGGGGACAGCGGGGCGACGCCGCCGGCAGCCGGCTGATCCTGGCCGGAGTGGGGATCGCCGCCGCCCTCCACGCGGTGGTCAGCTTCCTGATGACCCGGGCGGACATCCGGACCGCCGCCGAAGTCCTGATCTGGCTCAACGGCTCGCTCAACTCCGCAAACTGGGACCGCGCCGGGGTCCTCGGCCTTTCCCTGCTCGTGCTGGTTCCTGCCGTCGCGGTCCTCGCCGGCCCTTTGCGCATCCTCGAACTCGGCGACGACACCGCCGCGGGCCTCGGCGTCCGGGTCGGGGCGGCCCGGCTGGGCATCGTGGTCACCGCCGTCGGACTCGCCGCCGCGGCCACGGCGGCCGCCGGGCCCGTGGCGTTCGTCGCGTTCCTCGCCGGGCCCATCGCCCGCCGGTTCGTCCGCAAGGCGAGCCTGCCGGCGTCGGCCCTGGCCGGTGTGCTGATCGTGCTGAGCGCCGACTACTTTGCTGCCAACATCGCGCCGCTGCTGCTGTCCGGCACGGTCCTGCCGGTCGGTGTCGTCACCGGCGCCCTCGGCGCCCCGTTCCTGCTCTGGCTGCTCGTCACTTCCAACCGAAAGGACGCCTGAGATGGCAACTCTCCAGACCTCCGGACTGCGGCTCAAATACGACCAGCGGACCGTGATCGACGGGCTCTCTGCGGAAATCCCGGAGGGCAAGGTGACCATGATCGTCGGCGCCAATGCCTGCGGAAAGTCCACCCTGCTCCGGGGCCTCGCCCGGCTGCTCAAGCCTGCGGCCGGCACGGTCACCCTCGACGGGCGCGACATCCACCGCCGTCCCGCCCGCGAGGTGGCCCGCACGCTGGGCCTGCTGCCGCAGCATCCGACGGCGCCGGACGGCATCACCGTCCGGGACCTCGTGGGCCGAGGCCGCTACCCGCACCAGGGTTTCTTCCGGTCCGGAGCCGCAGGCGGTTCCCCGGACGACGAGCGTGCCGTGCAGCAGGCGATGGCCGCCACCGAAACACTGGACCTGGCCGCGCGGAACGTGGACGAGCTCTCCGGCGGGCAGCGGCAGCGGGTGTGGATCGCGATGGCCCTGGCGCAGGAAACCGAAGTGCTGCTGCTGGATGAGCCCACCACCTACCTGGACCTCACCCATCAGGTGGAGGTCCTGGACCTCATCACGGACCTGAACCGGCAGCGCGGCACCACCGTGGCGATCGTGCTGCACGACCTCAACCTCGCAGCCCGGTACGCCGACCACATCATTGCGATGAAGAACGGACAGATCGTCGCCGAAGGCGCCGCCAGGGCGGTGGTCACCGAGGAACTCGTCCGCGAGGTATTCGGCCTCGAGTCCCGGGTGCTGCCGGACCCGGTGTCCGGCGCACCCCTGATCATCCCTGTGGGCCGCCACCATGCCGCTGTCCCGCAAACCACAACCCTGGAGCTGATCTCATGACTGCCACGAACCCCGCCCCGGCCCGCACCCGGTCGGCCCTCAAGACGCCGCCTGCCACCGAGCCCATGACCCAGGCCTTCGAGGTCCAGGTCACGGCGGTCCAGGAGCTCGGACCGAACTTCCGGCGAGTCACCCTTGGCGGCTATTCGTTGCGGAACTTCGGCGTCCATGGCGGCACCCTGGACCTGCGGATCAAACTCATGATCCCCTCGCTGGCGCCCGACGGCACCGCGCTGCCGTTGCCGGAATTCCGGACGGAGCAGGCCGGCTGGTACCGCGAGTGGCTGGCCATGGAGCCTGAGACCCGCGGGTCGATGCGCACCTACACTGTGCGGCAAGAACGCCTCGACGCCGTCTACCCGGAACTCGACGTCGACTTCGTGATGCATTTCGACGACGCCGGCCACGGCGGACCGGCCGCCAACTGGGCCCGCAACGCCAAACCGGGGGACACCCTGACCCTGATCGGGCCCAACAACCGGGCTGCGCACTGCGTCACCGCCGAAACCTACTCGGGGATCGAATGGCGTCCCGGGATGGCCCAGCGGGTCCTGCTGGCCGGAGATGAGACGGCCGTCCCTGCCATCAGCGCGATTCTCGAGAGCCTCCCGTCGTACTTCAGCGGGCATGCCATCCTGGAGGTTCCGGAGGCCGGCGACTTCCAGGGCATCACGACGGCCGCCGACGTCGAGATCACCTGGCTCGCGCGCGGTGCGGCGATCGGCCGGTCACGTCCGCATGGCGAAATGCTGCAGGAAGCGGTCCGGGCCGCCGTGACCCTCCCCGGCTGGGTCGGGCTCCGGCCCTCCAAGGAGCCTGCGGCGGGCCCCGAGCCCGAGGATGTCAACGTGGACCACGACATCCTCTGGGAGACCCCCGCCCGGATGGATGCCGCGGCGATCAGCGCCAGCCGGAATCCGGACAAGCCCGCGGGGGCACTGCCGTTCTACGCCTGGATTGCCGGTGAAGTGGGGGTCGTCAAGGAGATGCGCCGGTATCTGGTGCGGGATGTCGGGATTGACCGGAAGCAGGTGGCGTTCATGGGGTACTGGCGGCAGGGGAAGGCCGAGCTCTAGGCGACGCTCCCGCAGCTTCGACGGCTCTCACGCCGACGTTCCCGCAGATTCGACGGCTCTCACGCCGACGTTCCCGCAGATTCGACGGCTCTCACGCCGACGCTCCCGCCGATCCTGCTGGGCTTCCGTCCGCCACCGCGGCTTTGCCGTCGCTTAGACGCCGCCCGCCGCCTCTTTCGGCCGCGGGCGGCCTCGTCGGCTCTGGTCGGCGATGCGCTCCTTTGCAAAGCATCGGCGGCGGCCTTGCGGTCGGTTTGCCTTAGGTGCCGCCGCCTCTATGACGTCAGTCGCCATTGGCTGCTTTGGGTGGCTCACCTGCTGTGCCCCGCTTGTTAACCCTGACGTCGTCCGGCGGGGCTAGCGTGGGCGGTATGGCCGAGAAGCTTCTGTCCCCGGGCGCTGACGGGCGGCGGGTTTATGTTGCACTGGGGGATTCCTTCACCGAGGGGGTGGGGGATTACAACTCCCGGCTGCCCAACGGGGTGCGCGGCTGGGCGGACCGCGTGGCGGAGCAGCTGGCCCGGGCGGATCCGGGGTGGGAGTACGCCAACCTCGCCATCCGCAGCAAGAGGCTGCGGCAGATCATCGCGGAACAGCTCGAACCCGCGCTGGTCATGGAACCGACCCTCATCACCCTGTACGCGGGCGGGAACGACATCCTGGATCTCGGGACCGACATCCGCGCCCTGATGAAGGACTACGAGTACCTCGTCGCCAGACTTGCCGCGAGCGGGGCCACGGTGGTGCTGTTCACCGGTTTCGACGTCAGGGTCTCGGCGCTGCTGGAACCGCTCAAGAGGCGGAACGCCGTCTACAACCAGCGGGTCCGCGAGGTGGCGGCGAGGTACGAGGCGGTGCTGGTGGACTACTGGTGCTTCGACGCGTTCTACGATCCGCGGATGTGGGATTCGGACCGTCTGCACATGTCCAAGGCCGGCCACAAGTATCTCGCCGGCCAGGTCCTGGACCAGCTCGGGGTTGGGCACAAGGTCAAGCCCAAGGAATGGGCACCCGCGGCGAAGCTTGGCCTTCGCGCCCGGGGACGCGGGCAGCGGCGCTGGGTCAGCGACTGGGTGCTGCCGCTCTTCGCGCGCAAGCTCCGGGGCATCACGCTCGGGGACGAGCTCAGCCCCCGCTGGCCGGAGCCGGTCAGGGTTCCACCAAAGGCGGGACTGAAGAAACTGACCGCCAAGGTCCCCGCGGGCTGAACTGTGTTTCCACTGGACAGTGTTCCTCCACGCGCGCCAGCCCGGGTCAGCTGTCCAGCAGGTTCTCGTAGCCCGGGGCCACCCGGCTCGCGTGGAACTCCTCGACGTCGAACTCGGCCACTCCGTTGGCATAGAACGGGTCCTTGGCGAGCGAGGCGTCCAGGGCGCCGCGGTCCGCGTTGGAGAGCAGCAGGGCCCCCGTACGCGGGATCTTCCGCCCCGCGACCATAAAGATGCCCTGGTCGAAGGCATCCTGCAGCCACGTCACGTGCGCCGGAAGATGGAAGTCAACGATCTCTTCGGGGACCTTGTAGGTCAGGGAGACTACATACATAGGGTCAGCCTAGCGCCTGTCCGCGGCACCCGGGCCGGGAGTCTCCCCGTCACGGAATCCGGCGAAGTTGAACCGTCAAGCTTCAATGCTCCTAGACTGTACCCATGACTGAACCGCGCTGGCTGAACGCCGACGAACGCCGGGCCTGGCTGGCCCAGGTAAGCATCAACACGCTGCTTCCGGCAGCGCTGGACACGCAGCTGCACCATGCGCGCAAACTCTCCCTTTTCGACTACAACGTCCTCGCGATGCTCTCCGAGGCCGGCGGCCGCTTCTTGCCCATGAGCGAACTGGCCGCGCGCACCAGCGCGTCCCTGTCCCGGCTTTCCCACGTGGTGACCAAACTGCAAAACCGCGGCTGGGTGGAGCGCCGTCCGCACCCCGGCGATGCCCGGGTCACGACGGCGCACCTCACCGACGCGGGAATGGCTACTATCGAGGACCTCGCCCCGGGCCACGTCGAGGCGGTCAGGTCGCTGTTCCTGGACGCCCTGAGCGAGGAGGACATCGCAGACCTCGCCCGGATCGGCGAGAAGATCGTGGGCCGACTGGACAAGGACCACTGGATCCTGCGGGAGAGCAAGCAGCTGTAAGAACCGCCGCGAGGCTTTCCGCGACCCGGCGTCGCCTAGTGTTGGCGGTATGGAATCGCCGATCGACAGCTACCTGCGCCAGATCCACGCCGAGATCGCCGAGCTCAAGGACGGCAAGCCCTACAGCACCATTCCGGCCATGGCCAACGTGGACCCGGACAACTTCGGCATCGCCCTGGCCACGGTGGACGGCAAGGTGTACGAGATCGGTGACACCCGCGAGGAATTCACCATCCAGTCCATCTCCAAGCCCTTTACCTACGGGCTGGCCCTGGAAGACCTCGGCGCCGAGGCTGTGGACGCCAAAGTGGACGTGGAACCGTCCGGGGACTCGTTCAACGAGATCTCCCTGGCCGAAGGGACCGGCCGGCCGGCCAACGCGATGATCAACGCCGGCGCCCTCACCGCCACCTCGCTGATCAGGGGATCGGGCGGGCAGTCCGGGTTCAAGCGGATCCTCAGCACCTACTCCGCCTTCGCCGGCCGTCAGCTTTCCATCAGCGAGAAGGTCTTCGAATCCGAGCTCAAGCACGGCCACCGCAACACGGCGCTCGCGTACCTGCTGCGGTCCTTCAACATCATTGAGGACGATCCGACGCCGGTCCTGGAGGACTACTTCCGCCAGTGCTCGGTCCTGGTGAACTGCTTCGACCTATCGATCATGGCCGCCACCCTTGCCAACGGCGGCCGGAATCCGCTCAGCGGCAAACAGGTGCTGGAGATCGGGCCGGTGGAACGCGTGCTGTCTGTCATGATGACCTCCGGCATGTACGACGACGCCGGGGCCTGGATCAGCAGCGTGGGAATGCCGGGAAAGAGCGGTGTGGCCGGCGGAATAATCGCCGTGCTGCCCGGCCAGGTGGGCCTGGCAGTCTATTCGCCGCCGCTGGATGAGCACGGCAGCAGCGTCCGCGGCCTGGCAACGGCGCAGCGTCTCTCCCTGGACATGGAGCTCCACTTCGTCCGCGCGGCCCGGACAGGCCGGTCCGCCATCCTCGCCGCGTACGACGTGACCGAGACGCCCTCGGGCATCCGCCGGAACGATGAGGCCGCCGACGTCCTGCGTGCCCACGGCCACCGGGCGCGGGTAATCGAAGTCAACGGCGACCTCCTCTTCGCCGGAACCGAGTCCATGGTGCGGGAACTCAGCAGCCTGGCGGACGACGTCGAACTCGTGGTCCTGGACGTGCGCCGCACCGACCAGGTCAGCGAGGTTGCCGTGCGCATGCTGGCCAAGGCCAGGCAAGGGATGGCCGACGCCGGCCGGGAACTGGTGCTGATTGAGGCAGACGGTGCCGTCACGGAGGCCCTGGGGCTGTCGGCCCAGCGCCAGGTGCCGTCCTTCGCATCCCGGAGCGCCGCCGTCGAATACTGTGAAAACCGCCTGCTGGAGCGCCACGGGAACCACCTGCTGCTCCCGGACCACGTGCCCGTCACCGCGTCGCCCGCGCTGGCGCCGCTGGAGGAGGCAGACGCTGCGGCGCTGGAAGCGCTGATGACCCCGAGGTCCTACGACGACGGCGACGTCATCCGGCGCGTCGGGCTGCGTTTCGGCGGGGTCTATTTCATCACTTCGGGAAGGGTCAGCAGCACGTCCCCGGGACCCACTGCGGACCGGGTGAAGCTGAATACGCTCAGCGCCGGCATGACCTTTGGCGAACTGGCGCTGGGCAGCGGGAACCGGCAGGAGACCACCGTCCGGGCGGTGGGCCCGGTGGAGGTCATGGTGCTCAGCGCGGAGGCAATCTCCGAGCTGGAAGCCGCCGACCCGCGCCTGGCCATCGCCCTCTGGAAGGCGCTGACCCGGGACGCCTACACCCGCGTGGAGCAGTACCTGCGCGAAACGGCGGTCCGGATCCGCGAATAGCGGTCTTGCCCGGCTTTGTTTGGACTGCGCTTTGTTTGCTTGGGGCAACTGCTGGCAGACTGGATCCATGGATTTCACGTCCCGCTATGTAGCCCTTGGCGACTCCTTCACGGAAGGCGTCGGCGACGACGACCCCGCCCGTCCCAACGGCGTCCGGGGCTGGGCGGACCGGGTCGCCGAGCAGCTGGGCGCCGCCGACCCCGGCTTCGGGTACACCAACCTCGCCATCCGCGGCCGGAAGCTGCGCCAGATCATGGACGAACAGGTCGATGCCGCCGTCGCCCTCAAACCGACCCTCGTGAGCATCTACGCCGGGGCCAACGACATCCTCCGGCCCAAGGTGGACATCGACGATCTGCTGGTGGACTACGACGCCGGCATCCGCAAGCTCACGGCCACCGGTGCAACCGTGGTGATGTTCACCGGTTTCGACTCCCGGGGCTCGAAGATCTTCAGCACCACGCGCGGCCGCACCGCAATCTACAACGAACTGGTCCGCGGCATCGCCGGGGACCACGGCGCCCTCCTGGTGGACTACTGGCGCTTCAGCGAGTACTACGACTGGGGAATGTGGGCGAGCGACCGGATGCACATGTCCGCCGCGGGCCACGCGAACATGGCCAAGCGCGTCCTCACCGTCCTGGAGCACGACCACTCCATCGATGTCCCGCCCATGACCCCGGTTCCGGAACTCAGCCGGGCCGAGGCCATCCGAGCAAACGCCCGCTGGGTCCGCGAATTCGCCGGACCGTGGGTGGTCCGCCGCGTCACGGGGAAGTCGTCCGGCGACGGACTGACACCGCGCTACCCCCGTCTCACGCACCTCTAGGTACGGAACCCCCGGCGTCGCGAGCAGTTCCCCGTTGCCGAGCACGGCGAGCACCTCGACGTCCCAGCTGTCGGTGGCCCAGCTCAGCATCCGACTCCCGCCGGCGACGACCGCCGTCGCGAGCACATCCGCGGTGAGAATGTCGGCGGCGGCCACCGACACCTGGCGGAAATCGAGGGGTCCGAGGCCGGCCCGGCCCCCTCCTGCCCGGTCTGCTCCGGCCCGCCAGATGTGGTTGCCGCGCTCGGCGGTACCGGACGTTGCCAGCGCGGCGAAGCGGCCGGTGCCGCCCAGGGAAAAGCCGGAGAGCAGCGACCGGCGGTCCTGCGGATCCACGATGCCGGCCAGCAACGGGGACCCGGTTCCCGGCGCGGGCGAGCCGCTCACCAGCACGTCGCCGCCGGCGTTCAGGCACCAGTCCTTGATGCCGGCGCACTCCAGGGCGGAGGCCGCCTGGTCGATGGCGTAACCCCTGATGATTCCGGCGAGGTCCAGCACACCAACGGGCCGCTCGGGCGTGAAGAATCCGTCGGTCAGCAGCCGCCACCCCGTGGCGTCCGCAAAGCGGGCACGGAACGCTGCCGAGGCGTCCCGGAGCGTGACCTCGCCGCGGGCCAGCCGGCTCGCCTCAGAATCAGGGCGGTAGAGGCTTAACGGCGCGTCAAGGCCGGCAAACACGCGTTCGACGGCGGCAGTGGCGCCTTCCAGCACCTCCCCGCTGCCCCGGGCTGCGCCTGCAGGCAGGGCGAGGCTGATGACGGTCCCCATGCACTGGAAGGTCCTGCTTTTCAGGGCAGGGCCGCTCTGCGCCGGGCTCTCGGCGGCCGAAGGCTTAGAGGTTCGCTGCATCGAGGGCTGCCTAAAGCGAAGTCAGATACGCGTCACTGGTAACGGTGGCGCCGTCGGCCACGTGGGCGCCGGATTGCCAGCCAGCCGTGAGAATCCCGGCGGAGACCAGTGCTGCTGAAACCGCTGCGCGTATTCTCACCAGTCGAACCTTTCGTTGTGGATTTGTTCTTCGCGGACACCGGCGGCGCCGCCGTCGGCGAGCCACAGTGCGACGGCCAAGGCCACCGAAGCCCACGCGAGCACAGTCAGCAGGTCCGCCCGGAACAAGCGGCTCCGGGACTGACCGCGGAACCGCTCCACAGGCGTGCGGTGTGCCGTCGCCGGAACGGCCATCGGGAGCGAGTAGTTCATGGCTCAACGGTCCGCCCGCCGCCTATCAATTAGCTGGGAATCCGCTAGGGGGCGATGTGACTTCGGGCTGGGCCGGGCGTCGCCCCTTATACACCGTCAGATACCGGATTGGTCTTTAATTCGTCAAGCTCGTAGACTTGGTAGGCGCTAGGTGGCGCGGAGCGTGTGCAATTGCTCCGGTTGGTGGGACATGTCTGCAATATTGGCAGTCCTGATGACCGGTAGTTAGGGGCTCAAGTTGCGTGCACTCCTGTATTCGCCCAGCATCCCGGTACTTCGCGGTGGCTTCCGAAAGGTTTCCGCCGCCCGGTAACCGTGGCCCACAATCTTCGCCGCAGTGCGGAACGCAGTCGGTTTACGCCACTGCCTGACGACTGCCGGAACGCTGTGGGCGCTGGATGCGGACGCCGCCTGTCGCACGGTTACGCGGGAACTCCGCAACCGTTTCATTTATTTTGAGGAGAGTCGTCATGGCAGCACACTGCCAGGTGACCGGAGCCGAGCCGGGCTTTGGACACAGCATTTCGCACTCGCACCGTCGCAATAAGCGCCGGTTCGACCCGAACATCCAGAAGAAGCGCTACTGGGTTCCTTCCCTGCGCCGTAATGTCACTCTGCAGCTCTCTGCAAAGGGCATCAAGACCATCGACGTGCGTGGCATCGACGTAGTCGTCGCCGCAATCCTGGCACGAGGAGTGAAGCTCTAATGGCTAAGGACAAGGACGTACGTCCGATCATCAAGCTCAAGTCGACCGCGGGCACGGGTTACACCTACGTGACGCGCAAGAACCGTCGTAACGACCCGGACCGCATGGTTCTGAAGAAGTACGACCCCCGCATCCGCAAGCACGTCGAATTCCGAGAGGAGCGCTAAACACATGGCCAAGAAGTCAATGATTGCTAAGAACGAACAGCGTAAAGTCATCGTCGAGCGTTATGCTGCAAAGCGCCTCGAACTGAAGAAGGCTCTGGTTGACCCCGCGTCGACCGACGAGGCACGCGAAGCTGCACGCCTCGGCCTGCAGAAGCTGCCCCGCAACGCCTCACCGGTACGTCTGCGTAACCGCGACATCATCGATGGCCGCCCGCGCGGTACCTTCCAGAAGTTTGGCATCTCCCGTGTTCGCTTCCGCGACATGGCTCACCGCGGTGAGCTCCCGGGCATCACGAAGTCCTCCTGGTAATTCAGCACTCCTGAACCCAGTGGCTTGAGAAGGGCCGGCGCCTCTTGGTGCCGGCCCTTCTTGCATTTAAGGCTCGACGGCGGACAGACGCCCCCGCAGGAGGGGAAACCGGTCCCAGCTGCGGGGTGATGGGGCGGGTGTGACCCACTCCATAGGTAAGACATTCCATGCTCTGGGTGCGATACGTGAGGCCGGGGTGCCAGGAGTCCNGGTGTGGGAGAGTAGGTCACCGCCGGAACATCATTAAACGGTCGAGAGCCCCAACCACACGGTCGGGGCTCTCCCGCATTTAACGCCTATGCCGGCCCGACGCAGTTGAGCCGACCGGCTCCGATCTGGGTATGCGCCAGTTTGGCGGTTCGATGGCGACGCCGGACGGCAGGTCGGATGAAACACGCTGTGGCAGTAAGCCGAATCTCTCCTCAAGCCGTCTCGCCAGCCATTGGAGTACTGTTCGATGATGACGACATCGGGGCGGGAACCCGGTACTCCACAGCCCAACGTCAGGGTGACGACGAACCGGGTCACGTCGGAAGGCGATGACCTGTATTTCGAAGTACGAGGTCACGGGCCGGCGTTGTTGTTGATCCCTGGAGCCGGTGGGGACGCGGACTTGTACGCCGCCGTCGCGGACCTCCTCTCAGATGAATTCAAGGTCATCACCTACGACCGCCGTGCGAACGCCCGCAGTACTTCCAACAGTCCCCAGAACTTCGAGATCAGCCAGCAAAGCCGGGATGCGGTAGCAGTCATCCATGCCGCCGGCGAGCAGGCGGCCCTTCATCTTCGGGAGCAGCAGCGGAGCTGTAATTGCCCTTGATGCGGCGAAGACCCAACCTCATGCCGTGCGGGCCGCCATCGCTCATGAGCCGCCGTGTGCGAGGGTATCCCCCAACGCTGCCAAGTGGCAGCGTTTCTTCGCCAACGTATACCGGATGGCCTACCACTTCGGCCCTTCGCTGGCAGGGCTTCGTTTCATCTTCGGAATTCAGGTTCCCGTGAGGAGGCTTGTCAAAGGACATGCCCAAGCCGCGGAGTATGCCCGCGGCCATAGAAAGTCCCGGGAACGCGAACCTCGCATCAGCTCGCTCGACACGAACAAGGTCCTGATGAAGCTCGAACTCCTGCCGGTGACGAACTATCTCCCGGATGTTCTACTGGTTCGTCGCAACGGGGTGACGATCATTATGGCCGTGGGCCAGTGGGCCCAGGACCGGAAGACCTGGCTTGGCGAGGTGTCACGCATCCTGGCGGAGCGGCTGGGCTGTGAGCTGGTGACATTCCCCGGCCACCATGGCTCGTACACCGACATGCCCCACGAATGGGCGGCAACCCTGCGCAGGGTTCTGCGCAAAGCCGGCGGAACAGAGCAAACCGCCAACTAACGGAATGACACCCGGAGGACATGTTCCTATAGGTCAACCGGCCGCCACGGACTCAGGCTTTCAGGAGGAAACCGACCGTCCTGGCGGCGACGACGTCCGTCCTGTGAGGAACCAGAGCACTGGGCCGAGAACTGGCAGCGCGAACACAATCAGTAGGGCAGTCGGGGATCGGATTCAGGCTCTCGGATCCAGTTAGCACCATCAACTCCTTCTTCCCCAGTTCCCAAGAACGGCCCGTTTTCCCAATTGGAGAACGCCGGCTGCTAGGCGTCTTTCTGTGATGCTGGATCGCAATAAGTCGTTGGAGAGTTTGGAAGCAAAGACAGCACGCGGGGCCTTTCTGCTGTGCCCTGCCGCGTAAGGACCTCACCGTGCACTTCACGTTCGGGCGAACAACTGCCGGGGACAGGAGCTTGCACCCCAAGGCATAGGCACACGAAGAGACAAGCCCACCCGGCGCCCTCCGTGGGCAGAGCGCCGGGTGGCCATATTCGGTTCGATCATGCTGCCGCTTGCACGAACGGCGCAGTGGTTAGAACGTCAGGTGGGTGACGTAATGCCGGGACGTGGGAGGGCCCGACGCGATCTCTGCAAGGCGCGTCGCTCCCTCAGGAGAACTGCCCGAAGCGACATAGGTATCAAGGGCGTCCTGATCCACCCAGTGCGTCAGCAGCCACAGCTTCATTGGGTCTTTCGGGTCGGCAAGGACCTCGGTGCCCTGGTTGCCGGGAAATGCGGCGGTGTGGGGCAGGTCAGCGCGGAGGATGTCGTCGACGCCTTCCGCGTCGGGGCGAATCGGCATCTCAAGTACGGCGACACTCATTCGGCTGCTCCGCTGGCCGCGGCGACGAGGTCGGCGATCGGTGCGGACAAGCCGGCACGGACCTGGCGAGTGGTCTCGTCGGCGAGGACCTCATCCACGTTGTTCTGAAGTCCGTCGAGGATGTCGCGCACGACGTCGGCCGGGTCGTTCATGTCGCCGGGGATGCCCTCGGTCAACGGAGTGCGGGTGTACGCGAGGTACGCACCGAGCACGTGGACCCCGGACGGCGCGAAGTTGAGTCGTTGCGCGTTCGTCGCTGACCACAGGGCCGCCTTGGAGGCGCCGTAGCCGTTGGTGAACGGCAACCAGCTCACGACGGAGGCGACGTTGATCAGCCCTCCCTGGCTGGCCCGGAGGGCGGGGGCGAATGCACGCGTGACGGCGAGGGGGCCGAAGAAGTTGGTCTCCATCACCTCGCGGATCTCGTCAGCGGGGCCGTCGACGAGGGAGGCGTCGCGGTAGATGCCGGCGTTGTTGATCACGATGGTGACGTCGCCTGCCTGGGCGGCGGCAGCGGTGATCGAAGCTTCGTCGGTGACGTCGAGGGCGAGAGGGATCACGCGTGCGTCGTTCCAAGCGCGGGGCGTGCGCGCGGCGGCGTAGACGCGGGCGGCGCCGCGCTCGAGGGCTTGTCGGACGAACGCGGTGCCGAGACCTCCGTTGGCGCCGGTGACGAGGACTATGGACTGATTGATGTCGACCATGGGGTGTGCTCCTGAGGGTCTAAGCAATGAATCGGTGTTGTGGGGTGGTGGGGTGCGGTCGTTCAGCGGGGCAGGCGGTTGAGCTTGCGCAGCTGGGCGTCGAAGGCGCCGGTGGGCACGTAGCGGCGCATCCTGCTAACCGGGGCGACGCGCTTGCCGGCGGGGTAGCGAAGTTTGGGCTTGGTGTCGCTGGCAGCGGCGACGATAGAGGTGGCGACGACCGAGGAGGAATCGCCATTCTTGACGGCGTCGATCATGTAGTCGGCGAAGATCTTCCGCTGCTTCGCGTAGGCGTCGACGGGGCGGTCAGCGGTCAGGTTGTTGACCTCGAAGTCCGTGTTTGTCCAGGCCGGCTCGACCATGACGGCCCGGATGCCGTACTCGCGGACCTCGTGATCCACCGACTCCGTGTAGCCCTCGATGGCCCACTTGGATGCCGCGTAGGCGGCCATGAATGGCTGCGGGATAATGCCGACAATCGAGGAAATATTGACGATCCGGCCCAAGCGCTGAGCGCGCATGTGGGGCAGGACGGCCTTGGTGAGGCGCATGACGCCGAAGACGTTGATATCGAAGACACGAATGTCCTGCACGATCGAGCTGTCCTCGGCCGCCCCGGACGAGCCTACGCCAGCGTTGTTGACGAGGACGTCGATGCGACCGAAGCGGCCGACGACCTCGTTGACTGCGTGCTCGACTGAATCGTCGTCCGTGACATCGAGATCGATGAAGGTGACCCCGGCGATCGGGGCGGTATCGGATGCGTTGCGGCTCGTGCCGACGACGGCGAAGCCGGCCCCGACGAGGGCTGTGGCGGCGGATCTGCCGATGCCCGACGAGGCGCCAGTAACGAGCACCACACGCTTCGAGGACGGGACCATGAGAACTCCTTGTTGATTGGATGATGATCATAATTCTATGCAAATGGATTATGACATCGCAAGAGGTGTGTCGGAGTCTTGCCCGTTCTGGCGAAAAAGATTATGGTCATAATGAGAACCGGCCGAGGAGCAACGAAAGATCGATGCGTTACAGCAGTGACCAGAAGGAAATGACCCGCAGGCGCATCATCGACAAGGCCGGCGAGCGGTTCAAAAAAGACGGCATCGTTGCGTCCGGTATCTCGACACTGATGTCCGATGCTGGCCTGACGAACGGCGCCTTCTACGCGCACTTCGCTTCAAAGGAAGATCTCGTGACCACCACGGTCACCGAGCAGCTCCTCGAGGAGAAGGGCCGGTTCGCCGCGCAGCCAGGTGAAACCGCAACGTTCGAACGTGTTGTTCGCGCCTACCTGTCGCCTGGTCACCGCGACGATCCGGCTCACGGCTGCCCCTCCGCCGCTCTGCTCGAGGAGATCAGTAGGTGTACAACGGAGACCCGCGACGCCTACACCCAGGGCGTACTCGCCAGCCTGGCCCCGTTGGCGGCCGAACTCGACACTGGAGACGACACAAATGCCCAGGTTCGAGCCCTCGGCATCTTCTCCGTGATGGTGGGCACGCTACAAGCCTCCCGCGCAGTCACCGACCCTGCTCTATCAGACGCAATCCTCGAACAGGGCATCAAGAACACGCTTGCCCTGGCAGAGTAACCTCGACGCACCAAAGTACGTCTGTGCTGCCTGACCAGGCCAGCCCGAAGGGAGCGTCCTGCCAGCTGACCAGCAGAAGCAGGATGATAAAGCTCGTGCCTACGATCGGGTTCAACAGGGTCGGCACATTCGCGCGCACGATCTCCCAAAGGCTGCGGCTAGTTGCGTCCGGTACCCGGTTGGCAAGCCCATGTCTTTGCCATCACCTCCTGATCGTAAACGGGAGGGAGCCGCGAATACAGGTGGTGCACCCCACAGGCAGCGTTTCCCGGACCACGGGGGGTGCGGGGCGGCCCTGGTGGGCTTGGGGTTGGTGTGGTGGCGGGGTTTTTGGGGGTGTGGGGGTGGGTTGGGGGTGGATTTGTGTGTGGTCGGTGGGGTGTGTAAAGTAGTTCGAGTCGCCGCCGCTGATGCGGAGAGATTGCGACCGACCCCCTGACAAACATCCTGAAAATGGTTCGTGTTTTTGTGCGTGCTGTTTGTGGGCGGGGGCCCGGGTTGATGGGGTGTGGATCGCGGAAACGCTGATTTGCAAAGTTCCGGTTGATCGGGTAAGTTTGGGAAGTTGCTCCGGAGCGATCCATGGCCTTGTGGTTGTGGTGGTGCCGGGTGTGTCTGTTGTTTGAGAACTCAATAGTGTGCCAAGTTTGT